>JAXGCE010000001.1:0-8411 GCA_034186105.1 Selenomonadaceae bacterium
ACGAGCTTGAACGCCTTGGCCTTTCTCAACCGATTCCGCAGCCGGAAAAGAAAAAGCGCGGACGGCCGAGGAAGAATACTTCTGAGACTCATCTATAGTACGGCAAATTGGGATTCTTTTAATGTATACAAAAACGTTTGCAGAATACCTGCGGATATGATGTAAAAAGCCCGAAATATAAGGGCTGAAAGGACATATTGAGAATGGAAGCAACAGAGACAAAAAGGGACCTGCCGAGCTTGCAGTGGTTCCCTGGGCATATGAAGAAAGCGCAGCGGCTCATCGAGGAGAATCTGAAGCTCGTCGATGTCGTTGTGGAGCTCCGCGATGCACGTATCCCGGCCGCGAGTGCGAACCCGATGCTGGCGGATATCATAAAGGGCAAGCCGCGCGTCATCGCGCTCAATAAATCCGACCTCGCCGATCCCACAGCGACGAAGGCGTGGCTCGCGTATTTTCGCGCGCGCGGCATCCACGCCGTCGCGATTGACGCGAACAAGGGCAAGGGCATGAAGCAGCTCACACAAGCGGCAGAGGAACTCGCACGGCCGAAGACGGAGAAATTCGTGAAAGCAGGTGGGCGCGGACGCGCGGCGCGCTGCATGATCCTCGGCATCCCGAATGTCGGCAAGTCGTCGCTCATCAACCGCCTTGCAGGTGCCGCACGGACGAAGACGGCGAACACGCCGGGGCTGACGCGTGCAAAGCAGTGGGTCAAGATCGGCGCAAACCTCGATCTCCTCGACATGCCGGGCATCCTCTGGCCGAAATTTGAGGACAGGGAAGTCGGCCTGAAGCTCGCATTCACGGGTGCGATCAATGACGACATCTACGATCAGGAGCAGGTCGCGAGCCTGCTTCTCGAGACGCTCCGGCGCAGCTATCCCGAGCGCCTCGCGGAGCGGTTCAAGCTCACCGGTGACATGCCGGAGAAAGGCTACGGGCTCCTCGAATGCATTGGCCGCAAGCGCGGCTGTCTCGTGAAGGGTGGCGTCGTCGATACGGAAAAGGCCGTGCGCATTGTCATGACGGAGTTCCGTGCCGGCAAGCTCGGTCTCGTGACGCTTGATGACGTGCCACAGGCAGGGGAGGCAACCGAATCATGACGATCAAAGAAATCGAAGCGGCGCTCTTTCCTGCCGATGGTTCGAAGGCAAGGGCGGAGGTCATCGCGGCCGCGCGGAGCGATCCGCGCCAAGGCGTCACGCGCCTCGTGCGGCGTTACGACCGCGAGCAGGCCGAGCGCGCACGCGTCGCCGCGCTCTATGCCTACGAAGATGCGGCCGCCGCAGAAGGATATGAATTCGTGGCTGGCGTCGACGAGGCCGGACGCGGCCCACTCGCTGGGCCCGTCTCCGTCGCGGCCGTCATCCTGCCGCGCGGCCTCTACCTCCCGAAACTCAATGATTCGAAAAAACTTTCCGCCAAGGTGCGCGAAGAACTTTACGATGAAATCCAAGAAAAGGCCATCGCTGTAAGTTCCGTGCTCGTCGATGCGAAGACGATCGACCGCGTCAACATCTACCAGGCGACGATGAATGGCATGTACGAGGCCATCTTCGGCCTCGACCCCGTACCGCAGAAAGTCCTGATCGATGCCGTGCATCTTGAAAAATTGCCGATGCCAGAAGAGTCCATCATCAAGGGCGACGCAAAGTCCGCGTCCATCGCAGCGGCGTCCATCATCGCAAAGGTCACGCGTGACCGCCTGATGATGCAGTATGATAAAGCGTATCCGGAATACGGTCTTGCGCAGCACAAAGGATACGGTACCGCCGAGCACATCGCGGCGCTTCGGCAATACGGTCCTTGCCCGATCCATCGCCAGTCGTTCGAGCCCATCCGTTCCATGGTCGGTTGGGTGGATGATGTCCCAGAAACTGAGGAGGTGCCAGACAATGCCGATTGAAACAAGTGCGGTCGGCGTCCGCCCCGTCGCGCGTCCGCAAGCGCCGGGCGCTGTCGATGGCGTCAACCGCAGAGACAGCGAGAGCACGCCTTCCGGTTTTCGGCCGCAAACGAACGTCTCCATTGAGAACGCCGTCAACGATATGGCAGGCATCCTCTCGAAGATTTCCACGTACGAAGCAGAGAACATCGAAAAGATGCCGCAGGATCTCCAGAAAGTCATTGAAAATGTCATGCGGCAGGCATTTTCGTTCGATCAGACGCTCGCAGAAGGCCTCGGCAGTACGATGGAGAGCCAGCGTTTCTCCATGGAGCAGCTGACGACCGTCGCGCGGACGCTGTTGCAGATGAGCTCGCTCGCGGAAAAAGGCTATGACGTCAACATCAGCGACGGCCTTCAGACGCTACTGACAAATCTCAAAGCGGCTGTGACGCAAGAAACGGGCGGCAGTGCGCTTGAACCCGTGCTGCTGCTCAAAGCTTCGTTCGACCTCATCAACGGCAAAGATCCCGCCGATCTCCCCGCTGCGCTCCAGCAGCTCATCGCCTCGATGCAGACGACGATGCCGAGCGGTGGGACGCAGCAGACGTCTGATGCGTCGCAGTTTCTCAAACAGCTCGTGCAGTATTTCATGCCACGCAGCGAAACCATTGAAGGTCAGGCACAGCCACAGGGCCAGCAAGCTGCACAACAAGGGCAGGCATTGCCGGGGCAGGCGCAGCCGGGCACCACAGGGCAGATGACGCAGGGGCAATCTGCGCAACAAACGGCGCAGGGGCAAACTCCACAGCAGGGGACACTCCAGCAAGGCCAGCCAGCCCGAGGCCAAGCCGCCAATGGACAGCAAGGCAACACGTCTGCTAATCAGCCGCAGAACGCGCAAAGCCAGCCAGCGCAGGGAAATGCACAGCCATCTGCACAAGGGCAGCCAGCACAGGGGCAAAATGCCCCGCAGACACAAGGGCAGCAGGCACAAAACGGAACAGCACAACAAGGAGCCCAGAGCGCACAGCAACAAGGCCAGACAACCCCAGGACAAGCAGCCCCAAACGGCCAGCAAGGTGGCACGTTTGCGAACCAGCCACAAAGCACACAAGGCCAGCCTGCACAAGCGAATGCCCAAGGCGCGTTACAAGGCCAGCAAGCCACACAGGGGCAGAATGCTGCGAACACTCAGCAAGGCCAAGGTATTGCTCAACAAGGCCAGCCGCAGGCCGCGATGCAGGAGCGCACCCAGGTGGCGCAGCCGCAAGCGAATCAGAACCTGACGATGACGGCACGCGAGGCCAAGGAACAGCTGATGCAGCTGCCCATGCAGAACACGCCGGAATCCATGCAGACAATGAAAGACCTCGCGCGGCTCTTTCTGCAGAAAGGCAACCTGTCGCAAGCCGATGCCCAGCAGTTACAGAACTTCATCGACAACCAAGGGCAGACGCTCCCGACGAAAGAATCGCGCCAGCTCGAAACACTGCTGCGCCTCTGCCAGCAAAACATCCCCGCGACCGTGCAACAGGCCGCGCTCCAGCACGACATGCCAGAGCTCCCGCGTATCTGGGCATTTATGCAGCTTTGCGACCTCTCCGTTGCAAAGAAGCTCAACGCCCGCCAGCTCAAGAAAGCGGGCAAGGACGTCGCAGAACTCGTGTTCTCCGTGCGCGGTTCGATGGAGGGCGACCACGCCATCCAGCCCGGCCAGCGCTCCATGAACTTCATGATGCCGCTCTATCTCGGCGAAAACGAAAAGAGCTATCCGGCCTACATCCATGTTTACGACGAGACGAAGCCGGATAAAGAGACGGGCGCGCTCAAGAAAGAGACCTGGCTCCGCCTCTGCGTGCTGACGGAAAACCTCGGCGCTGTCGAACTGACGTGCCGTGTCTACGAACACGAGCACCTCGACATGCGCCTGTTCTTCGCCGACCACGAAACAGCCGCACAGTTCCGCGACCACGTCCCCGAACTCCGCCGCAGCATGCGCGGCTCCAAACTCCACCTCGAAGACGTCGCCATCGGCGCGCCGGGCAAATAAGCGGGAGCAACAAACTTCAGCCCCCCTCTCAGAGGGGGGACGGGCCCGAAGGGCGGGGGGAGTCCCTTGCACGACAATACAATAAAAAAGGCGTAACTTCCGCGGGTGCGAAAGCTACGTCTTTTTTCAATACCTCAAATGTTTCAAATGCATCCGATACAGCGAGATGATCAGCACATCCGCCACGATCCAGCTGATCGGGAACAGCACCATGAGATTCGCAAATGTCGGGTGCATCGGGAAATACCACCAGACGCCGATGAGGCGGACGCCGCAGACGGAGATCAGCGTCGCGATGGCCGGAGCGAGCGAGACGCCGTAGCCGCGCAGCGCGCTCGACGAGATGTCGAAGCCCGTGCAGATGAACTCTGGCAGCACGACATATTCGATGCGCGTGATGGCATTTTCGATGACGACGGGATTCGTAGAAAAGAAGCCGAGCATCGGCCGCATGAAGATGTAAATGAGCACGGCAAGCAAGATCATCGTGACGGCCGTCAAGATGAAGCAGTCACGCACGACCTCTTGACAGCGCGCGAGCTGGCGCGCACCATAGTTCTGTCCGACGAATGTCGTGCAGGCCTGCTGGAAGCCTGTGACGAAGCAGTACATGTTGATCTCGATCGTGAACGCTGCTGCCGAGGCCGCCATGACCTCGGGGCCGAGGCTGTTGATGGCGTTCTGGATGACGAGGTTTGCGATGCAGAACACCATGCCCTGCAGCGCAGCAGGCAGGCCGATGCGCAAACATTTCACGAGCTCGCCGACATGGATGCGCAGAAGGCCGATTTCGAGGTGAAGGATGCCATACGTGCGCAGCATGTGGCGGATGAGGTGCAGGGCGCAGACGAGGTAGGAAAGGACGGTCGCGATGGCGACGCCGGCCGTGCCCCAGTCAAAGATAAGCACGAACGCGAGGTCAAGCACGATGTTCAGCACGCTCGCGATGATGAGCGCGTATAAGGGCGTCTGTGCGTCGCCGCGGCTGCGCAGGATGGCCGCCGCGAAATTATACAGCGAGAGGAACGGCATGCCTGCGAGGAAGATGCGCAGGTAGACAGCCGCTGGCTCCTGTACAGCGGGCGGCACGGCGAGTGCGTCAAGCGACCATGATACGAGCGGCTGGCCGCCGACGGCGATGACGATGCCGAGCAACAGGGAAAACAGCAGCGTCGTGTGGATCGTGCGCGTTGCTTCCTTCAATCGGCGTGCGCCGATGTACTGCGCGATGACGACATTCGCGCCAAGCGAGATGCCGAGCAGCAGCGCGACAATCAGGCTGATGATCGTGACATTGTTGCCGACGGCCGCCATGGCTGCGGTGCCCTCGAAGCGGCCGAGCACCATCGTGTCCGCCGCATTGAACAGCTGTTCCAAGATCGCCGTGACCGCGATCGGCATGGAAAACGCGAGCAGCTCGCGATAGAGCGGCCCGCTGAGCATATTGACGCTCCGGGTGGACATAGATTCCTCCTTATTTTATATGTTGTTCCTTGCCCCACGCACTGATCTTCGCATAGAGCGGCGTTTCGACATGATGCTTCGCGCCAAGACTCACGACGCGGTCGACAAGTCCTGCGAACTCCGATGCACCGCCTGCCGCGACATCGCGCTGCATCGACGTCGTGAGGTCTTTCGACGATGCATCCATGAGCTTCTTGCCTGCTTCGACCGGCTCGCGCTCGAATGCGACGCCCATGGCCTCGCCAAGCGATTTGACTTCGCGGATGAGCTCGATGAATGTCTCGCGGGCGCGGCCGCCTTCCTGCATGTCGCCGCTGACGGCATGCTCGTAGAGCCCCGCCGCGCCCATCGGCGAGACGAACGCAAATTTCTGCAATGCATCGCGGCGGATGTCATCGGAAAAATGCGCGTGGATGCCCGCATCGCGCAGAATCTTTTCGCCCTCCTGCGCTTTCGGTGCAAGCCGCGCATCCTGCCCCGGGCGGAAGCCATAGAAGATGCGCAGGATCTTGCCGTCCTGACGGATGACGCCCGGCGCCTCGCGGAGCGCCCAGATATAGATGCAGCCATCGAGGCATGTGATGCCTGGCAGTTCCTTCTGCATGACTTCGCCTGTGCCAAAGACATTGAGGATCGGGATTACGAGCGTGTCCGGCCCTGCGACGCGCTTCGCGAGCGCGATGGCATCGACGATGCTGTAGTATTTGACGCAGACAAAGAGCACGTCCGGCGTCTCACGGTATTCGTCCGCCGTGCAGGCTTTGACATCATCGACATGGATGTCGCCGCCCTCGCTGCGGTGGATTGTCAGACCATTTTGCTGCATGGCCGCGAGGTGCGCACCGCGCGCGAGGAATGTCACATCATTGCCGGCATGGGCGAGATAGCCGCCGACACAGCCGCCCGTGCCGCCAGCACCGAGAATCGCGAATTTCATATGTAAGACCTGCTTTCCTCAAAATTCGTTTCCTACAGTATAGCACGAGTCCTGATATTTTGACAGGATGTGATATGATGGAAACAAGAAGAGACAATATCGATTTCAAACGACAGGAGCGTGATTTTTTGCATTTCAAAAACATCTTGGGTGTGGTGCTGCTCATCGTGTCCTTCGTCCTCGCTGGATGCGGCGCACCACAGGCCACGCAGAAAGAAGCGGGTACCTTCCACATCGTGACATCGTTCTATCCGATGTACATCGACGTGCTCAACCTGACGGACGGCGTCGAGGGCGTGACGGTCACGAACATGACGAAGCCGCAGACGGGCTGCCTGCATGACTACCAGCTCACGACGGAGGACATGAAGACGCTCGAGACGGCCGACGCCTTTGTCGTCAATGGTGCGGGCATGGAGAGCTTCTTGGACAAAGTCATCCAGATGCAGGACGGCCTCAAAGTCATCGACGCCTCGCGCGGCATCGAGCTCATGAAAGACGGCGGTGGGGAAGAAAACCCGCACGTCTGGCTCAGCATCACGAAAAACATCGAGCAAGTCAAAAACATCCGCGACCAGCTCAAAGCGGCCGATCCAAAGCATGCCGACCAGTACGAAGCAAATGCCGAAGCCTACCTTGCAAAACTCGAAGCGATGAAAACCGAGATGCACGCAGCCCTCGACGATGTCCCGCATAAAGACATCGTGACATTCCACGAAGCGTTCCCGTACTTCGCGGAAGAATTCCATCTGCACGTCCTCGGCGTCATCGAGCGCGAGCCAGGTACCGAGCCGTCGCCGACCGAGCTCGAAGCGACCATCGCACAGGTACGCGAGCTCCCCGTCAAAGTCCTCTTCACCGAGCCGCAGTACTCGCCCTCCGCTGCCGAAACCATCGCCCGCGAGACCGGCGCGAAGATCTACGAACTCGACCCCGTCGTCACCGGCGAATCCACCCCCGCCGCCAAAGACGCCTACCTCACCGCCATGCGAAAGAACATGGACGCCCTAAAACAGGCCCTCGAATAACCAAAGGCTCCTCCTCAGGGGGAGCTTTTTTCATGCCCTCACCACCCCTGTGGACAACAAAAAATTCTAATACCCCTTTACCCCCCTCTAAACGCGCTATAATAAGTAACAGAGTTGTCTCGCACGAAATGACAGAAATAGACCTGTCAGACAACTTTATCCGACGAACATCGCAGGTAAGGAGGAGCGCATGGCATGAGCATCCCGAAGATCATCCACTACTGTTGGTTGAGCGGCAGTGCGTACCCGGCCATCGTCGAGCAGTGCATCGCATCGTGGCGGCGCACCATGCCCGACTACGACGTCCGGCTCTGGGACAGCGCACGCTCGCCCATTACGGCGAATGATTATGTCCGGCAAGCCTACGCGGTAGGGAAGTACGCCTTCGTCAGCGACTACGTCCGGCTCTATGCGCTCTACCACGAAGGCGGCATCTACTTCGACAGCGACGTCGAAGCCCTGCGGAGCTTTGACGACCTGCTCGGCGAGCCCGCGTTCCTTGGCTTCGAACGCTGCGGCCGTGTCGGCCCGTGGCTCATCGCGAGCGAACCTGGCAATCCCGTCATCCGTGAACTGCTCGACGAATACGAGCATCGCATGTTTTGCGACGCGCAAGGAAAGCTCGACCTCACCGTCAACACCATCCCGACGACGAAGTTGCTGATCGAAAAAGGCCTCCAGCCCGAAGACCGCATCCAGCGTCTCGACGGTATCACCGTCTATCCCGAGCGCACATTCTGTCCGAAAGACCCGTGGACGGACGAAGTTACCATCACGCCCGACACTTACGCCATCCACCACTTCACCGGCAGCTGGAACGATCTCGCGGACAAAGACATGCCCTTCATCCGCAGCATTCCAGAGAAGGTGAAAACCTTTGCCAGGACGTATCACGAGCGATACGAAGGCAGGCCCATCATCATTGTTCGCGTCGGGTGAAATTCGCCAAATTGCGTCGGTCGAAAAACGCCAATTCGGGTCGGCTGAAATTCGCCAATTTGAGTCAATCGAAAAGAGCCAATCATAAAATATCAACGGCTC
>JAXGCE010000002.1:0-23835 GCA_034186105.1 Selenomonadaceae bacterium
CGCGTTACTCACCCGTTTGCCACTCGACTTTCAAAAGCAAGCTTTCAATCGTCTCGTTCGACTTGCATGTGTTAAGCACGCCGCCAGCGTTCGTCCTGAGCCAGGATCAAACTCTCCATAAGAGAGCCGTTAGCGCTTCAGCGCTTACGGATATCTTAGTTCGTTGCCGCAGGCAACGAACATCCATTCGATACTTTGAGTTGGCTCAAATTATCTTGGTACGTCGTCACTTTCGTGACTCCGTAAAAGAAATTGCCGATTGCTATGTACATGTTCGTTCATACCAATCGATGTTTTTGTGATACTCGCTTGCGCTCGTATCAGCTAACATCTGGCTTTATCATGTGTTGCATGATAATCTACATTGTTTAGTTTTCAAAGAACACCCGTGATTCATTCTGGAAGCTTTTGAGAAACTCTTTCGTGAATCAGCTTCTATATGATACCTCAGCGCGTTTGCTTTGTCAAGAAGAAATTCAAATTTCTTTTTCGAAACTCGCGAGCTTCATCGGCTGTCTGCGGTGCTGTGCTCTCGCTGTCTGCCGCCGACTTGTAATATGATACACGTCTTGGCGTTCCTTGTCAATAGTTTTTGAAACTTTTTATTCCCCTTATTCCCCTGGCATCAGGATGATCGCCACGGGGAGATTCGATGCACCCGGTGGGGAAAATTCGAATGTTGGAGCCGTGCGGGCATTGTAGCGGCCAAGATCGGCGAGCTCCATGCCATCGGTAAGAATGGCAAGACCTGCATCACGAGCGCGCTCTATGCCGGAGTATTCCGTCATGTGGTCCGTTCCTTCGCCAAAATAGGTCGTATCCGACGGCGTCAAGAGCAGTTGACTGCGGCCATCGGCTGTCGTGACACGCATGGCTCCGGCGTACGTTCCGCCAAATGGGCTTAAATAGAACTGTGTCTTTTCCTTGCCTGCAATCGGAATATCCAGATGATAGAAGATGCCATAGTTGCCATAGTTCAGTGTCTCACTACCGTCTGTCGCATCGATACCTTTGCGATAGATATCGCTTTCGTTGTCTGCGAGCAGGAAATAAGCAATTTCGTCCTTCCCTGGATCATAAGCGGATGTAGCACGAATGGTGCGATCCGCCTTTGGAAACGTACCTCGCAGGCGGAGTTCATCTGCCGGCAGGACACGCGCATGACGTACAAAGACGGCAGGATCAACATCTGCTGGACAAATGACGACAGATGTGCGAACAGCTTGCGTCGTCGTGAAGTCATAGCAGCCATAGACAAGGTCTTCTGGTTGGACGAGCGTCTTTCCCATATCAGAGACCAGAACGCGACTCTCCCCTTTTTTGAGGAAGAACCGCTGTGTCTGCTGTTCATCGAAATACAGCGCCTGCGTCGCTTTGCCAACATCGAGATAGTGTGGGCTCGGCAGGCTTGCACCACCACGCGAGATCGTGACCATGGACGTCCCCTTGCTGAGGTTTTCAAGCACGATGGCGACTTTTTTCGGCGCCTCCATGCGGTTGACATGGTAGTAAAGCACGCGTGCGGCGCCCTGCACGGTGTCACGATAGAGGATGCCGTCTTCTGTTGCGTATTCGGGGCTATCGGAAAAAAGCAATGTGCCACCGCCATCGCTTTGCGTCGTCTCTATGCGATGCATAATGCGGGAGAGCGGACGACGACGGACAGGCGCAGCTACAGCATGGTCGCTGTTCGTCTCGTGACGACTGACCAGGCGCGATTCGGCTGTCGTCGTCGCGGCCTGCGTGACGATGCGCGTGTCATTTACGCGGGAATGAAGGTCGGTACGGGCAGCATCGAGAGAGTCCATGCCAGCGACGAGGGAGGCATCAGGCGGAGTGTCAGCAGAGGCCGGTGTGCTACCGAATAAAACCGAGCATGCGGCCGTACCTGCAAACAGAGCAGACAGATGGGATTTCAATTTCTTCTTGAGTTGCATATTTAGTCCTTTGATGAATTCGTATGTTGGCGGATGCCGAGTTTGGTGAAAACTTCGGCTTTCAGTAGGCGGAGGCGGAATTCGAGGAGGCCGAAGCGCGGATGTGGGATATTTGTGCGTTGGAGGAGGTAGGGATTTGTGTCGAACGTATTGAGCCCGGCGTCACCTGTGACGGCTGCAAGGTATTCGTTCTCTTTGAGCAGTGTCGGCATGGTGTTATCATACATGCCATTGGGGTAGGAAAAGCTGAAAACGGTCGGCAGTCCATTCCATTCCATCAGGAGTTTGGAAAGATGCACCTGATCCTGCTGGCCTTCTGACGAAAAAGTCGTAAGCGGTTCATGGTCAGCGGTGTGGCTTCCGATCTCGAGGCCGCGGCGGCTCATGTCGCGGAGTTCTTCCCATGTCAGATAGTCGGGGCGACCGATAAGGTTCGTCGGCATGAAAATGACGGCCGTCATGCCGCGCTCTTCGAGCATCGGCAGCAGTACAGTATAGTTGTCCTCATAACCGTCGTCGAATGTCAGAATGATAGGCTTTTCGGGGAGTTGTTGCTTGCCTTTTTTCGCGCGCAGGAAGTCCATGATCGTGATGGTCGTGTAGCCCTGCTGTTGGAGGTAATCGAGCTGCGCGGCGAATTCGTCGGGCGGGACGTTGTAAGGATGGCTGTCCGCATCTTCGTGCGTGTCGACCATGTGGTATTCGAGGATGAGGACGCCCTTCGGCGGGTCAGCTGCGACATAGGCGCAGAAAAGGGCGGCCGCAAGGATGAGGAGGGCGGCCGCTGTTGTGATATATCTAAAAATGCGATATCGAATGTTTTTCAAAGCATATCGTTCCTTTGGTTTGCGTTCTTTATCGCACCCGCGGAAGAAACATTGTGCAAATTGTTTTTTCGTACAGGGGACTCCCCCCGCCCTTCGGGCCCATCCCCCCTCTGAGAAGGGGGCTCTTGGTTGAAAGGCTTCGTTTCATTCGGTGGATTCGATGAAAAAGCAACTGGATTTCTGTATTTTTCTGCAAGTGCGTGAAGTTTTCTCAGGCGGTGGTTGACGCCGGGCTTGCTGACGCAGAGGAGGGCAGCGAGCTCGGCCATGGTGAGATCAGGGTGTGCTTTGCGGGCTTCGACGGTCTCGCGCAACTGGTCGGGGAGGCTTTCGATCGCGCCGGCTTTCTCGAGGACGAGGATGTCTTCGAGCTGGCGACCGGCGGCATCGACGGCTTTCTGCAGATTCGCCGTCTCACAGTTGACGAGGCGATTGACCTGTTCGCGGACTTCCTTGACGTTGCGCGCAACCTCGAAACGCTCGACGGCCTCGTCAGCCTGCATCATGCCGAGAAAATCGACGACGGCGTCTCCTTCTTTGAGGTAGACGACGTAGACATCGCGACGCTCGGCAATGCCAGCCGGAAATTCGAGGCGGCGCATGAGCGTATGCAGGAGGTGCGCGAATGCATAATTCGGCGCGACGAGCTCAAGGTGGTAGTGCGCCTCGGGGCGATTGACGCTGCCGCCGCCGAGGAACGCGCCGCGCAGGTAGGCTGCACGACAGCAGTTCTTGCGCAGGATGGCAAGGTTTTTCTGTTCCTGGCCGAGGTTCAGGCTGCCACCCTGCATGAGGCCGAGGTGTTCTAGGAGGCCTTCGACACCCGGTGATGGCACGATGCGCACGAGATAGTTGTTGTGCTTGTTGAGGCGGCGGGCGCGGCGCGCGGAAATCTCCGTATGGACGCCTTCGCCTTCTAGTTTCAGGAGGTTCAGCATCTTGCGCGCGACGGCAGCGTTTTCGGTCGTGAAATTGACGCCGAACGTGCGATGCGGGCCGAATGTGATCGTGCCGCCCATGCGCAGGAGGGCTGCCATTTCAGCTGTGCGGTCGCAGGCTTGGTCATACATGAGACGCGCGATTTCATTTTTGACTTCAGTAGCAAAAGAAGGCATAACGTTTAATTGTGGGGTCGGAAGTCATACACCATCTTCATGACTGCTTTGCAAAGCTTGTCGGGGTCGTGGCGGATGACGTCGGATTCGTTGATGATGTCGGCTTTCATGAGGCCGATGCCGAGCTTGTTGACTTCTTCTTCGTCGATCTTGACGGGGAATGCGCCTTTGGCGGCATAGTAGCGCTTCATGTCTTCGCTGATCGGGTGCGAGTTGACGAGCATGAAGTCGATCGCGCCCTTGCCGGCATGGTCGAGGATGGCTTTTGCGTGCATGGACGCCGTGTAGCCGTCCGTCTCGCCGGGTTGCGTCATGACGTTGCAGATGTAGATTTTGAGCGCATGGCTCTTCTTCACAGCGTCCGCAACGCCGTCGACAAGCAGATTCGGCATGATGCTCGTATAGAGCGAGCCTGGGCCAAGAATGATGGCATCGGCCGTCTTGAGTGCTTCGAGCGCGGCATCGACGGGCTGCGCGTGCTCGGGGTAGAGCTTGACGCGGCGGATGTGCTTGTGCACTTCTGGAATCTGCGACTCGCCTTTGACGACGGTGCCATCGTCCATGATGGCATCGAGGCGCACATGTGCTGTCGAGGCTGGCAGCACGCGGCCTTTGACGGCGAGAACTTTTGACGATTCTTTGAGTGCCGTTTCGACATCGCCCGTGACTTCCGTCATGGCGGCGATGAAGAGATTGCCAAAGCTATGGCCTGCGAGCTCGCTCGAGCCCTTGAAGCGATACTGGAACAGTTTTTCCATCAAGGGCTCGGTATCGGCAAGTGCGACGAGGCAGTTGCGGAGGTCGCCCGGCGGGATGATACCGAATTCTTCGCGAAGGCGGCCGGACGAGCCGCCATCATCGGCGACGGTCACGACGGCCGTGACATTCGATGTCGCGGACTTGATGCCGCGCAGCAGCACGGAAAGGCCATGGCCGCCGCCGATGACGGTGACGGTCGGCCCCTTGCCGAGCTTGCGTTTTTCATAGATGATGTCGACGAGGCGCTCATTCTTGTCCGGCAAAAGGATCGTGATGACGGAGCGGATGACGAAGCGCATCGCGAGCAGCATGAGCGCGATGCCAATGGCGACAACGAGAATGCCGACGAGTGCCGGTGCCGTGTAGTCATAGCTGCCCTGCCAAAGATAGACCGTGCGGAAGATGGCTTCTTCGATGGCATCGAGATATTTGTAGTTGAAAACAAGGCCGAGGCCAAGGCTCACGCACATGACGCCGACCGCGAAGACAAACAGCCATCGCTTGAAGCGCATGCCCGGATAGAGCCATTTCAAAAGATGCATGGTTTCAGCATTCCTCCCGTACGTGTTCCCAGACATCGTTCTTCATGAGATCACGATGTTCGAGTTTGACCGGATAGCCTTTCTTGCCCAACCGATCGAAAATGTGTTTCGCAATAAAGACGCTACGGTGCATGCCGCCCGTGCAGCCGACAGCGATGACGAACTGGCTCTTGCCCTCTTTGACGTACTGAGGCACGAGGAAGTCGATAAGGTCATCGAGCTTCTCGATGAATTCCTGCGTGACGGGAAAGCCAGCGATGTAGTCAGCGACTTCTTTGACGGCGCCGCTCTTGTGGCGCATGGATTCGATGTAGAAAGGATTCGGCAAAAAGCGCACATCGAGCACCATATCAGCGTCGAGCGGCATGCCGAATTTGAAGCCGAACGAGAGCACGTTGATGTTCATCTGTTCGCCTTCGCCCGCACCGAACAGGCGGTGGATCTTGTCTCTGAGCTCGACTTTCTTGAGCTCGGACGTATCGATGATGTACGTCGCCTTCGCGCGCACGGGCGCAAGGCGCTCGCGCTCTTTCGCGATGCCTTCCGTGATGCGCGAAGCCGGCGCCATCGGGTGACGACGGCGCGTCTCCTTGTAGCGGCGGATGATCGATGCATCCGAGGCATCCATGAACAGCATTTCATAGCTCTTGTCGTCGTGATCCATGTCGTCGAGCACATGCACGAATGTGTCAAAGAATTCGCGGCTGCGCGTATCAACGACGAGCACGACTTTGCCGACATGACCGCCCGCATGGGCGCAGAGTTCGACAAATTTTGGAATGAAGATGGGCGGCAGGTTATCGACACAGAAATAGCCGAGGTCTTCGAGGTAGCGGCAGGCCTGCGTCTTTCCGCCGCCCGACATGCCCGTCACGATGACGAGGCGCGGGGATTCCTTTTCTGGGGCTTTATGTTTTTCATCCGTTTGCGGAAGATTTCTTTCTTCAATCATAGAGGACACCTCCCTGTGGGATAGCATCGCACCCGCGGAAGGTGCAATGTACTGATTGTTAGGACGTGCAGGGGACACCCACCACCGCTTCGCGGTCCCCCTCCCTCGGAGAGGGAGGCTTTCTTACATATTATAGCACTAATTCCTCGATTGCTTTTGCAATTCCATCATCATCATTTGACGATGCATGGTAAGTCGCACGGGCTTTCGCTTCGGGGAGGGCGTTTGCGGGGACGACGGCCGTACCGGCGAAATCGAGCATCGGCAGGTCGTTGTCACCATCGCCGCAGGCCATGACGTTTTCGGGCGTGAGGCCGTAGTGCTTCATGAGGAATTCGAGACCGAGGGCTTTCGTGACGCCGATCGGCGTGAGGTCGGAACTCGTGCCTGTGTTTTGCTGCGCATGGAACTGGTTCGGCAGCGCTGCTTTCAGCGCCTGGACCATCGGTTCGACGTTGCCGTCGAGATCGCGGACGACGCACTGGATGACGTTTTCCGTATAGTCGAGGAACCGGTCGCCGACTTCCCTGACGCGGAAATCCTTGACCGTGCGATAGGCATAGTACCACTTCGGTGCGAAATACTCTGCACAAACGTCACGGCCAATGCACCAATTCACATACCAGCCGCGCTCATGGCAAAATGAAAGAATACCACGTACGGTCTCAGGATCCATATGGCGCTCGAAAAGCGACGCCTCGTCATCCATGCCCTGCACGACGCCGCCATTGCAGCAGATCAGCGGCGCATTCGCGCCAAACTGCCGCCCGAACATCGCTGCGCCAGCGAGCATGCGTCCCGTCGCGATCGTGACATGGACGCCTTTTTTCATAGCCGCCTTTAGCGCCGCGAACGTGCGCGGCGTGATGAGCTTGTCGGAATTCAGCAGCGTGCCATCGAGGTCGAGCGCGATGAGGCGGATGTCTTTCTTTTCCTTATCCTTCATGCAGCACGAACCTTTCGATGGCCTCGGCGAAGCCATGCTCCATGCAGGTGCCGACCGTGAATTCGCAGGCCGCCTTGACTTCGGGCAGTGCGTTGCCCATGGCGACGCTGTGGCCAGCCGCTTCGAGCATCGGCATGTCGTTGTTCGAATCGCCGATGGCCATGACATTTTCGATAGGGATACCGAGCTTTTTCGCGAGCTTTTGGACGCCTGACGCTTTCGAGACGCCCGGCACGACGACTTCCGCGTACTCGGGATTCGAGCGCACGGCCTGCACGCGGCCGCCGAAGGTCTGCTGCAGGAGCGCGATGCGCTCGGCAGTCTGCTCGGCCGTGTCGGAGACGACGAGCAGCTTCGCGACTTTCTCCGTATGTTCCTTCAGGCCATCCCAGCCGACGACATGGCCTCGGAGCACCTGCGCTGCCTCATATTTCTTCGCCTTTTCGTCATGCTCGACGAAATAGAGCTCGTCATCGGAATACGTCTGGATATGCCAGCCCTGCTCGCGGCAGAAATCAACGACGTCGCGCACGACATCGGCCGGCACATAGTTCTCGTCATAGACTTCACCCGAGACAGATTTGATGAGTGCACCATTATACGTGATGATTGGCACGTCGACGCCGAGCGCTTGCGCGACGGGGAGTGCCGCGCGGTACATGCGCCCCGTCGCGATCGTCACTGTGACACCAGCGGCCACGGCGCCCTTCACGGCCTCGATGTTCTTCGCAGGGACGTCGCGCCCCGTCGGCAGCAGCGTACCGTCGAGGTCGGTCACAAAGAGCTGGATGTTCATCTCACTCATTCTGCATCCCCCTCTCCTTCTGGCGGCTGAGAAGTGGCATCCTCGGCCCCAGCATCTTCGATATCGCCAAGATCGCCGAGGTCCCCCAAATCTCCAAGATCGCCTAAATCACCAAGATCTCCGAGATCGCCCAAGTCGTCACTATCATCTACTGCCGCTGCATCATCCGCAACCGATGGCTCATCGACGCCATCTTCATCGCCCGGCTCTCCCGCTGCTTCTTCGGCTTTCTTCGCCTGCGCGAGTGCGAGGATGTCCGCCTGGAATTGCTTGCGATCGCCGGCGATGCGCGCTGCGATGTCTTCCGCTGCGTCTTCATGCGGTGCGCTCGATGACGAGACGACTTCCGCCTCCATATCGCCGGGCTGGTGGATGACGAACGGCTTCATTTCCGTGGAAACGACCTCGATCTCGATATGTTTGCCGCCGCGGAAGATGCGGTGGCCGGTCGGGACAAATTCTTCGCTCATAAAAAATCCCCTCTCCCCCGTTCTTGCTTGATAATCTTATCATAGCAACGGGGGAGAGGGGTGTCAAGAAATGAGAATGTCTTGATTGTCAGTTCAGCATCATCACGGCTTGATGTTCATCAAGCGTGAGCGTCAGCTGACCGCCTTTGACAGTCGCCTTTTTGCCGCTGATCTGGTCTTTAAATGTCGTTCCGTCTTTCGCGTCGACGGAGATCGTCACGGTTGCCGTTTTGCCGTTGTTCATGGCGACGATGCCGGTCTTGCCGTCTTTGCTCTGGCGCTCGTAGGCGTAGATGCTGCCTTCGGCTTTGAGCGTCTGGATCGTGCCATGGGCGAAGACGTCTTTGTGGTTGTTGCGCACGGCGATGACGTTCTGGTAGAAGCGCAGGAGATCTTTGTCCTCTTTGCCCCACGGATACGTGCGGCGGCAGTCGGGGTCTTTGCTGCCAAACGCTCCGGCCTCGTCGCCGTAGTAGATTGTCGGCATGCCGGGGTAGCCGAGCTCGAAGACAGCCGCCATCTTGAGGCGCGCCTTGCCGAGGTCGTAGTCGAAATCCGCTTTCGTCGGCTGTGCAACGTCGTCTTTGCCGCCGCCATACGTGTAGATGGCGCGCGCCGTGTCGTGACTGTCGACGATGTTCATGAGGTCGTAGAGCGCCTGCTCCGGATAATTCTGGCGCAACTGCGTCAGCGTGTCGTCCGCGTCCTCGGCCTTGCCGCCCATGACGTAGTTCTTGACGGCGTCGGAGAGCTTGTAGTTCATGACGGAGTCAAACGTGTCACCCGTCAGGAACTGCGAGCCGTCCTGCCAGATCTCGCCGAGCAGCAGCGGCGTCATGCCGTCCGGTGTCTTGGCGTGCTTGACTTCTTTGCGCACATTCGCCCAGAATCCCGGCGGCACTTCCTTCGCGACGTCGAGGCGCCAGCCAGAGAGTCCGTAGTCAAACCACTTCGGCAGGATGCCTTTCTCGCCATCACGGCCATAGAGCAGGTAATCGCCGAGGTCGGTCTTTGTCGTTTTGGCATCATATCCAGGGAAATCCTTGTCGCGGAACGGAGCGAGGCTCGAGAAGCCCTGCCAGCTATGGTAGTCGTACTTCGCGCCCATCTCGTCTTTCGCCTTGCGATTATAAATGTCGAACCAGTTCTCCCAATGCCACGGGCTGAACGTCTGGCCTTCCGCTTCGAGCTGCTTCTTCGCTTCCGCCTTCGCGGCGTCTTCGCTCATGCCCTGGTTCTCGAGGTCGTAGATCTTGCTCCAGTATTCATAGGCGCCGACCGTCGGATACTTGCTGTAGCGGTCGAAGTAAATGGAATCGTCGCCGATGTGGTTGTAGACGCCGTCCATGATGAGGTGCATGCCGCGCTTCTGCATTTCCGAAGCGAGCGCCTGCAGATCATCGAAGTTGCCGAGGAACGGATCGACCGTGCCGTAGTCACGCGCATCGTAGCGATGGTTCGAGGACGCGCCGTAAATCGGGTTCACGTAGATCGCCGTGACGCCGAGATCCTGCAGGTAGTCGAGCTTCTTCGTGATGCCGGCGAGGTCGCCGCCGAAGAAGTCGTTGCAATCCCACTGGTCGCCGTCGGCCTTGCCGGCGTTCGAGTTCGCCGGCAGCGCGTTCCACGAGCGGTGCTGCACCGGCTGCGGGCCGCGCGCCGTGTCGCGCGCATTGTCGTTCGACTTGTCGCCGTTGAAGAAGCGATCCGGGAAAATCTGGTAGCAGACGGCGTCCTTCGCCCAATCCGGCGTCGTGTAGCCTTTCTGGTAAACGGTGACCTGGAAGTACTTCGTGCCGCGCAGCTTCAGCTCGCCCGTGCCGCCCGTCTTCGTGTCGTCGCCGTATTCCTTCGTGTCATTCAGGACGAATTTGTAGCCATAGATGCCGTAGCTCTGCGGGGTGAACGTGCCCTGCCAGTAATCGCAGCCGCCCTGCGTCGCAACTTTCGTCATCGCGACATAGCTCGTCGTGCCGCTGTCGTAATCCGGGTTGTACTCGTCGCCGCCCTTCGCCGTCATGGCTGCTTTCGTGACCATGATCTTCGCGGACTCGACATCGCCGGCGCCCGTCGTGAGGCGGAGCGTCACGGGCGTGCCCTCGGCGACCGCGCCCCACGGGCTGCGCTCATCGCTATTCCAGCTGTCATGCGAGACCTTGTCCGCATGGATGCTGCCGTCGTCGGCGATGATGCGTTTCGCCGCCTGATCGTAGTAGAACGCGACATCGCCGTCATGCGCGATGTGGATGGCCTGCGTGACCGGCTCCTCTCCTGCCTGCGTGATCGTCGCCATGTAGTCGCCGGCCGCGACCTTCGCATTCGTCTGGAAGAGGTTCGACAGCATGAGGTCGTACATCGTGCCGTCGTCTAGCCCCTCGATGCCCGAGAGCACCGGCAGCTCGTCGCCCGTCAGCATCGTGTAGCTGTGGGAGTCCGCGATGCGATGCGTCTTGTCATTATAATAGAAGGTAACCGTCTCGGCATGGTCGAGCGTCATGGCGACATTCGCGCCATCCGCGATGCCGTTCAGGCCGTAGTTCTCAGCCCAGCTGCCGTTGATGGCGATCTTGTAGTTGTACGTGCCGGCCGGCATATTCTTGATCGTAAAGGAATAGAAGCCGTTGCCGTCGTCGTGCATCTTCGTCGCCATGTCGGACGGCGCCCACTTCGCACCGGCGCCGCCGAGCGGCTGGAGGTCGCCGCAAAGGACGATCTCGCGCTGGTTCGCGAATTTCGCCTGCTCAGCTGCCTTGCCTTCGTAATCGTAGCTGATCTCGTGCGTCTTTTCGTCGTACGTGAACGTCACGTCATGATCAGCCGCGAGGCGCAGCGCGATGTTGCCGCCATTCGGCTGGCCGTCTTTGCCGTAGTTCACATCCCACGAGCCGCCGACGGCGACTTTGAAATCATAATTGCCCTGCGGGAGCTTCCCGGTGAACACGCGATGACCGTTCCCATCGGGCTTCATGATCGTCGCCGCATCGGAAGGATCCCATTCCTTTGCCGCGCCGAGCTCGTCCTGCAGAGAACCAACGAGCACGACATCCGTCGGCTGGACCGCGCCCGCGGGCGCAGCGGCCGGAGCTTCTTCCTCCGCCGGCGCCGCCGCGCCCTGGCCGTCATACGTGACGGTGACGAGATGCGTGACGCTGTCGTAGACGAACGTGACCTCGGCGTCCTGCGGGAGCTTGAGCTTCATGTTCGCGCCGTCGGACGCGCCGTCCGCGCCGTAGTTCTCGCTCCAGGAGCCGCCGATGGCGATCTTGTACTCGTAGTTACCTTTTTTGAGCTTGCCTTTGAAAATATAGTTGCCCTTGCCGTCCGGCTTCATGATCGTCGCGCCATCGGACGGCGCCCAATCCGTGCCGGCGCCGAGCTTCGTCTGCAGCGTGCCGACGAGGACGACGTCATCCGGGCCGACGGAGGCCGCCTCAGCGACGGACGCCGTGAGGATCGTCGGCGCCATGGTGACAGGCAGCGCCTGCGGCATGGCAAAGAGTCCAAGCGCGAGCGACACGCCGATCGCCCGGCGGAGTGCTTGTTTGCGGTTCATAGTGATCAGATACTCCCTTCTAAAAAGGAAATAGGTTGTTGCAGAAAAGCGGTCAACCAACTTCACCCTACTCCCGAGGGCTAGTATTAAGTCATTGGAAGACCCCGAAGCCAATCAACCTCAGGCCCCACAACGTCATGAAGTTAAGCGCAAGCGGGCACGCAAACTCCTGCCTCCCTCTCCGAGGGAGGGGGACCGCGAAGCGGTGGTGGGTGTGGCGAAGGTACGGCCAAGCGCATCAGAACTTCATGAATGTCGAAGGTACGTCCTTCGACAGCAAAAATTACATCGAGTAATGCGTTTCCTTCGCCACACCCTCAGTCAGCTTCGCTGACAGCTCCCTCGGAGAGGGAGCCTGAGGTTGATTGACTTTCGCTGCTCTTCATCAAAAAAAGAATATCGGGACCTCTGTAATGAGGGGAACGTCGCAACCTTGCCCGTTTGGGGGAATGGGAAGGTGCGAGGTTCCCCCCACTCAGAAATCCCGATGGTGTTTAGGAAATTTTGGAAATTCGCGCTGTTTCAAAAATTGAAACTTGTTTCACGCTTTTGCTGCGCTGCAGCGATCAGAAGTGGAAGTCGAGCCAGCTGCGGAGGATGTGACGGCTATGGTCACCACCGGCATGACTCCAGCCTTCTTTGAGGTGCGGAGCCCACATCGTCTCCCACTCGACGTTCTTGTACGGAACGAGCTTGAAGCCGTAGTACCAACCCTTCGTGCCGTTCGAACCGACCGGCTCGCGCGTCGTCCACTCATCATCATGACCGAGGTCAGCCATCGCGCCGAGCTCCATCCATTTTGCGTAGACGCCCCACGAACCCTTCTTACTCAGATCCGTACCGCGATAGTCAACACGTACCGCGATATCCCTGTCCGCATGCGTGCCTTCGAACCAAGCGTTTCCATGTGCATTGGACTTCACAAGAGAACCCGTGATGGCGAGGTCTTTCAACGGACGAACCTTCAAGTCAACACCATAGAAGTTCGTTGCCTTCGTCCAGTAGCCATTGCCATTATCCGTGTCGCTATCATGCGCTACAACGCGAGAATATGCGAGGTTGGCATCAACGTATTTGCCGAGCGGACCCCAGAAGTTGAGGGTGCCGACGACCGGATTGCGCCAATAGTGGCCAACAACATCAACGGAATTCGTCGTGTTGTTCCAAATATAACTTGTACCGTCATACGAAGCCCAATCGGAAGAACCCTTCCAATACTGCGCACTCATCCACCAACCATGGCCGTGCTCGATCGGATGGTACGTCGCGATGCCATCGACCTGACCGCCGAGCATGAGGTTCTGCATGCCGATGCCGTTCCATTTGCGGCCGATGTTCGTATACCAATTGTGCTGCGGGCCGAGCTGGAGCTCCACCCAGATGTTCGAGATGGAACCGTTATGGTTGTCATCACCCAGGATGCTGTCTTTATTCAACGTTGACAGACGACGGTTTTCATAAGAGTATCCCGTCACCGTGCCACTCGCATCCCTCTGTGGGACAAGCACGCCAACCTTGTTCGACTTCGTATACTCTTTTTCACGATAGTGTGCATTCTTCTCTACCGTGAAACGTGCTACTGCATGGTCGTTGATCTTCATAGAACCTTCGAGATCCATGTAGAAGCGGTTGTTGTACGTCCCCTGATAACCGTCGTTGTTCTGGAGGCCGTTGTCGTCGCCCATCTGCACGCGCGCCATGCCCCAAATTTTGAACTTGTCCGTCTTCTCTTTGAGGTCCTTGATGTCCTTCGTGTTCTGCGCCGTCTGCTTCTTCAGCGTCGCGATCTCGTCGCCGTACTCGGCAGCGAGCTTGTCGAGGACTGCCTGGTCGCCGATGCCGAGGCCGCCTTTCTGCATGGCCTTCGCGACAATCGACGCCATCTCATAGCGCGTCATCGTGCGGTCGCCCTGGAACGTGCCGTCGCCCATGCCGTCGATCACGCCGTCTTTGGCGAGGTAATCAAGCGCGTCATACGCCCAATGTCCCTGCGGCACGTCGCTGAAGCTGTCCGCACCTTCGGCGGCAAATGCCGTGCCAGAGACGCTGACCGTCAAGCCGACGAGCAGCGCCAAGGCTTTCTTGCTGAGTTTCATCTTGCAAGACTTCCTTTCCCTGTGGGAAGCGTTAGATTTTTCGCTTCCGCTGAATCCTTGGAATCTATCTATCACAGGTCGTTCGGTTGTCTTTCCTTGTTTCGGCTTCCGAATCCCTGTAATATTCGTTGGCAGTTTCTTTCCTTTCGATAGTTCTTATTTTATCTCAAAATCAACTGAAAATCGATAGGTTTCGGCGTTTTTGAACGTAAGTACGTGCCTTGAAACATGGTTCGGCGGGGTTGTTGGTGTTCCGCGAATGCAAGGAATGTAGTCGTCGGCACAAGTACGCACTTCCCGTCTGTTGCCGAACGTTGCAGCCACCGTAGCCTCTCCCTCAGGGAGAGGTGGCGCGCGAAGCGCGACGGAGCGGGTGTCGGAGGTAGGTCGTTACAAAATGCGGGAATATAACGGCGAAGGCATGACGGAACTTCATGATTCCTTCGCCGTCACAATCGTTCAAATTGTTATGTCCTACCTTCGACACCCTTTCCGGCACCTACGGTGCCACCTTCCCCTGAGGGGAAGGCTTTTCCCTTTTACGCGTTCGCCACGAGCATCGCGCCGACGCCGGCGTAGACGGCTGCCGCCTTCTTTTTGATCACGTCGCGCGCTGTGTCGACGACGTAGGCATGCTCGTGGTACGCCTCGAGCATCGGCAGGTCGTTCACCTCGTCGCCGATGACGTAGACATCCGCGTCCGGCCAGTCCATCAGCTGCTTGAGGTGCTCGATGCCGCTCGATTTGCTGATGCCCGGCGGCGTGATGTCGAGGCTGCAACGGTTTGGATACGCGTGCAGGTATTCGCCATACTTTGCGTTCAGCACGTCCGCGGCCGCCGCGGAATCTTTCGGGTCCTCGAAGCCGAGCGAGAACTGGTGGATCTGCGGCAGCGTGAGGATGTCCTTCTCCTCGATGTAAATGACTGGGAAATCCCACTCCTTCCCTTCGCGCATGATCCACGAGCCCTCGCTTTCATGGCAGAGGTACGTGCGGTCTTTCGCGGAAAAGGCAAAATGGAACGATGCTTGCACGCAGGGCTCTTCGCTGACTTTTTTCAACACCTCAGGCTTTATCTGCCCCTGGAACAGCACGCTGCCGTCCTTGTCGCAGATGATTGCGCCGTTGTTGCAGACGGCGAAATCAAACTCGATGCCATAGTGCCGCAGTTGCGGCGTGAGCATGCCGAGGTCGCGCCCGCTGACGGGGCCGAACTTGTGTCCATGCTCCCGCCAGACGTGCACCCCGTCCACATCATCCTTCGAAATCGTATCCTCGCGGAAGAGCGTGCCGTCATAATCGCTGCAAGCGATCTTCATCGTCATGCGTTTCCGCCTCCCATCTTTTTTATTTTATTGTTCTTGAAATTGCGGAATGCGCGTCCCGGCCGTCGTATACACGACCGATTCGAACGGGCGCAGGATGCCGGGTTCTTCGTCAGCCTGCTGGAGGAACGGATAGCTGTCCACCATGAGATTCATGCCGCGCACGAGGTCGGCGTCGTAGCTCGCCGTCTCCGCCGTGAAGTTCACGAGCGTGACGGTCGCCTCTGCGCCGAGCGTGCGGCGGAAGGCGTAGATGCTTTCGTCCGCCGTCAGGAGCTCCGTGTAGTCGCCGGCCGTCAGGCATTCGATCTCCGCACGGTATTTCGCGAGGCGCCGGTAGTACGAGAGCACGGAGTCCGCGTTCTCGGCCTCGTTCTCGACCGTGTACGTGCGGTCGTGCTCGACGGGCAGCCACGGCAGGCCGGTCGTGAAGCCGCTGTGCGTGCCGCGCGTCCACTGCATCGGCGTGCGCGCATTGTCGCGCGAGAAGAGGTGCACGGAGTGGAGCGCCGCCGCCTCCGTATGGCCTTCGGCGAGGGCACGGCGGTACTGGCCGTGCGACGAAATGTCGTTGTAGCACTCGATGGAGCCCCAGCTGACATTTGCCATGCCGATTTCCTGCCCTTCGTAAATGAAGGGCGTGCCGCGGAGCGTCAAGAGCACGGTCGCCATCGCTTTCGCGGCGAGCGTGCGGTCGGCGCCTTCGGGCAGGAAATGGTTGATGCAGCGCGGCTGGTCGTGGTTCTCAAAGAAAATCGGATACCAGCCGTTCTCGGCCGTCGCAGCCTGGCTCGCCGACAGCGCTTTTTTGAGCGCCGTCAGCGGCCAGGGCTTTGCGTGGCACCAGACCTCGCCGCCCTCAGGGAACGGAAGATCCATGTGGCTGAACTCGAACAGCATGTCGAACACGCCATCCGCGCCCACCCATTTGCTGAGGTCTTCTGGCGGTACGCCATTCGCCTCGCCGACCGTGAAGATGTCATGGCCGTCAAAGACGTTCTCCTTGAATTCATGGAGGAAGTCGAGGATGCCCGGCGTATTCGCGATCATGGAATGGATGTCCACGAGGCCGTCCGTGCTGTCAGGCTGGCCATCCTTGAATTCCGGCTTCTTGATGTAGACGATCGCGTCGATGCGGAAACCGCCGACGCCCTTGTCCAACCAGAAGTTCGCCGCGTCATAGAGCGCCTGGCGCACCTCGGGGTTCTCCCAGTTCAGATCTGGCTGCTGGGGAGCGAACGTGTGCAGGTAGTACTGCTGCCGCTCCTCGCACCAGGTCCACGCCGCGCCGCCGAAGATGGAGCGCCAGTTCGTCGGCGCCGAGCCATCGGGCTTCGCGTCGCGCCAGATGTACCAGTCAGCCTTGGGATTCGTACGGTCTTTCTTCGATTCCAGGAACCAGGGATTCTGATCTGAGGAATGATTGTACACGAGGTCCATGACGATGCGGATGTTGCGCTGCTTTGCCTCGGCAATCAGCTGCTCCATATCCTCCATCGTGCCATACGAAGGATCGATGCCCTCGTAGTCTGCGATGTCGTAGCCGTTATCGACCATGGGCGACGGGTAGACAGGCGTCAGCCAGACGGCCCCTACGCCCAGTGTCTTCAGATAGTCCAGCCTTGCTGTGATGCCTTTGAGGTCGCCGGTGCCGGATCCTGTCGTATCGAGGAAGCTCTTCGGGTAGACCTGATAGACCTGGCACGACTGCCACCATTTCAGAGTTCTGTTCATAAATAGGTTCCTTCCAACTGACGATTATGACTTACGGGATTTTCGGATTTCAGGAATCAGAAGGAGAGCACGCACGTCGCGTCTTCCGTGACGTCCTGATCTGCTGCCTTCTTCATCTGCGGATACTCGGCGGAGTTCGTGACGGCCATCATGACCGTATCCTCGTAGCCGGCGTCCTTGATGACCTTCGGGTCGAACTCGATGAGCTTGTCGCCCTCTTTGACCTTGTCACCCTGCTTGACAAAGCACGTGAAGCCCTTGCCCTGCAGGTTAACCGTGTCGATGCCGATGTGGATCAGGAGCTCCGCGCCATTGTCAAAGCGCAGGCCGACGGCATGATTGCTTTCTTCCATGACCATCGTGACCTCCGCATCTGCAGGTGCCACGACCGTGTTCGACGTCGGCTCGATAGCGACGCCATCGCCCATCATCTTCTTGGAGAACATTTCATCTTTGACTTCCGTCATGTCGATGAGCTTGCCGCTGACGCAGGCTTTGAGGCCCATCGCGAGATCCTTGTCGCCAGCCGGAGCTGCAGCAGGTGCCGCTGCCTCAGAAAGCGAGGACATGTCGCCACCCTTGAGCAGCGCATCGAAGTAGCCGCGCACCTGCGGGACATTCATGCCGACGATGACCTGGATGGCATGGCCGTTCTTCACGAGGCCATAAGCGCCAGCTTTCGTGAACTTGTTCGCGGATGCGACTTTGTCAGGATCTGCGACCGTGACGCGGAGACGCGTTGCGCAGTTCGTGACTTCCTTGATATTGGACGGGCCGCCGAGGCTGTCGAGATAGACACGAGCCTGGATGGCGAGCTTGTTCGTTGCGAGACCGAGCTGCTCCATCTCTTTCTTTGCCTTGTACTCGGCTTTCGAGAAGAGCTTGTCCTCGACGTCATCGGCCGTGCGGCCCGGCGTCGGATAGTCGAATTTGAGGATCATGAAGCGGAACACGCCGAAGTAGATGCAGAAGAACACCGCACCAACGACGATCTGCATGATGTACGTGCCGGCATGATACTGGAACAGCGGAATCCAGTTCTGCACGAAGCAGTCGATGAGGCCGCCGCCGAAGTTGCCGGACAGGCCGAAGAAGTAGAGCGTAGCGGAAAGCGTTGCAGCGAGAACTGCATGGACAGCATAGAGAAGCGGTGCGACGAACAGGAACGTGAACTCGATCGGCTCCGTGATGCCGCAGAGCATGGCCGTGAGCGTTGCCGGGATCAGGAGAGCTGCCGTCTTTTTCTTCTTCTCAGGACGTGCGCACATGTACATGGCGAGTGCTGCGCCCGGCAGGCCGAAGACTTTCGACGAGCCGTGGAGGGCGAAGCCGCCTTCCGGGAACATGTCTTTCAGGCTCTGCGCGCTCGTGGCGAAGTCCTGAAGATGCTGGAGCCAGTAAGCCTGGATGCCGCCATCGCAGACCGCGGGGCCGAAGATGAACGGGAGGTAGATGAAGTGATGGAGACCGGCCGGGAGCAGGATGCGTTCGGAGAACGTGTAGCACCATACGCCGAGGATGCCGGATGTTTTCAGGAAGAACTGGAAGTTTTCAATGACAT
The DNA here is from genome assembly GCA_034186105.1 of Selenomonadaceae bacterium. GTDB lineage: Bacteria > Bacillota > Negativicutes > Selenomonadales > Selenomonadaceae > Selenomonas_C. Next base: position 18,623 of record JAXGCE010000002.1, read on the forward strand.
GCTGGATGGCAGGCCAGACGACGCAGAAGACGAGCGCCATCGGGATCATGACGGCGAAGCCGACGGCCACGACGAACGCCGGGCCTTTGAAAATGCCGAGCCACTCAGGAACTTCGGTATCATAGTAGTGATTGTGGATGTAGGCGGTCACGCAGGCGATGAAGATGGCGCCGAGCATGCCCATGTCAAGCGTCTTGATGTTCGCGATCATCGCAAGGCCCGTGCCTGCGCCGGCGTTCTGCGAATAATCCACTCCGAAGAAGTCACCGTGCAGCGCGAGGAAGCCCGAGATGAAATAGTTGAAGCACATGTAGATGACGAACGACTCCATGGCCGCACGGCCCGGCTCCTTCTTCGCGAAGCCGATCGGAACGGCGATGGCGAACAGGATCGGCATCTGGGCGAATACCGTCCAGCCGCCCTGCTCGACGACATACCAGAAATCGTACCAGACCGTCCCCTTGTCTGCGATGGAACCGAGAAGCATCGTGTTCTTGCAGATGATGGAGATGGCAACCGTAAGACCAAAGAATGCGAACAGGATGACCGGCGTGTACATCGCGCCGCCAAACCGTTGCAGTTCCTGCATGATGCGGTCCTTTGACATTTCTATTCCCCTCCATTTCTCAGTGAAGCGCTACTTGCTTTTGAGAATGTTTTGATAGATTTGAATTGATTGCATGACCTGTAAATTGGTTTTTCGCGATGGCCTTCGGCATCCTGCCCTCAGGCCGCTCGACTAAGATATCTTATGAGTAAAGAATACAAAAAAATAGCCGCGAAATCAATAGTTTCGCGGCCTTTGGGCACAGGTGCGCACAAGGCGCAATTTGATACATTTCGTGAAATCTGGTACGCAGGAGCCAGGACGCGGCAAACTGCGCCGTTTCGTGGGCGCTCAATACGCCAATCCCGACTCCTTTGCGATGCGGACGACTTCCTCAATCGGCATCTCCGTCGATTCTGCGATTGAGTCATACGGCATCTTCATCGTGAGCATCTTGCGGACGATCTTCATCGTCGCCGCAGTGATGCCCTCCTTTCGCCCGCGTGCTTCAATCTTATCAAGTGCTACCGATCTCATGGTGAATTTCTCCCCTTCCTTTACGTCCTTTCCCGATTCCCAGAAACGATTGTCCCCGCTCAATGCTGACAAGAGCTCCAAAGTTTCCCGCACATGCTGGATCTCATCTGGCATTGGATCATACGTTTCATCCTTCCGCATCTGGCTGAAATAGTCCGCCACCAGCTTGAAGTCGCTTTGAAATTTCGCGATTATCTCATCTGGCAGCCACGCCACCTCGACCACATGGAGCGGATAATCATTCACGTACGGTTCCAATGGCTCTGGGATGTCGAAACATTCCTTCAGCCTCCGTTCCTTGTTCCAGTGCGTCTGGTAACCAAAATACAAAACCAGCGTCACGATAGGATAGCGCACCTTCGGCTTTCCCTTCTCGTCCGCATTCAGCTCCGAACGATACGCCGCGCCATCATAGCCGATGACGCGTATCGGCATATCTGCCTCTGCTTCCGACTGGTTTTCCAGCCCAATGAGCGAGATACGCAACTGGTTCTTCTTCCAAAACTTCGCAACATCACGTTCCTGCTCGTGCATCTTGCCATCCAATTTGTACACCGAGCGCGGCAAGGCATCCGCAAGGTCGCTCTCTGCGATGATGCGTTGCCCATCAAAAAGCGCTACATTCACGATGTCCGCAAACACATCCGCATAATCCAGCAGCTTCTTCTCCGCAACATCCTTCTCCGCCATCTCGACGCCTCCTATCATTCTTATTTTACGAAGAATCCATCTCTATGGCAAGAAAATCTTGCGTAGGACAAGACAAGAAAAGCCGTGCAAGATCTATGCCTGCACGGCCAAAATCTGGATATGCAATCAAGCAAGCGTATCTGCAAAATACGTGATGGTCTTTTTCAGCCCTTCCTCTACCGTTACGTTCGGCTGCCAGTCGAGCTTTTCTTTTGCCAGCGAGATATCGGGCCGCCGCTGCGTGGGATCGTCTTTCGGAAGCGGCCGATAGATGATTTTAGACGCAGAGTTCGTCAGCCTGCGGATGCGTTCGGCGATTTCCTTGATCGTCTGTTCCTCAGGATTACCGAGATTCACGGGTCCCGTAAATGCTTTTTCTGAAGCCATCATACGAACCATGCCTTCGAGCAGGTCATCGACATAGCAGAGACTCCGCGTCTGGCTACCGTCACCGTAAATCGTGATTGGCTCGCCCTTCAGGCATTCGAGAATGAAATTCGAGACAACGCGACCGTCCTTGGGATCCATGCCTGGGCCGTACGTATTGAAGATGCGGATGATCTTCGTCTCAACGCCGTACGTATGGTGATAGTCAAACATCAGCGACTCGGCGCAACGCTTCCCCTCGTCGTAACAAGCACGGATGCCATCACAGTTCACGTTGCCGCGATAGCTTTCGACCTGCGGATGCACCTCAGGTTCCCCATAGACTTCGCTCGTGCTGGCCTGCAGGATGCGGGCACCTTCGGCGCGCGCAAGTTCGAGCATGTGGTAGATGCCGAGCACGCTCGTCATCGTCGTATGCACAGGATCGGCCTGGTAGTGCGGCGGGCTTGCAGGACAGGCAAGGTTGTAGATTTCCTGTACGCCTTTCATCTGTTCGAGTTCTTTGCTCGTAAAGGCATCAACAATGTCATGGCGTATCACAGAGAAACGTGCGTTTTTCCGCAAGTCCTCGATATTGCACTCCCTGCCTGTGAAGAAATTATCGATGCAGAGGACTTCTGCATTTTCCTGTTCCCGCAAAAGTTTCCGGCAAAGATTCGCGCCAAGGAACCCGGCACCGCCTGTGACGATAATCTTCTTCATGCCTGCTTCACTCCGATCTGCTCATACTCGAATCCATAGCGCCTCATCATCGCAGAGTTGTACTGGTTCCGTCCATCAAAGATACGTTTTTCATGCATACGCTTTCCCATCTCCCAGAAATCCGGGCTACGGAATTCCTTCCATTCCGTGATAAGGATCATGGCGTCGGCATGGTTCAGGGCATCGTATTTGCTCTGACAGTAGATGACATTGTCGTTGCCCTTGAGGTAGAAGCTCTTCGCTTCCTCTTCCGCTTTCGGGTCATAAGCCTGCACTTTCGCCCCGCGCTTCGTGAGCTCTTCGATGACCGTGATCGCCGTCGACTGGCGCATATCATCCGTGCCGGGTTTGAACGCGAGACCCCAGACGGCAAAAATCTTTCCCGAGAGGTCTTCACCGAACTGGCGGACGACTTTCTCGACAAGCACGAGCTTCTGCCGTGCATTCACATCCTCGACAGCCACGAGAATCTGCGCGTCATAGCCATATTCCTTGCCCGTACGGATCAGTGCTTGCACGTCTTTCGGGAAACAGCTGCCGCCATAGCCACAACCGGGGTAGATGAACTTGTAGCCAATGCGATGGTCACTGCCAATGCCCTTGCGCACCTTGTTCACATCCGCACCGACGCGCTCGCAGATGTTCGAAATTTCGTTGATAAACGAGATCTTTGTCGCAAGCATGGAGTTCGCCGCATACTTCGTGAGCTCTGCGCTCTTGATGTCCATCGCAATGAACGCATCGTCTGAGAGAATGAACGGACGATAGAGCTCCTGCATAACCTGCATGGATGCTTCGTTATCTGCACCAACGACAATGCGATCGGGTTTCAGGAAATCATCGCAAGCCGTTCCTTCTTTTAGGAATTCTGGATTCGAAACGACATCAAATGTCAAGTCGCTGCCACGCTGTTCGAGCTCTTCCTGGATCGCCGCCCGCACCTTGTCCGCCGTGCCGACAGGCACCGTCGACTTGTCGACGACGATCAGCGGATGCTGCATCTTGCTCCCGATCTCGTGCGCTACACCGAGCACATAATGGAGGTCCGCGCTACCGTCCTCCCCCATCGGCGTCCCGACGGCGATAAAGACGATCTCGCTCCGATCGAGTGCTTCCTGGATTTCCGTCGTGAAGCGCAAGCTCTTCTTCTCCACATTCGTCCGCACAAGATCTGCGAGTCCCGGCTCATAGATCGGCAGGATACCATTCTCGAGTTTTGCGATCTTCTTCGCATCCACATCGACGCAAATGACGTCATTCCCCATCTCAGAGAAACACGTCCCCGTCACGAGACCGACATAACCGGTTCCGATCATTGCTATCTTCATAAATCTTCCTTCTTTATGGTCTATTTTTATTTCATATCCATTGTTTGAATGATATTCGGATGTTCACGGAGATAGTCCATCGTTATCGCAGGAAGGAATGGCTGGCATTCATCAAGCGATTGTTCTCGAATCCATTTCCGCACCTGCGTCGCATGGATCACCCTGCCATCCGACGATGTTTTGCGTGGGATCTCCACGACCTCAACACCATAGTCTGGCAAGATTTCCTGCATCGTTTCGTTGTACTGACGCGTAACGTTATCCAATGGTTCCTCGCCCACGAAGCGCTTCGTGATACCGAGCATCGGCGCGATGGCCTCGCCAAACAATTTCACATCCTGCACAGGCGAGATGACTTCTTCCTGACGCTGATCCTTCTCGAAATACGCCGAAAACGTCAATGCCGAAATAATATAGCGTCCCGAAGGCAGCACATCGACATCCGGCATCTTGGTACAATTCCTGCGCACCATCTCGAAGCGATCTGCAAACGGTATCTCCGAACGATCCTCTTCCACGACAAAAATGTAGAGAAAATCGACCTGTGTCCGTGCATACTCCACCAGATGCAGATGCCCAAGCGTGAACGGATTCGCATTCATGACGATAGCACCGCGGACATCATGGCGATGCTGCGATAAAAGCTGGAGATATCGCCGCAGCTCTGGTTCGCCCGCCATCTGCTCGCCCAGCAGGTTCGCATACGGTGGGACAACAGCCGCAGAAGCATGCTCTTCCGACTTTGCCAGCGAGGTATCGTTCATCAGATACTGATACAGATACTCCGCCCAAACGGCATAACCGACTTTATCCATATGTGCCGAACAACCATCCAGCCAATAACCTATCTGCCGATGCGCTGCATCATCAAAAACGTCGCTACTCGTGATGAAATGCTTCTACTATAGATTTTCAGAATCTCGTCCATAACCAGTAGACGCACGGGAGATTCCCCGCATTTCCCCCTTGAAACCGGCGAATCTGCGTCAGCAGAGAGCTGTGCATGGGGGTTCCTTGAATAC
>JAXGCE010000003.1:0-16298 GCA_034186105.1 Selenomonadaceae bacterium
GTAGGTGCCCGAGTGGTTAAAGGGAACAGACTGTAAATCTGTCATCTTCGGATTACGATGGTTCGAATCCATCCCTGCCCACCACTGAAAAAACAGAGACCGTTGCGGAATTCGCAACGGTCTCTTTATGTCAAGCCCCCCTCGAGAGGGGGGACGGGCCGCGTGAGCGGCGGGGGGAGTCCCTTGCAGGTCAAATGAGTTTGCAAGTCGTATCTTCCGCGGGTGCGATATCATTCCCGCTCAATCGGACAAGAGGTGACTGTCCCGTCCAGATTCCTGCGTACCGCATTCGTCCCTTCGAACAGCGCCTGGCTCATCTTGCGCATGAGCTCGTCTTGCTCCTGCGAGGCAGAGTAGACGAGGATGCTGCCGCCCTCGGGCATTTCGCTATCCATCGGCGTGATCGCGAGCTGCAGGCGGTGATCTTTGTCCTTGCGGAACGAGTGCTTCTTGCGCGTGCGCAGCCACTCGGTGATGACTTCGACATTCTGGAACGAAGCGTTTTCGTTGTACGCCTTGTAGGCCGCAGCCGCGATCTCGGCCGCGCGTCCCTCGTCCTGCGTGAGGCCGAGGATGGAGAAGTCCTGCGAATCGCCGTCCGTGACGAGCTTTGTTACGATATAGTTCATGTTGCTGTTTCCTTTCTGATGCTTTGAGGTCTCGCAAAAAGAGCGCCACGCAGGTGGCGCTCTCTTGTTTTATTTCTTGTCTTTGCGGCCCTTCGCGCGTTCCTTCGAGGCTTTTTCTTTCGCCTTGATCTTGTCGTCGAGCTTCTTTTGCTGCTCGTAGCGTGCGTAGTCGACGCCCATGCTCGCGAGCTTGTGTTTGACGGCCATGACGGGATGCTTGAGGTACATCTTGCGGCTGCCCGTGTTCATGATGTTCAGGAACTCGCGCGCCTGGCGCTCGCCGAAGCATTGGTCGGCGAATTCGCACTTGTCGCAGATCGGCTTCGTGATGCCGTAGCGGCAGCGGTTCATGCGCGTCATGACCGTCGCGAGCAGTGCCGTGCACTTCGGGCAGAGCTTGTCGCCGGACGTGCCATGATGGCTGTGGCAGTAGACGCCGAAGGTCTTCTTGATGTTTGCCTTCTCCTTCGGCATATTGTTCTTGATCTCCACCGGTTTCTTCTTCGGTAGGAATCTCGATAAGATGCTCATGGAAAATCACCCTTTGATTATTTGGTATAAGATCGAGCGCACAAAGCGCTACTCTTATTCTACGTGTTTTCTGGTCGGAATGCAAGTAGAGGGAAGGATTCGGGAGGAATTTCAAAATAAAAGTCAAAAAAATTATTTGACCTATTGACTTTTTGACTAAATAGACGTATCATAAAGATGTCAAGAGGATGAGGGGCAAACAGAGAGCCCCAGGACCTCAAAAGATTTGAAAGGGGATTTTGATCATGTTTGGTTTGGTTCCGTTTGTTGCACACAAAGACCTCGATTCGATGGACAATGTCTTCGATCGGATGATGAATGTTTTCGATGAGCCGTTCATGGCGGGATTCCATACGCCGGAGTTCAAAGTGGATGTCAAAGATAACGGCGATAGCTACGACCTCACGGCGGAGCTGCCGGGCTTTGCAAAAGAAGACATCGCGCTGACGTACAAGGACAACTACCTGACGATCGCTGCGAAGAACGAGACGTCGAACGATGAAAAAGACGAGCAGGGAAACTACGTCCGCCGGGAGCGCAGCCAGAGTAGCATGAGCCGCTCGTTTTACATCGATGGTATCGATGATGCGAAAGCCACGGCCGACTACAAAGATGGCATCCTCGCGATCCACCTCCCGAAAGCCGTTCAGACAGAAGACGCTGGTCATACGATCACGATCGGTGCCTGATGGCTGCGGCAACGCAAAAGACTTGACCGGCCTTTCATGGCCGACAAGAAGATACAACCTCATATCCTCCATGTAGCGAACGGCTGCATTCCCATTGAGTGGGATGCAGCCGTTCGCTATTTGTTGCTGGAGCCCGTCCTGTGTGCGCATTTTGTCAGATTCATGCTATAATGAAAATACCATTCGAAAGCCGCAGAATATGGCAGAAAAGGGAGGCTCTTTCATCGTGAGCAAGAAAACTTTTCCGATAGATACGCCGCTGGTCAGCATCCTCATTCCGACGCATAATCGACCGGGATTCTTTCGCGAGACACTAGCGAGCGTTTTGCAACAGACGTATGCAAATCTCGAGATCATCGTGAGCGATGACAGTACGGATGACGAAACCGAGCAACTTGTCCGTTCAGAAATCCACGATCCGCGCGTTCATTATGTCCATCGAACAGACTCCAACATGACGAAGAATTTCGTCTGGGTCTTGACGCATTTTCACGGGAAATATTTCAACCTGCTCATGGATGACGACCTCATCGCACCGGAAAAGATCGAGATGATGGTCTCGTGCTATGAGCAATTCCCACATGTCTCGCTTGTGACGTCTTATCGCCATGTCATCGATGCGGAGGGGAACCGCATCAACGGTGTCAAAGCGGCGCAGCGGCTCGCGGAAGAGCCAACGCAATACAGCGGCACGGATCTGCACCGCCTTCTGCTCGAGCGGACGCACAATCTCATCGGCGAGCCGAGTACGACGTTGCTGAGAAAAAAAGATCTCGATGAAATTCTCCCGTTTTGGCAGACCTACCGTCCAAATGCCGACATCTTGACGTGGCTTCGCCTCACGGAGCTGGGCGATGCCGTCTATCTGCCATTCCCCTTGAGCTCGTTCCGCATGCATGCAGGGCAGGATCAGGACAACCCGCTCACGTTCTTTGGCGGCGTCTGCGATTGGCTGGAAGTCTACCTGCACGAAGCCGAACGCGCCATGCGGGCCGGAGATGACGACTTGCGGACGCTTTGCTGGGAGAAATACACGGTCATCACGCGCAACCTGGTCACGCGCTTCTGGCCCGAAACGCTCGTTGCCGTGCGGCGCACGCCAGAAGATTTCGCGACGCAGACGAAGCTTTTGTCTCTCGAAGCTCGCTACCAGCGCGTCTTGCGAGAATACGAACGCATCGTTTTTTCCATGAAAGAGATGTGATGATATGCGGCAGGGATTGCGGCAGGAAATTTTGCTTGCGATGGCGAACTAAGAAATAGCATTTCTAAATTCATCGAAACAACGAAAGGAAGTGGCCGCATGTCCCGCTTCTATGGCCATGGCGACAAGGTCGCTTATTTCTTCATCGCGTTTGGTCTCTACCTGCTGTTCCGCGCTATCACGGAGGCGCATGTGACGTCGCTGATGGGCGAAGCGCTCTACATCTCTATCGCGATCTCGCTGTTTGCGAGCAACGTGCCGCGCGTTATGGATATTCCGCTGCACCTCGTCGAGCCGATCCGCAAGGTGGAGTTTTTCACATTCGCGCTCGCGCTCGCTTGCTTTGTCGCGCTGTGCCTGCGCTACCTGATTTGACACTGACACTCCGCCGCCGTCCACTCGCTAGAAAGAAGGTCTCTCATGCGGCTCCTCAAAGCCATGCACGAAACGGAACGATTCTCTTCGACGGAGCAGAACATCGTCGACTACATCCTCGCGCACCCCGCCGAGATCGCTGACCTCACGACGCGCGAGCTTGCGGAACGGACGTTCACGAGCCCGGCCGCCGTCTTTCGTCTCTGCCAGAAGCTCGGCCTCAAAGGCTACAATGAATTCAAGCTCAAATTCATCAGCGAGGTCAACCGCGTCGCCGAGGGCGGGCGCGGCATCGTCCACCGGCCGATCACGGAAAAAGACACGACGGAGGACATCGTGCGCAAGATCGCGGCCATTGAAGTCGAGGCCATCGAAGAGACGAAGAATGAGCTCCACATGGACGCCCTCGAGCGCATCGCCTGCCGCATGAAGAAGGCGAGTGTCGTTGATTTCTACGCCTACGACCAGAATGCCGACCTCGCATCGATGGCGATTTACAACTTGTTGCAGATCGGCGTTCCAGCCGCGATGCACACGGCAATGAACAGCCAGATCGCGCAGGCGCAGTATTCCGACCGCACGCATCTCGCCTTCATCATCAGCCGCTCGGGAGAGAACCGCCGCCTCATCCGCGTTGCAGAAATGCTGCGCGCGCGCAAGACGCCGATCGTGCTGTTCTCCGTTTCGAAAAACGTCCCCCTCGTGCGGTTTGCGGACGAATACATCTACGTTGCGAACACGATCGAATACCTCGACTTCGGCGGCACGGTCTTTTCCATCGGCATCCGCTATGTCATGGACGTGCTGTTCTCGCTCGTGCTCGCGCAGGGTTTTCAGCGCATCGAGAAGAATTACGATCAATTCGAGGACTATCTCGGTAAAATGGATGCGAAAGATCGGCTCTGGTGAGCTCGTCTTTTAGAAAATCGAATCAAATCGCGAAAAGCGGAACACTGTTTCAGACGTGTTCCGCTTTTTTCGTGTTTTTTCGAAACGCGATTCCAATCGGTTTCAAACCTATTGCTTCCTCGTAGGTCGTCGTGTTATGATGCACTTGTCGAAAGGAACTCCGCCAGCGCGCGGCGGACATGCTCGATCAGGACGTCGGGAACTTCGACAACGAAATTTTTAAATCTGCAAGATACTTCGAAATTTGATCATTTCTATTTTGGGGGATAAAAGGAAAATGACAAAGCAAGAACTCTTTGACAAATTCGTGGAGCTCATGGGGCGCTTCGCGGACATCCGCGCCGTCACCGCCCTGCGCGACGGCTTCATCATGACGACGCCGTTCACGATCTGCGGCTCCGTTTTCCTGCTCATCGCGAATCTGCCGATTCCGGGCTATGCGGAATTCATGGCTGGTATCTTCGGCAAGGATTGGACGATTCCTCTGAACGCCGTTGCTGGTGGCACGTTCTCTGTGCTCGCGGTCATCGCCGTGCTCGCCATCACGTACAAGTACGTCGAAGCCGAGGGATGCGACGCCATCATGGCCTCGATCCTCGCACTCACGACGTTCATCATCATCCTGCCGCCGTTCGCCGCGACAAAGGATGGCGCCATGGTCACGGATGTCATCCCGAAGGCCTGGGCCGGCAGCAACGGCGTCATCACAGCCATCTTCGTCAGCTTCTTTGCTGCATGGGTCTGCTGCTATTGCGAAAAGAACCACATCGGCATCAAGATGCCGGAAGCTGTGCCAGGCGGCGTCGTCCGCGCGTTCGAAGCGCTGACACCGGGCATGATCCTCTTCACGACGGCTTCCATCATCTATGGCGTCTGCCACTTCGCACTTGACACGACATTCCCCGAACTCATCTTCAAGATCATCCAAGTGCCTCTGCAGGGCCTCTCCGATACGATCATCGGCGGCACGGTCGTCGCCTCGCTCCAGTCCATCCTGTTCTGGGCCGGCATCCATGGCCCGAACGTCGTCGGCGGCGTCATGAAGCCGCTGCTCATCGCGAACTCTCTCGACAACCAGGCGCTCATCGACGCCGGCCAGCAGCTCCTGAATAATCCGGCGGCCAAGATCTTCACGGTACAGCTCGATGATGTCTTCTACAAATCCGGCGGCTGCGGCCTGACGATGGGCCTCCTGATCGCCAGCTGGATCTGCGCGAAATCCGATCAGATGAAATCCATCACGAAACTCGCGACGGTGCCGGGCCTCTTCAACATCAACGAGCCGGTCATCTTTGGTCTGCCGATCGTCTTCAACCCGTACCTGCTCGTCCCGTTCATTCTCGCGCCGCTCGCTGCGTTCTATGTGACGTATATTGCCATCGCCGTCGGCTTCATGTCTCCGTTCGGTGCCGTGCAGGTGCCGTGGACGACGCCACCGATCATCGCGGGTCTGCTGCTCGATGGCTGGCAGGGTGCCGTCATCCAGATCATCAACCTCGTGATTGCGACGGCGATCTACTTCCCATTCGTCCGCGCACAGGATCGCAAGTTCCTGGAGGAAGAGAGTGCTCAGGAAGCTGCCTGAGACGAACATCGAACGTTACGTTTCACGTTTTTGATAGGAGGAAATCATCATGAAAAAAATCGTTCTTCTCTGCAACCAAGGCATGTCCACGAGCATCCTCGTCAAGAAGATGCAAGAAGCGGCCGCATCGGAAAACTATGAGTGCGACATCTCGGCGTTCCCGACGTCCGAAGCGCGTGAAAAAGCCGCAGATGCTGACATCGTCCTGCTCGGCCCCCAAGTGCGCTTCCAGCAGAAGAAAGTCGCGGAGCAGTGCCCGGGCCGTCCGGTCGAGCTCATCGACATGCGCCTCTACGGCCGCATGGATGGCGCTGGCATCCTGAAATTTGCCCGCGAGAAGATCGGCGACTGAGGAGGCTGCATCATGGAAGGACTCGAACTCACGGCATTCCAGATTATCTCAGCCGTCGGCACGGCCAAGAGCTCGTATATCGAAGCCATCAGCAGCGCAAAAGCGGGTGATTTCGACCACGCGGAGGAACTCATCAAAGAAGGCGATGAAAACTTCGTCGAAGGCCACAAGGCCCATGCAGGTCTGCTCGAAAAAGAAGCGAACGGCGAACTCGGCCAGCTCGGCCTCCTCATGCTCCATGCGGAAGATCAGCTCATGAGCGCCGAAGCCGCCAAGACATTCGCGCTCGAATTCATCGACAGCTACAAGCGCATCGAAAAGCTCGAAGCGAAAGTGAACGAACTCTCGAAATAACCCTGACCCTAAAAGGAGCAAACAAGTATGGCATTTCCAAAAGGATTCCTCTGGGGCGGCGCCGTCGCTGCCCATCAGCTCGAAGGCGGCTGGCAGGAAGGCGGCAAAGGCGTCTCCGTCGCCGACGTCATGACGGCAGGCCGCCACGGCGTGCCGCGCCAGATCACGGACGGCGTGCTGCCGGGCAAGAACTACCCGAACCACGACGCCATTGATTTCTACCACCACTACAAAGAAGACATCGCGCTGCTCGCTGAAATGGGCTTCAAATGCTTCCGTACGAGCATCGCATGGACGCGCATCTTCCCGAATGGCGATGACGCCGAGCCGAACGAGGCAGGTCTGAAGTTTTACGACGACCTGTTCGACGAGATGCACAAATACGGCATGGAGCCCGTTATCACGCTCTCGCATTTCGAAATGCCGTACGCGCTCGTCAAGAAATATGACGGCTGGAGGAGCCGCAAGCTCGTCGACCTCTTCGTGAAATTCGCCGTGACGTGCTTCAAGCGCTACAAGGACAAAGTCAAGTTCTGGATGACGTTCAACGAGATCAACAACCAGCGCAACGTCGACGTGCCTTTCGGCCCGTTCACGAACTCCGGCATCATTTACCGCGAAGGTGAAGACAAGTTCGCGACGCTCTACCAGGTCGCGCATCACGAGTTCCTCGCGTCGGCGAAAGCCGTCATCGAGGGCCACAAGATCAACCCCGATTTCAAGATCGGCTGCATGCTCGCCATGACGCCGGTGTACCCTGAGACGTGCAACCCCGCTGACCAGATCGCGGCCGTCAAGGAAATGGACAAGACGTTCTTCTTTGGCGATGTGCAGGTGCGCGGCCACTACCCGTCCTACATCATCAAAGAGTGGGAGAACAAGGGCTACCACGTCGAAATGGAAGACGGCGACCTCGACATCCTCGCCGAGGGCAAGGTCGACTACTACGCGTTCTCGTACTACATGAGCGAAGCGACGTCGGCTGACCCGAGCCACCTCATCAGCCGCCAGGGCGGCTTCTCGAAGAGCGTTCACAACCCGTACCTCAAAGAATCCGACTGGGGATGGGCCATCGACCCCGTCGGTCTGCGCTACATCCTCAACGTCCTGCAGGAACGCTACGAAGTGCCCCTGATGGTCGTCGAGAATGGCATCGGCCTGCACGAAGAGCCAGACCCGAGCGACGGTATGGTGCATGACGACGCCCGCATCGACTACATGCGCGCGCACATCGAGCAGATGAAGAAAGCTGTCGAAGAAGACGGCGTCGACCTCTGGGGCTACTGCCCATGGGGGCCCATCGACCTCGTCTCCGCCGGCACGGGCGAAATGGAGAAGCGCTACGGCTTCATCTACGTCGACAAAGACAACGACGGCAACGGCACGCTCGCGCGTTCGCGCAAGAAGTCATTCTACTGGTACAAGAAAGTTATCGAAACGAACGGCGAAGACCTCGCTTGAAACATCTCTCCCAAACGCTGAAAGAGGCGCCGCAAACGCGGGCGCCGAAAAAGCAATGACGCAGAACAATGTCTCGGGAAGATACCTCATGGTGAAGAAGGGCAATCTCATCGCAACGGGCACCGTAGCGATCGCAAGAGTCACCACGATGAATCCCTTTGCCTGGCAGCTACCTGAACCTCGGCTACCAAGGCTACGTGAACGACTACACGCAGGTCAATGTGAACCTCGAGAAAACGTTCGGCGACTACGACGGCTGGACCGCCGAAGGCCGCATTGACTTTTTGCTCTGAGGATTGGCATATGTTGTCCATAGAAACGGGGACTGTTGCAAAAAAAATGCAATAGTCCCCGTTTGCTTGCAGATGCAAGCAAAATACTGTAATATAAAAGTGAGCCTGATGATTTCAACGGTATTTTCTCAAAAGAAGGGAGCGTGAATATGATGGCAACATCTGCAGTTTATGCCCGTATTGATACAGGATTGAAAGAGCGTGCGGAAGGGATTCTTTCACAACTGGGGATCAGTCCATCCAGTGCCATTCAGATGCTTTATAGTCAAATCATATTGCGAAACGGCATGCCATTTGATCTGCGCTTGCCGTATCGCAACCCCACAGCGATTGGCGGCATGACGCGTGAGCAGCTGGACGCAGAACTTATGCAAGGGGTGGCATCCATGCGGGCTGGCAAGATTTACAGCGTTGACGAGGTGGATGCTGCTTTGCGCAAGGAGTTTGGCATATGAGCGATACCTATCGAGTCAGTTACACGCCAGAGGCCTTGGATGATTTGCGCGATATTTATGCCTATCTTGCGTTTGAATTGCGGGCGCCAGATGCGGCTAAAGGGCAGGTCAGCCGTATCCAGGGACAAGTGCGTTCATTGGATATCATGCCCAAACGCTATGAAGCTGTGGCTTGGGAGCCTTGGAAAAGCATGGGGATGCACAGGGTACCAGTAGATAAATTTATCATTTATTATGCTGTGGACGATGATGCGCATACAGTGATCATCATTAGAATTTTTTATGGCGGACGCGACGTCAAAGGCATCATCAACAAGGGTGAGTGAATCTGCATTTCGTACAAAAATGCAATACGTTGCTCATAGAAACGGGGCTGCTGCAAAATTTGCAACAGCCCCGTTTTGTTTTCTTCAGTTTTCGTTTTCCATCTCCTCCGCTGCGATCAGGTCATCCCTCAGCCCGCGCATGGCGCGGCGGGCGATGGCGATGGGGCAGTCGGGGGAGCAGATTTGGCAGTGGCCGCAGCACGCCTCGATGGCGTCGAGCGCGGCCTGGACTTTTTCTTTCTGAAGCATATCATGCCTCCATCATTTATCGACCACTGGCACTTTGGCGCGGATGCCGAGCATGACGACGACGAGGCAGCCGAAAGCCGTCGCGAGGCCGAGCCAGCCGTTCTGCGTGAGGCCGTCGACGATGTAGCCGATCAGGCAGCAGACCGCGACGGTCAGGACGTACGGCAGCTGCGTGCTGACGTGATCGAGATGGTGGCACTGCGCACCGGCCGACGCGAGAATCGTCGTATCGGAAATCGGCGAGGCATGGTCGCCGCCGACCGCGCCCGAAAGCGTTGCGGCCACACAGAGCGTCAGCAGGCTCGGATTGTCCGTACCGACGACGGCGAGCGCAATCGGAATCAAGATGCCGAACGTGCCCCAGCTCGTGCCGGTCGCGAACGCGAGGCCGATGGCGACGAGGAAGAAGATCGGCGGCAGCAGCGTCATGACCGTCGCATTCGAGCTGACGACGGCACCGACATAGCCGCCGAGGTCGAGGTATTTGTCGGAGCAGATGCCCGAGAGCGTCCACGCAAGGCAGAGGATGAAGATGGCGGGAACCATAGCCTTGAAGCCTTTCGTGAAGCACGCGCAGAACTGGCCGAACGTGATGACGCGGCGCGGCAGATAGAGGAGCCCCGTGAAGACGAAGGCGATGAACGAGCCCATGACGAGCGATTTCGCCGAGTCGCAGTTCGCGAACGCATCAGCGACGGACTTGCCGTCGTGGATGCCGCCCGTGTAGAGCATGCCGTAGACGCAGGCCGCGATCAGCACGACGAGAGGCAGCAGCAGGTCGATGATCTTGCCGTTGCCAGCGCCGAGGACTTTCTCGCTTTCCGCTTCTTCTTCATCGACGTCCTGGTACTCGGGCGGGATGAAGAAATGCTCGGCGTTTTCCTTGACGGAGCGGCCCATCGTCGCGTAGTCGCGCCCCGTCCAAATCAGGAACAGCATGAACACGAGCGTCAGCCATGCGTAGAGGTTGAAAGGAATCGTCTGCAGGAACAGGCTGAAGCCGTCGATGCTCGCATCTTCCGGCAGCGATGAGCCGACAGCAGCCGCCCAGCTCGAAACCGGCGCGATGATGCACACAGGTGCGGCCGTCGCGTCGATGATGTACGCGAGCTTCGTGCGTGCGATCTTGAACTTGTCCGTGACGGGGCGCATGACCGTGCCGACCGTCAGGCAGTTGAAATAATCGTCGATGAAGATGACAATGCCGAGGAGCGCTGTGAGGAGCGACGCGCTGCGCTTGCCATGGATGGCGCGCGCCGCCCACTCGCCATAGGCACGTGTCGCGCCCGAGCGCGTGATGGCCGCGACGAGGATGCCGAGGATGACGAGGAACACGAGGATGTTGACGTTGCCGCCAACCTTGTCCTCCATGACGGCGAACATCGTCGGGATGGACTCGAGGGGGCTTCCGCCCGTAAAGAGCACGGCGCCCGAAAAAATGCCGATGATCAGCGACATGTAGACTTCCTTCGTCCAGAGCGCGAGGACGATGGTGATGACCGGAGGCAAGATGGACCAGACCGTTTGTGCCATGATGATTCCCACTTTCGTTACAAGATAACAGGCTTCGCAAAAAACCATGACCCTATTGTATAACAATACTGTTATAGAAGCAACGCTTTTTCGAAAGTATACAAAAAAATTGAGGAGGCACTGCCTCCTCAAACTGTCGTTTGTTTATCCTGTAAATGCGTCGGCGAGGCGGCCAAATTCAGAAAGCGACAGCGTCTCGCCGCGGCGCGTCGGGTCGATGGCGGCGTGTTCGAGGGCGTCGCGGACCTGCTCTTTCGGGAAGCCGCCGCCTTTGAGGGCGTTGGCAAGGGTCTTGCGGCGTTGGCCGAACGCGGCTTTGACGACGCGGAAGAAGGTCTTTTCGTCTTTCACGATGACGGCCGGCGTCTCGCGGACGCGGCAGGCGATGACGACGCTCATGACCTCCGGCGCGGGGATGAAGGAGCGCGGCGGGACGTCGAGGACGATCTCGGGCTCCGTGTAGTACTGGACGGCGACGGAGAGCGCGCCGTACGTCTTCGAGCCCGGCTGCGCGACCATGCGCTCGGCGACTTCTTTCTGCACCATCGTCACGAGGTGCGTGATCGGGAGATGCTGTTCGAGCAGCGCCATGAGGATCGGCGTCGTGATGTAGTACGGCAGGTTCGCCGCGACTTTGAACGCGCCCGCGCCCATGATGGCGGGGATGTCGGTCTTGAGGATGTCGCCTGGGATGATTGTGACGTTGTCGTAGCCTTTCAGCGTCTCGGCGAGGACGGCGGGGAGCTTCTTGTCAAGCTCGACGGCCGTGACTTGCGCGCCCGCTTCGGCGAGCCCCTGCGTCAGCGTGCCGATGCCGGGGCCGATCTCGAGGACGCGGTCGCCGGGCGTGATCTCGGCGGCCTCGACGATGCCGTCGACGATGCCTTTGTCAATGAGGAAGTTCTGGCCGAGCTTCTTGCTCATGTGGATGCCGAACGCCTTGAGGATATGCAATGTGACTTCGCGGCTTGCGATGGTCGGATGCAGGACGTCTTTTTCTTCGTTGTTCATTCATTTCCTCCGTCGAGCGCAGCGACAGCCGCCTCGAATTCTTCGCGCGTCACGCCGTAGTGGTTCAGGCGCTTCAAAAATGTTTTCGCGTTTGCAAAGCCAAGGCCGAGCGCGGCGCCGAGTTTTGCGCGGCGCGATGATGCGCCTGCACCGCCCGAGATGCCGGCACGGATGAGGTCGGCACCCGTGAACGTCTCTGTTGGTTCGATGTGATGCGTGCGGACATTGGCTAGGGCAGTTCTAATGGCGTCGGGCTTGGCCTGCTCGATGCCGATGTCGTTGTTCGCCGTCGCGTCCTCGACGGGCACGAACGCGTGCTTCGCCTCGGGGAAGCGCTTCGCGAGGAATTTGCGGATGCGCTCACCGGCGGAATCGGGATCCGTGAGGATGATGATTCCGCGCTTCTTGTAGGCTTTCTCGATGTCGTCGAGCGTTTTCTTGTGCAGCGCGAACCCGCCCGTGATGATGCAGTCGGCGTCGACGGCCTTGTCGATGGCAACAACGTCCATCTTGCCTTCGACGACGAGGACTTCTTTTAGCATATATATAAAATCTCCTGTTGCTTATAAGATGGTTTTGACGGCCGCATATACGTCGGCGTGGATGGCGTCGATGGGGCGCGGCTGGCCTTCTTCGCTGCAGCGTACGCTCTTCCAGCTGTAGCGCTTCGCGAGGTCGAGATAGGCCGTGTGGCATTTGGCGAGGTAGGTTTTGTCTTTTTCGTGGATATCTTCTTTCGTGCCTGTTTCTTTGGCGCGCGCGGCGATGAGCTGGTTGGCGACGTCCGGATCCATGTCGAGGAAGACGACGGCGTCGGGGACGGGGAGGCCCATTTTGACGAATTCAAGATCCCAGAGCCAGTGGAGGAACGTGTCGCGCTCCTTGGCATCCTCGATCTTCACGGCCTGATGCACCATGTTCGATGTCGTGTAGCGGTCGGCGAGGATGATGGCGCCGGCGTCATACCACTGCTTCCACTTCGTGCGGTACGAGGCGTAGCGGTCGACGGCGAAGAACGTCGAGGCTGCATAGGCGTTGACGTCGTCGGCATGGCCACCGAACTGGCCCGCGAGGTACATGCGCACGAGCGCTGACGAGTCGGACTGGTAGTCGGGGAACTCGATGCGGTGGACGGTGCGGCCGTCGCGGACGAGGTGGTCGTAGAGCGCCTTCGTCTGCGTCGCCTTGCCGCTGCCGTCGCCGGCCTCGATGATGATGAGCTTGCCTTTCACGTCGCGTCGTCCTTTCTTGCCAATACTTTCAGAGCCTTGAGCTTCGCGTCCTCCGGCCCGACGACTTTGCGGCCGACGGCCTGCATGGCGCGGATGTAGCGGATGGCCGCATCCGTCACGCGGTCGCCAGGCGCGAGGATCGGGATGCCGGGCGGATAAAACATGACTTGCTCGGCTGCGATGCGGCCGGCCGCTCGCTCAAACGCGACACGCTCCTTTGGCGCAAAAAACGCCGTGCGCGGATCGGTGCCCGTCGCAGGCGCTGGTGGGAGCGGCGGCAGTGCTGCCTGCCGCGCCACGGATGCGTCATCGCGCCGCACCGATCCTTTCGCTGCTTTGTGTCGCTGTTGCTCTGTGAGCGCCTGTAGCGCCTCGATGAGCTTGCCGATCGTCTCTTCCGTATCGGCATACGTCACGAGGAACAGCACGTTCCGTGCATCGGAGAGTTCGCACTGGATCTTGCAGATGTCGTTATGGCGCAACCATGCTTCCGCCTCTGGCCCCGTGAGGCCAAGGCCCGCGACATCGACCGTGACTTTTGTGCGGTCGAGGCCGCTCGCACCGGGCGCCTGGCATTCGTCTGCGCCGAGTGCATGGAGCCCCGGCATATCATTCACGGCCATTCGCAACGCGTCCGCGAGCCGCAGTGCCCGTGTCCAGAGGCGTCTCCCGTCCTCCGCCATTTGTAGCCGCGCGATATCGATGGACGCCATGAGGAGCTGGTTCGGGCTCGTCGTCTGGAGGAGGCTCGCAGCCTCGCGGATGCGCTCGTCATCGACGCGCGCGCCCCTTGTCAGCAGCAGCGAGCCCTGCGTCATCGCGCCGAGCAATTTGTGCGTGCTTTGTGCGACGGCATCGGCTCCGCAGTCGAGTGCCTGCCGCGGCTGGCCGCTTTTTCCATCAAAGAACCGCAGATGCGGCCCATGCGCCTCGTCGACGAGCAGCAGCATGCCCGCATCGTGGAGCAGCTTTGCGATAGCCGCGAGATCGGTCGCGACGCCATAGTACGTCGGGTAGACGAGCAGTGCCGCCTTTGCCTCAGGATATGCGGAGATGGCACGCGCGACCTCCGACGGCGCGACGCCCATCGGGATGCCATAGCGTTCGTCGATGCCCGGCGCGAGCCAGACGGGCACGGCACCGGCGAGAATGAGGCCGCCGATGACGGAGCGATGTGCGTTGCGTGGCACGAGCACGACGTCGCCCGGCGCGAGCGTGCCGACGATCATGGCGTGGATCGCGCCCGTCGTGCCATTGACCATGAGATACGCTTTGTCCGCGCCGTAGAGCTCGGCCGCGAGGCGTTCGGCCTCGGCGATGCACATCGTGGGCTCATGCAGGTCGTCGAGCTCCTCCATCAGTGAGACTTCTTCGCGCAATCCTTCCTTCGTCACGAGGGGGCGGAGCGCTTCATGCGCGCCGAGGCCTTGCTTGTGCCCCGGTGTATGGAAAGCGAGAGCGCCGTCCGCGCTATAGGCGCGCATGGCCTCCGCGATCGGCGCTCGGTGTTGCGCGTTTCGTGTTTCTTCCGTTGCTTGCGCTCTCACCGCTTTGCCTTCTTGCCTTTCGCGTCACCGCCCTGTGGCACGGCGACATCTTCTTTCTTGTACGGGATGCGCAGATGGACGCGCGTGCCTTTGCCAGGCGCCGACGTGATCTGGAGCTCAGCTCCGATCATCTTCGCGCGTTCCTTCATGCTCACGAGGCCAAAGTGATTGCCCTGATCGGCCGAACCTTCGTCCGAAGCCTCCATTTCCGCCTCAATCGTCTCTTCTGGCGCGTCCTCTTCCGCCTTCTGACGCGCTTCGAGCTCGTCGGGGTCGAACCCTTTGCCAGCGTCCTCGATGAGGACGGAGAGCGCGACCTTTGTGTAGAGCACGCGCACGCTGGCCGTCTTCACACCCGAATGGTGCGCGACGTTGTTGAGCGCTTCCTGCACGATGCGGAATACGGCGACTTCGACGTATTTCGAGAGGCGCACGGGCGTGCCGTCGAGCTGGTACTCCGCCGCGAGCACGCCGCGCGCGCCGAGTTTCGCGATGAGCTGGTGGATGGCCGCTTCGAGGCCGATATCGTCGAGCGCCATCGGGCGCATGTCGAAAATGACCTGCCGCACGCTCGACAGGCAGTCACGCACCTGCTGGCGCATCTGCTGGAGGTTCGCCTTTGCCTCGTCGGGATTGAAATCGATGAGCTTTTCTACGATGCTCGCCGAGAACATGAGGTTCGCGAGGTCCTGCGCTGGGCCGTCATGCAGCTCGCGCGACATGCGATAGCGTTCCTCCTCGACCGCCTTGATGATGCGCGCGCCGACGAGCTTGTCTTTTTGCACGGCCTCGATCTGCCAGACGACGCCTGTGACCTGCGTCGACAGATAGTTCAGCACCGAGCCGATGGCGAGCGCGAGATGCTCGGCCTGCTGCAGCATCACCATCAGGTGACGCAGGCGGATCTCCAGCTTGTCGCGCTGATCGCGCAGGCGCTTTTCCTTGTCGCGCTCCACGGCCAGCGCCACCTGCACTTCCTTGACGGCGTCATAGCGCTCTTTCATGCGCGACTCCGAATTTGCGTCCTTCGCGAAGTTCGAGCTGGCGATGGCAAGTTTCTGCTTCTCCATCTGCTCTTGCTTCGTCAGGGCATCGACGCGCTCGATCGTCTGCCGTACCTGGAATTTCAGATCCTCGAGCTGCTTCTTCGCCGCGTCGACTTCGGCGCGCACGGATTCATAGATATCAAAGAGCTGCGCCTTGTTATCTTCGATCGTCGAGATCGTATTATTCAGAATTTTCTTGAGCGATGCATCGCCCGAGAGTTCCAGCCCATCTTCTGCCATGTGCTGCTCCCTCCGTTCGTATCAGACTTTTTCTCCATTGTACCCCAAAAACAGAGGGGACGCAAAAAAATCCTCGTGTACGGCCGTCTCAGCGTCCTTTGCGCAGACGGCGGCCGAGCACGGTCAAGAGCACGTAGACAGCGAGCGCCCCGCCGAGGATCGCGAGATCCTTTGACTGCACGAATGACGACGCATCCCCACTCTCCTGGAACTTCGCGACGCATGCCACGACGACGAGCACGACGAGCAGCAGCGTTGAAATCTTTCGAGCCATGAA
>JAXGCE010000004.1:0-4257 GCA_034186105.1 Selenomonadaceae bacterium
AGGCGCATTCTCGGCTACCATACACCGACTGAACTCTTCGATGCATTCCTCGATCAGGTTTATGCCATTGATAATGTTTCTTGATTATAAAATTTGTTCAATTTGCACTTGCAATTTACCATTATTTTCAAGTGCACCAGTGGTGGAGGTGCATGAAAGCTGTTCCTGTTTCGATAGAAAGAGTAAAGAAGGGAGTTTTGCTTATGTCTACCATGGGAGGGACACAAGCCGTGGCGCGCGCGAAAAACAGCCTCGTCACGCGGATGCTGATCGTGGTCATGGCCGTCATTGCAGTTTCGTGCATCATCATCACGGTCATCGGCGTGACATCATCGCGCAGCATGATCAATGACATGACGGAAGAAGAACTGCAAGTCGCGACCGTGCAGCTCGCGAGCCAGGTGACGAACGAGTACGATGGCGATTGGGCGTTCCAGAACGGCGCTTTGTACAAGGGCGGCGACAACGTCCAAGCGGAATTATCGCAGGAGATGGATGACCTCAAAGCCGAGACGCACATCGAGTATTCGCTGATCTACGGCAAGACGCGCGCCGCGTCGACGATCAATGCTCAGATTGGCAAGGATGTCTCGGATGCGGTCGCGCAGACCGTGCTCGGCGGCAAGGCGTACTTCAATCCGGACGTCGTGATCGGCGGCGAGCCGTACTATGGCTATTATCTGCCGCTCAAGAATGACGACGGCACGATTGTCGGCATGGCGTTCACCGGACGTCCCGCGTCCGACATCCAAGCAGCCATCGTCGGCATGGCGGTGAAGGAAGGCCTCGTGACGGTCGTCGTCCTCGTGCTCATCGCCCTTGCGGGCTTTGCGGCGAGCAAGCCGCTCCACGCGGCCATGGATCGCATCAACGGCGCCGTCCAGCAGATGGCGGGCGGCAATTTCGCCATCGACATCGATCCGTCCGCCGTCGCGCGCAGCGACGAGATTGGCGAGCTCAGCCGCTCGATGGAACTCATCTCGGACAAACTCTCGGCTGCCATCCGCAAGATTGCACAGCTCAGCGCGAGCGTCCGCCAGGCTGGCGACCATCTGAACGATTCGGCGACGCAAGCGAACCACGCGACACAGCAGGTCTCGCGCGCGGTCGAAGAAATCGCGCACGGCGCACAAAATCAAGCGGAAAGCGTGCAGAAGAGCGCAGACAACGCGAACCATATCGGCATGGGCATCGGCGACCTCAACGACAACGTCGAGCGCCTGCGCAGCCTTGCCGACGACATGAAATCGGCCTGCACGACGGCAGACCACAACATGAAGGAACTGCTCGCGCAGAACAGCACGGTCACGGCGTCCGTCGACAGCATCGGCAGCGTCATCGACGAGACGAGCGCGGGCGTCAAGAACATCGAGGAATCGACGAGCGCCATCAAGGCCATCGCCGACCAGACAAACCTCTTGTCTCTGAACGCATCGATTGAAGCGGCGCGCGCCGGCGAGGCGGGCCGCGGCTTCTCCGTCGTCGCGAGCGAGATCCAGAAGCTCTCGACGCAGTCGCAGGAAGCCGTCGAAAAGATCAACGCCATCGTCACAAAACTGGCGCAGTCGAGCGAGGAATCGAAGGCGAACATGGAGTCCCTCCGCACGGCCTTCACGGCGCAGAACAAAGGCATCGGCGGCGTCCGCGAAAACCTCGTGAGCATGACGACGAGCGCCGACGCTGTCGCAGAAGCCGCCGCGAAGACGGCCGGCCTCTCGACGAGCATGGACGAGGCGAAGAACCACCTGACAGGCGAGATCGAAAGCCTCTCGGCCATCTCGGAAGAAAACGCCGCGTCGACACAGGAGACGAGCGCGTCGATGAACGAACTCGCCACGAGCTTCCAGACGATCGAAACCGCCGCCGACGAGCTCAAGACCCTCGCGGCACAGCTCGATGACGAGTTGAAGTTCTTCCGGGTGAAGAAAGCGTAACTTCCGAAAGTTCCATCTCTATTGGCAGCGCGCATTGAATCACCCATTCGAGTTAAGAATCCATCCATCTCTGAGCATTTTTCTGCTCGAACGCCACTCGGGGCAGAATCTGTCCATCAATGCATGAAAGCGCGCATTGTGGCTTGGCTCGTGCAAATGAGTCAATTCATGCATGATGATATAGCGGATAACGCGTACGGGATAATTCCATTGACAAATACAGAGACCGCCTTGATATGTGGATTATGCCTGCTCTTTCAAGTCAGACGTGCAATGCGGGCAGCGCGTTGCGTCTTCTGGTATCTCCGTCTTGCAATACGGGCACAGGCGTGCTGGTTTTGGCTCTGGCTGGGACGGTGCCAGACGGTTGACCTGTTTTATCAGCATGAAAATGGCAAAAGAGACAATCAAAAAATCGATGACCGCGTTCAGAAACGAACCATAGGCGATAACCGGCAGACCTGCAGCGCGTGCTTCAGCCAATGTGGAGACTGGCGTCCCCGAAAGGTTGATAAACAGGTTGGAAAAGTCAATCCTGCCTATCAGCAGCCCAAGCGGCGGCATCAGTATGTCGCTGACAAATGACGAAACAATCTTGCCGAATGCCGCGCCAATGATAATACCGATAGCCATGTCCAGTACATTGCCGCGCATAATGAATTTCTTGAACTCCTCAATCATGATAGCCACGCTCCTTTACTTGCTTGCAATCACTATTGCTATTATGTCATACCACAACGGATGCGTCAAAACAAAAAAGGCACTCGCTATACCTAACAAGTGCCCTGAATTTGTATTTTACATAGTGTGCATTCCATATTAGAATCCGGCTGCTCCAGCCTCGATAGCCTGACGACCCCGGACCGAGCTCACGACCAGGCCGATGATGGCACCGATGAGGGCGGGGATAAACCAGCCCATGGTGAGCGTGTAGAACGGCAGATACTGCGTAAGGAATGCGTTGAGCGCGTCAATCCTGAAGCCGGCCGCATTGGCTGCATCAATAACGGAGAAAACCGTTGCGAAGTAAGCCGCATAGCGGTAGGTCAGATGGCGCCAGTCAATCCAGCGCTCAAAGAGCGACAGGACGACGAGCACGATGACGATGGGGTAGATGAGCACGAGAAACGGCACCGCCAGCGCGATGATCTGCGTGAGACCGACGTTCGAGGCGATGAAGCTGAACGTGAGGCTGATGAGCAACAGGCGCTCGTAAGAAATCTTGTTTTTGAGCAGCTTGTTGAAGAACCATGCGGCGCCGGACGTAATACCCGTGCAGGTCGTCAGACAGGCCAGTGCAATGACGATGGCGAGGACCATATTGCCCCACGAACCGAAGAGAATGCCAACGGCTGCTGCGAGCAGCTGGCCGCCGTTCTCGGAATGACCGAGCACACCAGCGCTCGTGGCGCCGAGATAAGCGAGCGAGCCATAAACTAGGCTCATGAGGACGACAGAAATGATACCGGCGATGAGGCAAACCTCACCGAGGGCACGGCGCCCCTCGACACCGCGCATGCGCACCGTGTTGACGACGAGCGTGCCGATGGCAATCGAGGCGAGAAGGTCCATCGTCTGATAGCCATCCTGGAAGCCCTGGGCGTACGGCGTTGCGACGTAAGGGCCCGTAGCCGCGAGAATGCCGCCGAGCGGCGTGACAAAGCTCTTGACGAACATCAGGGCGAGGAAGATGAGCAGGATGGGGGTAAGCAACTTGCCCACACGCTCGATGAGCTTGCTCGGATTCAAAGCGAGGTAATAGGACAAACCAAAGAAAATGGCCGTATAGATGAACTGACCGACCGTGATGCTATCCTCGGAGAGGAATGGGCGGATGCCAATCTCGAAGGACACCGCGCCGGTACGGGGCATCGCGAAGAGCGGTCCGATCGTGAGGTAGAGGATGACGAGCACAGCCGTAGCAAAGGCTGGTTTGGTGACTTTGGCGATAAACTCGATATACTTGCCGCCCTGCAGCGCGATGGCGGTAATGCCGAGCAGCGGGAGGCCGACGCCCGTCGTGACAAAACCGGCCATGGCCACGAGCACATGGTCGCCTGCTGCCTGTCCGAGTGCAGGCGGGAAAATCAGGTTGCCTGCACCGAAGAAGATGGAGAACATCATGAGTCCGATGGTGAGGAGCTCCCCCAGTGTCATCTTGTGCATAGAGTAAATCAATCCCCCCGTGTGTTAGCATAGTTATCAGTGAAACCTAAAACCTTTTGTGGTACGATGTAGGCACCACGAAATGCGAAAGGAATGACAACCATGCAATACAGTAATGAACTTCGGGAAGCCGTGCTGAAGCGCCTGCTTCCCCCGA
>JAXGCE010000005.1:0-23622 GCA_034186105.1 Selenomonadaceae bacterium
CGATTGCTATGTATGTTCGTCATACCAATCGATGTTTTGTGATGCTTTCGCATCAACTAACATCTGGCTTTATCATGTGTTGCATGATAATCTACATTGTTTAGTTTTCAAAGAACACCCGCTGTTCGCTTGGCTCTTTTGTGAAGGGCTTTCGTGAATCAGCTTCTATATGATACCTCAGCGCGTTTGCTTTGTCAAGAAGAAATTTAAATTTCTTTTTTCGAAGCTCGCAAGCTTCATCGGCTGTCTGCGGTGCTGTGCTCTCGCTGTCTGCCGCCGACTTGTAATATAATACACGCCTCGATGCTCCTTGTCAATACTTTTTTTGTAAAAAATTTTGATGGCTTTTCGCTTTACTTTTTTTAGTACCTAGTATAAAATTTACTTGATTTGAGCAAACAGTATTGAATAGAAAGAAGGGGTCATTATTATGTTGGTACATGAGCTCGTCCACAAGGGAGCGCCGGACGCTATTGCGATCATCGATCATGAGCGCCGTTTCACGTATCAGGAGTTCGCCGAGGCGATCACGAACTGCCGCGACCGCCTGCACGAGGCTGGCGTCAAGATGGGCGACCGCGTAGGCATCTTTTCGCGCAACAGCGCAGAGTTTGTCTTCGCGTATTTCGGCATCACGTCGCTTGGTGCCATCGCGGTCCCGATCAATTTCCAGCTGAGCAATCGCGAGATCGCTTTCATTATAAAGGATGCAGGCATCAAGTTCTTGATGACGAACGAACCGCTGAACCTCGTCGATGCCATGGCGCAGCTGCGTTGCGACATCAAGGTGCGCCAGCTCGACATCCGCATCTGCGGCCGCAAGAAGGAAGGCATCGCTGCGGCACCGCCGCTCCCGGAAACGTTTGACGAGCAGCATCCGTGCGTCATCATCTACACGTCTGGCACGACGGGCACGCCGAAAGGTGCCGTGCTGTCGCATCGCAATCTGACGTACAATGCTTGGCAGATGGAGTGGATGGGTTGCAAGCCGGAGCATGTCGTGCTCTGCGTGCTGCCGATGTATCATTGCTTCGGCTGGACGTGCTCCGTGCTCTATCCGTTCTACGTCGGCGCATCGGTCGTCATCCTCGACCAGTTCACGCCGAAGGAGACGATTGCGACCATCCGCAACGAAAAGGTCACCGACCTCTACATCGTGCCGTCCATCTGCAGCCTGCTGACAAAGCTCGCGAGCCCGGAGGACATGCAGTCGGTGCGCCTCGTCGTTTCTGGCGGCACGACGCTGCCGATGAAGATCCAGACGGATTTCACGAACAAGTTCGGCGTGTCCATCTGCGAGGGCTACGGCCTCTCGGAGTCGAGCCCCGTCGTGACGATGAATCCGCCGGGCAAAGCGAAAACGGGCTCCATCGGGCCGGTCGTGCCGGGCATCCGCTGGCGCATCGTCGACGGCAACGGCGACGACGTACCGCGCGGCGAGACGGGCGAATTCGTCATCAAGGGTGACAATGTCATGCTCGGCTACTGGAATCTGCCGGAGGCGACGCATGAGGCGCTGCGCGGCGGCTGGCTGCACACGGGCGATGTCGCGCGCATCGATCCCGATGGCTACATCTACATCGTCGACCGTCTGAAGGACATGATCATCAGCATGGGCGAGAACATCTATCCGCGCGAGGTCGAGGAACTCGTCTACCAGTTCCCGGGCATTGCCGAGGCCGCCGTCATCGGCATCGAGGACAAGCTGCGCGGCCAGGCGGGCGCGTGCTTCTACAGCCTGCATGAGGGTGCGACGATCAGCATCCGCGAGCTCAAGAAGTTCTTGCAGGCGAATCTTGCGCTGTTCAAGATCCCGCGCGAGTTCCACGAGCTGCCGCACCTGCCTCGCACGGCAACGGGCAAGATCGCGAAGCGCGCAATCCTCAAGGAATTCATGGAACAGAAGGCGCTCGGAAAAGCAAAATAATCTCGGAACATAAAAATCGGCTCTGCCAACCAACGCTGGCAGAGCCGATTTTTTATGTCATTCTGCGAAAAGCGGAAGCATCATGAATGTGCTGCCGCGCGGAGTTCCGATTCGCCGCTCTTGGCATCCTGCGCGATCTCTTCTTCATAGACGTACGTCGGCGCGATCTCGAAGCCGTTGAAACGCGTTGCGGAGACGGATGTGTAAGCGCCGATGTCCGTTGCGAGGACGTGGTCGCCGATGGCGAGACGTGGCGTCTCATAGTCTTCATAGAGCACGTCGATGCCATCGCACGTCGGACCGGCGATCGTGGCTTTCTCCACGGGACCATTGGCAAACGTGTAGAGCGGGTAGTGCCAGTGGTCGAACAGCAAACCCGTGAACGCGCCATAAATGCCATCATCGAGGATGTACCACGGGTGGCCGCCGCGGTCTTTCGTGCCGATGACTTCGGCGACGAAGTTCGCAGCCGTGCCGGGGATGAAACGGCCCGGCTCGCAGTAGACGGCCGTCTCGGGGAAGAGGCGCGCGATCTGGCGGTCGATCGTTTCCATCATCGAGGCGACGTCGACAGCGAGGCCGCCCTCGTCGGGCACGGGGAAGCCGCCGCCGATGTCGAGGTCCGTGAGGGCGAGGCCAGCAGCTTTCGCCTCTTCGAAAAGGCCATGAACGAACAGCAGCGCTTCTTCATAGGCGGCCGTCGAAAGCGACTGGCTGCCGACGTGGAAGCAGATGCCGACGGGGTTCAAGCCCGCGGCTTTTGCCTGCTGCAGCAAGGGGATGGCATCCTCGGGGTGCGCGCCGAACTTCGTATTGAGGTCGACGAGCGCGCGCTTGTTGTGCACGGCGATGCGTACGAGGACATCCGCGTCCGGCACGTAGGCCGCGATCTTCTCGATCTCGCTCGCGTCGTCAAATGTCATGCGCTTGACGCCATAGGCGCGCGCGGCGGCGAGGCCGCGACGATCCTTGACGGTATTCGCATAAATCATGCGACTGCCGTCAATGCCGAGCATGGCAAGCGTCTCGATCTCACCGGCACTCGCGACGTCAAAGCACGAGCCGAGGCCCGCGAGCGTCTCGAGGATGGCGGGCTCGGGGTTCGCCTTCATGGCGTAGTAGACGCCAGCATGCGGCAGATGCTTGCGCAGGAACTGATAGTTCTCTGCGATTTTCGCCGTCGAGACCACGAAGAATGGACTCTCGTGGTGGCTGAGGATTTCGTTCATTTCATTTTCGTTGAGGATAAAGCTTCTCATAACACAACCCTTCCTGACAAAACACAAATTTCTTTTTTCTTTCTTGCCTATTGTAGTACAGACAATTGTTCATGGCAAGAAAAATTATTTTGACGATAAACAAAATTTGCCGTATGATGATAGCAAGCGAGAAGGATGCACTCTTGAGCTGATTTCTCTTTATCGAGAGGGGTGCTTCTCTATGGACTATCTCGCACATAATATCGCGATCAATCTCGGCCGTATCCGCAAGGCGAAGGGCATGAGCCTCGACGTCGTCGCGGAGCAGACGGGCGTGAGCAAGAGCATGCTCGCGACGATCGAAAAGGGGCACGCCAATCCGTCTATCGGCGTGCTCGGCAAAATCATGAGCGGCCTCCGGGTGACGCTCGGCGACCTGACGCAGGCGCCGACGAAGGACGCGTATCTCGTCGACCTCGGTAGCCTCGCACCGACAAAGGACGTGCCAGGCGAGTACCGCGTCTGGACGTGCTTCCCCATCGCCGACAACCACACGGTCGAGATCTACCGCATCGACATCGCGCCTGGCGGCACGTACTGGAGCGGCGGCCATGGCGAGCGGACGAAAGAATATCTCTTCGTGATGGAAGGGACGCTGACGCTCGAGCTCGCCGGCGGTCGCGGCAAGACGTATACGGTCGCGGCTGGGCAGGCGTTCCGGTTTTCGAGCGAAGAAGAGCATACGTACCGCAATCTCGGCGGCGACGTCGTGAAGTTCACAACGTTCTTCGTGGTGTGCTAGTTCATTATTTCGGACAAAAGTTTACAGATTTACAAACTTCCGCTTGACGAGCCCCCTCCTGTGTGATATATTGGACACAGCTCAAGAGCACAGATACCGATGACAATGACGTCAGCGGGACATCGAGGATGATGTCCGCTGGCGTCTTTTTTGTTCATCCGCATCCTTTCCACAATCCAATGCATGACGACAGGAGGACAACGACATGAAGCTCAAGGACACGGGCCTGACGGCAGAAGATATCAAGGCGAAAGTCAAGAAGTATATGATCGAGACATACGAGCGTTTCGATTTCCTCGCTGAGACGGCGAAGGATCAGTACATGTATGATGAGAACGGCACGGCGTACCTTGATTTCTACGCAGGCATCGCCGTCAACAGCGCCGGCAACTGCAACGAAAAAGTCGTCAAGGCTGTGCAGGATCAGGCTGCGGACATCATGCAGACGTTCAACTATCCGTACACGATCCCACAGGCACTCCTTGCGGAAAAGGTTTGCACGACGATCGGCATGGACAAGATCTTCTTCCAGAGCACGGGCACCGAGGCCAACGAGGCCATGATCAAGATGGCGCGCAAGTACGGCATCGAGCACTATGGCCCGAACAAGTACCACATCGTCACGGCAAAGATGGGCTTCCATGGCCGCACGTTCGGCGCCATGTCGGCGACGGGCCAGCCGGGCAACGCCTGCCAGGTCGGTTTCGGCCCGATGACGTACGGCTTCTCGTACGCACCGTACAATGACCTCGAGGCGTTCAAGGATGCTTGTACGGAAAACACGATCGCCATCATGATCGAACCAGTGCAGGGCGAAGGCGGTGTCCATCCGGCAACGAAGGAATTCATGGTCGGCCTCCGCAAGTTCTGCGATGAGAACGGCCTGCTGCTCCTCATCGACGAAGTCCAGACGGGCTGGTGCCGCACGGGCAAGGTCATGAGCTTCATGCACTATGGAATAAAGCCGGACATCGTCTCGATGGCGAAAGCGCTCGGCGGCGGCATGCCGATCGGCGCGATCTGCGCGAAAGCGGAAGTCGCAAAGGCGTTCACGATGGGATCGCACGGCACGACGTTCGGCGGCCATCCCGTCTCCTGCGCGGCCGCACTCGCCGAGGTCAATGAGCTGCTCGACCGCAACCTCGCGGACAACGCCGAGAAGATGGGCGAATATATGAAGAAGAAGCTCGCGACGCTGCCGCACGTCAAGGAAGTGCGCGGCCAGGGCCTCTTGATCGGCTGCGAGTTTGACGATACGATCAGCGGCGTCGAGGTCAAGCATGGCTGCTTTGACCGCAAGCTCCTGATCACGGCCATCGGCAAGCACATCATCCGCCTGATCCCGCCCCTCATCATCACGGAAGCCGATTGCGACAAGGCATTCGCGATCATCAAGGAGACGGTGGAGAGCCTGTCGAGGTAATCTTCGCACCCGCGGAAGTCACAATCTACATGTTGATAGGACGTGCAGGGGACTCCCCCTGCCGCAAGCGGCCCTCCCCCCTCTGAGAGGGGGGCTGCGGTGAGACAGCAAAGAAGCTGCTACTGGCGACCGATAATTTCGATCGCCGTAGTGGCTTTATTTTTTATAGGGAGATGATACCCCATGCCTGGAAAAACAAAACTCATCATCACGGTCGGCTGCGAGTATGGCTGCCAGGGGCCGGAGATCGCGCAGCGGATTGCCGACGACCTCGGCATTCCTTGCTATGACCGCGACCTCATCGACGACATCATCGAGGAGGCCGGCTTCTCGAAAGACCTGCTCGACAAGGCCGAGAAAGGCCATGCCATCCGCGGCCGCGACACGGGCGATGTCGACCCGAAGAAGCTCGGTGCCATCCGCTACCACAACCTCACGGACCGCGTCGTGTTCCTGCAGCGCGAGACGGTGCGCCGCCTCGCCGCGCGCGGGTCGTGCGTCTTCGTCGGCCGCTGCGCCGACCACATCCTGCGCCATGCCGATGTCAAGACGCTGAATGTCTTCATCTACGCACCCTCAGACGTGCGCCTCGCGACCGTCATGAAAGAGCACAATCTGAACAAAAATGAGGCCAAGCTCCTGATCGACAAGAGCGACGAAGACCTCCACGCCCGCTACAAGCAGGTCACGGGCACGTACCGTGGCGACCGCCACAACCGCCACATGCTGATCGACTCGTCTCTGCTCGGCGCCGAGCGCACGGCAGAGCTCATCGAGCGCCTCGCGTTTGCCCATTTCGGCATCGCGGGTGCGGCGGACGTCGATACATCGACCGCCAGCACGGCCCAGGAGGCCGCGCCGATATCCTCGGCACCCGACCATCCGCCGGTCCTCGCCTGACGCTGAAAGGAGCGTGAACCATCATGGAACAGAAATCATCTTCCTTTGATAAAGTCCTCTCTTCGTGGGACATCCTCGTCATCGCCTTTGGCGCCATGATCGGCTGGGGCTGGGTCGTCTCGTCTGGCTCGTGGATCACGACGGGCGGCGTCATGGGCGCGGCCCTCGGTTTCGTCATCGGCGGCATCATGGTCTTCTTCGTCGGCCTGACGTATGCCGAGCTCACGAGCGCCATGCCGCAGTGCGGCGGCGAGCACGTTTTCTCGCACAGAGCCATGGGGCCGATCGGTTCCTTCATCTGTACGTGGGCCATCGTCCTCGGCTACGCGAGCGTCGCCTGTTTCGAGGCCTGCGCGCTTCCGACGATCGTGACGTTCCTCTATCCTGACTTTTTGCAGGGCTATCTCTACACGGTCGCGGGCTTTGACGTCTATGCGTCGTGGCTCGCCGTCGCCATCGCCGTCGCCCTGCTCATGACGTACGTCAACATCCGCGGCGTCAAGGCGGCCGCGAAGCTCCAGACGCTCCTGACCGTCATCATCGCTGGTGCCGGCATCCTGCTCATGGTCGCTGCCGCCATCAATGGCGACGCGACGAACCTCGAAGCGCAGATGTTCGTCGGCGACGACGCGCCGTCCATGCTGAAGACGACGCTCGCCGTCGCTGTCATGACGCCGTTCTTCTTCATCGGTTTTGACGTCATCCCGCAGGCAGCCGAGGAAATCAACGTCGAGCTCAAGAAAATCGGCAAGATCCTGATCCTCTCCGTCGTGCTGTCCGTCGTGTTTTACGCGCTCGTCATCATCGCGGTCGGCCTGTCGCTTTCCGGCCCTGAGATCCTCGCAGCGGAAAAGAGTGCTGGCGGTCTCGTCACGGCCGATGCCATGGCAAAGGTCATGAACTCCGCCATGATGGCAAAAGTCATCATCATTGGCGGCATGTGCGGCATCGTCACGAGCTGGAACTCGTTCCTCATGGGCGGCAGCCGCGCCGTCTACTCCATGGCTGAGTCGTACATGGTGCCGAAAGCGTTCTCGAAGCTCCATCCTGTCTACAAGACGCCGATCAACGCGCTGTACCTCATCGGCGCGCTGACGGTGATCGCGCCGTTCGCCGGCCGCAAGATGCTCGTCTGGATCGTCGATGCCGGCAACTTCGGCTGCTGCGTCGCGTACTGCATGGTCGCGATCTCGTTCGTCATCCTGCGCACGAAGGAACCGAACCTCGCGCGTCCGTTCCGCGTTGGCCACTATAAGATCGTCGGCGCGCTCGCGATCCTCATGAGCGCGTTCATGGTCGTCATGTACATCCTGCCGGGCTCCGGCGCGGCGCTCGTCCCGCAGGAATGGGCCATGGTCGGCGGCTGGTGCCTGCTCGGCCTGATCTTCGGCGCGCTCTGCAAGCAAAAATACGGCGAACGCTTCGGCCTACTCGTCGACATCATCTCCGACGAGGATGCGGCCGCGCTGCAGTCGACGGATGAAGAAATCTCCGTCGCGCTCGATGGCGCCATCGATGCGGCTATCAATAAGATTTTGACGCAGAGAAAGCTCAATCTGGCGTAAGCATCGCACCCGCGGAAGAAACGACATACGAATAAGATTTTAAGTGCAGGGGACTCCCCCCGCCCTTCGGGCCCTCCCCCCTCTAAGAAGGGGGCTGGGGGTTCTTTTATGAAAGGAGCATTTTTATGAAACCCTTCACTTTTTCTGTCCCCCAGGACGTCATCGTCGGCTCCGGCGCGGCGGAGCAGCTCGGCGAGGCCGCGAAGAAACTGGGCGGCACGCATGCGCTGATCATCTCGGGGCCGCACCTGACGAAGATGGGACATGTGAAGCACTGTGCCGACCTGCTCGCAGCCGCCGGCATCGCCTCCGACGCCTTCACGGAGACGGAGGGCAATCCGTCGACGGAGACGGTCGCGAAGGCGGCTGAGCTCTATAAATCCTGCGGGGCCGACTTCCTCGTCGCGTTCGGCGGTGGCTCGCCGATGGACGTCGCAAAAGCCGTTGCCGTCGTCGCGAAATTTGGCGGCAAAATCACGGACTACGAGGGCGCAGGCACCGTGCCGGGCGAACCCGTGCCTCTGATCGCCCTGCCGACGACGGCCGGCACGGGCTCCGAGGTCACGGCCGCCGCCGTCATCACCGACCACTCCCGCAACTACAAGCTCACCGTCTTTGACGCGAAACTCATCCCGAAAGCTGCGATCCTCGATCCCGACTTCCTGACGACGGCACCCGCGGGCATCGCAGCGGCCTGCGGCATCGACGCCATGGTGCACGCCATCGAAGCGTATATCTCCCGCGCCGCCTCGCCGTTCTCCGATGCCATGGCGGAAAAAGCGCTCGAGCTCATCGGTGAGAACCTGCGCCGCTACGTCGCGAACCGCACGGACCTCGAGGCCGCGAGCGGCATGCTGACGGGCTCGCTCTTCGCCGGCATCGCGTTCTCGTGGGCGCGCCTCGGCGACATCCACGCCATGAGCCACCCCGTCAGCGCCTACTTCGACGTCCCGCACGGCGTCGCAAATGCCATCCTGCTGCCGACCGTCATGGAGTTCAACGCGCTCGCCGACGCAGGCAAGTACAAGACGATCTACGACCTCGTCGCGCTGAATCCTTCCAATGAATACTTCGAGCCGCAAGACCTCGTCGAGCTACTGAAAGAGCTCAACCACGACCTCGGCATCCCCGCCTGCCTCGCAGACGTCGGCGTCCAAGAAGGCAAGTTCGATGCCATGGCCGACGACGCCATGAAGAGCGGCAACATCGCCGTCAATCCGAGGACGACGACAAAAAAAGACATCCTGGCGCTGTATCAGAAGGCGCTGTGAAAACGCAGGAAAAGGCCGGCATCTCAAGAATCATGAGATGCCGGCCTTTTCGTATGAGCCAGCAGGCTTTTCTTTAGCGCTTCTGCTGATCTGGCTCATTCTGCTGGAAACAAAACGTTGATCCGCTCCTAGCTACCAACTTTGTAGCGGGTCATTCATTAATTGGATCACTTCTACGAGGGCGGCCGCTAGGCGGTGCTCTCTTTGTCTTTATTATACCGTTTTCCTACGGAAAACACAAGACTTTTACCGCAGCACGCTCGTATCGAGCGACGTGAAGCCCTCGAGCAGTTCGCGGCATTTCGCTGTGATCTCGGCGACGCCGCCTTGCTTGCTGCTTTCGACGTTCATCGGCATCTGCGGATCGTGGAGCGACAGGCGCAACAGTGCCCAGCCGTGCGGGAACACGAGGCGGACGCCTTCGAAGTTCGGCTTCGCGAGCTTGATCTTCTGCGTCTCGGCACGCTGCTCGAATGTCTTGAGCACGCCGTTGCCATAGCCTTGGAAATCGTCCTCGCCCTTGATGGCCATGCGGTATTCCTTGCTCTCAAGCGGCTCGCCGAGTTTCGCGATGAGCGACGAGAGCTTCTTGCCCTGCTGCTTCGCTTTCGCGGCGGCGACGAGCAGGCGCACGGCGAGATAGGCGCCATCGTCGAGGTAATAGTTCTCGCTGAGCGCGCCGTGGCCGCTCGTCTCGATCGCGAGCGGCGAGACGGTGCCGGCCTTGTTCAGACGGATGCATTCGTCGATGACGTTCTTGTAGCCGCGCATGTAGCGGTGATGCTTGAGGCCGAGGTCTTTCGTCAGGAACTCCGTGAGCTCGTCGCTCGTGACGGAGTCCGTGACGATCGTGCTCTGCGGGTACTCGGGCGCGAGGATGGCGGCGATCATACCGATCAGCGCGTTACGGCTGACCTCGCGGCCACTCTGCAGCACGGCGCTCATGCGGTCGACGTCGGTGTCAAAGATGAAGCCGAGATCGGCATGGCTATCGAGCACCGCTTTCTTGATCGCGGCCATGGCCTGCTTGTTCTCCGGGTTCGGGATATGGTTCGGGAAATGGCCATCCGGCTCGAGAAAGACGCTGCCCGACGTGTCGGCGCCGAGGCGGCCGAGGATCTGCGTCGCAAAAAAGCCGCCCGCGCCGTTGCCGGCATCGACGACGATGTGCATGCCCTTTAAAGGCGTGTTTTCCTCGCCGAGCGCTTTGCGGATCTTCTTGCGCAGGTAATGGCAATAGCGATCCATGAGGTCGTATTTCTGCACGCGTGCGAGGTCGCCCGTGACTTCCGGCGTGCGGCAGGCATTCCCGAGGATCGTCAGGATGTCTTCGTGCTCGACGCCGCCGTCTTTCGTAAAGAACTTGAGGCCATTGCGGTTGAATGGCAAATGGCTGGCCGTGATCATGATGGAGCCGTCCATCTGCGTCTCTTTGAGCACGATGGACATGAACATCGCGGGCGTCGAAGCGAGGCCGCAGTCGACGGTCACACAGCCAGCAGCTGTCAGCGCTTCAAGCACGGCCTTTTTCAGCGTCGGCGCGGAAATGCGCGTGTCATGGCCGACGGCGATGCGCAGTTCTTTTTTCGCCTTGCCTGTGCGCTCGGCGAGGAAATCAATGAAGCCAGAAGCGATGCGGTTTGCGGCCTCGGCCGTGAGGTTCACGGGCTCGCCGTCGACGCCCTCGACCGCCACGCCGCGCACGTCGCTGCCATTCGCGAGCTTCATCATCTGTTTTTCGGAAGTAATCATAAAATAGCCCCCTGTTCCAGTTTGTGTCTAAGATACTATTCTGGAAACAAGGGGCTATTTCCTGCTTTTCGCAAAGATCAAATTATTCTCCAAAAAACTCTTCTTCCGCTGCGATGCAAAGCATGTGATACACAGGCAGGTGGAGCTCCTGGATCTTATACGTTTCCTCCTCCGGCACGCGGATGATGACGTCGGCGAGATGTTTTTCGGCGATCTTGCCGCCGGACTTGCCCGTGAGCGCGATGGTCTTCATGCCTTTGGCACGGGCCATGTCGAGGGCGTAGATGACGTTCGTCGAGTTGCCGGACGTCGAGATGGCGAGGAGCGTGTCCTCCGGATAGCCCAGGCCGAGGATCTGCTGAGCGAAGACGAGGTCAGGGGCCTGGTCGTTTGCAAACGCCGTGCCAAGTGCGACCTGGTTGACGAGGGAGATCGCGGGGAGCGCGCCCTGCAGGTTCTTCATGAAGTAGTCAGAGCTCTCGGGGCAGACGGCGTCGAATTTCGCCTTCATGTCCGCGCCGAGCTTGCGGGGCTTGAGAAACCCCTTCATGAGCTCGCCGACGATGTGCTCAGAATCTGCTGCGCTGCCGCCGTTGCCGCAGCAGATGAGCTTGCCGCCCTCACGATATGTCGCGAAGATGGTCGCCATGGCCTCCTTGAGTTCCTTGGTGCAGGGAAAAAGGATCGGGTAACGGTTGATGAGGTTGGGAATGGCTGTTTTTGTGGCATTTTTCATGAAAAAAAGAAGTCCTTTCTGATGACAGGTTACAGGTTGCGATATTTATCCGCGATGTTCCGTGCATCTCCGCCATTCACTCCATGAGAGGAGCTGTGGCTCTCGCTTGGCTGGATGTCGATGATATCGGGGCGGCGCTGGGTGGTCTGCTGGGTGTGGAGAGGTTCCTGGTAGTTCTGGTAATTGTCGCGGTAATCGCGGTTGCTGTTATTCCGCCCACCGAGGAAACGGCGCAGGAGGGCGCGGATGACCATAAAGGCAACGGCGAACAGCACGATGTTCATGAGCAGACCGAGCATGTCGCTCATCATGCCGGCACCAAAGCCGAAGAGATGGCCGAGCATGGAGCCAAGGAACATGCCACCAGCGAGCAGGCCGACGCCGCGCAGGATGGAGCCGAGGCGGCTGCCGCTCTGCGTGCTTGACGCAGCGTTCGTGCCAGCTTTCGTTCCGGCATTTGCGGAGCTTGCCGGCGCGTCTTTGCCGAGGTCTTTCGCGCTCTTCGACGGCGCGTAACTGCCGCCGTTGCCGGAGACGGATTTATGCGTGTCCGGGCTCGTGGCTTTCGGAGCCGACGGCGCTGCTTTGGGCGCGGACGGCGCGATGCGGGCGCCGCCTTTCGCTGCGTAGGCGATGGACGGTCCGTGGATGCCGAGGCTCGGGGCGATCTGGCTGCCGATGCCCGTCGCAGGGGCGATGGCAAAAAGCGTGCCCGCGAGGACGGCTGCAAGTAGTTTCTTGGATTTCATATCGTTCCTCCGATTAGGTTCTTTATTCTTTGTACGATTTGATGTCTTCTGGGAAGGCGTAGATTTCGCCGACGGTGTCGCGCGTGCCTTCGAGGTACTGATCGATGTCATCGACGTCGATATAAAGCTTGCAGTCGATGTCGAGGTAACCCTGCTCCGTCGCGCCGGAAACATCGCGGATGGCGATGAGCTGCTCGCGGAGCTTCAGCAGTTCGGAGCGCGTCGCGTGGAGGTCGAGCTTCACGAGGGGCACGCCGTATTCTTTGAGGACTTCGTCCATGGTCATGCGCTGGGACATGGGGTACACGTTCCTTTCCTTTGTTAATTTTGACTTTTTGATGTTTCTATCATATCAGAGGTTTCTGAGGTTTTGCTGAAAAATCACCGCGTCTTGAAGGCCCGACGTTTTCTTTGAGCGCATCGGAGTACGACGAGCGCTGGGCGCTCGATGCTGGTAAGCAGGCAGCGGCTTCGTGCTCGCAGAACGCGAGAAACGCCCGCAGAGCGGGCGTGAGGTACTTGCTTTGGTGGCAGACGACGCGAAACGTACGACGAAACACGACGCCGGGGACGGTGAATGATGCGAGGCGGCCGTTCGCGAGGTATGGCGCGGCGATGCGGCGGGAAAGCGCGGCGAGGCCGAAGTCAGCGGCGACGGCTTGGAGGATGGAGGCCGAGTTGTTGTAGACGCCGGCCGTCTCAAACGGGATGCCTGCCGCCTTCATCGCGGAGACGAACAGCTCGCGCGTGCCGCTGCCCTCCTCGCGCAGGAAGAACGGCGCGCCCGCGATGGCCTCGCTCGCTACCTCGCCCAGGAGCCCGCGCGACGGTGCGGCGAGGAACACGAGCTCGTCGTCGAGGAACGGCCGTGCCGTCAGATACGGCGATGTGATATCGCCCTCGATGAGCGCGACATCGAGCTCGTCGGCAAGCAACCGCGTCTCGAGCTCGTGCGTGTTGCCGATGCGCGAAAAGATCTTCGTCTCAGGATGCGCTGCGCGAAAGGCCGTGAGCAACGGGACGAAGACACTCTCACCAATGGAGAGCGTCGCGCCGACAGCAATCGGGCTCTCCGTCGCAAAGCCACGCATGGCTTCGCCTGCCTGATGCTCGAGCGCGAGGATGTGCGTCGCATAACCAAGGAGTGCCCGGCCCGCCGGCGTCAGATGCAACTGCCGCCCGAAGCGGTCAAAGAGTGCCGTGCCGTAGTGCTCCTCGAGCTCGCGGATCGCCTGGCTGACGGACGGCTGCGAGATATGGAGCGCACTCGCAGCCGCCGTCATCCCGCCCGCGCGGCAGACCGATTGAAAAATGCGGAAATGGCGGAGAGTCATAGGATTTCCTTTCTATCAGAAGAACGTCGCAACGATCGAGTATGCCAGCACGACGAGCACGACGGAGCACAGTCCGGCGCTCATGAGGGGCTTTGCGCCTTTCTTGGCGACGACGGAGAAGTTGACGTTGAGCCCGAGGGCGGCCATGGCCATGCCGAGCAAGAGGTAGGCGATGGTGACGAGAGTGCCTGTGTAGCCCGCGAGCACGGGCACGAACGAGCCAATGGCGCTTGCGAGCAAAAAGCCGCCCATGAACCACGGGATCGGGACGTTCTTCATCTGTGTAAAGAAGCCGCGCTTGCCGCCCTGTGTGCCATTGCTTTCGATTTCGACATCGACGCCGTCCGCTCCTGCGAGAATGGCATTTTTCTTTGCCGCGACAGCGCGGTGCGCCTCGACGACGCCGACGACGATGGCGACGGGCGCGAGCAACAGGACGCGTGAGAGCTTTGCGATGATGGCGGCGTCCGTACCGACGGCACCAGCCGCGCCGCCCGCTGCGACGGCATGGGCGATCTCGTGCAGGCTCAGACCCGCGAGCGTGCCG
Organism: Selenomonadaceae bacterium; assembly: GCA_034186105.1. Taxonomy (GTDB): domain Bacteria; phylum Bacillota; class Negativicutes; order Selenomonadales; family Selenomonadaceae; genus Selenomonas_C. Next base: position 14,206 of record JAXGCE010000005.1, read on the forward strand.
AACTGCGCCTCGGTGAAACCGAGCACGGGCTGCAGCGCGACGAGCACGAGCGTGAACGCCGTGCCGAGGATGGCGACGCACGCGACGGCGAGCACAGAGTCATCCGTCTTCGCCTTTGCCGCGCCCGCGACGCCCATGACGGCCGCCGCGCCGCAGATGGACGAGCCGCAGGCCGTCAGCACAGCGAGCGTGTGATCGACGCCAAAACATTTCCGCGCGACGACGTAGTTCAGCGAGACCATGACGATCACGAGGAAGATCGCCGCCAAAAGGCTCTTCATGCCGGCGCCGACGAGCAGCACAAGGTTCAGCTTGAACCCGAGCAAAATGATGCCTGCGCGCAGAAATTTATTCGCGATGAACGGCGTCGACGCCCGTGCCGCATCGCGCACGCCGCGAAACGCCTGGAGCGCCATGCCGAGGAGCAGCGCGAGCACGAGCGCACCGACGAGCGAGAACCCCGGCAACTGCGCGAGCTGCTGGCCCGCGATCGAGCACGCAAGTGTCACGAAGAGACCGGCGAGTGCGAAGGGGTGATGGAAAAATCGGAATATCTTCATAAAGCAAATCCTCCCGTATGTGGATGAAGTATGGTCGATGGTTCTTACATGCTTCAGTATACGGGAGGATGCTGTATATGTAAAATACGTGGATTTGATAAAATCAATAGGCGTCCGCCTATGTCATTTGATTTCGCCGACGTCCATGCTGATATCGAGGGCTTTGACGCTGTGGGTCAGAGCACCGACGGAGATGACGTCGACACCGCTCTTGGCCGCTGCTGCGAGCGTTGTCTCGTTGATGCCGCCCGAGGCTTCGACGACGGCCTTGTGATCGATGAGCTCCACAGCTTTCGCCATGAGCTCTGGTGCCATGTTGTCGAGCATGATGACGTCGGCACCGCCGGCGAGCGCTTCTTTCACGCCGTCGAGGCTCTCGACTTCGATCTCGATCTTCGTCATGTGGCCAGCGTAGGCATGCGCGCGCTCGAGTGCTGCCGTGATGCCGCCCGCGACCTTGATGTGATTGTCCTTGATGAGCATGGCGTCGTAGAGGCCGAGACGGTGGTTCGAGCCGCCACCGACGCGCACGGCATATTTATCGAGGAGGCGCAGGCCTGGCGTCGTCTTGCGCGTGTCAACGAGCTTCGCGCCGTACGGTGCTGCGATGGCTGCGAGTTTCGCCGTCTGCGTCGCGACGCCCGACATGTGTTGCAGGAGATTCAGCGCGAGGCGCTCGCCTGTCAGCACGGCGCGCGCACTGCCATGCACGGCCGCGATGATCGTGCCCGGTGTCAGCTGTGCGCCGTCTTTGAGTTTTGCATTGAACAGGATGCTAGGCTCTAAAAGCTCGAACACACGCCGCGCGACGTCGACGCCCGCGAGCACGCCCGTGTCTTTTGCATGGATGATGCCCGTCGTCTCCATCTCCGGCCCGACCATCGCAAGCGTCGTGATGTCGCCGCCGCCGATGTCTTCCTCAAGCCATGACCGCAAGCTCGCGTCCAGTCCAAATATCGTTTCCATCGTGCTGTTCTCCTTTGCTATTTGCTTCCAGTGTCGTCCCCATCTCGTCGCGGTTATCGAGGAAATGGCGACGCCACTTTGCATCTTTTTCCGGGTAATCCATGCGGTAGTGCGCCCCGCGGCTCTCGCGGCGCCGGAGCGCTGCCTGCGCGATGAGCTCGCAGACGAGGAGGCGGCCGCGGAGGTCGAGCTCATCCGGCGTCTCGGCCGCATAGCCGTCGCGGAGTGCCGCGAGCCGCTGGAGCTCCTGCAGCCCCCTGCGGATGCCGCCGTCATAGCGGCGGATGCCGAGATACTGCGTCATGAGCTGCTGCGTCTCGCGCGTCAGGCGGGCAGTGTCCGTGAGGGCGGCGGAGTGAAGGGTATTTGAAATCCAATAGGAGTTGCTCGATTCTGTTATGCGTCCATCTGTTGCTGGGCATTCCTTATTGGGCTGGCCCCCTCTCCGAGGGGGCTGGCACCCGAAGGGTGACTGGAGGTGTGTTCCCATGCGAGACGGACGCTTCCCGCGAGCCTCTTCCTGGCACAGCACGATATCCTCTGCCGCCCGCCTGCCGAAGACCAGCCCTTCTAAGAGCGAGTTGCTCGCCAGCCGGTTCGCCCCCTGCAGCCCTGTGCAAGCCGCTTCTCCTGCTGCGTAGAGCCCCCGGATATTCGTCCTGCCGTGCTCATCCGTGTGGATGCCGCCCATCATGTAGTGCGCGGCCGGGGCGATCGGGATGTACTCGCGCTCGATGTCGACGCCGTACTCCTTGCACGTCCGCGCGATCATCGGGAATTTTTCCGCCGCGTGGTCGATGACCGTCGCGTCGAGCCAGACGTGATCGCTGCCGCCGTCCTGCATTTCCTTGAAAATGCAACGCGCAACGACGTCTCTTGGCGCGAGCTCTGCCATCGGGTGATAGCTAGGCATGAAGCGCTCGCCCTTGAGGTTCCGCAGCACCGCACCGGCACCGCGCACAGCCTCGGAAATCAGGAAGTTCGGGCAACCATCGAGCGCGAGCGCCGTCGGATGGAACTGCACGAACTCCATGTCCATGACCTCGGCACCGGCGCGGAACGCCAGCGCCACGCCGCTCCCGGTCGCGCCTTCGGGGTTCGTCGTCTTGCTGTAGAGCCGCCCCGTGCCGCCCGTTGCGAGCACGACGGCCTCGGCGCGCAGCACGACTTTCTTGCCATCCAGCAGTGCGACGGCGCCATAGCAGCGACCGTCCCGCGTCAAGAGGTCCGCGACGTAGCAGTGCTCGAGCGGCTCGACATGTTCTTCCTTTGCCACGATGGCCCGCAGTGCCCGCGCGACCTCGGCCCCCGTCGCGTCGCCGTGCGCATGCACGATGCGGCTGCGGCAATGGCAGCCCTCGCGGCCAAGCGCGAATTTGCCATCCGGCGTGCGATCAAACTCCGCGCCGTGCTCGGCGAGCTCCGCAACGTCGTGCGGCCCCTCCGTCACGACGATTTGCGCGATATCGCGATCCGTCAGCCCCGCGCCTGCGACGAGCGTGTCCTCGAGGTGCAGCGTCGGATTGTCATCCGCGCCAAACGAGGACGCGATGCCGCCTTGTGCCTTGTCCGTGTTGCTGTCCGCGAGCGTGTCGCGCACGGCGAGCAGCACATGCTTTCCCGCCTCCGCGAGCTTCCACGCCGCCGAAAGGCCAGCGACACCCGAGCCGACGACGAGCACATCCGCCATGTACGTCGGCAAGTCGCGCGTATCGAAATTCATCAAGTAACGTTGCATATTGTTTGCTTCTTTCCTTTTCGCACCCGCGGAAGAATCGCTGTGCGAATCCAATCGTCATGCAAGGGACTCCCCCTGCCACTTCGTGGCCCTCCCCCCTCTGGGAAGGGGGCTTATATGGCGAGCATCTTTTCCAGCGCCGCCACGGACTTTTCTCGGATGTCCTGCGGCACGACGACTCTTGGTTCGAGCGTCTTCAGTGCGTCGCGGACGTTTTCGAGCGTTGTCTTCTTCATATTCGGGCAGAGCAGGTGCTTTGCCGCGAGGTGGAATTTTTTGCCTGGGCAGCGCGTCTCGAGCTCGTAGAGCACGCCTTCCTCCGTCGCGATGATGAAATCCGTCGCGTCCGACTGCTCCGCGTACTGGATGATGCCCGTCGTGCTGCCGACGTAGTCTGCCAGCTTGCGCACGCTCGGCCGGCACTCGGGGTGCATGAGCACAGGCGCGTCCGGGTACTTCGCTTTTGCTGCCGCGAGTTCATCCGCCGTCAGCCCCATGTGCGTCGGGCAGCCGCCCTTCCAGCACGTCATCTTGCGCCCCGTCTGCTCCTCGGCAAACGAGCCGAGATTGCCGTCCGGCAGGAAGACGATTTCTTTATCCTCGGGGATCGACGCCACGACGGCTGCCGCATTCGACGACGTACAGCAGATGTCCGCCATGGCCTTCACGGCCGCTGGCGTATTGACGTACGCGACAAAGACCGCGTCTGGTTTCTCCGCGCGCAACGCCGCGACCTCACCCGTCAGCGAGTCCGTGAACATGCGGCACGTCGCGTCGGCGGCCGGCAGCAGCGTGACCTTCTGAGGCGCGAGGATGTTCGCCGTCTCCGCCATGAACCGCACGCCGCAGAACACGATGACCTCCGCATCCGTCCCCGCTGCCTGCCGCGACAGGCCGAACGAATCGCCCGTATAATCCGCGATTTCCTGGATCTCCTGCGGCTGGTACAGATGCGCGAGGATGATCGCCTTGCGCTCCTGCTTCAGCCGGAGGATTTCGTCGATGATATCTTCCACTTGCTCTCCCTCAAATCCATACAGTATCAGCAGCTGCTGTCATGACAGCAGTTATCAGAGGTAGTATACGACGGATTGGAAATTTTGGCAAGAAAAAGCAGGACACGATGTCCTGCGAACTGCAGCCTCCCTCTCTGAGGGAGGCTGCAGAAAAAGCGATGCACGCAAAAATGCCCCTGCGGGTTACCAGCCTGCAGGGGCTTCTTCTCTTCGGTGAACGATCATGTCGTTCGATTTTCTCATTTCTCGACGTCAGTATACCACTTTATGGGTGATTCCGCAAGCAAATTCAGCCTTATCCCTCGTACACGAAATTCAGTGACGTCGCCGCGCGTTCTTTGAGCGTCGGCGCTTTCTGGTCTTTATCCGAGAGGATCGTCGGCTGGATCGGCCACTTGACACCGATGTCGGGGTCGTCCCAGCGGATGTTGCCGTCGCACTCCGGTGCGTAGTAGTTGTCCGCCTTGTACTGCACTTCGACGTCGTCCGTCAGCGTGATAAAGCCGTGCGCGAAGCCTCTGGGGATGAAGAGCTGGCGCTTGTTCTCCGCCGACAGCTCGACGCCGACCCACTCGCCGTACTGCGGCGAACCCTTGCGGATGTCGACGGCCACGTCAAAGATCGTGCCGCGCGTCGCGCGCAAGAGCTTTGCCTGGCACATCGGGTTCAGCTGGTAGTGCAGGCCGCGCAGCGTGCCCTTTTCCGCCGAATACGACTGATTGTCCTGCACGAAGTTCACATGGATGCCGCCTTCTTCGAGCTTTCGCTGCGACCAGCTCTCCATAAACCACCCGCGCGCATCGCCAAAGACCTGCGGCTCGACGACGTAGACACCTTTGAGTCTTGTTGCTGTGACTTTCATTTTCATACTCCTTTTTATACTTACCCCGCCAGGGCTTTTCGTTTCATCACATAGTTCCAGATCGTGACGATGGCGGTCGCGCCGAGCTTGGCGATCATGTAGTAGATGCCGCAGAGGTCGACGAAGACATACATGCAGATCTGGTTGAGGAAGAGGCCCGCGATGCTCGAGCCGAAGAACAGCGCTTTCTGCCGCCCCGTCTGGCCGCCGGCCGCGCGAAAGACGTAGACGACGCAGAGCCAGTAGTTCACAAAAACCGACGCTGTGAACGAGAGGCCGGACGACCAGAGATACGGGATGCCCGCATACTCCGTCAGCGCATAGAGCAGGCCGTAGTCCACGAGGAAGCAGCCGCCGCCCACGATGCAAAAGCGGACGATCTCCCAAAACCGTGCGCGGCTCATGCACCTGTCTCCCAATCCGCGAGCTCCTGCGCGAGGTCGAGCGCCCGCCGCACGGCATCATCCATATCGTAGTAGCGATACTCCGCGAGGCGGCCGACGAGATGCAGACGCGGATAGGCCTTCGCCGCCTCTGCATACTGCGCGTACGCCGCCTTTGCCTCGTCCGTGAAAATCGGATAATATGCCGTATTCTCACCGCGCACATACGGCTGCGGATACTCGCGCAAGATCGTCGTGGTCGCGCTCTCGCACGGATGGATCTGGCGGAACTCCGTGATGCGCGTAAAATCGTAATTGTTCGGATAATTCACCGTCGCGGCCGCCTGATGGTACGTCCCCGGCATCGTCTGGAAGTCCATGCGGACGCTGCGATACGGCAACTCGCCATGCCCGAAACCAAAGAGCTCGTCCACCATGCCCGTATAGATGACGTCGCCCTCAAACGGCTGGCCGAACACCTCGATATGGCCATCCTTTAGCGCGAGCACCTCGTCGGCCGACGTGTTCAGCATCAGCTTGATGTTTTTCTGCCGCAGCATCTGCTCGAACAATTTCGTATAGCCTGCACTCGGCACGCCCTGAAAGCGATCCTGGAAATAGCGCTGGTCGCGGCCGATGTAGACTGGCACGCGCGCCGTCACGGCGCCGTCGATCTCCTCCGGCTTCTTGTCCCACTGCTTTTCCGTGTAGTGCAAGAAGATGTTTTCATAGATGAAATCCGCAAGCTGGCCGAGGTCCTTGTCGTCGACCTTCTTCAGCTCGAGGATCGGCACTTTCGTATCGTAATCAAAATGCGCGAGCAGCTTTTCCTCCATGCGATCGGCGAGCGACGCCGGGAAGACCTCGTGCAACGTGTCGAGCGAAAACGGCAACGGCACGGCTTTGCCGTTGATGACGGCCCGGACATGATGCTGGTACGGATCCCAACGCGTGAAGCGCGAGAGATACTGCCAAACGCCCTCGTCATCCGTGTGAAAAAGATGCGGGCCGTATGCGTGGACGAGGATGCCATTCTCGTCCCGACGGTCGTAGCAGTTCCCCCCAATCGTCCGCCGCCGCTCCACGACGAGCACCTTCTTCCCCGCAGCCGCTAACCGCTCCGCGAGCACCGCACCAGAAAAGCCGGCACCGATGATGAGTGTATCGAAAAACAAAAAAATTCTCCCCTTTCTTTGTTCGATTATATGATGAGGACATCACCCGTGTCAACGAAATGCCACTCATTCCGGTCTGCTGAATATACCGCCTGAAAGAAACCGCGAATCCGGCACAAGGAAACCACTCAGTCCGAAAGAATGGTACCGGTCGTTCCGGCTGAATAAAACCGCTTGAGATATAATAGCTTCCATGCGGCGAGCTTCTGCTGGTGCATGGCGTTTGAAAGTCTGCTCAAAATGAAAACCTCCCAGTCAGTGTGAGTTCGGACAGTTGCATGAGTTCTACAAGTTTTAAAACTTTGCGAACCATGAATGCTTTGTTACCTCACGCAAGAAAAATATGAGGAATTATATGCACAAATGTCTTGCAGGGAGGGGGACGTGTTCTATATAATGGTTATGGCGTAGGTTCGGCAGGGATGCGCTGGACTGTGAAACGTAACTATTATGGAGAAGGGTTGTGTAGAAGTGCTATTCAATTCATATGAATTCATCTTCTTGTTTTTGCCGATAACCATCATCGGCTTTTTCCTCGTGAGCAAGAAACGGCGTCAGTATGGAACATTATGGCTGGTACTGGCGTCGTTTTTCTTTTATGGCTGGTGGGACTACCACTACGTGCCGCTGCTGGCGGCCTCCATCTGCTTCAACTATTGGGTAGGCAAGCATCTGGAGGCATTGGCAGCCGGGTACGAAATCCCGAAGGGCGGAGCTGTCACCAAAGATATGCCACAGGCCACCGCGCGGAAAGGCTGGCTGATTTTCGGTATCGTCGTCAACGTTGCGCTACTGGGATACTTCAAATATACGGACTTCTTCCTTGGTACGATGAATACAGTGGCGGGCGCGGACTGGTTTGACCTGCCGCACATCGTGTTGCCATTGGGTATTTCTTTCTTCACGTTCACACAGACGGCCTATCTGGTCGATGCTTATCGCGGGCAGGCGAAAAATCAATCCTTCCTGACCTATTGCGAGTTCGTGACCATCTTCCCGCATCTGATTGCCGGCCCGATTATCAACCACAAGGAAATGATTCCGCAGTTCGTAGCGGAAAAGACGTTTCGGGTAGATTGGAATAACATGTCGATGGGCCTGGCTATCTTCGTCATGGGCTTGTTCAAAAAGGTGGTTATCGCAGACCCACTCTCCCCGTGGGTTGGCGATATCTTTAATCGTGCAGAATCATTGACTTGCCTGGAGGCATGGTTTGGCGTCTTAGCGTATACGTTACAGCTTTACTTCGATTTTTCTGGTTACAGTGAAATGGCCATTGGCCTTGCTTTGATGATAAATCTCCGGCTTCCACAGAACTTCGATTCGCCATATCAGTCGCTAAGCATTATTGATTTTTGGCGTCGTTGGCACATGACGTTGGGCTTGTGGGTCAAGAACTATCTCTATATCCCTATGGGCGGCAATCGACATGGTCAGCTGAAGAAGATGCGGAACTTGTTCGTCAGCATGCTGATTATCGGCCTTTGGCACGGCGCAGGCTGGACGTACGTGTTCTGGGGCGCTTGGCATGGTGTAATGCTCATGGTCAATCACCTATGGCGCAGCCTGCACATCAATCTGCCGCAGGCGCTTTGCTGGCTCTTGACCATTACCGGCGTCATTATCGGCTGGGTTTTCTTCCGCGCAGCTACTTTTGCAGATGCCTGGAGTATCTTGCTGGCGATGGCGGATTGGCATAATGTTGTTCTGGGCTCTTTGGGTAGCTTCTCTCTTAAGAAATTTGCGGTGGTATGCCTGTTATTCGCTATGATGCCCTTTGTTTATAACCCTTTGAAAATCATGAAATGGTTCAAGCCAAATTGGCAGTGGCTCATTATCCTTTTGGCGTTGAGCATAGCATCTTTGTATAAATTTTCTCAGGTGTCTGATTTCCTCTATTTCCAGTTCTAAGGGGGCGTTATTTTGACAGCAAAAAAATTCTCCACGCTGTTTCTGGGCACTATTTTGATTTTGGCGATAGTTTCGATAGCTTTGTGGAATGGTGTGGTAAGCAGGACGTTTCATGGACCTGACGGGCACGGTGATTTAAACCGTCTTGGCAGTGTTGTTTATATCCCTTCCGATACCCCGCAATATAGACCGCAGCAGCGCCATAAAGAATTTCGTGATTACTTACAGGAAGGTGGCACGGAAAATTTCGATGTGTTAACGATTGGCGATTCTTTCAGCAATGGCGGCGGCGGCGCATATTATGAGGACTATCTAGCCAGTGAACATTCTTTAAAGGTATTGAATGTGCCGCAGAAAAATTATGATGCTTTGACGATGTATTACATTTTGGAGCATCTGGGATACATTGATAAGATTCATCCTAAAGTGGTCATTATTGAGACCGTTGGTCGATATGTAGGTCAACGTTACGGCAAGGAAATGCAAGCTGTCCCCGATTTTAGTAAAGTTGATTTTGATAATATGTTCCTCCTTGGCAAAGATCAGAGCCAAGCGGAGGAAAAAGACAGTCAGAAGTTTTTCCCGGGGCTGATGATGAAGGCCAATGCGAAATATCTCGCGAATAAGGCAGCTGCCTTGCGTAGCGACTATAAGTTAAGTATGACAACGGATTATGCAGACATAAAAGGCTCTTCACCCATAAGTGTGGGTGAAAAATTAGCATCAGCATCGCCTCAAGCCGCGTGATTCGTGGCTCGAGGACGATTCGGCAATGGTACGACAATATCGGAACATCCGAGCATGAC
>JAXGCE010000006.1:0-5257 GCA_034186105.1 Selenomonadaceae bacterium
CACGCAACTTTAACGCAAAAAACGTCCCCGCATCGCGGACAGCGGTGGGGGGACGGCAAAAAAAAGAGAACCACGAATCGTTGAATTTTCTAGGGTTCGCGATTCTGAAAATGTATCCTCTTTGAGGGAGGGGGACCGCGAAGCGGTGGTGGGTGTGGCGAAGGTAGGATGTGAATAAAACATCGATTGTGCAGTCGAAGGCAGAACATAGGTCGATTCCTTCGACTGCACAATCCTGCATCCCTTCACGACCTACCTTCGCCACACCCCCAGTCAGCTTCGCTGACAGCCCCCTCTGAGAGGGAGCCTGAGTTTGATGGACTTTTGGCTATTTTACCAGCCCCACGACATTATCACAAACAGATAAGCTTTTCCCGTTCTTTTCTCCCCCGCATTTCTCGATTTCATAGAGGAAATACGTGACGGCGATGAGGTCGGCGGAGCCGCCGGGACTGAGCCAGCGACGGGTGAAATCGTCGTCGAGGGCGCGGAGGGCGGCGCGGCCTTGCGGGGTCTTCGTGCCGCCGAGCGACTGGACGCGCTTCGCGGCCGCTTGCGCATAGTGGAGCGCATCCATATCGTGTCGGCCGAGGATGTTCGTGTCCGTCGTGCCAGCGATCAGCGCGAGCAGCGTGTCGACGAGGGCGTCGTTGACGCTCGCGCCTTCTTTGCGGCGCTGCCGATAGACGGGCAGCGCGAGGTTTTGGACGGCGGGAAAGCCTTGCTCGGCTTCGCCGCGCACGCCGGTGACGCCATATTTCAGGTACATGGCTTCACCTTTCGTGCGCTCCGAGGCAGGCTTTCGCCGCGCTTCTTCGCAGGCTACGGCTGTGAGGCCGTGCGTGAGCTCCGAGACGAGCTCGCAGAGGTACCCTGACGTCATGTCCTCCCCTCGCGCCCCTGCCCAGCCGGCCACGCCAGACAGCAGGCCGAGACTGAAGATCATGCCCTTGTGCGTGTTGATGCCATTGGTCGCCGCGAACATCTGGCGCTCAGCGATGATGCCGGCCGCCTGAAGATGCGGCAGCAGTACCGTGACAGGCTCCGCTGCATGGGCACGGCCGATTTCGGAAAACGTGTCGAAGCTCGTGCGGAGTGCCGTCGCTGAGGCAAGGAACGTGAAAAAGTCCATGTCATCATGCGCGCCATTCGTCGCGCGATCGACGAGGCCGGGCTTCGGGGTCGCGGAGACTTCGGAGAGCATCGCGAGGTGGGCGATGGAGCCGATTTTCTTTGGCGTCAGTGCATGTGGCATGGACTTTTCCTTCTTTGATCAGAGTTTCAGCGGCTTGATCTTGCGGATGACGTCGAGGATCGTGCCATCGCGGGCTTCGAGGACGGCGATGACTTTGTCTTCCCATTCGAGGTCGTCCGGCGTGCCGACGAGGCTGTAGGCTTTTTCCTGCAGCGCCTCGATCGTCGTGTGCTCGATGCCTGCCTTGTCAAGGCATTCGATGAGGTCCTGGCGGCGCGGGTTGACGGCGATGCCATAGTCCGTGACGAGGACATCGACGCAATCGCCTGGCGTCGTGACGGTCACGACATGCTTGCAGACCGTCGCCATGCGGCCGCGGACGAGCGGTGTGACGATGATGCAGCACTTGCTGCCTTCTGCCGTGTCTGGATGGCCGCCCGGCGCGCCGCGCAGGACACCATCGGAGCCCGTCAGGACGTTGACGTTGAAGTCCGTGTCGATTTCAAGTGCGGCGAGCACGACGAAGTCGAGCTTGTTGACGTACGCGCCCTTGTTCGCCGCGCTGGCGTATTCGCTCGTCGAGATTTCGAGGTGCTTGTCCGGATGGGCTTCGAGATGCGCGATGGCTTTCATGTCGAAGTCCTGCGTGTCGAGCAGCTTGCCGACGAGGCCTTTGTCCATGAGGTCGCAGATGTTGCCGCCCATGCCACCGAGTGCGAAGCTCATCTTGATGTCCTTCTCGACCATGTATTGCTCGAGGAAGCGGTTGACGGCGAGCGATGGGCCGCCGACGCCGGTCTGGAACGAGAAACCGTCTTTGAAATACGGCGTCGAAGCGATGACTTTCGCGCAGTTTTCCGCCATCATGAGGTTACGCGGATCCTGCGTGATGCGCGCTTCCTTCGTGCCGATCTTCGTCGGGTCGCCGATCTGATCGACGACGACGACGGCGTCGACATCGATGGAGCTGATCGGCGACGGCATGTTCGGGAATGGGACGAGCGTGTCCGTGACGACGACGACATGGTCCGCATAGTGCGAGTCCGCAACGGCGTAGCCCATGGCGCCGCAGTTGTGCTTGCCGCCCGTGCCTTTGGCGTTGCCGTAGTCATCGGACGTCGATGCCGCGATGAACGAGATGTCGATGTGGAGCTCGCCCGTCTCGATGGCACGCGGGCGGCCGCCATGGCTGCGGATGATGGCCGGCGTCTTCAGCTTGCCAGCCGAGATGACTTCGCCGATGCGGCCGCGCACGCCAGACGACTGGATGCCGATGATCTTGCCCTGTTCGATGTAGTCGGCGAGACGATCCTGCGCACTGCCGAGCGACGTCGTCGCGACCGTCAGGTCTTTGAGTCCCATGTCCTCGATGAGGACTTTCATGACCATGCTCGTGACATAGTCGCCATTGCGGAACGCATGATGGAACGACACCGTCATGCCGTCATGTGCGCCGCACTTCTCGCACGCCTCGCGGATGGACGCAACGATCTTGCTCTCCTGCGGCTTCTCGTGACGGATCGTGCGCGGGCCCGCTTTCTTGAATGGCTTGCCATCCATATAATATTTGCCCTGATAGACTTCTTTGCCATCTTTCAGGAGCTCATCGGGGATCTCTCTCCCTACTGCATTCTTCATGATCTCGCTCCTCCCTCTCAAAGATCGCCGTGGTAGACGCCGCATGCCTTCGCGAGCGCGATGACGCGGCTCGCATCCTTGATGAAAGCGATATCGACCATCTTGCCATTCACGGTGTAGACGCCGACGCCGAGCTTCGACTGTTCCTCGTACGTGCGGACGTACGTTTCCGCCGTCGCGATCTCTTTCTCCGTCGGTGCAAATGCCTTGTGGACATAGGCGATCTGACGCGGGTTGATGAGGCTCTTGCCGTCAAAGCCCATCTCGTGATTCAGGCGGACTTCGGCCTCGAAGCCCTCTTCGTCATCGAGGTTCGTGAAGACCGTATCAAAGCACTGGACGCCCGCTGCGCGCGCGGCGAGCACGATGAGACTACGCGCCGTGTTGAGCTCGATGCCGCTCTTGACGTATTTCGTGTGCATGCTGCGATGGAAATCGCCGCCCGAGAGCGCGACGCCGAACAGGCGATCAGACGCCGAGCAGATTTCATAGGCATTCAGCACGCCTTTCGGGCTCTCGAGCGCTGCCATGATCAGCGTGCGGCCTTCCTCGACGCCAAATTCCTTTTCCGCTGCGAGGATGTGCTCCTCGACAATCTTAACGTCTTGCGCGCTCTCGCATTTCGCGATGCGGATGCCATCGGCACCGCCGGCGACGCAGACGCGGATGTCTTCCTGCCAATGCGGCGTGTCGAGGCCGTTGATGCGGACGATGACTTCCGTATCGCCATAGTCGATCGTCTTCAGCGCATGGTAGAGCGAGAAGCGCGCAGCGTCTTTCTGATTCTCCGCGACGGCATCCTCGAGGTCGAGCATGATGCTGTCCACACCATAGATGTAGGCATCTTTAATGAGGCCCGGCTTCTGCGCATTCATGAACATCATCGTGCGGCGCAGGCGGAAGCGCTCTGGTTTTGGACGTGGAATCATTTGATGACACCTCCCCACGGGATATTCTTGTCCGAAGCATCGTTGCTGCGGAAGACGGCGCATTCGACGCGCGCCTTGAGCGTGCAGTCGAGCGCTCCCTTGTCGACGACCTTGACGCGGGCGTTCTTGACGCCGAGTCCTTCGAGGACGGCGAGGACCGTCTTCTTGATCTGGCGGCCATACTGGTTCATGACGCTGGACTCGAGCGTAAGCTCGATGCCGCTGCCGTCGCCCGGCATGACCGTGACCTGTGCATCGCTGGATTCCAGCGTGCCGGCCATTGCAGCCTTCTGGATTTCCATTCTGTATCGCTCCTTTTCCCTCATGGGAGATATTCTCTTGACGTCTCTATTAAACAAAAATTCTGCCGTTCTGTAAAGTTCCTCTTTTCTATCCCTTTTCATTCCAGATTGGAATGTTATAAAAGAAAAGAAAGCCTGTTTACAACGGGCGCAATCTCCATTACCATGACAAGTAGGAATCTAAAATCATTACTTTCTATGAAAGAGACGTGTATAAAGGAGGAACTCCGTTGGACGAACAAGACATCACGCTGCTGCAAGTACTTGGCCGCACGCGCAACATCACGCACGCGGCTGACGAGCTCTACATCACGCAGTCGTCCGTCTCGAAGCGTATCCGCCAGATGGAAAAAGAACTCGGCTTGACGCTGCTGCTGCGCTCGCGGCAAGGCATCCAGTTCACGCCCGCTGGCGAGATCGTGCTGAACCATGTCACGAGCATCGGCCACGAACTCGATCTCATGAAGCAGGAACTCAGCCTCGAAAGCGGTGTCGTCGCCGGCACGCTGCGCGCTGGCGTCTCCGTCAACTATTCGATGTACTGCCTGCCAGACGAACTTGCAGAGTACAATGCCGAATACCCCGCTGTCAAGACACGCATCCTCGTACTGCCGAGCCAGCGCATCTACTCCATGCTGCTCGCGAACAAGATCGACGTCGGCATCCTGCGCGGCGAATACGCGGAGTGGCGCGGCGAAAAAGTTTTGCTCAGCCGCGAGCACATCTGCGCCATCACGAGCCGCCGCGACGCCGGCGTCGACCTCGCCGGCCTGCCGCAGATCACGCGCCCCGCCGATGACGACATGGAGCGCATGCTGTCGCAGTGGATGCGCGAACAGCACATCACGGCCTCACGCAACCGCATCCAAGTCAACGCGACGGCGACATGTGTCGCCATGGTCGAGCGCGGCCTCGGCTGGGGCATCGTACCAGAAATGTGCTTGCAGGGCTTTGGCGGCATCGCGCGGCCGCTCTACTTTGAAAACGGCGAGCCACTAACGCGCGCAACATGGCTCATGTATCAGAAACAGGCGCTCGAACTGCCGCAAGTGCGCGTCTTCCTCGACCTCATCCGTCGCTCAAACCTCGCACGCAAGGAACAGAAGCGAAAAGACCGCACGCATAAAGAAAGGAATGATGCATAATGGCCGGCATTTCTGAGATCTACAAAAGCGACCGCCGAGCGCTCGCCG
>JAXGCE010000007.1:0-21731 GCA_034186105.1 Selenomonadaceae bacterium
ATTGCCGCTAAGCGGCAATCCCCACTCCTTTTTTCTTTTTACTTTTTGAAATGCGCAAGCATCTCTGTGCAGTCTTGCACGAATTCGACGGCGCCGAGATATTTGCCGTCGCGGTCGTAGACGGCATGATAACGGACGCTGATCGGCTTTCCTGCGATGTAGCGCCAGACCGTCATGTAGTCGCGCTTCTTCGCGCGGAAGTCCGCGAGCAGCTGGCGCACGACGGGGACGACTTGTGGCGGATGGCAGTCGTAGACGGCGTTGCCGAGTGCGCTCTTTGGACGGGCGAAGACCTGCCCTTCGTTTTCAAAGAAGCGCAGCATGTCGTCGTCGTCGATGAATGTGATGTCGACGCCGATGAGCTTCAGAATGGCGCGGAGCTCGCGCACGGTGAGCTTGCCGCCCTCGAAGCAAACTTTTCCGTCCTCGATCTCGCTGACGCGCAGGCGCTCAGCCTGCCCAGCTTTCCATGCCTCGGCGGGTTCCCATGGCACTGATTCCTCCGTCAGGAATGCCGTGCCGATCGTCAGGCTGTCGTCGTAGACGGCATACCATTCATCATCGCAGAAATAACGCAAGCAGAGTGGGAAGAGGATCCGATCTTCCTTGTACGTCATCTCTTCCAAGCGCCCCAGCAAAGCGCGGATGCGGCCGCGATAGATGATGACGTTGTCGGCATCTTCCTTCAGCGTGCGCGACAGCAAGCCGAGCTCTTTCTTGATTTCGTCATCTTCGCGCCACATGACGTCAGATGGCCCCGTGACGCCATAGCGATAAAGCATCGGCATGAGGATTTCTTCTTTTTTCGCGTAGTGCGTGCGCACGCCATTGACGCGCAGAAACGCGGGGAGGAACGTGTCTGGCACGTCCGGTAGCTCGTTCTCACGCCGGAGTTTCTGCCCGAGTGCGACGAGCGCTGCGTTTTCCGCACGCATCGTAAGGACGGGATGCCCTTCCGGCAGATCGTCGAGGTCGGGCACGGCCATGGCAGCCGCACGGCGCGTGGCCTCGGACGGCTGTTTGTTTTTCTGATAGCTCTGGAGGAGTTCTTCCTTCGTGGTCATGAAATGATTCCTTTCGGTAGGGCGGATGGTGCTTCCCCCTCTTCTTCGCGGATCAGCGCGATTTCGTCGCAGTTCGGGAATTTCGGGCAGTCGATGCAGTCTTTCCAGACCTTCGGCGGCAGCGTCTCCTTCGTGACGGTATGAAAACCGAGCGTCTGGAAAAAGCCAGGCTTGTACGTCAGCGTGAAGAATTTCGTGACGCCAATCTCGCGGCCTTCCGCAAGGAGGCGCTTCACGATCTCCGCGCCGATGCCGCGGCGTGTATGCTTTGAGGAAACGGCCATCGTGCGGACTTCGGCCATGCGGTCCCAGACGATATGGAGGCCGCCGACGCCGACGATCTCGCCATGCTCGTCCTCAGCGACGATCATGTCGCGCAGCGTCTCATAGAGTGTGTTGCGCGACCGCGCCAGCATGACGCCGTCGCTCGCATAGTCATTGACGAGGGCGAAGATCTGTTCGATGTCGGTAAATGTAGCTTTTCGGTAGATCATAGTTTCTGCCACCTCCTCATTCTGCCTTTCCAGCCGATGGACAGACTTCTTTTAATGGACATTCCTCACACAGCGGCCGCCGCGCTTTGCAGATTTTGCGGCCGTGCCAGATGAGCCAGTGATGGGCTTCGCTCCATTTTTCTTTCGGGATGGCTTTCTGCAGGCCTTTTTCGACTTCGAGTGGCGTCTCACCGACGGCGAGCTTCAGGCGGTTGGCAACGCGGAAGACGTGAGTGTCGACGGCGATGGCGGGACGGTGGAACGCGATGGACGTGACGACGTTCGCCGTCTTGCGGCCGACGCCGGGGAGCTTTAGGAGCTCGTCGTAGTCCTCTGGCACCTCGCCGCCATATTTCTCGCAGAGCGTCATGCACGTCGCCATGATGTTCTTTGCCTTGTTGCGGAACAGGCCGCAGTCGCGGATCTCGTCTTCGAGCGCCGAGAGCCCCATGGTGACGATGGCATCTGGCGTCGCCGCCTTTGCAAAGAGCCGCGCCGTCGTGACGTTGACGCGCTTGTCCGTGCACTGCGCCGAGAGGATGACGGCGACGAGCAGTTCGAATGGATTGTTGAATTTCAAAGCGGGCTTTGCTCCCGCGTAGACGGTGCCCAGGATGCGCACCTGCTCGGCCTTGATGGCTTTCGTGACGCGCATGTCAGTTCGTCAGGCTCCGCACCGGCGCCGGGATGCGGCCGCCGCGCGCGATGAACGCGGCCGAGCTGTACTGATTGCGCACGGGCACGATCGGGCAGTAGCCGAGCAGTCCGCCGAACTCGACCATGTCGCCGACCTTCTTGCCCGGCACGGGAATGACACGCACAGCCGTCGTCTTGTTGTTGATCATGCCGATGGCCGCCTCGTCGGCGATGATGCCCGAGATCGTCGCGGCCGACGTGTCGCCCTCGATGGCGATCATGTCGAGGCCGACGGAGCAGACGCACGTCATCGCTTCCAGCTTCTCGATGGACAGGCTGCCCTGCTGCACGGCGTTGATCATGCCTTCGTCCTCGCTGACGGGGATGAAGGCGCCCGAGAGGCCGCCGACATGCGACGAAGCCATGAGGCCGCCTTTCTTGACGGCGTCATTCAGCAGTGCGAGCGCAGCCGTCGTGCCCGGTGCGCCGCACGCTTCGAGGCCCATTTCCTCGAGGATGCGCGCGACGCTGTCGCCGACAGCCGGCGTCGGCGCGAGCGAGAGGTCGATGATGCCGAATGGTACGCCGAGGCGCTTCGAAGCCTCGCGCGCGACCATCTGGCCGACGCGCGTGACCTTGAACGCCGTCTTTTTGATCGTCTCGGCGACTTCCGTGAAGTCCGCACCTTTGAGCTCCTCGAGCGCGTGCTTGACGACGCCCGGGCCGCTGACGCCGACGGAGACGACCTTGTCGCCCTCGCTGACGCCATGGAACGCGCCCGCCATGAACGGGTTGTCGCCCGGCGCGTTGCAGAACACGACGAGCTTTGCGCAACCGAGCGCTTCCTGCTCGCGCGTGAGCTCGGCCGTGCGCTTGATGACCTCGCCCATCTCGCGCACGCAGTCCATGTTGATGCCGGCTTTCGTCGAGCCGAGGTTCACGGACGAGCAGACGATGTCCGTCGAGGCGAGCGCCTGCGGGATGGACTGCAAGAGCGTGCGGTCGCCCTTCGTATAGCCTTTTTCCACGAGCGCGGAAAAGCCGCCGATGAAGTTGACGCCGACTTCCTTGCCCGCGCGGTCGAGTGCCTCGGCGACGGGCACGTACGTGTCTGTCTCACAGGCATCGGCCGCGATGGCGATCGGCGTGACGGAGATGCGCTTGTGAATGATGGGGATGCCGAATTCCGCTTCGATGTCCTCGCCCGTCTTCACGAGGAACTCCGCCGATTTCGTGATCTTGTCATAGACGTTCTGGCAGAACTTCGTGATGTTCGGATGCGCGCAATCGCGGAGCGAGATGCCCATCGTGATCGTGCGCACGTCGAGCTTGTTCTCCGTGATCATCTGGTTTGTTTCAAAAATATCATCAAAAGTAATCATGGGCGTCCTCCCTCAAAATGACGTGGCTCTGGCTGGATACGGCTCAGACATTGTGCGTCACGTTGAAGATGTCCATGTGCTGCGCCTTGATGTCGAGGCCGAGCTTCTCGCCTTCCGCCTTGAGCACCTTCTGGAGCTCTCCGAGCGGCATTTTTGCGTTTTCGGGCATCTCCGCGATCATGACCATGTTGAAGAAACCTTCCATGATGTTCTGGTTGATGTTCAGGATGTTGACATCGTTTTTCGCGAGGATGTTGCTGACAGTCGCGATGATGCCGACGCGGTCTTTGCCGACGATGGTGACGACGAGTTTCATAAATGCATCTCTCCTTGAAAAAGAGCGCCGCAAGATATTTGCGGCGCGATGGCTTGCAAAGTTACAACCATTATAACAAGACACGACAAAAAATCCAAGGGTACGCGCTAAGATTGACGTGATTTCTTTTCTGCGGTATCGTAAAGGGCAATCACCTTTGGAAAGGAAGGATCCTATGCGCTTCTCCTCGCGCACATCTGTCTTGCTGCTCGCCTGCGGGCATCTGACGAATGATTTCTACTGCAATTTCCTGCCCGTGCTGCTGCCGATCATCATGCCGAAGCTCGACCTGTCGCTGACGCTCTCGGGCCTCCTCGTCATGGTCATGAGCATCGCGAGCAACATGATGCAGCCTGTCTTTGGCTACCTGATGGACCGCCACCGCATGAGCTGGCTGCTCGTGCCCGTGCTGCCGTTTGGCGCGCTCTGCATCTGCACGGTCGGCTACCTCTCGACGAAAGCCGCGCTCTTCGTCATCATCGCGCTGACGGGGCTCTCCGTCTCGGCGTACCATCCGCTCGGCTCGTCGCTCGTCGCAAAAGTCGCGCGTGCGGGCAAGGCCGGCATCGCCATGTCGCTCTACGTCGCAGGCGGCAACATCGGCTTTGCGTTCGCGCCGCTCGTCATCGTCGCGTTCACAGAGACGTGGCCGCTCGAAAGCCTGCCGTGGCTCATCGTGCCGAGCCTCCTCATGATGGCGCTCTTTGCGGCGTCCGGCCTCTCGCATTTTTCCACCGTACAAAAAGCGAAGGGCGACCGCCTGCCGCTCAAGAAGATGCTCGCAAATCCCTCCGTCGTGCGGCTGAACATCGCCATGGGCCTGCGCTGCTGGACGCATGTCGCCGTCTCGACATTCCTGCCGCTGCTGCTCGTGCGCGCAGGCTACTCGCCGCTGATCTCCGGCACGCTCCTGACACTGTTCCTTGGCGGCTGCGCCCTCGGCGGCATCACGGGCGGTGCGCTCGGCGACCGCTTCGGTCACAAGCGCATCATCATCGCAGCGCTCGCGCTCGCCATCGCGCCGACGGCGTATTTTTTCACACATGCAGGCACCACGCCGCTCGCGCTCATCGCGCTGTTCTTCTCTGGCGCGTTCCTCATCGCTTCGCAGCCGAGCTCCATCGTCTGGGCGCAGCGCGCGATGCCCGGCAGCGCCGGCATGGCGTCCGGCATGATGATGGGATTGTCGTTCGGCCTCGGCAGCCTCGGCGCGGCGCTGACGGCTGCCATCGCCGACCAGATCGGCCTCGACACGGCACTGCTGCTGACGACGATCCCGCTGCTGCTCTCCGTCTTCGTCGCGACCGCGACGCCGTATCCACAGAATCTGCGCTGAACATGTTCCCGAAATATTCTTAAAACGAGAGTCGTTTTTCGGCTCTCATTTCTTTTTGCTCATAGTTCTTATTCCGTATTTCTATAGCAGGATTCGTTCTTGCTTAAAATTTTCACGAATGATGGAAAACTTGAGTTTCTTTTATTGACATCGCGGCTTTTAGTACCTATACTAAGAGTGTAGTGTGAAATCGGACTGGCCCGCTTGCAGGCAGAGATGACGCGCTAGGAAGGCGTCATTTTGAGCCCGCATTCGTCTTTTTTCACGCCGATAGGGATAATCAAAAGTTATTACTGCATTGGAGTGTTTTATCATGGCAAAACCCGTAAAAATCATGGAGACAGTCCTTCGCGACGGCCATCAGTCGCTGTGCGCGACACGCATGCGCATCGAGGACATGCTCCCGCAGCTCGAAGCACTCGACAAGATCGGCTATCAGGCCCTCGAGGCTTGGGGCGGCGCTACGTTCGACACGTGCCTGCGCTTCCTCGACGAGGATCCGTGGGAGCGCCTCGACACGCTCAAGGCTCATCTGAAGACTCCGATCCAGATGCTCCTGCGCGGCCAGAACCTCCTCGGCTACAACCATTATTCCAACGACGTCGTTGAGAAATTCGTTGCCAAGGCTTCCGAGCATGGTGTCGGCGTGTTCCGTATCTTCGACGCACTGAACGATGTCCGCAACCTCAAAGTCGCGATCTCTGCAGCTCTCAAAGCTCCGGAGCATCCGCATGTCCAGGGCTGCCTCGTCTACACGATCTCCCCGTATCATACGAATGAGAAGTTCGTCGAGCTCGCTCAGGAACTCAAGAAGATGGGCTGCCACAGCGTCTGCATCAAAGACATGTCCGGCCTGCTGAAGCCGTATGTCGCAGAAGACCTCGTCAAGAAGCTCAAAGCTGGTCTTGGCGAAGACTTCCCCGTCGAGCTCCACACGCACTGCACGTCCGGTTTCGGCCATGCAACGTATCTCAAGGCCGTCGAGGCTGGCGTCGACATCATCGACTGCGCGCTCTCGCCGTTCTCCTCTGACACGTCCCAGCCTTGCACGGAGACGATGGTCGCTGCGCTCGAAGGCACGGAGCGTGACACGAAGCTCGATCGCCAGGCCATGACCCCGATCGCAAAGCACTTCCTCGGCGTCAAGAAGCGCATCATCGAAGAGTTCAAGCTCAAAGGCTACTTCGACATCAACCCGAACGTCCTCGACTTCCAGATTCCGGGCGGCATGCTCTCGAACCTCGCGAACCAGCTCAAAGAGGCTGGCATGGAAGACAAGTATCAGGACCTCCTCGACGAGATGCCGCGCGTCCGCAAAGACCTCGGCTATCCGCCGCTCGTCACGCCGTCTTCCCAGATCGTCGGCACGATGGCAACGTTCAATGTCATGAGCGGCGAGCGCTACAAGATGGTTCCGAAAGAATTCAAAGACCTCGCTCGCGGCAAGTTCGGCCGTACGCCGCTGCCGATCGACCACGACTTCCTCACGAAGACGCTCGGCATCCCCGAGAGCGACATCATTGAAGACTGCTCCATCGAAGATGCAAAGGCTGAGACGTTCGATCAGTTCAAGAAAGAGCTCACGGACAAAGGCTTCCTCAACCCGACGGATGAAGATGTTCTCTCCTATGCCCTGTTCCCGCAGGTCGCAGAAGAGTTCTTCAAGAAGCACTATCAGCAGGTCACGGCTTACAAGCGCTGAGACTTGCGCGTAACTGCATAAACACCGAAGAGGCGCAGCACATTTGTGGAGCGCCGCGTGGTTTTGTGCTTAATTCTTTTTTCGGAACTGATACCCTACCCACAGCACGACGAGCCAGATCGGCAGGAACAGCACAGCGAGCTGCATGTCGGGAATCTGCGTCATGAAGAAGATGACGCAGATGAGAAAGGCGAGCGAGAGATAATTCGTGAACGGATAGAAGATGGCGTGGAACTTCGTTGCCTTGCCATGCTCTGCGCAGTACTTCTTGAACTTCAGATGCGTGATCGTGATGACGAACCAACTGATGCAGGCTGCGCACGTCGCAATCATCATGAGGTAGAGGAAGATCTTGCCTTCGAGGAAATAGTTCAGCACGACGATGATCAGCGTGATGCCGGACGAGACAAAGATGCCGCGCACGGGCACGCCATGATCGGAGAGCTTCAGGAAGAAGCTCGGCGCTTCCCCTGATTTCGCAAGGCCATACAGCATGCGGCTGTTGCTGTAGATCGCCGAATTGTAGACCGAG
Organism: Selenomonadaceae bacterium; assembly: GCA_034186105.1. Taxonomy (GTDB): domain Bacteria; phylum Bacillota; class Negativicutes; order Selenomonadales; family Selenomonadaceae; genus Selenomonas_C. The sequence goes on from JAXGCE010000007.1 coordinate 7,463, forward strand.
ACGGCTGCCGTCAGCACGACGAAGTTCAGAATGTGTGCCGCGGCCGGGATACCGACATTCTGGAAGATCTGCACGAACGGGCTGGCCTCTGCGCCCACTTTGTCCCACGGCCAGAGCGCCATGAGCACGACCATCGTGCCGACATAGAAGATCAGGATGCGCCAGATGACCTGGTTGATGGCGCGCGGGATCGTATGGTCCGGGTCCTCTGCCTCGCCTGCCGTGATGCCGATGAGCTCGATGCCGCCGAACGAGAACATCACGACAGCTGTCGCGAGGCACAGCCCCCAGACGCCATGCGGCAGGAAACCGCCATTCGTCCAGAGGTTGCTGAAGTTTTCAGGGAATGGCTGCGGGCTTGAAAACAGCAGGCCGAGACCCAAAAGAATCATGCTGACGATGGCTGCGATCTTGATCAGCGCCATCCAGAACTCCGCCTCGCCATACGCCTTGACATTCACGAGATTCAGCACCGTGATGGCGATGAGGCAGACGAGCGCCGACAGCCACTGCGGCAGGTCGGGGAACCAGAAGTTCATATAGATGCCGACGGCCGTGAGCTCGGCCATCGAAACGAGCACGTAGTTGAACCAATAATTCCAGCCCGAAAGGAAGCCAGGGAAACGCCCCCAGTACTTCGTCGCGTAATGGCTGAACGAGCCTGAGACCGGCTCATCGACAGCCATCTCGCCGAGCATGCGCATGATGAAGAAGATGATGATGCCGCCCAAGAGATATGCGAGCATGACGGAAGGTCCCGTCAGCGCGATCGTCGAAGCCGAGCCATAGAACAGGCCTGTGCCGATGGCACTGCCGAGCGCGATCATCTGCAAGTGCCGGTTCTTTAACCCGCGCTTCATCTTTGTGTTGTCCAAAGGAATCACTCCTTGTTTGAAAAATGAATACGTTCCTTATTATAGCAGAAATTTCGTCTAGCTAACAGGGTTACATATAAATTTGATAGGCTACAGCACCCAACTACTCCCACCACCGCTTCGCGGTCCCCCTCCCTCTGTGAGTGAGGCTTTTGTACACAAAAAAAGGCTCCGCCGAAGCGGAGCCTTTCTGTATCCAGCAAAGCTGGCCATGTGTCGTTTTGAGATCAGAAGAAGAACTCAACGCGGCCGAAGAGCTTCTTGAGCTTGAGGTCGTTGTCAACAATGTTCTTCATATCGCCATAGCGAAGCGTCGTAACGATGTTCTTGAACGGCGTGTAGTTCGCACCAATCTCCCAGCCCTTGTAGCCGCGAGCAGTACCATCATACGTCGGATCAAGAGCAACGAGGCTACCGAGATAACGGTAAGCAGCCCAAGCACCCCACGTGCCCTTGTTCTGCTGATCAGCGCCCTTGTAGTTGACCTCAAAAACATAGGCCTTGTCCACATCGTCTTCCGGAACAATGAGGGCGGAATTATAAACGCGGTCACCCTTTGCATATTCTGCATTCAATGCCACATTCTTGTCAAACGCATAGTTCAAGCCGAAGCCCCAAATGCTGACATCATCGAAAGCGACGCTATCTTTGTTCCAGTCAAAATGCTGATAGGAAGCTTTCGTTCCGAGTTTGCCAAAGTTATAGGCAAGTCCAATGCCCTGATAGCTTGCCGTGTCATCGATGCTGAGTTCGGAGAGCGCCCGAGCCACCTTAGGCATAGCACCGAAGCCGACATTAATCGTATCATGAGCAACGCGGCCAGCCTCTGCCGTAACTTTCAGAGCGTTACCGAACGTCACACCGAAGCCGGAGAACGGATCATCGAAAACAATCGTGTTGTTGACATCCGAACCGAACTTGCCGAACTTGCCCGTGAAGTTCTTGTAGTTCGCCTGTGCCCAAGCGCGCTTCAGCTCGACGTTACCGTCGTCGCCTTTATCGCTCTTCAAATTCGTCGTGCCATCGAGACGTGCATGGACATCCCAATGATCGTTGACTTCTGCCGTCGGCTCGAGACGGAAGACCACCTTGTCGCTGTTTTCTTTCGGCAGGGACTTGCCATTATCCTTATAACGGCTGCTCGTGTACGTGTACTCGACTTTGCCGTTCCACTTGACGTTGTCAGCATGCTTCTCGAGGTTCGAGACGCGGACGCCGAGGTTGTTGAGCTCGTCGGAGAACTCAGCAGCGAGCTTGTCGATCATGGCCTTGTCAGCAGCGGAGACATCCGTCTTTGCCATGGCTTTTGCGACCATCTGTGCCATCTCATAGCGCGTGATGTTCTTGTTGCCCTGGAACGTGCTGTCGCCATAGCCTTCGATGACGTGATCAGCAGCGAGCTGAGCAACAGCATCGTATGCCCAATGGTCAGCTGGGACATCGCTGAACGGGTTGGAAGCAGCGAACGTCGTGGATGCAGCGCCGACGACAAGAGCCGTCGTGAGTGCGGAAACGAGAGTCTTCTTCATAATGAGAAACTCCTCCTTCTTAAAACAGAAAGTAACTTTGACTGCCTGCCGATGGAAGTTGTTTCTCCGAAGTGTCCATGTTTCCTTACGGGTACTTCCTTCCGTCCTCAGGCTTCTTCAGGATAGCATGGAATTTACAATCTGTCAAGAATTTTTTTCAGTATCGCTGCCGATCTTTGAGCGCGCGTTCGACTTCGCGCTTGTCAGCCTTCTTCTTGAGGTCTTCGCGCTTGTCGTAGTTGTGCTTGCCGCTGGCGAGCGCGAGTTCGAGCTTCGCGCGGCCATGCTTGAAGTAGATCTTGAGCGGCACGAGCGTGTAGCCTTTCTGGCGCGTCTCGCCGAAGAGCTTCATGATCTCGGATTTGTGCATCAGGAGCTTGCGCTTGCGCAGAGGATCGTGGTTGAAGATGTTCCCCTGCTCGAACGGGCTGATGTGCATGTTTTCGAGGTAGATTTCGCCATTCTGGATCGTGGCGAAGCTGTCCTTGAGATTTGCCTTGCCTGCGCGCAGGGACTTGACTTCCGTGCCCTGCAGCTCGATGCCGGCTTCATAGGCTTCGTGGATGAAGTAGTCGTGCCGCGCCTTGCGGTTCTCGCAGACGATCTTGACAGGGATGTTGTTCTTTCCCATTGTTTTCACCTAGATTCGAAAATGGAGCTGGTTGCCCAGCCCCATAACATCATTTGCTGTCTTTCGTGCCGTCTTCGGTCTTGCGATGCGGGCGCGGGCGCTGGCGGTCGGCGCTCCGCTGCTTCTGCTGGAGCTCTTCTTCGCGCTGCTTGCGCTCGTGGTAGCCCGGCGGATCCGGCCAGACGGCCTTGTTGAGACCCGTGACGCGGACGCGCTGGTAGTCATCGCGGTCGCGCTTCTCACGCTGCGGCTTCGGCGTGCCCCAGGCACCCGCGACGCGCTTTTCGAGACGCTTCTCATTCGCGTCCTTCTTGCCCGACGGACGGCGGGTGTCGCGCTGCTGTGTCGTGTGGCCGGGCCTCTTCTCGCCGCTCCTGCCGCGGTTGCGGGATGGATGGTCGTCCTTGCCATGGTGTTCGGCCGCGCGCAGGGCATCGGCAAAGGCATTATTGCCGCCGCCATTGCCGCCACGACGTCCGCCGCGCGGACGGCCGCCACGGCGCTCGCCCTTGCCTTTGTCTCCGCCTTCGGGTTTGCGGCCGCTGCCACCTTTCTTGCCACCGCCGACGGCGTTCTTCATCGCGACGGGGTCATAGGCGCCATTGTCCTTCAGCACGAAGTCGAGGTTTCGCTCATCGACATTTGCCCGCACGAGCAGGACTTCGACAGCATCGCCGAGACGATATGTCTGCTGCGTTTTTTCGCCGACCATCGCGTAGAGTTCTTCTTTATATTCGTAGTAATCGTTGATCATCGTCGAGACATGCACGAGGCCCTCGACGCCATTCTCAAGCTCGACGAAGAGGCCGAATGCCGTGACGCCCGAAATCGTACCGGGGAATTCCTCACCGACGAACTGCGCCATATACTCGATCTTCTTCATGTCCGTCGTCTCGCGCTCGGCCTCGATGGCGATACGCTCACGCTGCGAGGCATGGTCAGCGATGTCTGGCAGCACCGTGCGGAGCTTTTCCTGACGCTCCAGCGGCATCGTGCCCGTCGCGAATGTCTCGCGCAGCAGACGATGAACGATGAGGTCGGGGTAACGGCGGATCGGCGACGTGAAATGCGTGTAGTAGCGCGCCGCGAGGCCGAAATGGCCGAGGCTTTCCGCCGCATAGCGCGCCTGCTGCATGGAGCGCAGCGAGACGGTCTCAACGATCTTCTCTTCCGGCTTGCCCTTGACTTTTTCGAGCACCTGCTGGATGTCGATCGGGCGCACCTTGCCGTCCTCGTCCTGATGGACGAAGAGGCCGAACGCGCCGAGCAGGTTGTTGAAGTTTTCCATCTTTTCATCGCTCGGCTGCTCGTGCACGCGATAGATGAACGGCAGATGTTTCTGATCCATATGCTTTGCCACGGTCTCATTCGCCGCGAGCATGCATTCCTCGATGATCGACTCTGCGAGCGAGCCCGTGCGCTTGATGAGTTCGATCGGGTGGCCCTTCTCGTCGAGCTTGACCTTGACTTCCGGAATCTCGAAATCGATGGAGCCGCGTGCATGGCGCTTTGCCTTCATGATGTGGCGGAGCTCTTCGAGCGTCTCGAGCATCGGCAGGATGTCTTTCTGGCGCTCGATTTCCTCGGGGTCTTTGTCGACGAGGACGCGGTTGACAATGTTATACGTGAGACGACGGTAGACATGGATGACAGCTGGGACGATTTCGTAGCTCGTGATCTCGCCTGTCGGGCTCACCTGCATCTCGCAGGCCATCGAGAGGCGGTCAACGCCCGCATTGAGGCTGCAGATGCCGTTTGAAAGGGCGAACGGCAGCATCGGCACGACACGGTCAACGAGATAGACGCTCGTGCCGCGCTCGTAGGCTTCTTTGTCGAGCGGCTCGCCCTCGCGGACGTACCACGAGACATCGGCGATGTAGACGCCGAGGAAATAGGAGCCGTCATCGTTCTTCCTGACGTAGACGCCGTCATCGAAGTCCTTCGAATCGTCGCCATCGACGGTCACAATCGTGAGGTCGCGGCGGTCGCGGCGGCCTTCGTATTCGTCCGGCGAAGGATTCTGCTCGATGTGGTCGGCGATGTCCTGCACTTCCTCCGGGAAGTCTTCCGCGAGCTCGTACTGGCGCATGACGGCAAGCACGTCGACGCCCGGGTCGCCTTTCTGGCCGAGCACTTCGACGACCTTGCCCTCGGCATTGTGGCGGGCTTCCGGCCATTTCGTGATTTCGACGACGACCTTGCTGCCCGTCTTCGCGCCGTGGAAGGCTTTCTTCGGGACAAAGATGTCGCTGTTGAGCTTCGTGTTGTCCGGCGAGACGAAGCCGAACGTCTTGCGGCTGTCGAATGTGCCGACGATACGCTCGTTCGCGCGCTCAATGACGCGGATGATTTCGCCTTCGCGCGAGCGGCCCTCTTCCTCTGGCGGCGTGACACGCGCGACGACGCGGTCGCCATGCATAGCCGTCGCGAGGTTGACGCCCGGCACGAAGACGTCCGTATCTTCGTCCGTCTCCTTGACGTCGGGGATGATGAAGCCAAAGCCCTTCGCCGTCATCGACAGGCGACCGACGACAAGGTGCATGCGCTCCGGCGTGCCATAAAGGTCACTGCGGTTCTTGATGAGACGCGCTTCCGTCTCGAGCGCCTCAAGCGCGGCGGGGAAAGCGACGAGCTCCTCGCCCTCGAGGCCCATGCCCTCAGCGATATCCTCAGACAGCATCGGGCGGTCCGCCTCTTTCACGAATGTGTAGATCCGTTCTTTCAAATCGAGTTCCATATAGTTCCTTTCGTTTCTCAACTCTCTGGCCCCCTCTCCGAGGGGGCTGTCAGCGTAGCTGACTGGGGGTGTGGCGAAGGTAGGACGTGATGTTTCGCAGGATTGTGCAGTCGGAGGAACAGCTTTTGTTCTGCCTTCGACTGCACAATCGCTAAATTTGGCACGACGTACCTTCGCCACACCCACCACCGCTTCGCGGTCCCCCTCCCTCTGAGAGGGAGGCTGGGGGTAGTGTGTCTTTCGTTTCTTTTTTGGAATGATGAAAATGCCACTTGCCCGCCAGGAATTTCGCCGTCACGGTGAATACCTTGTCGCGTTCGCAATCGAGCGGCAGGAGGTGGCCCGAGCACTTGAGATAGAAGATTTCCTTTTTGGGCGATGCGATATGCTCATAGAGGTATGCCGCGCTCTTGACGTCGGCTGTATGATCCTGGGTGCTGTGGAGGATCAGCGTTGGTCGATCGACATGTTGCAGCTGCTCCGTCATGTCCTTGATCAGGCCGAACAGTTCGTGCACAGAGACGAGCGGCATCGTCAGATACGTCTCGTTGACGGCGTCCGGGACTTTCTTCATGGGCTTGCGACGCTTCGGCACGTAGCGGCCGCGACAGAATTTCAGCGGTGGCAGGCGGTCGGCACCGCGCTCCGGCGCGATGAGGACGGGCGTTGCGAGGCTCACGATACGGTGGACTTTGCGCTCGGCCGCGAGCAAAAACGCGAGCACGCCGCCCATGGAATGGCCGACGATGGAGATCTTCTTGCAACAGCCCGTAAGCAGCGCGTAGCCATCGCGCGCGGCGTCGAGCCAGTCCTCGGCCGTCTGGCGGCTCAGGTCTTCCTCATTCGTGCCATGGCCCGCCAGCCGCGGCGCGAGCACGGTGAACCCCTGACGCGCGAGCGCGCGCCCGAGGAGCAGGAGATCGGCCGGGCTCCCCGTAAAGCCATGCAGCAGCAGCACGCCATGCGAGCCGCCCGGGATGAAGAAGGGTTCTGCACCTTTCTGAATCATGCGGCTACCTCCTCCCCTGCGCATACAAGAAAAAACGCTCTCCCCTGCCACGGCAAAAGAGAACGCTTCCGAAAAAACTCATGAAGTCATGCGGGCGATCACGATGGTGATGAGGGCAAAAAGGATGGCGAGCACGACGGTCACGCGTGCGAGGAGCGCGTCCATGCCACGCGCCTTGCTCGAAAAGACCGTATCGGCACCGCCGCCAAGGCCGCCCATGCCGTCCGATTTCGCTTCCTGCCCGAGCACGGCTGCGATGAGCGCGATGCAGACGATCGCGTCAAGGATCATCAATAAGGTCAGCAAGATCTTGCCTCCTGTTCTCATATGGTAAGTTACAGTTTATCATACCACAACCGTATATTAAATGGCAAGAAAAAAGACGCGGCTCCCACCGTGCGATCGACTCGCACCCGCGGAAGCCACGTCATGCAGATTGCTAATATGTGCAGGGGACTCCCCCCGCCCTTCGGGCCCTCCCCCCTCTGGGAAGGGGGCTGGGGTTAAATCTGGTACACGCGGATCATGTTCGTATTGTTGCCGACGCTCGTCTTGCTCTGGAGCTTGATGCCGGACGTGATGATCGTCGTGTCGCCGCGCTTGAGGAGACCCTGCTTGACCGCAGCAGAGACGGCGTTGTTGATCATTTCATCGACGTCTTTCCACTCCGTGCCGAGCACCGGGCAGACACCCCAACGGAGGTTCAGCTGACGGACGACTTTCGGATCCGGCGTATAAGCAACGATCGTCGCTTTCGGACGATAGCGCGAAACGACTTTCGTCGTGTAGCCGCTGACGGTCGGCGTGATGATGGCTGGCACATCGAGCTCCCAGCCCATCTGCACCGTTGCATGCGCCACAGCGCGCGTACGGGACTGCAGGTGCTCGATGCCGCGCTCGACGAAGAGTTCCTTGTACTCGAGCGAGCTCTCGATGCGCTGCGCGATGCGGTTCATCGTCGAGACTGCTTCGATCGGATAGTCGCCAGATGCCGTCTCACCGGAGAGCATAATGGCATCCGTACCGTCGAGGATGGCGTTGCCGACGTCGGAGACTTCTGCACGCGTCGGGCGCGGGTTCGTCGTCATGGACTCGAGCATCTGCGTTGCGACGATGACCGGCTTGCCCGCCTTGTTGCATTTCTTGATGATCTCTTTCTGAATGAGGGGCACGTCCTCTGCCGGGACTTCGACGCCGAGGTCGCCGCGCGCGACCATGATGCCGTCGGAGACAGCGAGGATCTCGTCAAAGTTCTTGACGCCTTCGAGGTTCTCGATCTTCGGCACGATTTCCATGTGGCCATTGTGCTCCTCGATGAGCTTGCGGATGGCGAGCACGTCCTCCGGGCGCTGGATGAAGGAAGCCGCGACGAAGTCCATGTCCTGCTCGCAACCGAAGATGATGTCTTTCTCATCCTGCTCGGAGATCGGCGGCAGGCCGAGGCTGACGCCCGGTGCTGCAACGCGCTTCTTCGTGGACATCTTGCCGTCGTTCTGGATCGTCGTGAGGATGTCTTTGCCGCGGATCTCGTCGACTTTGAGCGCGACAAGACCGTCGGACAGCAGCAGCGTGTCGCCCGGTTTCACTTCCGTATAGAGGCCTTTGTGGTTGACGGAGACATGCGTCTCGTCGCCCGGCGTGTCATCGTACGTCAGCGTGAACTGTTTGCCTTTTTCCAGCATGACGCTGCCGTCTTTGAACTCGCCAAGACGCATCTCCGGGCCTTTCGTGTCGAGCACGAGCGAGATGACCTTGCCTGCCTTCTTTGCTGCTTCACGAACCATGTTGATGCGGCGGAGGTGTTCCTCATGGTCGCCGTGCGAGAAATTGAAACGGGCCAGATTCATGCCGTTTTCGATGAGCGCATCGACGATGCCCGGCTTCTCCGTCGCAGGACCCTGGGTGCAGATGATTTTCGTCTTCTTTAACATGTCATACCTCCACAGTTCTAAAAACTTCTAAAATCAGTTTCAGCTTCGTTGTCTTTATCCTAACACTCTTTCCTCAGGCAAGTAAAGAGGTTTTCGGCGCATTTTGGAAAAAATTTGTAGGGTATTTCGGTTCTTTCTTATTGGTTCTGATTGCGTGTATACAAAAAGCAAAAATGAACGTTTTTCTTATCGCATCCCGAGGATGGCTGCAATCGCAGCACCAGTGCCGGAAGCGTCTTTTTCTAGCGTGAACGTGAGGCCGGATTCTTCGTTGGGAGAAAGCAGAGTGCGGAGGGCGATGCGCATTTCTTGCTCGACGCCGGGCATATGCTCGAAGACGGAGCCGTCGATGGCGAGGGGTTGGGGCGGGATCGTGGCGAGGTGATCGGCGTCAGCACGGTGGCGCAGAACGGCTGCAAGCGCCATGGCGGCGAGACGGGCACTGCGACGGATGAGAGCACGAGCGACGCGCTGCTCGGCTTCGCTGCCGTGCATCGCGAGGCGTGAAACATCTTCGCCCGTGAACGTCGGGGCCTCGACGAGGTGGTCGCCATCCTGCACGATGCGGCCGAGCAGTTCGCCGAGGTAGCGGCCAGAGATCATCTTCTCGAGCTTCTGCGCGCCGGGCTTTGCACTTGCTTCGTCGAGTACCCGATCGTAATCATTCTGTGGAAAATGGCCGAAACTGCCGGACTCGATATTGTAGACCATGGGCGCTTTCGCTCCGCCGAATGTTTCGAGGTAGCAACTGTTGAAACCTGTCGCATAGATCGTGCCGATGGCGGTGCTCGGCGCACGGAAGGCAGCGGCCAGCAGCACGGCGACCGTGTCGTTGAGGATGGCCGTCGGCGTGACATGGAGGCCCTTGCGATGCAGAGCGTCTGCGAGCAGAGCATTGACCATCTCTCCTTCGACCCCCGGCACGGCGATTTCTTTTGACCAGACAACGAGACGCGCGTCGCCGAGCTTTTCCTGATGCGTGCCATAGGAGAACGTATGGCCGAGCGGCAACGCATCGGCACGCTCCCCCGCGACTACCTCGGCCACGAGTTCTGCGAGAAAATCGAAGAGCTCTTCGCGCGTCGTGTCCTTTGTCGTGACATCATACGCATCGTACGCGCCCGCTTTTCTGAGCGGTCGCGCAACCTGCTGCACAACCTCCAGCCCGTCGCCTGTGAGCGCGACAAGCGAAGCGCGCGCATTCGTGCCGCCGAAGTCGAGCGCGAGCGCCTTGCCGCGCTCCTTGCCACTCGGCAGCGCAACATAGCACGGCTCCATGTAGAGTGTCGACTGCGATGGGTCTTTGAGGCCGCGTGTCATCTCTGCCATGAAATCTTCCATGCCACGGCGCAGCGCTTCTTCAGATACTTCGAACATCGCTACGATATCTTGAGAAAAATTTTTCTCCATTTTCGCCCAACCCCTTAACTTTTTCTTGCTTTCATCCGATATACTATAAGAAAGAGGAACGAGGTTCCTGCTTTCATGATTCCCATTTCATTCCACGGAAGGAGGTGTTTTCCATGGCTACGATCTCTTCGATGGCGAACAACACGTACCTCATGTACAAGATGGCGCAGGACAATGGTCTCAGCGTGACGGGTTCTTCCTCTACCAACGCGTCAAGCTCGACGTCTTCCGCGCTCACCGCGCTCACGTCGTCCTCTTCGTCGTCGACGTCGTCGCTCTACAGCTCGTCGTCGTCCGCAGAAGACATGCAGACACTTTCGAGCATCAAGAACGGCTACGCCGGCCTCGTCTCGTCGTATGAATCGACAAAGAAGACGTTCAACACGGAATTGAACTCGACGCTCTCCGACCTCTCGAGCTCTGCCAAGACCGTCGCGAACATGAACTTCGATTTCTCTGAAAGCGACATCACGACGAATGCGGATGGTACGAAAACGTACTCCGACAGCCTCAAGGCAGCGATCAAGAACATCAAGAACCTCGTGTCGGACTACAACGACGCGCTTGACTTCTTCTCGGACAACAAGGAAGTGTCCAATCGCGCTTCGGCACTCGCAACGGAGTTTGCAGACACGACGTATCGCTCTGGTCAGTATGAAGCCATCGGCATCACAGTCGACAGCAAGACTGGCGCGCTGTCCGTTGATGAGGACAAGCTCGCCACGGCGCTGACGACAGAGAGCGACCGCGTGGAGAATACGCTCGGGGCGAACGGTCTCGCTGGAAAGGCGGAGTCGCATGTCTCACTCGCGAACTTCCAGAAAGACAAGATTTTCCCGACAGCCACGCAGATGTTCGGCAATGAGACAAAAGCAGCTTCGCTGTATACCGGCAGCACACTGCTCAATATCTCGAGCTATGCGACGACAGGGAACCTCTTGAACATGCTGTTCTGATCTTGGAGCAGACGGCAGAAAAAAAGCTGTTGCACACTGCGTGCAACAGCTTTTTTCAGGTTTCCCCTCATGCACCGATATCGACGAGTGCACCTTTCGTGTTCGTGCTGCCGAGGCTAGCGGACTGCTGGTACGCACTCGCGACGGACTGGAACTTCGCGCTGACCTGAGCGTTCGTCTGCTGGAAGCGACTCTTGCCAAGATTCGTTTCGTTACCGAAATTCGAAACCTGGTAATAGCTTTTCGCTTTCTGCATGAACTCGGACGTCTTGCTCTCACCGATATTGTCGACGCGCTTGTTTCCCTGCTGGAACTCGCTTGTTCCGAGCTTCGTTTCCGTACCGAAGTTCGATACTTGGTAGTAGCTCTTCGACTTCTGCATGAACTGCGAAGTCTTGGACTCTCCAATGTTGATGGTACGTTCGTTGCTCTGCTGGAACACGCTCGATCCGAGCTTCGTCTCCGTGCCGAAATTCGACACGCGCGTGATGTCGCCCGTCGCTTTCGAAATTTGCGAAGCGGCCTGGACGCCGTCACTACCGACTTTGCGGTTGAGCTGCTGGAACGACATCAAAGATGTCGAACCACCGATTGCTGAAATCCCCATAAAGCTATCCCTCGCTTTCTTGCCTTCTCATCCTTTGATCAAACACATGGGTATTCCTTTTTATATTATAGAATGCTGAGGCTATTTCATCAAGGGGGTTATGAAAGTTTTTTCACTTCCCGCGCTTCATGGATCCTTGCCTCGATCCCAGCGAGGCTCGTACCTGCTTGGGCTTCGACACCTGCGAGTACGGCACCTTCGATCAGCGGTGCGTCGAGCATCTTTACATTATGATCTTCAAGAGCTTCGACGACCATCTCCGTCGTCATAACAGCACTGCCCATATCCATGAGCACGGCAACGCCATCGCCTGCATCGACAGCCTCGCAAGCTGCAAAGATCCGATCGAAGCTCGTGCCGAGGCCTCCGTCTTCGAGGCCGCCGGCAGCCGCAATCCGCGCCGACGGTGCCATCATCTTTGTGAGTTCGACGACGCCTTCTGCCAGCCTCTGACTGTGCGATACGATGACGATTCCCACCATGGTCGATGCTGCCCCCTCACAATGCTTTTCCCAGTTCTTCCAAAATCATCAGCGATGACGTCGCACCCGGATCCTGGTGGCCGATGCTGCGCTCGCCGAGATAGCTCGCACGTCCTTTCGTTGCGAGAATGGTCTTCGTATACTCAACACCCTTGCGAGCAGCTTCGACAGCGTCATGGATCGCTTCTTTGACGTCTTTGCCCGCCGCAAGCGCTTCTTTGTATGCCTTGCAGGCCGGCATCTGCGCGTCAAGCATCGTCTTTTCGCCTTCGTGCGCCTTGCCGCGCATCTGCACGCCGCCAATGGCCGCTTCAAAAGCAGCTGTGAGATCATCTGGCGTCAGCTCCGTCTTGCCCTTGAGTGCGGCGCCAGCTTTCATGTACGCCGTGCCATAGAGCGGCCCCGATGCGCCGCCGACGTTCGAGACGAGTGCCATGCCGATGCCTTTGAGAATGGCACCGATGTCCTTATCTGCGAGCTCCGGCAACTTCTTCTCGACAGCCGCGAAACCGCGTGCAAGGTTGATGCCGTGGTCACCGTCACCGATGGCATTGTCGAGCTCCGTCAGAAAGTCTTTCTCCGCCTCAATACGTTTGGCTGTCGCCTGCACAATGGCCACGAGTTTCTTGTTATCGATCATATGTGTCGCCCCTATCTCTGTCTCCCTCAGCGATGGATGGCCGCCGTGTCCGCTGGTGCATCATACAGGCGCTTGAGCTCGTCGTCGAGGCGCAGCAGCGTCAGCGAAAAACCGGCCATCTCGATGGAGGTCATGTAGTTCCCTACCATTGTATCATAAATTTTGACATTTTTCTCCTTGAGATAGTCCTGAACGAAATTGTTGACGATGTAGAGCTCCATGAGTGGTGTCGCGCCCATGCCGTTGACGATGACGGCGACTTCTTTCCCACTGTAATCGAGGTCTGCGAGGATCTTATCGAGCAGCTGTTTTGCGATCTCGTCCGCTTTCAAGAGTTTTTCACGATGCGTGCCCGGCTCGCCATGGATGCCGATGCCGATCTCCATCTCGTCTTCGGGGAGCTCAAAGCCCGGTTTCCCAGCAGCAGGCACCGTGCAGGGCTGGATCGCCATGCCCATTGTGCGGACGTTCGCGATGACTTTTTCCGCAACGGCTTTGACTTCTTCGAGCGTGCCACCTTCCTCTGCGCGCGCACCGGCGATCTTATGCACGAGGATCGTACCCGCGACACCGCGACGGCCCGTCGTGAACGAGCTGTCCTCGACAGCAACATCATCATTGACGACGACATAATCGGCTTTGATATCCTCATCTTTCGCCATGTCGACGGCCATCTCAAAATTCATGACGTCGCCCGTGTAGTTCTTGACGATGCAGAGGACGCCAGCATCTGTCGCGACGGCCTTGATGCCTTCATAGACCATATCCGGTGTCGGCGACGTGAAGACGGGACCAGCGACAGCCGCATCGAGCATGCCTTTGCCGACATAGCCGCCATGCGCTGGCTCGTGGCCGCTACCGCCACCAGAGACGAGTGCGACTTTGCCTTGCTTGCGCTCCTTGCGCACAACGATGTTGCCAGCTTCGAGTTTTTCGAGCTTCTGCGGACGCGACTTCACGAGTCCCTGAATCATTTCCTGCTCGACGTTCTCGACTTCGTTGATGATCTTCTTCATGATGAAAACCTCCCGACATGACACGAAATGAAATTTTGAACAACATTGTTTCGTTTTCTCACTAGGAGTAGTATATCAAGAAACGAGCTAAAATTCAAGGTAAACAAGCGAAATCAGAATCAAAAATCAGCGCAAAAGAAAAGAACCCGCAGAAATGGCGAACTGCGAGTTCTCTTCATGGGCATCGGCGTCCCGCACGGCCGAGACTCCTGTCGATGCCCATGTCTTGCTATGTTGTTTTTGCGGGGTTCAGCAGAACAAGATTACTTGTTCATGGCCTCCTGCACGGAGACAGCGACGGCAACGGTCATGCCGACCATCGGGTTGTTGCCGGCACCGATCAGGCCCATCATGTCGACGTGTGCCGGCACGGAGGACGAACCTGCGAACTGCGCATCGCTGTGCATGCGGCCCATCGTATCCGTCATGCCGTAGGAAGCAGGGCC
>JAXGCE010000008.1:0-18063 GCA_034186105.1 Selenomonadaceae bacterium
ATGATTCCCGGATGGTCGAATGTGCGTAACCAACTCGAAATGGATGAGCGCATGTCGGCCTTGATGCATAAGTACGACAAGGCTGACTGAAAAATTTACACAAAACTATTGACAATCCCAAAGCATTAGCTTCTGGATATGCTTCCAACATACAACGATTCAAACAAAGGCACCGTCATAATAGACGGTGTCTTTGTTTTATAAGAAAAAACAGTTAATGTTTTATTAGAATAGGCGGTTGTGCTATTATAATGGACAGATAGGAACGGCATGCTGGTGGGGGAAGTGCGATATGTCATTGAGACCGTGAATGGGTATCCAAGTTGAAAACACCAGGTGATTGAAAAGAGCAACGCGCCTTGTCCTGTCGTAGCGGCTGTGCTAACATAGGTAGCAGATGATAGGAGGCGTTTCAGATGGCGAACATGCGTACAAAGATGCCGATCGGCATGGATGATTTCGCAGAAGTGCGGAAACAATATTATCTCGTGGATAAGACAGCGTTCTTAGGGGCGTTTTTGAAGAATCATGCGAAGGTGACGCTCTTCACGCGTCCGCGTCGCTTTGGCAAGACGCTGACGCTTTCCATGATGCGGTATTTCCTCGATATCGAGGGCGCGGCAGAGCATCGCCATCTGTTTGACGGACTGGCCGTTGCGGACGATCCCGAGGCCATGGCAGAGCAGGGAACGCGGCCCGTGCTGTTCCTGACGCTGAAAGGCTGGAAAGGACTGACCTGGGATGTCATGCAGGTGCGTGTGCGTCAGCAGATTGGCGACTTCTTTGGCAGGTTTCAGTTTCTGCTGCAGGATGATTTGATTGAGCGCGACCGTATCAAGTTTAGGTCAGTGCTTGAGGATACGTGTGATTTTGCCGCCCTTTCTGGTTCCCTCGCGTTCTTGCTGCGCCTCCTGGAGGCGCACTATGGCAAGAAGCCCGTCCTGCTGCTCGACGAGTACGACGTCCCCATCCAGTCGGCCTGGGAGCATCGCTACTACGACGAGGCCATCGACTTTTTTCGTGAGTTCTACTCGGCCGCGCTGAAGACGAATCCGGCCCTTGACTTTGCCGTACTGACCGGCGTTCTGCGCATCGCGAAAGAAAACATCTTTTCTGCGCTGAACAACCTGAAAGTCGACAGTGTCCTTCAGATGAAATATCCAGAGGCGTTCGGTTTCACAACATCGGAAGTGGAAAAGATGACGCGCGATCTCGGCTGCGATGGCAAGATGGCAGAGCTCCGGGAATGGTATGACGGCTACCATTTTGCGGGGAAAGAGATCTACAATCCCTGGTCTGTTGTCAATTATTTCGACAACGACTGCCATCCGAGCACCTACTGGGTACATACCTCCGGCAATGCCATCCTCGGCGAGATGCTGCGTCATGCAAAGAATCGGACGCTTGACGAATTCGAAAACGTCTTGCAGGGAGGGCACGTCAGCGCTGTCATGCAGGAAGACTTCATCTACAGCGAAATTTTTCGGAACCGGGACGCACTCTACACCTTGCTCGTGACGACAGGCTACCTCACGCCGGATGCTATGAAAGAAGACGACCTCGGCTTAAAGTCGACGCTTGTCATCCCCAATCGCGAGATCCGAGCGCTGTTCCGGCGCGAAGTGCTCGGGAAGTATCGAAATGACGATATGGAGTTTGGCGTTGATGAACTCATGCAGGCCTTCCTTGCAGGCGATTTGGAGATTGTCCAAACAGGACTTACACAATATCTCGAATGTCTCACAAGCAGTTTTGATACGGCAAAAGGGCGCGAATCGTTTTACCATGGTTTTGTCCTCGGCATGATTGCCACGCTCATGGGAGACTATGTCATCCGCTCGAATCGTGAATCCGGCTACGGCCGCTACGACATCGCCGCATTCCCCAAAAAGGCGGGAGACTGTGGAATGGTCATCGAATGTAAGACTGTCGAGCATGAAGATGGGATCGCAGCAAAAGCTCAAGAAGCTCTCGCACAGATCGAAGAAAAGGATTACCTCGCTGAGTTCCGAACAAAAGGGGTAGAGCATGTCCACCGCTACGGCATTGCGTTCTGCGGGAAGCGCGTGCTGGTGGCGTATCAGGCTTGAACGAAGGAGATTCCTTATGAAATTACAGTCGATAAATCGG
The DNA here is from genome assembly GCA_034186105.1 of Selenomonadaceae bacterium. Taxonomy (GTDB): domain Bacteria; phylum Bacillota; class Negativicutes; order Selenomonadales; family Selenomonadaceae; genus Selenomonas_C. Next base: position 2,131 of record JAXGCE010000008.1, read on the forward strand.
CATAAGCGATCTCTAAGCACTAAAGCGCTAAGAGCCTGCTTAACCCACCTGACGTTGCGCTTCGCTCCACGTCTGTCCTCCTTTTGAGAGGGAGGCTTTGGGCAAGTGTGCCTCCTGTCTGCTTAATGACATTGCTTAGTCGATAGCTGGCTGTTTCTTTTATTTTACGGCAGATTGACAGAAATCTTAATAGAAAAGGAGCTGCAACACGTTTTCGTGTCACAGCTCCTTTTGAGCTTCTGATATTTTGCGCAAAAGATCAGAGAGCGCGCTCGACCTTGCCAGAACGGAGGCAGCGCGTGCAGACGTTGATGCGTTTGACCTCACCGTCGACGACCGCGCGGACGCGCTGGATGTTCGGCTTCCAGGAACGCTTCGTCTTCAGATGGGAGTGGCTGACGTTGTTGCCAGAGAGCTCACCTTTGTTGCAGACTTCGCAAACATGTGCCATGTCGATACACCTCCTTGTTGTCGAAATCTGGGTTTTGATTTCAAGATGATTTCGGTGCGGAGCCGCGGCTCTCGCACACAATGAGTGTATTATAGCATAACGGCAGAGGGGATGCAAGTATTTTTCCTTGACACCTATTGAGCGCTTGTAATTTCGTCCGAATCTTGATAAACTGATAAGACAGGAAATTGTTGTGAAAGAGGGGAGTCGCATGCAGATCATGAAGAGCCGGCCCGGGGAGTCGCTGGCGACGTTTTCGCGGCGCGCGCACCGTCAGGCGAAGGGGACGGCCGTCGTGTTGTTCTTGACGCCGCAGGGCTCTTTGCAGGAGGCGGCTGAGCGCATGGCGCAGGCGTTCCCGGACAGTTTGACGCTCGGGCTCGAGACGTACCGTCTCTTTGACGGCGACCATCTGGATACGGATCAGACGATGTTGTTCCTCTTTGCAAAGGAAGATCCGGACATCCTCGCGGATGCGATGCTGCTGGAAAATGTCAGCGAGGCGCCTGTGCAGTACGTGCTCGAGGTGCAGCGCAAGGTCTGCGGCCTCGGCGTCGCAAATATGGACACGGTCTGCCTCGAGTTCTGCACGAATAGTGAAGGCAAGCTCGTGACGACGCTGACGGCGATGCTCGCGCCACTTGGTGTGCCGCTGTTTGGCGGGTCGGCGTTCCATACGGATGCACTGACGGATCCCGAGGTGCCGTTCCGTGTGGCGTACCAGGGCAAGCTGTATGAGGATGCGTGCATTGCGTTGTTCCTCAAAAACCTGCATGGGCGCGTGATTTTGTTCCGTGAGATTTTTTACGGGCCGCGCCCAGACGCGCCGATGCATCTTGCGACGAAAGTCGATCTCGCGACGCGTCGCCTGATCGAGCTCGACGACCGCCCAGCGGCGGACGTCTACAGCGAGGAGACGGGCATCAGCCGCGAAAAAATCCTCGAACATGTCCTCGACCGTCCGATCGGCCGCATGCTCGGTAGCGAGGTCTTCGTGATCTCGATGCGCGGCGTGGACGCAGATGGTGCCGTCGCCACGGTGAAGACGGTGAACCTCAATGATGCGATCTACATTCTCGATTCTGAGGACTACGACCGCATCGCGCGGGAGACGGCAGAGCGCATCTGCCGCGAGGTACCACAAAGGATGTTTGTCTTTACCGTCGAATGTTTCCACCGCTACCAGTTCTATGAGCGGCATGGCATCACGACGCAGGCCGTGCGGTCGCGGGCGCAGTCCCTCGGGCCGTATTACGGTGTTGTGAGCGGCGGCGAGCAGTTCCGCGGACAGAATTCGAATCAGACGGGGCTGTTCCTCGTGTTTGAGGGAAAGGAAGGAACCATCCATGAAATCGACTGATGGGGCAGCAGGAAAGCAGCATCTCTCGCCGGGCGAGAAGGTTTATCCTCTAAAGTTCCTTTGTGATTATGTCATGCAGCGGCGCGAGGAGCTCACGAGCTATGAGACGCAGGATCTCAAGGAGGCCATCCAGATCATGCAACACCTCGAGGAGCTTGTCGGCCGCATCGATGCGGACTGCGATGGGCAGGCTACGGTGCCGGCGGAAACCGTGCGGGCGGCGCGGCAGGATCTCGTCGAGATGCATGACGCCGTTGAGCGTCATCGGCGGCAGCTGACGAAAAAAGGCCTGATCTTTGAGGATATGAACCACATGCTGAAGCAGGCGGAACCGCTAATCCACCGGCTCGTGTTTTACGACAGCCTCGTCAATGCTTATAACCGCTATTTTTACGTGTCGTACAGCACGGAGATGTTCCATGCGTCAAAGCAGCATGGCGGGCTGTCGCTCGCGTTTTTCGATATCGACAATTTCAAGCAGTACAATACGGATTTCGGCCATGAGACGGGCGACCAGGTGCTGCAGATGGTCTGCGACCTGATCCAGCGCAAGATCCATCGCACGAAGGGCATCTACCTCATCCGCATGGGCGGCGACGAGTTCGTGATCCTTGACGAGGGCGTCATGGATTATGCGGATTTCTTTGACCTCCTGACGGACATCCGGCAGGGCATTGTCGACGACCGCTCGATCCATGGGCGCTCTGTCAGCATCAGCGTTGGCGTGGCAAATGCGGAGAAAGATGGTGCCCAGAGTACGTGGGATCTCTATCGTCTCGCCGATGCGCGGCTGTATCGTGCGAAGAATCGCGGCAAGAACCGCGTCGAGGATACGGGCGATGCGACGAAGGACGAGGAGGAACCGAAGGAGGCACGCGCGTGAAAGCAGAGGACATCGTCTGGCTGGCCATCAATGCGAAGTACTCGCATACGTCGCTGGCCGTGCGCTACCTGCGCGAGGCCGTGCCGGGGTCGCGCATCCTCGAACTGACGATCAATGACTACCTGCTGCCGACGCTTGGTGCCGTCTATGAGATGCAGCCGAAAGTGCTCGGCATCGCTTGCTATATCTGGAACATCGAGCGTGTGAAGGAGCTACTGCAGCTGCTGCCGAAGGCGCTGCCGGACTGCACGATCATTTGCGGCGGGCCCGAGGTATCGTATGAGACGGCAGCGTTCATGAAATCGTTTCCGATGGTGGAGTATGTCGTGCGCGGCGAAGGGGAATTGGCTGTGCAGGCGCTCTGCCAGAGGATCGTGGCAGGGGAGAGCGGCACAGGCATCCCAGGCGTCGCCTGGCGCGATGCGGACGGCGTGCATGAGGGCACGGCCGTCGTCGTGCCGGAGCTTTTCACGTTGCCTTTTCCGTACCAAGAAGCAGAAATCGAGGACATCCGCGAGCGGATTCTCTACTATGAGACGAGCCGCGGCTGTCCGTTTTCGTGTGCCTACTGTTTGTCGTGTGCGACGGCGGGCGTGCGGTATCTGCCACTCGAGCGCGTCGTGCGCGAGCTCGCGTTCTTCGTGCGCCATGACGTCCGACAGGTGAAGTTTGTCGATCGCACGTTCAATGCGAAAAAATCGCATTTCCTGCCGATCTTGCAGTACATCGTGGGGCTTCCTGCGAGTTGCCGCACGAATTTCCATTTCGAGGTAGCGATCGACTACCTCGACGACGACGTACTCGCCGTGCTTGCGCGGATGCCGCGCGGCCGTGTGCAGCTCGAGATCGGCATCCAGTCGACGAATGAGGCGACGCTGGCCGCCGTGTCGCGCGTGAACCACTGGGCACAGATTGCGAATCATATTCGCACGATCCTCGGCTTCCACAATATGCATCTGCATGTCGACCTCATCATCGGCCTTCCGGGCGAGGGCATGGCGTCGTTCCATCGATCGTTCAATGATGTATTTGCGCTGCAACCGGACGCGCTGCAGCTCGGCTTCTTGAAATTCCTCAAGGGTGCGGCGATGATGGAGCTCGTGGAGCGCTATGGCTACGCATATATGCCGATGGCACCGTATGAGGTGCTGCGCTCGGATGCCTTGACGTATGCGGAGATCCGCTGGTTCCATACGTTTGAGGATGTGTTCGAACTCTATTACAATGCTGGTCGCTGCCATGCGGCGACATCGTGGCTGACGGAGCGGTTCGCAGAGGGCGATGCGTTCTCGTTTTGGCAGAGGCTCGCGGACTGGTGGGAATCTCAGGGCTACCACCGCCGCAGCCATGGGGCGCGGAAGCTGTATGCGTATGTGATTGCGTTTGCCAAAGACATGTTCGGCGTGGATGGGGAAGCGCTCACGCAGCTTGACGCGCTGCTGCGCTGGGATGCCATCCGCAAAGAGGGCGTCAAGTCGTTTCCCGAAAGATTGCATTGGCAGCGCGAGTGGCGCGATCATGTGCTTGTCGAGGTGTTTCCCGTGGACATTGTGGCGCTCGTGGAAGGACGAAGTGACGAGATGAAAGAAACGGCGCTGTCTTGCAAAGAAATTTGTGTATACATGTCCACACAGGGTTGACAAATTCAAAACAACAGAATAAAATGACTTGTAAAGCAGCGTTGCTTTTCCCATCGGTCGTGGAGGACCGCAGGGGCAGCGCTGTTTCTATTTGTAAGAACAAACTGTGTGGGGAGGAGATCTCATGGATGTATCGGCGCTCTTGGCTGCGGTCAATAATTTCGTCTGGGGCCCTGTGATGCTGGCACTGCTCGTGGGTACGGGCATATTCCTGACGATTCGATTGAAGTTTTTGCCGTGGCGCAACCTCGGCTATGCTATCAAGATGGTGTTCTCTAGGCGCGACAAGCATGCGGGCGATATCTCGCCGTTCCAGTCGCTGATGACGGCACTGTCGGCGACGATCGGCACGGGCAACATCGTCGGTGTCGCGACAGCCATGGTGCTCGGCGGCCCGGGCGCGCTCGTCTGGATGTGGATTGCAGCGGCGTTCGGCCTGTCGACGAAGTACGGCGAGTCCGTGCTCGCGGTAAAATACCGTGAGACGAACAGCGTCGGCGAGATGGCGGGCGGCCCGATGTACGCTATGAAGAACGGTATCAACAACGCGTTCGGCCGCCTGATGGCCGTGCTGTTTTCCGTGTTTGCCGTGCTGGCATCGTTCGGCATCGGCAACATGACGCAGGCGAACTCGATTTCGGCAGCGCTGAATTCGAGCTATGGCATCCCAACGTGGGCGGTCGGTGCCGTCATCATGCTGGCAGCGCTCAGCGTCCTCGTCCGCGGCATCCGTCGCATCGGCCTCGTCTCGAGCATCATCGTGCCGTCGATGGCCGTGTTCTACCTCGTCACGTCCGTCATCGTCATCGTCGTGAATTTTGATGCCGTGCCCGCTGGTGTCGAGCAGATGTTCGCCATGGCGTTCTCGACGGAGTCGGTCGCGGGCGGCATCGGCGGTTCCATCGTCGCGTCCATGCTGACGGCCATGCGCTGGGGCGTCGCGCGCGGCGTGTTCTCGAACGAAGCTGGCCTCGGCTCGGCGCCGATCGCGGCAGCGGCCGCCCGCACGGACCATGCATCCCGCCAGGGCTATGTCAATATGACGGGCACGTTCTTTGACACGATGATCATCTGCATGCTGACGGGGCTCGTCATCGCGTCGTCCGGCATGCTCGGCACGGTCGATCCCGATACGGGCAAGCTCGTTTCAGGCGTGCAGCTGACGATTCTCGCATTCTCGACGGTGTTCGGCGCTTATGGCAAGCTCATCGTCTCCATCTCCATCGCACTGTTCGCCTTCTCGACGATCCTCGGCTGGGAGTACTATGGTGAGAAAGCGCTCGAGTACCTCGTCAAGGCGCGTCCCGTCATCATGGGCTACCGCGTCCTGTTTTCTCTGATCACGTTCGTCGGTGCGACGACGACGCTCGAAATCGTTTGGAACTTCTCCGATACGATGAACGGCCTCATGATCATCCCGAACCTCATCTGCCTGCTGTGGCTGAACAAGGACATCGCAGACGAGTGCTTCGAGTATGAAAAGGAAGTCGTCGTGCATGAGAAGCAGGGCGAAGCCATTGATTATGTTGAAAAAACATGCTGATAAGGGAGTCTTACTATGATCATCTTTCCTGTGTTTTCCGAGCTTGAAAAGAAACGTGACGAAGTCAATGCGCATTTCCACAAGGAGACGGAGCCGCAGCTCATCGAGCGCGTGCAGCAGTTCGGGTTCGTGCCCGTGCAGCCGGGCGACATGCAGCATATGATGCTGAAGGAGTCGAGTACTCAGAACGAGTACCTGCTGACGTTCCGCCCCTACGAGATCCGCGTGGAGTTCTGCCATGTGAAGACGCAGGAGAAGCTCCTGATCTGCGAGATCAGTAATTTTGCCCTGAGCGCACACACGATCATGAACATCCTGATCGCCTCGATCGACAGTTGGCTGCAGTACGGCGTCGTCTACGACTACCACAAGGCGCAGGAGTTTGAGAAGGAAACGAAAAAATAACGTTTCGGAAGCTGGTTTTCTGTTCGTTGGTATGTTAAAATAAATTGCACAAAATCCCATGTACATTAGCGTGCATGGGATTTTTTAGCAAATCCGATAAGGAGAGTGGGAAATGAAAAAAGAACTGCTGCGCCTGGAGCGCATCAACAAATCGTTTGACGGGCGGAAGATCCTCGAGGATCTCGACCTCACGATCCATGAGAATGAATTCGTGACGCTCCTCGGTCCTTCGGGGTGCGGGAAGACGACGACGCTGCGGCTGATCGGTGGCTTTGAACTGCCGGGCAGCGGCCGCATCTTGTTTGATGGCAAGGATATCACGAAGCTGCCGCCGGAGAAGCGGCAGGTCAATACGGTGTTCCAGAAATATTCGCTGTTTTCGAATATGGACGTGGCAGAAAATATCGCGTTCGGCCTCCGCATCAAGGGGAAGTCGCGCGACTATATCAAAGACAAGATCCGCTATGCGCTGAAGCTCGTGAACCTCGATGGCTACGAGCATGCGGATGTGACGGCGATGTCGGGCGGCCAGCAGCAGCGCATCGCGATTGCGCGCGCTGTCGTCAATGAGCCGAAGGTGCTGCTTTTAGACGAGCCGCTCTCGGCGCTCGATCTGAAGCTCCGCCAGCAGATGCAGCGCGAGCTCGTCAAGATCAAGCGCGAGCTCGGCATCACGTTCGTCTTCGTGACGCATGACCAGGAGGAAGCGCTCTCGATGTCGGACACGGTCGTCGTCATGAATCAAGGCTGGATCCAGCAGATCGGCACGCCGGAGAGCGTCTACAACGAACCGGAGAACGCGTTCGTCGCGGACTTCATCGGCGACAGCAACATCATCGACGGCATCATGGTGCGCGACAAATTGGTGCACCTCCTCGGCAAGGACATCCCGTGCATCAATACGGGCTTTGGCGAGAACGTGCCCGTCGATGTGCAGATCCGCCCGGAGGACATCCAGATCACGGCGCCGGAGGACGGCCAGTACCAGGGCGTCATCAAGTCCGTCGTGTTCAAGGGCACGGTCTATGACATCACGGTCGAGGCCGCAGGCTTTGAGTGGCTCGTGCAGACGATCACGGGCCATGAGGCGGGGCGCGCGGTCGGCCTGCAGCTCGCAGCGTCGAACATCCAGATCATGGCGAAGCCGGAATCGGAAGACGAGGAGGCGGCGAAGGATGTTTGAGTCGAAGCGGCTCGGCCGCCTGCTGCTCGCGCCGTTCGCGCTCTGGGCGACGCTGTTCGTCGTGCTGCCGCTGTTCTTCGTGCTGTACCACGGCCTGACGGACGTCGAAGGCACGGCGACGCTCGCGAATCTCGGCGAAATCTTTTCGTGGGAATATATGTCGGCGCTCGGGCTCTCCGTCGAGCTCGCACTCGTCTCGACGGTTCTCTGCCTCGTGCTGGCGTACCCGCTCTGTCTCATCCTGACATCGATGCGGAAAGGGAAGATGCTGCTGATTTTCGTGCTGTTCCTGTTGCCGCTCTGGATGAATTCGCTGCTGACGACGATGGCGTGGCAGACGATTCTTGAGAAAAACGGCCTCGTGAATCTCGCTTTGTCGGCGCTGGGACTCCCAAGCGTCTCGCTCATCAACACGCCGGGCGCCATCGTCATTGGCATGATCTACAACTTCCTGCCGTACATGGTGCTGCCGCTCTACGTGTCACTCAGCAAGATCGACAAGAGCGTCATCGAGGCGGCGCACGACCTCGGCGCGGGTTGGTGGCAGACGCTGCGGCGCATCCTCGTGCCGCTGACGCTGCCGGGCATCGTGAGCGGGTCGACGATGGTCTTCATCCCGGCGCTCACGACATTTGTCATCAGCGCCCTCCTCGGTGGCAATAAAGTATTGCTTGTCGGTAACATCATCGAGCAGGAATTCACGGCCGCCTATGACTGGCAGCTCGGCAGCGCGCTGTCGATGGTGCTGATGGTGTTCATTTTACTCAATATCGCGCTCGAGGCATTTTCCGATCAGAAGGATCAGAAAGCGGCCCCTGCCAAGGGAAAGGGGGCGGCGTGAGATGGCAAAGCTCAAAAAGGCATATGTCGGCCTGATCGTGGCGTTCCTCTACGCGCCGATCTTCGTGTTGATCGCCCAGTCGTTCAATGCGAGCCGCTACCGCGGCCACTTCACGGGCTTCACGACGGAGTGGTATGTGAGTTTGTTTGAAGACGAGGACATGATCGCGGCGTTTCTCAACACGCTGTCCATCGGCCTGACGGCGGCGCTCTGCGCGACGCTTTTAGGTCTCGTGACGGCGCTGGCGTTGCGGGCCATGGGGTATAAAGTGCGCATGACGATCCGCGGCCTCGCGAATGTGCCGCTTTTAAACGCCGACATCGTCACGGGCATCTCGCTGATGCTGCTGTTCCTCGGGCTCGGGTTGCGGCTCGGCTACGACACGATTCTCTTGGCCCATATCGTCATCTGCCTGCCATATGCGCTGCTCTGCATCCTGCCGCAGGTGCTCGGCCTCGACCGCGTCTACTACGAGGCGGCTGTCGACCTCGGCGCGTCGCCATGGCAGGCATTCCGCAAAGTGCTGCTGCCGGAGCTCTACCCAGGCATCGCAGCGGCATTCCTACTGTCGTTTGCCATGTCGGCCGACGATTTCATCGTGACGTACTTTACGAAGGGCGCAGGCATCGACACGCTGACGACGGCGATCTATGCGCAGCTGAAGCTCGGCGTGCATCCCGAGATGTACGCGCTCTCGACGTTGTTCTTCGTCGGCGTCATCGCGTTTGTGGCGCTGCTTTTGGGCAACTATCGCGTGCTGAAACGGCGGCGCGGACGGCTGGAGGTGTGAGCGGATGAAAACAACGAAACTCCTGCGCCTCTGGGCGCTTTTGATGGCGTTCGCGCTTTCTATCTTTGCCGCTGGCTGTGACAGCTGGGGCGAAGAAGAGGAAGAAGCGGGCGGCGACGACACGCTCTACATCTACAGCTGGGGCGACTACCTCGACGAGGACGTCATCGCGCAGTTCGAAGAGGAGACGGGCATCCACGTCGTGCTCGATACGTATGATACGAACGAGAGCATGTATCCGCGCGTCAAAGAGGGCGCGACGTCGTACGACCTCATCTGCCCGTCAGACTACATGATCCAGAAAATGGAGCAGAACGACCTCTTGCAGCCGCTCGACTGGGCGCAGCTGCCGAACGCCACGGCGTACATCGGCCGCGACTACCTGCAGCAGGCCGAGGCATATGACCCTGGCAACCGCTACAGTATCCCGTATTGCTGGGGCACGGTCGGCATCATGTACAATACGAAGATGGTCGCGGAGCCTGTCGACAGCTGGGCGATCCTGTTTGATCCGAAGTACAAGGACAGCATCCTCATGCAGGATTCGGCGCGCGATGCGTTCATGATTCCGCTGCGCATGATGGGCGTCTCGATGAACACGACGGACGAGGCGGCGCTCGCAGAGGCGCGTGACCGTTTGCTCGCGCAGAAACCGCTCGTGCAGGCGTACGGCGTCGACGACATCCGCGACAAGCTCGCGGGCGGCGAGGCAGCGGTCGGTGTCATCTTCTCCGGCGAAGCTATCAACCTCATGGAGGCAAACCCCGACCTCGCGTTCTGCGCCGCGCCGAAAGAGGGCACGAACCTCTGGATGGACGGCTGGGTCATCCCAAAGAATGCGCAGCACGTCGCAAATGCGCACAAATTCATCGACTTCCTCTGTCGCCCTGACATCGCGGCGAAGAACTTCGAGTCCCTCGGCTACTCCACGCCGAACACGGGCGTGCAGGAGCTCGTCGAAGAGGACATGGAGGACGAGGAACTCGAGATCGCCTTCCCGCCGCCCGAGGTCTACCTCGGACAGGAGACGTACCAGTACCTCGGCGAGGACATGGACAAGCTTTATACGAAGCTGTGGCTGCAGGTGAAAGTGGAATAAATCTGAAAGACCTTGACGCCTCGAAGAATCCTAGTACAATGGAAGTGTTTGTACGAAGTGTACTAGGATTCGAGGAGGTCTGTTTCATGCGATATGGAACGATGGGAAGACGCCTCTTGGCGCCTTTCCTTTTTTTGTTGGTGTTCGTGCAGTGCGCGGCGGCGCTGGCAGCCGCGCCACAGATCACGGCGGACGCGGCGATCGTCGTCGACCGGGGCACGGGTGCCGTGCTCTATGAAAAGAACGCCGACAAGCGCGAATACCCAGCGAGCATGACGAAGATGATGACGTGCCTGCTCGCGATTGAGAGCGGCCGCATGGACGGCATCGTGCAGGTGAGCCCCGAGGCGGCGGACGTCGAATGCACGCGCATGCAGCCGGGCGACCAGGTGCGCATGAAAGACCTGACGGAGCAGATGATGCTGATTTCCGACAACGGCGCGGCGACGGCCGTCGGCGAGTCGATCGGGCAGGGCGACATCGATTACTTCGCGGAGCTCATGAACCGCAGAGCAGAGTCTCTCGGCATGGCATCGACGCATTTCGTCAACGCGAACGGCATGCCGGACAGCGACCACTACACGACGGCGCGCGACATGTCGAAACTCGCGGCGGCGGCGTTTGAAAATGATACGTTCCGCTCGATCGTCGGCACGAAGGAAGCGAATATCTACTACGTGCGGCCGGCCGGGCGCGTGGAGTACTGCGTCAACACGGACGAGCTGCTCTGGAGCTACCGCGGCATCATCGGCGGCAAGACGGGCTGGACGAATGCAGCGCGCGGCTGCCTGACGGTCGCAGCAGACCGCGATGGCCGCGAGCTCATCGCCGTCGTCATGCATTCGAATGACGACGAGAGCCGTTTCACGGAGGCGGCGAAGCTCCTCGATTACGGTTTTGCGAAAGATAGCGAATAAAATCTGCATGCCAAGGATTTTTGCTTGACATGGGCGGCGCGATTGCGTATAATAGCCTTTGTCAAGCAAGAAACCTTGGCATGATTTCGTTTTCAGCAGGTGACGTGCATGGATCAATTCCTGTATCTTTCGGGTCTTTTTGACATCTATGGCGCCTTGCTGACGGAGAAGCAGCAGGAGTGCCTGCAGCTGCATCTGTACGAAGATTTTTCCCTGTCGGAGATCGGCGAGGCGCTCGGCATCTCGCGGCAGGCCGTCTATGACAACATCCATCGCGCGGAAAAAGCGATGAAATCGTATGAGGCGAAGCTCGGACTCGCGGCGCGCTATGAAAGCGAACGCCGGGAGCTCGCGGGCATCGATGAGAGCATCGCAGGACTGCGGACGGAGGCGAATGGCGCCGCCGTCGATGCAGTCCGCGCGCGCCTCGCGCCGCTGTTGGGGCGCGAGAGGGAGGGACTGGCGTGATTTTTGAGAGCTTATCCGACCGTTTGCAGCAGACGTTCAAAAAGCTGCGCGGCCATGGCAAGCTGACGGAGGACGATGTCAACGAGGCCATGCGCGAAGTGCGTATGGCACTCCTCGAAGCCGACGTCAATTTCAAGGTCGTCAAGAACTTCGTCAAGACGGTCAAGGAACGTGCCATCGGCCAGGAAGTCCTCGAGACGCTGACGCCGGCGCAGGTCGTCGTCAAGATCGTCGACGAGGAACTGACGGCGCTCATGGGCGGCACGCAGAGCCGCATCAACATGAGCCCGCAGCCGCCGACAATCCTCATGATGGTCGGTCTGCAGGGCGCTGGCAAGACGACGTCCGTCGGCAAGCTCGGCCTCGCGCTGAAGAAGCAGGGCAAGCGCCCGTTGCTCGTCGCGGACGACATCTACCGTCCGGCTGCCATCACGCAGCTCGAAGTCATCGGCAAGCAGCTCAGTCTCCCAGTCTTCAAAAAGGAAGGCTGCAAGGACGCCGTCGAGATCGCGAATGAGGCCATCGCCTATTCGCAGTCGCATATGAATGACGTCGTCATCATCGATACGGCCGGCCGCCTGCAGATCGACGAAAAGCTCATGCAGGAGCTCCGCGACATCAAAGGTGCCGTGCATCCGCACGAGATCCTGCTTGTCGTCGATGCGATGACGGGTCAGGAATCCGTCAATGTGGCGCAGAGCTTCAACGAGACGCTCGGCCTCGATGGCGTCGTCATGACGAAGCTCGACGGCGATGCCCGCGGTGGCGCGGCACTCTCGATCAAGGCCGTGACAGGCGTGCCAATCAAGTTCGTCGGTCTCGGCGAAAAGCTCGAGCCGCTCGAACCGTTCCACCCCGACCGCATGGCCTCACGTATTCTCGGCATGGGCGATGTGCTGTCGCTCGTCGAGAAGGCGCAGCAGACATTCGACGCTGAAGAAGCGCAGAAGATGGCCAAGAAGCTGCGAAAGGACGAGTTCACGCTCGACGATTTCCTTTCGCAGATGCAGCAGGTCAAGAAGCTCGGCTCGCTCGAGAACATCCTCGGCATGATTCCTGGCATGGGCGGCCTCAAGAAGCAGCTCGAAGGCCAGGATATCGACCTCAACGGCAAGGAGATGCGCCAGATCGAGGCGATCATCCATTCCATGACGCCGAAGGAGCGCGCCGATATTTCCATCATCAACGGCAGCCGCCGCAAGCGCATCGCGCAGGGTTCTGGAACGCGCGTGCAGGACGTCAACAAACTGTTGAAGCAGTTTGGCGAAATGAAAAAGATGATGAAGAAGATGAAAAAGATGAAGGGCAAGAAGGGGATGCCGAATCTCGGCAACCTCGGTGGTCTCGGAGACCTGGGGGGCTTAGGCAAGCTCGGCGGTCTCGGGAGCAAGCTCCCATTTTTCAAATAATTGATTACCATTTTGAGGAGGTGAATGTTTCATGGCAGTGAAGATTCGTTTGAACCGTCTCGGTGCAAAGAAGAACCCGTTCTACCGCATCGTCGTTGCGGATTCCCGCGCACCGCGTGATGGCCGTTTCATCGAAGTCCTTGGCAACTACGACCCGTCCCAGACGCCGGCGCTTGTCAATGTCGACGAGGAGAAGGTCCTGAGCTGGATGAGCAAAGGTGCTCAGCCGACGGATACCGTCAAGTCGCTCCTTTCCAAGAAGGGCATCATGACGAAGTTCGCAGAGAGCAAGAAGCACTAAGAGGGTAGTCTCATGAAAGAGATTGTTGAAGTGATCGCCAAAGCTCTCGTGGATCGTCCAGAGGCCGTCGAGGTCAGTGAGAAGGAGCAGGAGCGCTCGACGCTCATCGAGCTCCATGTCGCGGAGGACGATATGGGCAAGGTCATCGGCAAGCAGGGCCGCATCGCGAAAGCCATGCGGACGGTTGTGAAGGCCGCCGCCACACGCGAAAACAAAAAAGTCACGGTTGAGATTCAATAAAGAATGCGGCAAAGGGATCTTTGCCGCATTCTTTTGTATAAGAAAATAACAGGAGGAAGAAAACATGGATTCCATTTCCCTGAAAATGCCGGTCACGGTCAAGGCGAAGCTGACGGAGAAGCTGAAGGAGCGTCTCTTGAAGGAGCTCGAGGACAATCTTTCGCGCGTCGTTTTGGAGCTGCAGCAGGTCAACATCCAGGAGCAGCGCGTCCTGAAGGAGAACGAGGCCGCGGGCCCACAGGCGGCGCAGGCCATCCATGCGCATTTCGCGGAGGAGCGCCAGAAGCGCGAGCAGTTCCGTGCGGAGACGGCAAAGCGCAAGGAAGACCTCGAGAAGCTCGCCCTCGGTGCGGAGATCGTGCAGGGAACGCTGGAGCGTCAGGTCGAGGTGCATGTCGGCGACGATATGCGCGAGCTCATGAACGTGGAAGTGTTGGTGGAAGATGATAAAATCGTCGCCATCCGGGGCTAAGGGCAAGAGCCGCCATTTGCCGCCGAAGGGCCGCATCACGATCGGCCGCGTTGGCGCGCTGCAGGGCATCCATGGCGAGATACGCGTCGTACCGCTGACGGATTTCACGGAGCGCTTTGACGGCTTGCAGGAAGTCATGGTCGGCGACGAGCTGCTGCATGTCGAAAGCGTGCGGTATCACAAGCAGTTCGTCCTCATGAAGTTCCGCGAGTATCCCGTGCGCGAGGACGCACGGCAGCTGACGGGGCGGCTCCTGACCGTCGACCGCAGCGAGGCCGCGCCGCTTGGCGAAGGGGAGTACTATACGTTTGACATCATAGGGCTTAAGGTGTTCAATCCTGCGGGCACGGAGCTCGGCGTCGTGGAAAACGTGCTGCGCACCGGCGCGAATGACGTGTACCAGACGCGCGGCGTCGATGGGCGCGAGATTTTGATCCCGGCGCTCAAGGCCGTCGTCAAAGTGATCGACGTGCCGGGCGGCCGCATGGTCGTCGAACTGCCGGATGTGTTGGAAGACAGCGCGGAAGGCACAGCAGCACAGGAGGCACAGGACGATGCGGATTGATGTCGTCACGATTTTTCCCGAGATGTTCGACGGGCCGTTCGGCGCGAGCATCACGAAGCGCGCCGTGGAAAAAGGCATCCTCGACATCCATCTGACGAATTTCCGGGATTTCTCGTTTGACAAGCACCACCATGTCGACGACTCGCCCTTTGGCGGCGGCGCAGGCATGGTGCTGAAACCCGAGCCGATGTACCGCGCCGTGCGCGATGTGCTCGCGCGGACGTCCGCGTACGACGGGCGGCGGCGGGTCCTCATCATGGATCCTTCGGGCCCGACGTTTTCGCAGGCAAAGGCGAAGGAGCTCGCGACGTATAAGCAACTCGTCTTTATCTGTGGCCATTATGAAGGCTTTGACGCGCGCATCTACGACCTCGCGGATGAGGCCATCTCCATCGGTGACTATGTGTTGACGGGCGGCGAGCTCCCGGCCATGGTCATCACGGATGCCGTCTCGCGCATGCTGCCGGGCGTGCTCGGCGATGCGGAGTCGGCGCCGACGGATTCGTTCTACGATGGCCTCTTGGGCTTCCCGCAGTACACGCGGCCGCGGGAGTTCGAGGGCAAAGCCGTTCCCGATGTCCTGATTTCGGGCGACCACGCAAAAATCCGCCAGTGGCGGCGGGAGCAGGCACTGCTCGCGACGAGACGCTGGCGGCCGGATCTCTTGGAAAAAGCGGAGCTCACGGAAAAAGAGCGAACGTGGCTTGCCCAACAGCCCCCCTCACAGAGGGGGGAGGGCCCGAAGGGCGGGGGGAGTCCCTTGTAAGACCTTGCAATACGTATGGATTGACTTCCGCAGGTGCGATGAGAAACGGAAGATATGTCAACATGATTTCGAACATGGTTGACGTGTCTTCCGTTTCTGTCTATAATAGATTCGAATCCACAGGAAAAGGAAGTTTTTTCAATGCAAATGGTACGTTCTCAGTCGAAGGCGGGCTTTACCGTCCGCGATATGACGAAAATGGCGGTGTGCCTGGCGTTCTGCATGGTGTCGGCGTTTATTTCATTCCCGTTACCGATGACGCCGGGGCTCGTGACGGCGCTGACGATTGCGCTTGATGTGACGGCGTTCGTGTTGTCGCCGAAATTGACGTTTATCACAGTCGTGGCATATGTCGTGCTCGGCGCCATCGGCCTGCCGATCTTTCCGGGCGGCATGGGCGGTCTCGGTCGGTTGTTCGGGCCGACGGGCGGTTTCTACATGGGTTGGCCGTTCGTCTGCGCCATCGTAAGCTGGCTCGCGGCTGGGCATGCGCCATCGTTCAAGCTCTACGCGGCCATCGCGATCATCGCGGGCATCCCGCTGACGTATGTCGGCGGCATCCTCTCGATGATGATCGTCATGCAGATCGACCTCGGCAAA
>JAXGCE010000009.1:0-49775 GCA_034186105.1 Selenomonadaceae bacterium
GGCGAGCATCAGTACCGCCTGATGGAGACGATCTGGCAGGCGATGCGCGACGAGACGATGGATCCGCTGCTCGCTGGTATCCTGCGCGAGGGCGCGGCGGAGGGCAGCATGCATCTCGCGAGCGATGCAAAGAGCTGCATCCACTTTTTCTGGCACATCTACGATGCCGTTTTTCCGATGGAGGATGTCGGCACTTCGCTTGATGA
Organism: Selenomonadaceae bacterium; assembly: GCA_034186105.1. Taxonomy (GTDB): domain Bacteria; phylum Bacillota; class Negativicutes; order Selenomonadales; family Selenomonadaceae; genus Selenomonas_C. The sequence continues at coordinate 207 of JAXGCE010000009.1, forward strand.
GGCACCGATGGCCAAGTATCTCGTGCTCGGCCATCGGCTGCTCGAGACGATGCTCGGCCTGCCATCCGGCACGCTCGAGGCTTTGGAAGTTTCATGAGCCCTACGTCTTTTGGGGAAGGAGAAACGTTTGATATGAAAGACAGTCGTGATTTCGCGCGTCTGCCGCTCAGCCGCCTCATCGCACGCTGCGCGCTGCCCGCGATGATCAGCATGAGCGCCATGGCGCTGTATTCTGTCATCGACGGCGTGTTCGTCGGGTATTTCCTCGGCGCGGCGTCGCTGGCGGCCGTCAATCTCGTGTTTCCGCTGTTTCTGCTGTTTTCCGCCGTCATCGACATGATCGCGGCCGGCTCGTCCGTGCAGATCGCGACGCGGCTCGGCGCAGGGCGGCAGCGCGAGGCATCGCAGATCTTTTCATTTTCGCTCGTCGCGATCTTCGTCGTGTCCCTCGCCGTCGCCGCCCTCGTATTCGTCGGCACGCGGCCGCTCCTCACGCTCATGGGCGCGGAACCCGTCGTCATCGAGCAGGCCGTGATGTACCTCTACATTCTCGCGGCCGGTGCGCCGATCGGCATGTTTTTCTTCGCGATGGACAACTATCTGCGCATTTGCGGCTGGCAGAACTACAGCATGGCGCTGAATGTCGGCGTGGCGCTGTTGAACATCGCGCTCGACTACCTCTTCATCGTGCCGTTTGGCTGGGGCATCGCGGGCGCGGCGCTCGCGACGATCCTCGGCATCGGGCTGGCAGCCTTGCTTTCCTTTGTGCCGTTCCTGCTGCATCGGACGGAGCTGCGCTTTGTGCGCGGTACGATTCCTTGGCATCAGTTCCAGAGGCTCGCATTCAATGGCTCGTCTGATTTCTTTGACAGCACGGCATCATCCGTCATGGATCTTGTCGTGAATACGGTGCTGCTGCAGATCGGCGGCACGCTCGCCGTCGCGGCGTTTTCCGTCGTCATGTATCTCGACAGCGTCGTCAGCATGCTCGTGTTCGGCCTGACGTCGTCGCTGCAGCCCGCGCTGTCGTACTGCCATGGCGCAGGGCTCCGCGTGCGCACGCGCCGCCTGCAGAAAGCCATCATGGCGACGGCAGGCGTGCTGTCCATCGGCGCACTCGTGCTCTTGGAGCTGGCAGGCCCGTGGGCGCTGACATTCTTCGTCGCGCCGGACGACACGGCGCTCATGGAGCTGTCGCTGGCGGCGCTCTCGATCTTTGCGTTGTCGTATCTCGTGAAATGGGTCGATGTCTGCGTGTCGAGCTACTTCACGGCGCTCGAGCAGCCGGCCGTCTCGCTGTGGCTGTCGCTCCTCGGCACGCTCATCGCGCCGCTTGCCGCGCTCACCGTCCTCGTGCCATGGCTCGGGCTCGCAGGCGTCTGGTGGATGCCGCTCTGCGCCGGCGTCTTGTCTGCGGCCGCATCGCTGTTCAACGTGCGGAAGCATCTTTTTTTGCAGTGTTATTGACCGTTGGTCATTTTTGAGGTGTATGAAATGGCAAAGAAGAAATTCGTCGTGGGCGCACTGGCCGCCCTGTTTTCCCTGGCGCTCGTCTGGCGGCTCTGCTTTGCAGGCGAGGAGGCGACGGTCGATACGGCGCCACTTGCCGTGACGGCGCAGGCGAACCTCGCCGATGCACAGAAGCAGGTCGCGGATGCGACGGTTGTGAGCCCTGTCGACGGCCTCGTCGCGAACCGGCAGGTCACGCGCGGCCAGATCCTCACGGCAGGCAATCCTGCCATGACGGTCGAGCAGATGGACGATGTCTATGTGACGTGCCAGATTGAGCAGCAGTATGTCGCGTACATCACGCAGGGCCTGCCTGTCGAGGTGCGCGTCGATACGTATCCCGACCGCGTGTTCACAGGCACGGTCGAGATCGTGAATCCTGCTGCCGACAAGGAGAGCCGCCTGTTCCTCGTGAAAGCGCGCATCGCGAATGCGGATTTCGCGCTGAAGCCCGGCATGTTCGTGCGTGTGTCCGTCCAGCAGGAGGCTGCGCCGATGATGCTCGTGCCGAAGTCGTGCGTGCTCGGGAAGAAAGGGCTTTCGTACGTCTATGTCGCTGATGGCGCGAGCGCGCGCCGCGTGCGCGTCGAGCTCGGCGAGGACGTCGGCGATCAGGTCGCGGTCACGTCCGGCCTTTCCGATGGCGATCTCGTCATCCTCGATCAGGTGGACCGCCTGAAAGACGGCAGTGCTGTGGCGCCGCAGGAAGAAGCGAAGGAGGAAGATCCGTCATGAGCCTGCCAGAACTCAGCATCCGCCGTCCCGTCTTCGTGACGATGGTGCTCGTGCTACTTGTGCTGCTCGGCATCGTGAGCTACCAGAAAATGGACGTCAACGAAATGCCGGACGCGAGCTTTCCCGATGTCTCTGTCGATGTGACGTACGAAGGCGCACAGCCGGAGCAGATCGACGAACAGGTCGTGCGGAAGATCGAGGAAGCCGTCTCTGAGACGAAAGGCGTGCGCCACATCACATCGACGTCAACGGAGGGCAGCGCAAGCATCGGCATCGAGTTCCGCATCGGCATCGACCCCGCCGAGGCCGCGCAGGATGTGCGCGACAAGGTCAGCGCCGTGCGCGGCGACCTGCCGGACGGCATCAAGGAGCCCGTCATCGCGCGCTACGATGCCAATGCCGCGCCCGTCGCTGCCATCGCGCTGACGACGGAGGACGGCGATCTCCGGGAGCTCAGCCAGTTCGTCGATGACACGCTGAAGCCGCAGCTGCAGAAAGTCGCAGGCATCGGCCAGATCCGCGTCAGCGGCAACACGCAGCGCGAAGTCGAGCTCCTGCTGTCGCAGGAAAAGCTCAATGAATATGCGCTTTCAACGAGTGAAGTCGCCGAGAGCCTCAAGGCCGTGAATCACGACATCCCGGCAGGCACGCTCGACAATAGCGGCCGGCAGACGGCCGTCCGCACGGCAGGCGCGTTCCAGAGTTTGAGTGATGTCTATGGCACAGTGCTCGCGACGCGCGGCAAGCAGCCGATCCTCTTTGAGCAGGTCGGCGAGGCGAAAGACACGGTGAAAGATGCGACGACGCTCTGCCGCTATGACGGCGAGGCGGCCATCGGCATCGAGATCGGCAAGCAGTCGGGCGGCAACGCTGTGCGCGTCGCGGCAGAGGTCAAGAAGATGCTCGACCGCATGAAGGACGACTTGCCCACAGGCGTCTCCGTCCACCTTGTGCGCGACGATGCTGCGCGCATCACGCAGTCCATGAATGACGTCTGGGAAGACTTGCTGCTCGGCGGCTTCTTCGCCGTCGTCATCGTGTTCTGGTTCCTCGGCGACTGGCACAGCACGGTCATCAGCGCGCTCGCCATCCCTGCGTCCATCGCGGCGGCGTTCACGTTCATGCACCTCGGCCATTTCAGCATCAATACGATGAGCTTGCTCGGCCTGTCGCTCTCTGTCGGCCTGCTCATCGACGATGCCATCGTCGTCGTTGAAAACATCATCCGCCATCGCCAGATGGGCAAGGATGCGCGGCAGGCCGCGCTGGACGGCACGCGCGAGATCGTGCTGCCCGTCGTCGCGACGACGCTGTCCGTTGCGGCCGTGTTCCTGCCCGTCGGCTTCCTCTCAGGCGTCGTCGGCCAGTATTTCAAAGAATTCGGCCTGACGGTCGCGTTCGCCGTGCTGCTGTCGCTCTTCGTCTCGTTCACGCTGACGCCGATGATGGCCGCGCTATATCTGCCGGTCGGCAAGCCCGCCATGCCGCGCTTCCTGCGGCGGCCATGGCAGCGCTTCCAGACGGCGTTTGCTGCACTGGAACAAGGGTATCATGCGCTGCTGCTGCGCGTGCTCCAACGGCAGCGCAAGCGGTTCCTCGCAGGCGCAGTGGCGCTCTTTGCCGTCAGCCTGCTCGTGCTGACGCAGATCGGGCAGGAGTTTTCGCCGGAGACGGATCAGTCGCAGTTCACTGTGAATGTCACGGCACCGCGCGGCGTGAGCGTCACGGCAGCGGATGGAAAGCCATGCGGTGGCTGGCTTTCAGGCTGACTTCAGCACGAGTGAGGACAAGCCTGTCGAGATCTCCGTCGTCGGCGACGATCCTGCGAAGCTCGAAGCCATCAGCCACGAAGCCGAAGCCGTCCTGCGCACGATTCCCGGCGTGCGCGATGTCACGTCGTCTGTTCGCACGGGCGCGTCAGAGTTGAAGATCGTCCGCCGCGACGACATCGCAAACGAGCTCGGTGTCTCGCCGTCCGCCATCGGCGAGACGCTGGCCACGATGATGACGGGCACTGTCGTCGGCCGCTACAGCGACAAGGACGAGCAGGTCGATATCCGCCTGCGCCTTGATGGTGATGACCGTGCGACATCTGCGATGCTCCAGCAGGTTTTCGTGCCCGGCAAGGAGAACCGCCTCGTGCCACTCGCGCAGGTCGCGACCATCGAGCAGGGCGCAGCGAGCGGCAGCGTCCGCCGCTTTGACCGTCAAAAAGAGGTCCGCCTCTCGGCGAACCTCGAAAACGCTGCTTTGAGCGACGTTGACGCGACGTTTTGGGAGCAGGCGGCCGCCATCGACCTGCCGCCCGGCTACGCGATCCAGCCCGCCGGTGCGAGCGACGACATGGACGAAGCCTTTGGCGAGCTCGGCATGGCGATGGCCATGGCCGTCGTGCTGATCTTCCTCGTGCTCGCGGCGCAGTTCGAGAGCTACAGCGAGCCTTTCGCCATCATGTTGACGCTGCCGCTCGCGATGATCGGCGCCATCTGGGGCCTGTTCCTCGCAGACAGCACGATCAGCATCGTCGCGATCATCGGCATCATCATGCTGCTCGGCCTCGTGACGAAGAACGCCATCCTGCTCATCGATGTTGCGCGCAAGAAGCTCGCGGAAGGCATGAGCTGCGTCGATGCGCTCGCGGCAGCAGGGGCTCTACGCCTGCGCCCGATTCTCATGACGAGCCTCGCCATGATCTTCGGCATGCTGCCCATTGCGCTCGGCAGCGGCTCAGGTGCCGAACTCCGCGCCCCCATGGCCTACGCCATTATCGGCGGCATCGTGACCTCGACGATCCTGACACTTTTCATCGTGCCGGTGGCGTATACGTGGATGCATCGGCTGTCCAAATAAAAAAGAAATGACGTTTGCAAATGCAAACGTCATTTCTTTTTACATCACAATATGCTTTCCACCGATATAGCGCGGCTGCCAGTAGGAGTTCGACAGCGCGTCGATGCGCACGCCTTTGCTGGAGCTGGCGTGGATGAATTGGCCGCTGCCGAGGTAGATGCCGCAGTGCGACGGGCCGGGCTCATACGTCGTGAAGAAGACGAGATCGCCGGGTTCTAATTGGCTCGTGCTCTTCGTGCGCGTGCCGAGCTTGTACTGGTCGTCGGCGAGGCGCGGGATGGAGATGCCGTTCTTCGCGAAAACGTACTGCAGGTAGCCGGAGCAGTCGAACGCTTTCGGTGTCGTGCCGCCGAAGCTGTAGGGCGTGCCGATGTAGTTCTTGGCCGTCGAGATGATGGAGTTGACTTTGCTGCGTGGCAGGATCGGCACGTTGTTCGGCGCGAGTGGCGCTTTGATGGTCGGCAGCGTGTCAGCCGCTTTCGCAGGCGCGACTGGCTGGAGGTCCGCAAAGTCCTTCTTACTCTTCACGCCTTTGAGCGCGCGCCATGTCGCGGCATTGACGACGCCCGTGACACGGATGTTCTGGTCGCGCTGGAACGCGGCAACAGCGCGCTCCGTGCCCGCGCCATAGACGCCGTCAGCCGAACCAGGCGCGTAGCCGATCTCCACGAGCTTCTGCTGCAGCAGTAGCACGTCGTGGCCACGTGATCCATTCTTCAGCGTCGGCGAAGCGAGTGCCGTGCTCGTGGCGAGTAGCGACAGGCCGAGGATCAAAGCGATTTTCTTCGCGAGGCGGTGCTTCTTCATGGCGATGTTCCTTTCTTTCACGGAAACAAAGGAAAAGCGGGAGGCGCGACTCAGCCGTGCAGGACGTGGTCGAGGCCCTGCTGCATGAGCGTGACGACGTGGTCGTCGTCGAGCGAATAAAAGGCTTCCTTGCCTTCTTTGCGGAATTTTACGAGGCGCGCGCCACGCAGCACGCGGAGCTGGTGTGAGATGGCGGACTGGCCCATGCCGAGCGCCTCGGCGATGTCGCAGACGCAGAGCTCCTCCTTGTGCGCGAGGAGCGACAGTAGCTTGATGCGTGTGCGGTCGCCGAGCACCTTGAAGACTTCCGCGAGGCGCAGGCTCGTCTCGTCGTCGGCTTCGTGGAGCCGCGCGAGCTCGATCGCGCTCGGGTGCGTCTGATGGATCTCGCAGACATCGTCAGTGTTCTTGCTCATTTCGTTCGTTCCTCTCGTGGGTTGCTACCCTCCATTATATCATCTTTCATCGCTCTGGCGCTATGGAGTTCGAAAGAAAATCTGCGGCCGGGCGAGATGCAGTTGATGAGCGGGAAGTCAGCGCGGTCGATGCGCGCGCAGACATTGACGCGCGGGTCGGCGGGTAGGTGGCGCTTGACGATCTCGAGCTCGCCCATGTAGCGGCCGGCCTCGGTGTTGTCGATCGTGATGACGCCGCGCGGGCGGTCGTCTGCGTGCTCGGGCGCGATCGTCGCGCGGACATTGGTGACGAGGCTGCGGCTTTCCTGGGCGCGGATGGCATCGCGGGCGGCGTCGATGCGCGATGTGAAGACATGCGAAAGCAGCTGGCGGCTCAGGTCGTCGTCCGTCAAGAGTTCGGCGCGCAGCGTGACGCAGTCATCGCGCAGGCGGCCGAGCGACTGGACTTCCTCCGTCGTCGGCAGGCTGTCGGCGAGAAAGACAGAGTCCGTGCCGAGCGCGACGAGGTGGCGCGCAGCCTGGCTGGGTGTCATCGTGCGGTGCGATTCGAGCGTCGGCAGCCCTTCACCGAGCGGGCCGCGCCTGCGGCCGGCCTGCGTCGTGACGAACGCGCCGACGTGGATGCCGAGCTGGTGCAGCATGGCGTTGTGCTTGATGAGCGTCATTTCGCTGAGGCCCGTGCCGATGCGCGGGTAGAAATTGTGCAGCGCGTCGATGCGCGAGAAATCCGTCTTGCAGGCGTCGAGCTTGCGCAGGAGTTCGCGCGTGATCGTTGAGGCATTGAGCTGGATGCGGAGTTTCTGGCTGTTGTGGCTGATGCGTGCGATTTCCTCGGGAGGAAATCCATAGTCGAGCCGGATCGTCGTGATGCCGAGCATGCGGAACGCCGAGGGGCGGAACTCCTTGAGGCCGAGGATCTCGAGCGTCTTCGGGCTGACGTCGGAGATGACTTCCATGTGATGGGCGCGCGCCGCGCCGAGCAGCGTGCCGATTTCCTTTTTCAGCGCGCGCGTGTCGCTCTCGGGGATGTGCAGCGACGTGAAGACGCGCGTGATGCCGGCAGCCGCCGCTGTCTCGATGAGCGCGAGGTTTTCCTCTGGCGTGTTGTCGAGGCCGGGATAGATGGAAATGCCATTCTGCAAGAAATCACACCCTTTCCGAGGTAGCAGGAGCAACTTCATCGATAGGGTCGTCAAATCCGATGACGAGCGTCGCGACAAAGCCGCCGAGATAGGCACAGACGAGGCCGCAGAGATAGACGGGGATGTTGTCTGTCGCGGCCGCGAGCGGCAGGCCGCTGATACCAAGCGTCGCGGCACCGACGCCGAATGCCGCTTGCACGGCACCGCCGCATGCGCCGCCGACGCAGGCACCGAGGAACGGCCTCCCCAGCGGCAGCGTGACGCCATAGATCAGCGGCTCGCCGACGCCGAGGATGCCGACGGGGAGCGCTGAAGCGATGATCTTTTTGAGGCGCGCGTTTTTCGTGCGGCAGTAGACGGCAAAGCTCGCGCCGACCTGTCCCGCGCCGGCCATGGCGAGGACAGGCAGCAGGATCGTGACGCCATAGCGCGCGAGGAGCTCGGCGTGGATCGGCGTCAGCGTCTGATGGATGCCGAGCATGACCATGGGGAGGAACGTGCCGCCGAGTACGGCGCCTGTCAGTGCGCCACCTGCTGCGATGGCGCCCGTGGCCGTGCCGCCGATGAGATCGGAGAGCATGCCGCCGACAGGCTGCAGCACGAGGATGGCGATCGTGCCGGAGACGAGGAATGTCACGAGCGGCGTGACGAAGAGTGACAGTGCCTCGGGTACGAAGCGGCGTACCTGCCGTTCGATGACGCTTGCGAGCATGGCGACGAGCAGTACGGAGATGATGCCGCCGCGGCCGGGCACAAGCATTTCGCCGTCGAGCGTGACATGCGCGAGGTTCGGATGCGAGAGCAGGGCGCCGAGGATGGCGCCGAGCACGGGCGTGCCGCCGAATTCTTCCATTGCATTGCGGCCGACGAGGATGTTCAGGCCCCAGAAGACCGTCGAACCTGCGATGGCGAGCAGTTGGAAGAGCGGCCCTGCCTGGACATCGGGCGCGACTTTCGCGATGATGTTCAGGCAACCGCTGATGAGGCCGCAGGCGATGAAGCCGGGGATCAGCGGGATGAAGATGCTCGCGATGCGCTTGAAAAATAATTTGACGGGCGTCGCGTTTTTGGCGCGGATCTGGGCATGGAGCGCTTTGCCGTCGCCGATCTGCGGGCGATCCATTATTTTATTGAGCGCTGCTGCGACATTCGCCGCCTTGCCGGGGCCGAGGATGACTTGGAGCTCCGTGCCGCTCGCATTCGTGCCGAGCACGTTGGGGAGCTTTGCGATGGTGTCAGCGAGACCAACGGGGATGCCCGTCGCTTCGTCAAACGAGAGCCGCAGCCGCGTCATGCAGTTGTAGGCGCGGGCGAGGTGCGGGCGGCCGTTGCAGGCTTCGAGGGCCGAGAGCACGCCTTTTGCGAGCTGTTCATTTTCCGTCATGCGCAGCGCCTCCTTTGTGGGAGTTTGATGCGTCAGCCGATACGGCTGGTGTCACAGGAGCATCCGCCGCCATGGCCGCGCGCAGACGGCCGTGGCTTTCGGCGAGCAGTGCTTCGCAACCTGCGATATCGCGCCCCGTCAGGACATGCAGGATCGCGATTTTTGCGCGGCCGTCGGCGAGGCGCAGCGCCTCAGCCGCCGCCTCTCGCGAGCATTCCGCGACTTCCATGACGATGCGCGTCGCGCGTTCCGTGAGCTTCGCATTCGATGCCTTGACATCGACCATGAGGTTGCCATACGTCTTGCCGAGCTTCACCATCGCGCCCGTCGATAGCATATTGAGCACGAGCTTCTGCGCCGTGCCGGCCTTCATGCGCGTCGAGCCCGTGATGGCTTCGGGGCCGACGATCGGCAGCAATGCGACGTCGGCTTCCTCGGCGATGGCAGCTGGAGACGTGCAGGCGAGCGCGATCGTCTTCGCGCCGAGCGAGTGCGCGTAGCGCAGTGCGCCGATCACGTATGGCGTGCGCCCTGAGGCCGCGATGCCGACTGCGACATCGTTTGCCGAGAAGTTTTGCGCGCGCAGGTCTGCTGCGCCGAGCTCGGGATCGTCCTCAGCGCCTTCCTTTGCGCGGAAGATGGCCGGCGTGCCGCCAGCGATGAGCCCGACGATGCGCTCAGGATCCGTGCGGTACGTCGGCGGGCACTCAACGGCATCGAGGATGCCGAGCCGCCCCGACGTCCCCGCGCCGAGGTAAAACAGCCGCCCGCCTGCCGCCAGTGCCGCCGCGATGATGTCGACGGCGCGCGCGACATCGGGCAAAATCTTCTCGACCGCCAGCGGCACGCGCTTGTCCTCCTCATTGATGAGCCGCACGACGTCCTCCGTCGACACCTCGTCAATGTGCATCGTGCGCGGATTGCGCTGCTCCGTCGTGAGTTTGGAAAGTTCGATCATTTGTGGAATCATCCTTTTTCGCTATTTCGTATGGTTCCCCACTAGTATAGCACACTTTCCACACACCAAAGAAAAAAGCGGCGCCCGAGCGGACGCCGCGAAGAAAGGGATGGGTAATCGGGAATCAGAATGCAGGGATCAGCCCGAAGGCGAGAACTGCAGACATCACTGCAATGCAGATGACGTAGTAGACGGCCCATGGCACGGCATCCGTGCGAATGAGCTTGCCTTCGACGCCAGAGATGCCGGTCGTCGCGCAGACAGCGACGATGTTGTTGATGCAGATCATGTTGCCGATGGCACCGCCCTGGTTCTGGAGGGCGACGATGGCGATCTGCGGGAGATCGAGGATCGTGGCTGTTTCAAACTGCAGCGGCGTGAACATGATGTTCGAGACCGTGTTGGAACCGAACATGAACGCGCCGATACTGCCGATGATCGGGGAGACATAGAAGAAGTTTGCACCAGCGAGGTCGGCCATGCCGTGTGCCATCGCGAGCAGCATGGACTCAAAGCCTGCAGCATTCGCATTCGAATAACGATAGATGTAGACGAGTGCGAAGCCGAACAGCAGTGCGATGAACGCGCCATAGACCTGGCGGCCGGAAGCGACGAACATGTGCTTGACCTGCGCACCATTCAAGCCATAGAGCAGGATGCCGATGAGCACGACGAGGATGAACGGCGCGATGCCCGGGTTGTTGACGTACTTGAACGACCAGACGGCATTCTCGACGCCGAGGATGTTGCTGATGGAGACAGAGAAGCTCTGCACGATCGGCTTCAGGCCGATCTGCGGGATGCGCGTCAGGACGAGCCAGAGCGAAATGAGGAGGTACGGCGTCCACGCCTTCAGGAGCGACATGTGGGACGTTGCCACGGTGTCGCCGCCCTTCTCAGCAGCTTTGGCCTCCTGAGATTCAAAGCGCCAGACATCTTTCGGCATCAGGAAACCCGTCTTGGCGGCACCGAGCAGCACGAAGACCGTGATGGCAGCAGCGGCGAGCGACGTGATCTCGCTGCCGATGAAGCGTGCAAGCGGCAGCGAGAACAGCGTGAAGCTGAACGCCGCGAGCAGGCAGAACGGGAGGACGGGGACAGCATCGGAGAACTTGTGGTTCTTGCCGAATTTCTGCGTCGTGATGCCGACGACGAGGAAGATGATGATGAAGGCACCAAGATCCATGCCGAGTGCCGAAATGAACGAGAGCGAGAGCAGCCAGTTGTCCGGCGAGATGCCGAGCGTCGGCAGGACGTCGGTGACGCAGGCGAATGCGGAGTTCGTCGGCGTGCCGGCGGCACCGAACGGCACCGGCGTCGAGTTCAGGATCAGGCAGCTGATCGCGGCAGCCATCGGAGGGAAGCCGAGGCCGATCAGGAGAGGCGCTGCGATGGCGGCCGGCGTGCCGAAGCCCGCGGCGCCTTCGATGAAGCCGCTGAAGGCGAAACCGATGATGACGAGCTGGATGCGGGCATCTTCGGTGATGCCGTTGAACATGCCCTCGATGCGGCGCATGGCGCCGGCTTCTTTCAGCATGTTCATCAGGAGGATCGCACCGAAGATGATGAGCAGGGTGTCAATGGATCCGAGGAAGCCTGTGACCGTGTAAGATGCGATGTGTTGGACATCCATCTGCCAGTATAACAGGCCGATGATGACGATGGAGAGCCAGGCAATCGGCAAGGCTTTCTTCGCCGGGACGTTGAACACGACGGTCATGACGATCGTCAGCAGGATCGGGATTGCTGCGATGAGCGCGAGCATGAGATCAACTCCTTCTCTTGTCTTGGAAGATTACCCATACGGAGAAGCATGACAGCAAGGCTTTCGTTGATGCTTCCCACTAGCCTGCTTTTGTCAGCAAGCTTTCTAAAGAGTCCGCATAATGAAACAATTTCATTATACGTTATAAACGGGAGAAACGTCAACTGAAAAATACAAAATAATATGAAAAACAAAGCAAAACCTCGAACACAGGGTCTTTCGGGCAGAAAAAATGCTCCCTTGGGGAAGGGAGCGAGGGAAGCAAGAACATCACTTCACGAGCGTCTGTCCAAAGTAGACGATGAGGCCCATGGCGATGATGAATGGGACATAGATTTTCACGGCGAAATGGAGCAGGCGGCTGTCACAGCCCGGTGCGCCGATGGCACCGATCGCAATGGCAATGCTCTGCGGCGAGATCATCTTGCCAGCGCAGGCACCTGTTGCATTTGCGGCTGCGACCCAAGCCTGCACAGAAGGCCCTGCGCCGATGGCGAGCGCCGAGTCTGTCTGCAATTTGCCGAACAGCACGCACGACGATGTCGCTGAGCCTGTGATGAATGTGCCGATGGAGCCGATGAAGGCCGCGATGGCTGGGTACGTCGTGCCCGTAGCCGCGACAGCCGTCTCGGCGATGGCGTGCGTCATGCCTGCATAGCCCATGACTTTCGCTGTCGCGATGACGGCGATGATCGTCAGCATCGTGTAGCGCAGATCATAGATCGTCTTGCTGAGCGTCCGCGTCATCATCGAGAGCGACGCGCCTTGCACATGGCCGCCGAAAAAAGCGGCGAGCAGGATCAGCACGCCTGGCGTCGCGACCCAGGTAAATGTATAGGGCGCACCTTCAGGGCCGTCATAGATCAGCACGGAAGACTGGATGGCCGCTAGAGGATCGTGGATGACTGGCAGCAGCTTTGACGTCGCGAGCAGCAGCAGGAAGATCAGGATGAACGGCAGCCAGGCGACGAGGCCCGAGCGTAGCGTGATCGGTGCGGCGTCCTTGTCTTCCTGCATCGTCATGGCATAGGCAGGATCTTCGACAGGGAATTTCTTTGCATAAGCGACGATGGCCCCCATCGTCACGATGGCACCGGCGACGACGGCGAGATCGGGACCGATGAAGTAGGAAATGACGAGCTCCGGCAGCAAGAATGCGAGCGCAGAAAGTGCGCAGAGCGGCGCCATGCCCGAGAGCGCTTTGAGCGATCCGCCCGTCACGATCGTCATGAGGAACGGGCAGAGCAGTGTCAGTGGTGCGAGCTGGAGCGCGGTGTAGATGGCGAGCTCGCTCGAGGAAATCGACGTGAGGCCGCCGAGCGTCACGAGCGGGATGCCGATGGAGCCGTAGGCCGTCGGCACGGAGTTCGCGATGAGGCAGACAGACGCCGCGAGCACGGGCGGGATGCCAAGGCCGGCGAGCATGCCGGCCGGGATGGCGATGGCCGTGCCAAAGCCGGCCATGCCCTCGAGGAAGCCGCCAAAGCCCCAGCCAATGAGGAGGATCAGCACGCGGCGGTCAGACGAGACGGACGTCAGCATCCGCTGGATCGTGTCCATCGCATGCGTGCGCAGCGTCAGCGTGTACGTGAAGATGGCGGCGACGATGACGAGCAAGATCGGCCAGCAGGCGAGCGCGACGCCCTCGAGCGTCGCTTCGATGGCATGCGGCAGCGTCATGCCTTCAAGACCGATACCGACGGCCCAAGCAATGGCGAGCGCCATCGTGCAGGCCTTCCAAGCGGACATGCGGAGCACCGTGAGTGCCACGATGAGCCAGAGAATGGGGGATAGGGCGAGGAAGAACAAAAAGACCAGCTCCTTGAATTGAAGTGAAAAAACGTGAAATAATGACACTTCATTATAAGTAGCTGGTCTTAAAACGTCAAGGACTTTTTTAGCGTTCATTCAGGGGAGACATCAATAGATGCGTTCAACCTCGTAGCCATGCTGGCCGAGGGCGCGGATGATGCGCTGGACGTGTTCTTCGTTGTGCGTCTCGCACGTCACTTCGAGCACGACTTTCTTGAAGCTATCCGTCACTTTTGCCTGGTTGTGGTTCAACTCGATGACGTTCGCGTTCTCGGCGGCGAGGATGTGCGCGATGAGTTCGAGCTGGCCGGGCTTGTCTGGCAGCTGCACGGCAAAGCAGAACACGCGGCTGCGCGCGATGAGCGCCTTGTCGATGAGTGCGGAGATTGTCGAGATGTCGATGTTGCCACCCGAGATGATGGCTGCGACTTTTTTGCCTTTCATCGGCAGCTTCGAGAGTGCCGCGAGCGACAGCACGCCTGCGCCTTCAGCGATGAGCTTGTGCTTCTCGATGAGCGAGAGCAGTGCGCCCATGATCTCCATTTCCGAGACCGTGATGATGCCGTCGAGGTATTTTTTGCAGAATGCATACGTCAGATCGCCGGCCGTCTTGACGGCGCAGCCGTCGGCAACGGTATCAGCGCTATCGAGCGTGACGATGCTGCCTTTCTTGAGCGCGGCTTTCATGCAGGCCGCGTTCGCGGGCTCGACGCCGTAGACTTTGACGTTCGGGTTCACGAGCTTCGTCGCGAGCGCGACGCCTGAAGCAAATCCGCCGCCGCCGATCGGCACGAGGATGGCGTCGATGTCTTTCTGCGCGTCGATGATCTCGAGCGCCGTCGTGCCCTGGCCGAGTAGCACTTCGCGGTCGTTGAACGGATGGATGTAGACGTAGCCATGCTTTTTCTGCAGTTCGAGGCTGTGCGCGTACGCATCGTCAAAGCCGTCGCCATAGAGCACGACTTCGGCACCGAGCGCCTTCGTGCCTTCGACTTTGAGGATCGGCGTCGTCGCCGGCATGCAGATGACGGCTTTGACGCCGAGCTTCTTTGCGGCGTAGGCGACGCCCTGCGCGTGATTGCCGGCCGAAGCCGTGATGACGCCTTTCTTCTTTTCCTCGTCTGTGAGCTGGCTGATCTTGTTGTACGCACCACGCAGTTTGAACGCGCCTGTGTGCTGCAGGTTTTCCGGCTTCAAGTAGACATCATTGCCGGAAAGCTCCGAGAAGTAGTCACTGTGAATGAGCCGCGTCTTGCGCGCGACGCCTTCGAGTTGTTTTGCGGCGCGATAGACGTCGGCGATCGTCGTCTGCGCGACGATGTCTTCGACGGATGGCGCTGCTGTTTTTTCTTCTGCCATGGGAAAAGCCTCCTAAAATCATTCTATTCTTAACAAGTTTACATGAGCGGGACATTCGTGTCAATCAAGAAAATTTTTGTTTCTTTTGGGTTTCAAACAGGATTTTCGGAAACGTATCGCGAATTATAGTATAAATGGAATAAGATATTTGCGATGAGGAGGGGATCAGGTGGAACGATTTTCTCGGATCCTCGTGCCCGTGGATGGTTCCGCAGGCTCGCTCAAAGCACTCGATACGGCCATCTTGCTCGCCCGCTCCAGTGGTGCGACGCTCGATATCCTCTATGTTTCGTATTTTGCGAGCAAGACGGATACGGAAAATCTCGTGAGCTGGCTACCGGAGCGCCTGACGCGCCCCGTCGGCCCTGCGGTGCATGATGCGCTCGGTCGCGCGGAGGAACGCGTGCGCGGGCAGGCCGCTTACGAGTTGCACGAACGGACGGGGAACCCCGCCCGCGAGATCCTGCAATTTTCCGAAGAGCACGGAGACGAGCCCATCATCATGGGTGGGCGTGGGCTCGGCCGGGTCGAGGGGTTCTTTCTCGGGAGCGTGAGCCAGGAGATCATGGAAAAAGCCCCGGGCACGGTCCTTGTCGTGAAATGAAAAACGAGGAGGTATTCATCATGGAAGTCAAAAACATCCTGGTACCCGTCGACGGGTCGGAAGGCTCGGATCGCGCGGTCACGCAGGCCATCTCGCTCGCAGAGGCATGCGGCGCGAAGCTGAATTTCCTCTATGTGGCGAATATCAACCAGCTCGCCATCAATGCGTGCCTCAGTGACGCCATCCTCGATGCCGTCACGAAGGCTGGCAACGTCATTCTCGACCGCGTCATGGACATGGTGCCGACGGGCGTTGAGAAAGAAGCGTTCTCAGAGACGGGGTCGCCTGCCGTCGTGATCCTCGATTTTGCGACGGACAAGGAAATGGACATGATCGTCATGGGCAGCCGCGGCCTCGGCGTCGTGAAAGGCGTGCTCCTCGGGAGCGTGAGCCAGTATATCGTTGAGCAGTCGAAGTGCCCAGTGCTCGTCGTGAAATGAACGAGCAGAACATTTAATTTCTAATTTCAAGGAGCTATATCGGAATGTCAGGACAGGAAACAGGGAATAAAGCGATGGAGATTCCGTCGGAGCGCTTCTCGCAAGTGCTTTTCAGCGGGATCGGAACGCCTCTCGATGCGGCGCTCAAACGGGGGGCAGGTGTACGTCTTTGCCAAGAACGTGCACAAGCCCTTGATATGATGCTCGAGAGAACAGCGGCAACGCTCTTCGCTTTTGATATCGAAGAGGATACGCTCTATTTCCTGCAAGTCTCTGCGGATGGCACGCGTGACGAGCGAAAGATCCGCAATTTCCATGCCCTGCTGGATATGGCTGTGCATGGCAAAGAGCCAGAGGGACGCCGCTTTGCAGAGGCGATGCGGGAGGCCATCCGTGGACCACGCGAAGACATCGTGGAATTCTATGGCAGCATCTTCTCGGAGGAACCGCATTGGAATCGTGTCAATTACCGCAGCATTCCGGCCCCGGATGGCATTGTTGCAAGCATTGTCGGCTATAGTTGCATCATCGATGGAGAGCGGCACGGTGAGATCATGCGCGCGACGAGCATGATGGATGGCGTTCTTGGGGCGCAAACTGCGGATGGCCAAGAGCTCGCGGAGCGTATCAATACGCGTCTGCGCATCATCCAGCAGGGCGAGAAAGGGACGTTGTTTCTTATCGATCTCACGAATTACCGTGAGACGGTAGCAAAGCTCACAGATGCGAATACTGGGGGCTTCCTCCATGCCGTGTCAGACAGCATCCTCTCGGACTTCCGTGGCGAGGACATTCTTGGCCAGGTATCAGAGAATCTGTTTGTGCTCTTTATCTGCGGCCGTACGTCGCTCGACATCATCGAGCGACGTGCGCAACGCATCATCGAGCTGGTGCACCGCGTCTCTGTACAGGGATTTGAGGGCATCAATGTCAGCGTCGGCGTCGCCGCGACGGGCACGCCGGGCGGCCGCTATCGCACGCTCTACAGCCGCGCAGCCTCGGCCCTCCAGATCGCGAAATCGCATGGGGAGAACAACTACCGCGTGTATTTCGAAGAAGAAAAAATCTAAAGAAGCTTCCGTGAAATAAAACGACGTACGGAAGAAGTGTTTGGCTTCTTCCGTACGTCGTTTTTAGTCGGTATACAGCAGGACAATGCGTCCTGCTTTTCTTGTCTTTTTCATGTCGATGACGCGCTGGTTTCGCGAGCCTCGGAAGTGCAGCGTGAGATCGCGCTGGGCTTCCTCATACGGGCCGTCGACGAGGACGTCGAGCTCCTTCAGGAGCGCCCGTGTTGCCTTGTCTTTTTCGGCACGTTCCAGGAGTTCTTCGAGCGTGAAGCCCGTGTAGCTCCAGACATCGAGGCCGCGTTGGTGGACGACGCGGGCGAGGTCGGCGAGCGGCGCGGGTTGGAGGAACGGTTCGCCGCCGCTGAACGTGATGCCGGAGAGGATCGGGTTTTCGGCCATCTGCTGGAGGATGGCGGCCGTGTCGATCGTGCGCCCGCCTGCCATTGGCTGCGTCTCAGGATTCTGGCAGCCGGGGCAGGCGCGTGGGCAGCCTTGCACGAAGACGGTCAGGCGGCAGCCGTCGCCGTCGACGATGCTGTCATCGACGATGCCAGCAATCTGCAGGCGCATCAGTGCAGGCCGTGCTTCACGCGGTCGTGCTCCTCGGCGCGCTTGGCATCGTTCCAGCGGTCGATCGTGCCGACGAGGTAGCCCGTGATGCGGCGGATGCGCTCAAATTTCTGCGGGCGCAGCTGGTAGTCGAGCGAGACCGTGCCGTCCGGACGGCAGACGATCGAGAGCTGGTCGACCGGCTCCTGCGTCTGCTCCTTGACATAGCTGATATAGTTCGTGATTTCCTTTTCCGACATCTCGGGGATGCCCTTGACCGTGACTTCCGTTCCGTTGACGAACATATTGAATCATCCTTTCCTATCAAAAGGAACTGGTGAAGCTTGACGCCACGGTCTCCTCAGCCCCCCTCACTGAGGGGGGAGGGCCGCGAAGCGGCAGGGGCATAAGCGATCTCTTAGCGCTTCAGCGCTTAGAGATCGCTTATGCCACCGTAGGAGGCAGTAGTTTGGGCACAAGCCTGACGAGTTCTTGTGTTGTATCGCTTTGTGTCTGCATTATACAACATCTAGTGTCCGACGTCAATATGTGTATCAAGATGTGGATAAATTGTGGATAAGTCGCTTTAGCGCCCGCCAGCCGCCTCGTCGCCATGTAGCACCGTGCGGATCGGGAACGGGATGTCGATGCCCTCTTCGCGGAAGCGCCGCGTCAGCGCCTTGATGAATTCGTGCTTGAGTAGGAACTGCGAATCGAAAGCGCTGCTGTGCAGAATGACTTTGAAATTGATGCTCGAATCGCCGAACTCCGTGAAGCGCACGAGGGGTTCCTGCTCGACCTTCTTGTCGACGCGGGCGAGGACTTCGTTCGCGACTTCGAGCGTGACCTTTTCGACGAAATCGAGGTCGCTGTCGTATGCGACGCCGACGGGGATGCTGATGGCCATGTCGCGGCGCGGCAGGCTGAAGTTCGTGATGTTTGACGAGGCGATCTTTTGGTTCGGGATGACGACCATGTTGCTCTCGCCGGCCGGCACGATGGTCGTGAAGCGCCATGTGATGTCCGTGACGCGCCCTTCTTCGCCCGTGCTGAGCTTGATGTAGTCGTCGATGCGCAGTTGCTTCGAGAGGATGAGGTGCAGGCCGGAGAAGATGTTCGCGAGCGTTTCCTGCAGCGCGAGGGCGACGGCCATACCACCGACGCCCATGGCCGTGAGGATCGGCGCGATGGAGATGCCGTAGTATTGCAATACGACGAGCACGCCCATCGCGTAGATGACGACCGTCAGGATCGTCGAGAGCAGCGTCGTCTTCGGCAGCTTTTCCTGCGAACGCTCGATGCGCATCGCGACGACGCCATTGACCGTGCGCGCGACGACGCGCGTGATCGAGAGGATGATGACGGTGAAGAGGATGTACGAAAAGAGCTTCGAAAGTTGCGGCGGGATGTCGATTGTGCCGACGATCCAGTACAGGCCGACGACGAGCGTCAGCGAGATCGGCACGCCCTTCATCGCGTTGATGAAGACGTAATGCCACGTGCCTTCCTCGACATCGACATGCTTCTCGATGCGACGATTGATGAGCTTGTTCAGCGTGATGCCGACGGCGAGCGCACCGATGAGGATGCAGAGCGGCACGAAGAGCGGCTCGACGAAGAACTTCCAGTCGGCGAGGCTCGTCCAGTCAAAATTCGGCAAAAGAGATTCCTCCTTTGAAAAGGCTTCGGTGATGCGGTTGCTTGCAGATTGTCTGCCCGCCCATTATACTATAGGAAACGTAGTTTGAAAATGAATTTTGCAAAGGGGCATCATTGATATGAAAGAAATTCTCGCCGAAGGCCCGCGCCTGCGCCTGCGCCGCGCAGATATGAGCGACTTCGATTACATTTTGAAGCTCGAATACGAACCGGAAAACGTCAAATTCATCGTGCCGTTCGACAAGGACTTCCATACGAAGATCCTCGAAGGCGCGATCGAGGAATCCATGGACGTCATCGCCGAGGAAAAGGAGACGGGCGAACGCGTTGGTTATTTTCTCATCAATGGCCTGAAGACCGACGCGCACGAGATGGAATGGACGCATGTCGTCATCCAGAAAAAGGGCATGGGCTACGGCCACGAGGCCATGAAGCTCCTCAAAAAATACTGTTTCGACGTCAAGAAGTTCCACCGCGCGTGGCTCGACTGCAAAGACTACAACGACCGCGCCCTGCACCTCTACGAGAGCGAAGGCATGCTGCGCGAAGGGCTTTTCCGCGAGACCATCATCACGAACGGCGTCTACGAAAACCTCGTCGTGCTCGCCATCCTCGACCGAGAGTATGAGGCAAGGAAAGTAGCGGGGCAGGAACTGTGACTCTTTGAGATGGAAAGGAACTCTGCGATGGTTTTGACACCGAATCCCTATCGCCCAGGCGCGGGTACGACGCCGGCATACCTCGCGGGACGCGAGCAGGTGCTGCACGACGCGCAGGCCGTGCTCGAAAATATCCGCGTCGGCTTTCCCGCGCGCTCCGTCATTTACTACGGCCTGCGCGGCGTCGGCAAGACCGTGCTCCTCAACCGCATCGGCGAACTGGCGGAAGATATGGACGTGCCGTCGGAATACATGGAAATCGCCGAGCGCGAGCACAGCTTCCAAGACGCCATCGTGCTTCATGTCTACAAGCTCATGAGCAAGCTGAGCCCCGTGGACAAGCTCGAAGGCTACGTGAAGAAGGCCATGGGCATCCTCAAAGCATTTTCTGTGAAATACACGGATGCCTCATCTGGCATCGAGATTGCGTTCGATCCTGTGCATGGCATTGCCGACACGGGCAATTTGTCGAATGACATGACAGAACTCTTTCTCGCACTCGGTCGTCTCGCGCAAAAAAAAGAACAGGGGGCAGTCCTGTTTATTGACGAGATCCAGTATATTGGCGGGAGAGATTTTGAAGCGCTGATCGAGGCACTGCATCGCGTGAACCAGAAAGGCTACCCGCTCGTCATCTTTGCGGCTGGCTTGCCGAAAATCGTGCGGCTGGCCGGGGAAATCAAATCGTATGCCGAGCGGTTGTTCCAGTACATCGACATCGGCGGCCTTTCGGCAAAAGATGCAGAGCTCGCGCTCGTGCGGCCGGCAGCCAAGCTCCATGTCGCATACGACAATGCGGCCGTGGCGAAAGTCCTTTCCGTGACAGAAGGCTATCCGTACTTCATTCAGGAATATGGCAAGTGGATCTGGGAAAATCGCGAGCATGCAGATACGATCACGACCGCGATCGTCGACCGCGCCTATCGCGATTTTGAAAGTACGATGGATGCAGCCTTCTTCAAGGTACGCCATGACCGTGCCACGCCGCGCGAACTCGGGTTCATGACAGCGATGGCTCGTTGCAAAGAGCTTCCATGCAGCATGAAGGACGTCGCGCAAAAGCTTGGCGAGCCCGCGAAAAAAGTCGCTCCTCTCCGCGCGCAACTCATCCACAAAGGCTTCATCTATGCGCCGCAACGTGGGACGATCGCATTCACCGTGCCGCAGTTCGACAAGTATTTGAAGCGGACATATCATATCAGATAAAAAAATCCTGCTCACAGGTTCGTGAGCAGGATTTTTAGTGCAACTTTCTTGTCGGGCGGCAGGTCGCGGATGAGCTTTATGAGGTGCTCGTCGACGTCTGCCGCTTCTTCTTTCCAGCGGCGGCCGGAGAGGGTGCCGATTTCTGAGATCTGTTCGAGGTCTTCGATGCGGATGGAGAGCGCGTTGCAGATCTTCAATACGTTGTCCATGGCGGCACCACCAATCGATCCATTGAGGATGGACAGAAGTGTCGTGTAGGGCATCGAGATTTGTTGCGAGAATGCCTTGAGCGTGTAGCCGTGGGACTTGATGAGTGACTTGATGTAGTCTTCTCGTGTCATCGTCGTCCCTCCTTTCGATTGTTTCGTCGTAAAGTTGCGATGAAATTTCGTATCGCGGTTCCGATGAAACAAGAATGAATCTTCGTGTTCAATTATACACGGTGAAGAAGTGGAAATCAATGAAAAATTCGTTGATAATTGCAGGAAATCTTTGAACAATGAGTGAAAAAAATGGTAAGAGTGAAAGATACGATGAAAATCAACAACAGATTTTCGTGATTAAATATGAAATCGCGTGTAGCTCAAACAGCGCAAGTTTTCTGACAAAAGCTGGAAATACGAAAAACTATGATTAAAAAATGCAATTTCGTATTGACGGACTGTTTCATATCGTGTATTATAGTACCCGTAAACGAAATAACGTTCTCGACAACGTCGAAATGGAACGCAATCATACGAATCGCCAAAACATTCATTATCAAGATTCATTTCATAGACAGAGAGATCGACAGAACGGGAAAAGGGGAGTTTCACGATGGAAAAAGCAACAGTCGTTGTCATCGGCGGCGGCGCGACGGGCGTTGGCATCCTGCGTGATCTCGCGATGCGCGGCGTGGATGTCATGCTCGTCGAGAAGCGCGACCTCATCAATGGTGCCAGCTCGCGTTACCATGGCCTGCTGCACAGCGGCGGACGCTATGCAGTGAAAGATCAGGAGGCTGCGAAGGAGTGCATCGAGGAAAACACGATCCTCCGCAAGATTGGCAAGAGCTGTGTCGAGGCCTCCGGCGGCATGTTCGTGCGACTCGACAGCGACGATCCGGACTATGAGCAGGCCTGGGTCGAGGGCTGCAAGGTCAGCGGCATCGAGGCAAAGCACATCGACCTCGATGAGGCGTTCCGCCTGGAGCCTAGACTTTCCAAACATGTCGTTTCCGCTTACCTCGTCCCGGATGCCGCGATCGACGGTTTCCGCATGAGCTGGCAGAACGTCGACAGCGCGAAGCGCTATGGCGGCAAGCTCAAGACGTACACGGAAGTCATCGGCATCCTCAAAGATGGCGACGAAGTCCACGGCATCAAAGTGCGCGACGCCTTCACGGGCGAGGAATACGAGATCGGCTGCGACATCCTCATCAATGCCGGCGGCGGCTGGGCAGGCAAGATTGCCGAGATGGCCGGCCTCGAAGTCGGCGTCCAGCCGGACAAGGGCACGCTTCTCGCATTCAACCAGCGCATCGCGAACCATGTCGTCAACCGCCTGCACAAATCGTCGGACGGCGACATCTTCGTGCCGCATGGCTCCATCACGATCCTCGGCACGACGTCGATGAGCATCCCCGATGCGGAGGATACGAGCACGTCGCGCGAAGAGGTCGAGAAGTTGCTGTCCATCGGCGAGCAGACGTTCGAGCATCTGCGTGATTACCGCCTGCTCCGCTGCTTTGCGGGCTCGCGTCCGCTCTACATCCCGCCCGGAGGCGTCAAGGGCCGCGGCGCATCGCGCGGCTTCGCCATTGTCGACCACGCCGAGCAGGACGACCTCAAGGGCATGCTGACGATCGTCGGCGGCAAGTTCACGACGTACCGCCTCATGGCAGAGCGCATGGCCGACAAGGTCTGCGAGAAGCTTGGCAACCACGAGAAATGCCGTACGGCAGAAGAGCCGCTCGTCCCGCAGGTTTCGGAAGAAGCCAAGAACGAGGCACGCAAGTACTTCCCGTCCTATGGCACGAACCTCGCAGCGACGCGCCTTGGCCCGGATCGCTTCGCTCGTGTCGTCGACACGCTGAAGCGCGAGCCGGAGAAGCGCGAACTCGTCTGCGAATGCGAGAACGTCACGCGCGCCGAAGTCGAAGAGATCGCGCGCGAGCTCTCGAGTTACAAGATCAATGATGTCCGCCGTCGCACGCGCCTCGGCATGGGCACGTGTCAGGCAAACTTCTGCGCACTGCGTAGCGCGTCCGTCTTTGCAAAATGTGGTCGCGCCGACATCGCGAAGGATTCACTCGGCCAGATGAAAGAATTCCTGCAAGGGCGCTGGAAGGGCATCCGCCCCGTGCTCATGGGCAGGACACTTCGCGAGGCAGAAATGACGCGCGGACTGTATGAGTTGAACTTCAACGTCACAGGCGGCGTGAAGCTGGATACGAATGGAGGGAATGCGAAATGATTCGTTCAGACGTAGTCGTCATCGGCGGCGGTTTCGCAGGCCTCACGGCAGCACTCGCGGCCGCAAAACGCGGCCAGACCGTCACGCTCCTGACGTATGGCGAAGGAACGCTTCCATTAAATAGCGGCGTCATCGACGTGCTCGGTTATGATGAAAACCACAAGTATGTCGAAAATCCGCTCGCTGCCATCGAGCAGTTGCCGGAGACGCATCCATACAAGAAGATCGGTGTGAAAGCGCTCAAAGAAGCCGTCGAATTCTTCTGCGGCGTTGCACGCAAGAACCATATCCCGTACCATGGCGCACTCGATCACCAGATGCTTGTGCCGACGGCCATCGGCACTCTGAAGCCGACGTGCCTGACGCCGCATTCGCTCTCGGGCTCCGAAGTCTTCCCCGGAAAGAAGAAGATCGTCGTCGTCGGCATCAAAGGCCTCAAGGACTTCTATGGCGACATCATGATGGAGAACCTGAAGCAGTCGCTCGGCGAAAGCCTCGAATACGAGCTCGTCGAAGTCGACACGGGCCTCACGGGCGGCCGCGACATTACGACGCAGGACGTGGCGCGCTGGATGGACACGGATGCCGGCACGGCTTCGTTCACGAAGCAGCTCAAGCCTTATGGCGACGACACGGACGTGCTGTTCATCGTTCCGCAGGTGCTTGGCACGAAAGGCCATGCCTGCTATCAGACGATTTCGAGCCGCCTCGGCACGGATGTCCTTGAGACGACGTGCCTGCCGCCTTCGGTCAATGGCATGCGCTTGCAGCATGTTCTCGTCGACAGCCTGCGCGAGATCGGCGTCGATATCGTTGAGAATACAAAGGTCATCGGTTGCGAAAAAGAGGGCAAGACCGTCAAGGCTGTTATCGCGAAAGCAGCCTCGAATGAGCGCAAGTATTACGCAAAGAAATTCATCCTGGCTACGGGCGGTTTCTATAGCGGCGGCATCACGATGCGCGACTTCGAGCAGCCGAAAGAGCCGATCTTTGACCTGCCGGTCTGGTTTGTCAAAGGCGAGGAGAACTGGACGAATCAGGAGCTCTTTGCCGACCAGCCGCAAGGCTTTGCAAAGACGGGCATCCTGACGGATGAAGCGCTCCATCCGGTCGATGAAAGCGGCACGGTCGTCCTCGAGAACGTCCATGTCGTAGGACGCGACCTCGGCGGCTATGACTTCTGCTTCGAGCACTCCGGCAACGGCGTCGCCCTGGCATCGGCCTACAAGGCCGCGATGATGTGAGAGAGGGGAGTCCGTTAGAATGAGCGATAAGAAAATGATCGAAGAAGAGGAACGCGCCATCTACACCGGCGACCACTGCCTCTCCTGCACCTCGTGCATGTCGAACTGCCCCGTCATGGCAGCGACGAAGGAATACCGCGGGCCGAAGCTCGTGGCTCCGGCACATGGGCGCATGCACTTCTCTGAAGATGATACCGAGCTTTCCCTCGATTTCTGCTCGAACTGCAAGAGCTGCGATCGCGCCTGCCCGTCGGGCGTTGCGGTCTCGACGCTCAACATGCTGCAGCGCGCAGAATACTACCGTCATCATCCGCATTCTCAGCGCGATGACATGCTCGCCCATGGCGAGCGCATGGCAAAGCGCCTCAATGCGATCCCGCTTGGCACGACGTTTGCGAACTTCGGCATGAGCATCGGCAAGAGCCTCGGCATCTTTGATTCCATGGGCATCGCGGGCAAACGCGATATGCCGAAATATGCGCCGAACACGTTCGCGCAGGAATTCAAGAAGATCCAGCAGCCGAAATCCGAGAAAAAAGTCGTGTTCTATCCTGGCTGCTCCATCAATTACAATGAGCCGCACATCGGCGTGGCCTTCGTCAAAGTCATGAACAAGAATGGCTACGAAGTCATCCTCGACGAGCAGTTCAACTGCTGCGGTTCGCCGCTCGTCGTTACGGGCTACCTCGACGAAGCGCATGAGCATGCCGACAACAATGTCAGCCGCATCCTCTACTGGAAGCAGCAGGGCATCCCCGTCGTCGCATGCTGCACGAGCTGCTCGCTGATGCTCCGCCAGGAGTATGAGGAGCTGTTCGGCGAGCAGGCCATGAAGGAAGCCGGCGAGAACGTCTACGACGCGTTCGAGTTCCTCGAGATGCTCGACGCAGAGGGCCAGTTCAACACGAACATCAACGCCGTCAACCAGCGCTTCCTCTACCATGTCCCGTGCCATCTCAAGACGCAGGGCATCGGCACGCCGGCCGTCTCCATCTTCCGCCACATCCCGGGCGCAAAGGTCGAGCTTGCGGACGTCGGCTGCTGCGGCATGAGCGGCAACTACGGCTTCAAGAAAGACAAGTACGAGATCTCCATGACGATCGGCGAGAAGCTCTTCACGCGCATCAAGTCGGCGGCCCCCGACGGCGTCATCTGCGACTGCCCGACCTGCCGCATGCAGATCCAGCACGGCACGCAGACAAATCCCGTGCATCCCATCGAGGTCTTGGCGAAAGCCTATAAATAAGATAGCCGTTAGCGCTTTAGCGCTTAGCTAACGCATAAGCGACCTCTAGGCGCTAAAGCGCCAAGAGTCTGCTTAACGGATATCTTAGCCATTTGCCGCAAGGCAAATAGCTTCCATACCAAAGAATCAAAGGGGGTTTTTGAATGGTACAAGGGAAAGTGCGGAGAATCGTCCTTCTCTGCTCGGCCGGCGTATCGACGAGCTTGCTCGTACGCAAGATGGAGGCAGAAGCCGCCAGGCTCGGGTATCCGTGCTCTGTGAGCTTCTATCCCGTGAGTGAGGTGCAGGAGGCGGCGGGCTTCGCCGATGTCATGCTCCTCGCGCCGCAGGCATCGTCGAATCTGCCGGAGTTTCAAGTGAAGTATCCGAACGTCAAGTCTGCGGTCATACCGAAAGACTTGTATGCGACGATCAATGCCGAGAAGATTCTCGATCTCGCGCAGAAGATTTCAGGGGATTACTAATCTAGGTTTTTACGAAGAGATACGAGGAAGCATTCCTCGTCACTTCGAAAAGACAATATATTCTAACAAAACACAATAGAAAGAGGTTATTTACCATGGCAAAGCAGTATGTAATGGCTCTTGATGCAGGCACGACGTCCAACCGCGCCATCATCTTCGACCGCAACTCCAAGATCATGGGCGTGTCCCAGAAGGAGTTCACGCAGCACTTCCCGAAACCGGGCTGGGTTGAGCATGACGCCGAAGAAATTTGGAGCACGATGGTCACGGTCATGAAGGAAGCCCTCGAGCAGTCGGGCCTCGTCGCGAGCGACATCGCTGGCATCGGCATCACGAACCAGCGCGAGACGGCTGTTGTCTGGGACAAGAAGACCGGTCGGCCGATCTATAATGCCATTGTCTGGCAGAGCCGTCAGACGGCTCCGATCGCCGAAGCACTGAAAGCGAAAGGCCTCGTGGAAGAGGTTCGCGAGAAGACGGGCCTGACGATTGACGCGTACTTCTCTGCGACGAAGATTCGCTGGATCCTCGATCATGTCGAGGGTGCGCAGGAGCGTGCTGAGAAAGGCGAGCTGCTGTTCGGCACGATCGATACGTGGCTGATCTGGAAGCTCACGGGCGGCAAAGCGCATGTCACGGATTATTCGAATGCATCCCGCACGATGCTCTTCAACATCAACGAGCTCCATTGGGACAAAGACCTCCTCGGCTATCTTAACGTGCCGGAGGCCATGCTGCCGGAAGTCAAGCCGTCGTCCTGCGTCTATGGCGAGAGCATCCCGAGCGTCCTTGGCGCTCCGGTGCCGGTCTCTGGTGCTGCTGGCGATCAGCAGTGCGCACTGTTCGGCCAGAACTGCTTCGAGCCGGGCATGGCAAAGAACACGTACGGCACGGGCTGCTTCATGCTCATGAACACGGGCACGGAGCGCAAGCACTCCAAGAACGGCCTCGTCACGACGATTGCTTGGGGCCTCGATGGCAAAGTCGAGTATGCACTCGAAGGCTCGATCTTCGTTGCAGGCTCCGCCATCCAGTGGCTGCGTGACGGCGTTCGCCTCGTCGACAGCGCTCCGGATTCTGAGTGGGTCGCCAAGAAGGTCAAGGACACGGCTGGTGTCTATGTCGTTCCGGCATTCGTCGGCCTTGGCGCTCCGTACTGGGATATGAATGCACGCGGCACGATCATCGGCATCACGCGCGGCACGACGAAGGCACATATCGTCCGTGCAACGCTCGAGTCGCTCGCTTATCAGACGAAAGACGTCCTCGATGCCATGGAGAAAGATTCCGGCGCGAAACTGCAGGCTCTGAAGGTCGATGGCGGCGCTTGCGCCAACAACCTCCTCATGCAGTTCCAGGCTGACATCCTCGGCTGCCCGGTCGATCGCCCGCAGATCATCGAGACGACGGCCCTCGGCGCAGCCTACCTCGCAGGCCTCGCCGTTGGTGTCTGGAGCAGCAAGGAAGAAGTCAAGTCCGCTTGGAAGCTCGACACGCGCTTTGAAGCAACGATGGAAGAAGCGAAGTCCAAGAAGCTCTACAAGGGCTGGCAGAAAGCCGTCAAGCACTCCATGAACTGGCTGGAGGATGGCGAGGAAGAGTAATCTCCCGCGCATCGTTAAGATAGCCGTTATTGCTTTAGCGATTACGGATATCTTAGCCATTTGCCGTAAGGCAAATAGCTTCCATAACTATGTCAGAAACAATCGCCCGATCGCATGGGCGGCCGGGCGGATTGTTTCTGATATCATACGTACGTTTTTCAATGCGTTTTCTGTAAGGAGGAAAACAAAATGGTCAACGGTACCGAAAACCTGTTGGGCGAGTTCGTCGGCACGATGGTGCTGCTCGTCTTCGGCTGCGGCGTCTGCGCAAACCTGACGCTGGAAAAATCGAAAGGCCAGGGTTCTGGCTGGGTCAACATTGCCATCGGATGGGGTTTTGCAGTTACACTCGGTGTCTTCACGGCAACGACGCTCGGCGCTCCGCAGGGTGACCTCAACCCGTCCGTCACGTTCGCAAAGATGCTCGTCGGCATCTACACGTTCCAGCAGTTCATCATGACGTCCATCGTCCAGATCCTCGGCGGCATCGTCGGTGCAGCGATCGTCTGGCTCGCATATCTCCCGCATTGGGAAGTCACGAAAGATCCGGCTGCAAAGCTCGGCATCTTCTGCACGGCTCCGGCCATCCGCAAGATCGGCCCTGCCTTCCTCTGCGAGTTCATCGCTACGTTCTTCCTCGTGTTCGTCATCTGGATGATCTTCTCCTCGAAGTTCGCGTATGGCTTCCCGGGCCTCAACGGTGCTGCTGACGGCCTTGGGCCGTACATCGTCGGTGTCCTCATCTGGGCGCTCGGCCTTTCGCTCGGCGGCCCGACGGGTTATGCTATGAACCCTGCCCGTGACCTTGGCCCGCGCATCGCGCATGCCATCCTCCCGATCGCTGGCAAAGGCGGTTCCGATTGGGGCTACGCTTGGGTTCCTATCGTCGCTCCGCTCTGCGGCGCAGGCTTCGCATATGTCGTCGCTTCGGCACTCGGCGCATTTGCGTAATTTCTTGATAGCTCGATTCCCAGTGAATCCGCTATAGATTCCAGTTTCACATCTCCCAATTTTAAGGCTTGATTACCCCTCTTTTATCCCTTGTTGTAAAAGCTTCCTGATTCGTCAGGAAGCTTCTTTTTTTCTTTGGAAATCATCGTCGTTCATGGTATAATAAGGGCAGACTATTTTGGCAGGTGAAAAGAACCATGCAGAAAAAGTATATTCTGGCACTTGACTCGGGCACGGTCAAGAACCGTTCGGTTATTTTCAACCGCAGCGGCGATATGATCTCGTATGCGGAGAAGAAGATTAGTACGTTTACGCCGCATGCGGAATGGATCGAGCAGGATGCCGACGAGATCTGGAGCACGCAGCTCTGGACGGCGCGGGAGGCCATCCGGCTCGCAGCGATTGACTTCCGTGAGATCGCGGCTGTTGCTGTGACGAACCAGCGTGAGACGACGGTCATCTGGAACCGCACGACGGGGCGGCCACTCTATCCCGCTATCAGCTGGCAGTCGCGTCAGACAGAGCCGATCTGTGAGAGCCTGAAGCAACAGGGATATCAGGAAGAGATTCGGCAGAAGACGTCGCTCGTGCTCAATCCGTATTTCTCAGGGACGAAGATTGTCTGGCTGCTCGAAAACGTGCTCGGTGCGCGGGAAATGGCCGAGCAGGGCGAGCTCTGCTTCGGCACGATCGATACGTGGCTCATGTGGAAGCTGTCGGGTGGCGAAATTTTCGCGACGGATTATTCGAACGCGTCGCGCACGATGCTGTTCCATCTCAAGCATCTTGAGTGGGACAAGGAAATCTTGAAGCACCTGCGCATCCCGCGCGCGATGCTGCCGGCTGTCTATCCATCGAGCCATCTTTTCGGCTACACGGACGCGACGCGTTTTGGCGCGGCCATCCCGATCGCGGCCTGCATCGGTAACCAGCAGGCCGATCTCTTCGGGCAGGCGTGCTTCTCGAAAGGCGACGCGAAGAACTCGTATGGCGAGGGGTCGTTCTTCCTGATGAATACGGGCAGCGACATCATCCACTCGCAGAACGGCCTGATCACGACGATTGCCTGGGGCATCGGCGACGAGGTCACGTATGCGCTCGAAGGGTCGATGCTCGTCTCAGGTTCGAGTCTCGAATGGCTGAAGCATGGCCTCGGCATCTTGAAATCCATGCCGGATTCCGAATGGGTCTCGAAGCTCGTGCCCGATGCAGGCGGCGTCTATTTCGTACCGTCGTTCCGTGGGCTCTCGGCACCGTACTGGGACACGAAGACGAGCGGCATGATCATCGGCCTGAAGGAGGGCACGCAGCGCGCGCACATCATCCGCGCGGCGCTCGCGGCGCTCGCATACCAGGTGCGCGATGTCTACGAGGCACTGGCGTCGGACGTCAAGAGCTCGATCCCTGCGCTCAAAGTCGATGGCGGCGCGGCGCAGAACAACCTCCTGATGCAGTTCCAGGCCGACATCCTCAACATGCCGGTCATCCGCGCTTACACGACGGAGACGACGGGGCTCGGCGCAGCGTATCTCGCTGGCCTGACGCTCGGTATCTGGAAAGACATCGACGAGCTCCGCTCCATCTGGCGCGCTGGCGTGCGCTACGAGCCGCGCATGAGCGAAGAGCGGCGCACGGCGCTCTACGACGGCTGGCAGAACGCCGTCTCGAAAGTGCTGGGATGGGATTAATGCCAAGAATACGAACAACTTTGTGGAAACAAAAGAAAATTCTGGACACGTGAGACACGTGTCCTTTCTTTTTTGTTTGAAAATCGATAGAATAAATACGTAATCGGAACGATAGAAAGAAGGACTCGCATGAAAGCAAAAGAAATCCTCTCGCATGTCGATCACACACTCTTAAAGCAGACGGCGACGTGGCAGGACATCGAGCGCATCTGCGATGAAGCGGTGCAGTACCATACGGCGACGGTCATGGTGCCGTCGTGCTATGTGAAGCGCATCAAGGACGCCTATGGCGCAAAGTTCAAGGTCGCGACGGTTGTCGGCTTCCCAAACGGCAACGCGAACACGGCGGCCAAGATCGCCGAGACGGCGCAGGCGCTCGCGGATGGTGCTGAGGAGATCGACATGGTCATCAACGTCGGTTGCCTCAAGGCGGGCGAGACGGAATTCGTCACGGACGAGATCCGCGCGCTGAAAAGCCTGTGCGGCGACCGCGTGCTGAAGGTCATCGTCGAGACGTGCTTCCTGACGGACGACGAGAAGATCGCGGCTTGCAAGTGCGTGACGGACGGTGGCGCGGATTTCATCAAGACGTCGACGGGCTTCGGCATGGCGGGCGCAAAGCTTTCTGACATCGAGCTCTTCCGAAAACATATCGGCCCCGGCGTCCAGATGAAGGCCGCTGGCGGCATCCATACGCGCGAAGAAATGGAAGCATTCCTCGCGGCAGGCTGCACGCGCCTCGGTGCGAGCGCGGCCGTCAAAGTGCTCAAAGACGAGTTTGACAAGGAGGATAATTAAGATGAAGGAGACTGGCATCA
The DNA here is from genome assembly GCA_034186105.1 of Selenomonadaceae bacterium. Lineage (GTDB taxonomy): Bacteria > Bacillota > Negativicutes > Selenomonadales > Selenomonadaceae > Selenomonas_C. The sequence continues at coordinate 31,600 of JAXGCE010000009.1, forward strand.
AACGCGCATTCGTCATCGTGCTCGACAGCTTTGGCATCGGCGCAGAGCCAGATGCCGCGGAGTTCGGCGATGGCGACTGCAACACGCTGCGTTCCATTTCAGGCGCGAAGGAATATGACACGCCGAATATGAAGAAGCTCGGTATATTCAACATCGACGGCGTCGGCTGCGGTGAGCCCATCGAGCACCCGCTCGGCAGCTTTGCCCGCCTGCGCGAGCTCTCGCGCGGCAAGGACACGACGACGGGCCACTGGGAAATCGGCGGCATCGTTTCCGAGCGTCCAATGCCGACGTATCCAGATGGTTTCCCGCCAGAGGTCATCGCAGAGCTTGAGAAAGCCTTCGGCAAGAAGATCCTCTGCAACAAGCCGTATTCCGGCACGGCCGTCATCCACGATTATGGCCGCGAGCAGAAAGAGACGGGCGGCCTCATCGTCTACACTTCGGCCGACAGCGTCCTGCAGATCGCCGCGCATGAAGACGATGTCCCCGTTGAGCAGCTCTATGATTACTGCCGCACGGCGCGCAAGATCATGCAGGGCGAGCATGGCGTCGGCCGTATCATCGCGCGTCCATACGTCGGAGAATACCCGAACTACACGCGCACGCCACGCCGTCATGACTTCTCGCTCGATCCGACGGGCGACACGATGCTCGACGCACTGCAGCGCAAGGGCCTCGACACGATCGGCGTCGGCAAGATCTCGGACATTTTCGCCGGCCGTAGCGTCAGCCGCACGCTCGGCATCAACAAGGACAACAACGACGGCATGGAAAAGACGCTGAAGGTCATGGATGAAGACTTCACGGGCCTCTGCTTCGTCAACCTCGTCGATTTCGACATGACGTACGGCCATCGTCGCAACATCGCAGGCTATGCGCAGGCGGCGACGGACTTCGACAAGCAGCTCGGCGAGTTCATGAGCAAGATGCGCGATGACGATGTCCTCATGATCACGGCCGACCACGGCTGCGATCCCGGCGCGCCCGGCACGGATCACACGCGCGAGTACGTGCCCCTGCTCGTCTATGGCAAGCGCATCAAAGAGAACAACAACCTCGGCACGTATCCGACGTTCGCCATGATCGGTGCAACGATCGCCGACATGTTCGATGCCGACCTCACGACCAAAGGCGAGAGCCTGCTGCCGCGTCTGCTGAAGTAATGCAGCTTTGCAGTAGAACGGGGCTTGCCCCGTTCTACTGCCCTCGGAATATAAATTTTAAGAATATTACCTTTAGGAGGAACTTTCCCAATGCGCATGTACGACTTGATCACGAAGAAGAAGCACAACGAAGCCCTGACGGACGAAGAGATCCAGTTCATGATCGACGGCTATGTCAAAGGCGACATCCCGGACTATCAGATGTCGTCGATGCTCATGGCCATCTGGTTCAATGGCATGAACGATCACGAGATCACGGAGCTCACGAAAGTCATGGCGAAGTCCGGCGACATGATCGACCTCTCGGCCATCGCGGGCAAGAAAGTCGACAAACATTCGACGGGCGGCGTCGGCGACAAGACGACGCTGATCGTGGCGCCGATCGTGGCCGCTTGCGGCGGCAAGGTCGCAAAGATGTCCGGCCGTGGCCTCGGCCACACGGGCGGCACGGTCGACAAGCTCGAATCCATCCCGGGCTATCGCACGGTGCTCGATCGCAAGGAATTCTTCGACACGGTCAATAAATGTGGCGTTTCCCTGATCGGTCAGTCCGGCAATCTCGCACCAGCCGACAAGAAGCTCTATGCGCTGCGCGACGTCACGGCGACGGTCGACTGCATCCCCCTGATCGCTTCCTCCATCATGAGCAAGAAGCTCGCAGCAGGCTCTGACTGCATCCTGCTCGATGTCAAGACGGGTTCCGGCGCGTTCATGAAGACGCTCGATGACTCCATCAAGCTCGCGCAGACGATGGTCAACATCGGTGAGGGCGCTGGCCGCCGCACGGTCGCGCTCATCACGGACATGGACACACCGCTCGGTTTCGGCATCGGCAACAGCATCGAAGTCATGGAGTCCATGGACGTGCTGAAAGGCCATGGCCCAGAAGACCTCACGGAAGTCTCGCTGCAGCTTGCCGCCAACATGCTGTACCTCGTCGGCAAGGGCACGCCGGAAGCGTGCCGCAAGATGGCAGAAAAATCCATCGAGGACGGCACGGCGTTCGAGACGTTCTGCACGATGGTGCGCGCACAGGGCGGCGACGACAGCGTGCTCCGCGACTATGAGAAGTTCCAGAAAGCGCCGTACACGTACGACATCGTTGCCACGGAATCCGGCTACATCGAAAAGCAGAATGCAGAGGAAGTCGGCGAAGTCTCCGTCGTGCTCGGCGCCGGCCGCGAGACGAAAGACAGCGATATCGACTTCTCCGCAGGCATCATCCTCCACAAGAAATTCGGCGACAAAGTCGAGAAGGGCGATGCGCTCGCGACGCTTTACACGTCGAAAGAGAGCGCGCTGAAAGAAGCAGAGCGCATGTACCGCGAAGCGACGAAGATCGGCCCGAATGCGCCGAAGAAAGAGCCGCTCGTCTATGCGCGCGTCGAGAAAGACAAAGTCGAAAAATACTGAGAACCCATCGTGGAGGAACATCAAATGACAGACGAAGAACTCGTACAGAAAGCGATCGAGTATCGCAAGAATTCCTATAGCCCGTACTCCCATTTCGCTGTCGGCGCTGCCGTGCTGACGAAGAGCGGCAAAGTCTTCGGCGGCTGCAACATTGAAAACGCCAGCTACCCCGTCGGCATCTGCGCCGAGCGCACGGCTATCGTGAAGGCCGTCTCGGAAGGGGAGCGCGACATCGTCGCCCTCGCCGTCGTCGGCGATACGCCGGGTCCGTGCTCGCCATGCGGCATGTGCCGCCAGTTCATCGGCGAATTCAAGATCCCGAAGATCATCATGGCAAACCTCAAAGACGCCCGTAAGACGGTGACGCTCGAAGAACTCCTGCCGTATGCCTTTACGGATTCGGACATGTGAGTTATAATGGAAAACGCTGCGAGGGACATGTGTCCCTTGCGTTCTGAAATCATTCTAGAATAGGAGTATTTTTCCCATGTATCTCATCATCAACATCATCGGCGTGGTCGTCTTCCTCGCCCTCGGTGTGCTTCTTTCCAAGAAGCGCAAGGAAATCCAGTGGCGCGGCGTCGGCACGCTCTTGGTCATGAACATCGTGCTCGCCTGGTTCCTCACGACGTTCCCGATCGGCCGTGACATCGTGCAGGGCGCGGCAGCCGCGTTCGTCGGCCTCGTCAATGTCGCGTACGAAGGTATCGCGTTTGCGTTCCCGGACTGGGTTCATGTCAAGCAGATGAACTTCTTCACGTCTGCCCTACTGCCGATCCTATTCGTCGTGCCGCTCTTTGACATCCTGACGTACATCGGTGTGCTGCCGTTCATCATCAAGTACATCGGCAAGGCGCTCGCGTTTCTGACGCACGAGCCGAAATTCGAGTCGTTCTTCTCCATCGAAATGATGTTCCTCGGCAACACGGAGGCGCTCGCAGTCTCGAACCTGCAGCTCAAGCGCATGAAAGCAGATCGCTGCCTGACGCTCGCCATGATGTCCATGAGCTGCGTTACGGCTGGCCTGATCGGCGTCTATACGACGATGATGCCGGCAGAGTTCATCCTGACGGCTGTTCCTCTGAATGTCGTCAACGCCCTTATCGTCACGAACATCCTGCATCCTGTCAAGATTTCGCCGGAAGAAGATACCGTCGCCACACTGAATGATGGCGGCAAAGAGCGCGAGCCGTTCTTCTCCTTCCTCGGCAACTCCATTCTCGGCGCCGGCCGCCTTGTTCTGATCATCGCAGCGAACGTCATCACGTTCGTCGCACTTGCGAAATTCATCGACGTGCTGCTCGCGTTCATCCATCCGGCCGTTTCGCTCGAGTCCATCCTCGGCGTCATCATGTTCCCATTTGCCTGGCTCATGGGCCTCGACACGACGGAAGCATTCACGCTCGCACAGAACATGGGCACGAAGCTCGTCACGAACGAATTCGTCGTCATGCTCGGCGTGCAGGACACGTTCGCTACGTACAGCCGCCACCTTCAGGGCGTCCTGACGGTCTTCGTCACGTCGTTCGCGAACTTCGGTACGCTTGGCATGATCATCGGCTTCTTCAAGGGCACGGTCGACGACAGCAAGAACGAGCTCATCAGCCGCAACGTCGGCTACATGCTCCTCTCCGGCATCCTCGTCTCCCTGCTCTCCGCAGGCATCGCCGGCATCTTCATCTGGTAAGATTGAAATGAAAAAAGCTCCCGTTCGGGAGCTTTTTTCATTTCTGGCCGCTCGTCAATGCTAGTACAATAATCTTCTGCGCCCCATCCTTTTTGAGTGCCTGTGCGCATTCCGCGCATGTCGCGCCGGTCGTGAAGATATCATCGAGCAGCAGGATGTTCCTTCCACGGATGTCCTGTTGCTTTTGACTGTCTACGGCAAATGCGTCGCGCATGTTCTCACGGCGTTCCTCTTTCGTCAATCCGTACTGCGGTCGTGTCGCGCGCGTGCGCACGAGCAGGCGCTCCATCGGGATGGCGTGCTCTTTCAGCCAGTCGCGGAACAGGAGCTCCGTCTGGTTGAAGCCGCGCTTCTTTTCTTTTGTACGGAAGAGCGGCACGGGTACGGCGATCGGGACGGGCGGGATGCCTGCCGCGCGGAAGAAATCCGCTTCGACCGCATGCAGAAACGTCGTGATGCACGGCAGCGTCTCCCTGCGCCGCTGATATTTCAGATGGCGCACGAGGTCGCGCAGCGCTCCTTCATAGACGCCGAGCGCCCAGGCCTCAGAGATGACATCGCGTTCCTCGACAGACAGCTGCAGCCGTCGCACGGCCGCTGCCTCGGTGAGGCACGACGTGCACCAGCCGCCGCGCACTTCCACATAGCGCTGGCAGGCGGGACAGCGAGGAGGAAAGAGAAAGTTCAAGAGTGTCTCGAACATCGGCTCACATCGGCAACAGTGCGCGCAGGCGTTTGTGGTGGCCGGCTTCCCAGCGCATGATGTCCGTCAGCACGGAGCCACCGATGCAGCGGACTTTGTCGGAGACCGTGAAGCATTCACCCTGCGTCATCGTCGGATGGACGTCGGCGATCTTTTCGCCCATATAGACCGTCGTGCCATCGTGCAGGATGCCACGCAACACGCCATCGAATGGTGCCGTGACTTCGACCGTGCCGCCGCCGGCATGGATGTGGCCAATGGATTCGCCTTTGCGTACAAGGAACGAGATGCTGCGCAGTGCCTCGAAGCGGCCGGCCGCCGTCGCGAAGATGATGTGTTCGATCGTTTCGTCCGGCGCGAGATTCTTTTCATCGCGGCGCGTGAATCCTTCATGCACGATACGGCCCATGTTGTGGCCGCGCGTCGTATCGATGACCGTATCGACATCGCGCCCCGCGCAGAAGCCCGGCCCGAGTGCGATCGTGTGCTCGGCCATTTTTTTCGTCGTCCCGAGGTTGCGATGTGCGAGCACGGCATCGACGAAGACCTGCGGATGGAAGTCTTCGACAGATCGTGCCTCAGGATCGACGATCATCACGATCTCGCCTGCCTTCAGCCGCTTCGCAGCCTCCTTGCGGTCTTTCAGACACGTACACGTCACGCGCTCCACCGTTTTCGTGCCATCATGGACAGCATCAGCGAACGCTACTTCGCGCCGCGTCGCGCTTGGCTCCGAACGCTCGAGCAGCAGCACGCGGAACCCTGCCGTATGCAATGTGAGTGCCACGCCCGTCGCCATCTCTCCGCCCCCGCGGACCATCACCAGTCGTTTCATCTAAATCATGCCCCCGTTTGCTCATACTTCCTTTCTTCATTATACAATATCCGTCGGCGATATGCTACGAAAAGCAGAAGGCTCCGTTCAAAAGTACGAAGGAAAATATTGTATTCAATAGAAAGTTCTTGCAAGAGTACGACGTATGTGTTATACTGTAACTATCAGGAGAGAAGAGCAAACCACCGAGGTTCGGAGTCCTGGAGGGCGATGACGTTGGCAGGTGCCTGCCGAAACAGGCTCTCTTCAAACCAATGAGAAAGGATGTGGATTGTTCTGCAGAAACATTTCACCATTCTTTCGGATTTCCTTGAGACATAGATGCAACGGTGAAGGAAGACATGCCATCGAGGCATTGTAAGGCGCTACGATGATGGCTCAGGGCTATCGCCGGGTGTACTCGAAGCTATATGGCAGTAAGAAAGACGCATCACGCTCAATGAAACGAAGAATGCTCCAGCCGTGTTCACCATCTGCCGTTTCGCGAAACATCGCATACAGCTTTGGCGCTGCTCGAGAGGCACCGAGGCAGACAAGAGAATAACGAGGTATCCGACTATATGTTAGTCACGACGTAACGACCCTGCATACGAAGCATGCAAAGCATTCGAGTGCAGGGTCGTTTCATGTAAAAAAATCTTGCGTGCCTAGTTGCCACGTTCCTTCCTTTATGATATAATCGCAAACGGTGTTAGAAAAATCATGCGGGTGGATGGCTGCCCTGTGCCGGACGAGGGCCGCGAGGCTCCGACGGTGGCGCAGCCGATGAAGACCGCAGAAGAACAAACAGGAGGTGCACCAATCATGGCAGTGATTTCCATGAAACAGTTACTTGAAGCAGGTGTCCATTTCGGCCACCAGACGCGTCGTTGGAACCCGAAGATGGCGAAGTATATCTTCACGGAGCGCAACGGCATCTACATTATCGACCTGCAGAAGACGGTCAAGAAGATCGACGAAGCGTATGCATTCCTTCGCAGCGTTGCCGAAGAGGGCAAGAGCGTTCTCTTCGTCGGCACGAAGAAGCAGGCGCAGGAGTCCATCAAGGAAGAAGCGGAACGTGCTGGTCAGTTCTATGTCAACGAGCGCTGGCTCGGCGGCATGATGACGAACTTCCAGACGATCCAGAAGCGCGTCAAGCGCCTCAAAGAGCTCGAGGCGATGGAAGAGGACGGCACGTTCGATGTCCTCACGAAGAAGGAAGTCCAGGGCCTCCGTCACGAGATGGAAAAGCTCGAGAAGTATCTCGGCGGCATCAAGGACATGAAGAAGCTACCGGGGGCACTCTTCATCGTCGATCCGCGCAAAGAGCGCATCGCTGTTTCCGAAGCTCGCAAGCTGAACATTCCTATCGTCGCGATCGTCGACACGAACTGCGATCCGGACGAGATCGACTATGTCATCCCGGGCAACGATGACGCGATCCGTGCCGTCAAGCTGCTCACGGGCAAGATGGCAGACGCTGTCCTCGAAGGCCGTCAGGGTGCTGATGGCAGCGAGGCTGCTCCGGCTGCAGAAGCACAGGCTGCTGAATAATCGAATAAGACCTTTCAAGCGGGGTAAGGGAATTTTATCCCTTTCCTCGCTTTTTTCATGACAGAGAAATTCTTACATTATATTGCGTATCGAGAGGAGAAATTTACACATGGCAATCAAGGCTTCCCAGGTCAAGGAACTGCGCGAGAAGACGGGCGCTGGCATGATGGACTGCAAGAAGGCGCTGACGGCAACGGACGGCGACATGCAGGCTGCCATCGACTGGCTTCGTGAAAAAGGCATCTCGAAGGCTGCGAAGAAGGCGAGCCGCATCGCCGCTGAAGGCGCTGTCGCAGCGTATGTGACGGATGACGGCAAAGTCGGCGTGCTCGTCGAGATCAACTGCGAGACGGACTTCGCAGCGGGCAACGAGCAGTTCCGTGAGCTCGTGGACAAGGTTGCAAAGCACATCGCAGCGACGAACCCGGCAGATCTCGCAGCTCTGAACGCGAGCACGATCGACGGCAAGACGGTCGAGGCGCTCGTGACGGAAGCAACGGCAACGATCGGCGAGAAGATCTCGCTCCGCCGCTTCACGCGCTTCGAGACGGCGGGCAAGCTCGCTTCCTACATCCACATGGGCGGCAAGATCGGCGTCCTCGTGAACCTCACGGGCGGCAGCGACGAGCTCGGCAAGGATGTCGCGATGCAGGTGGCCGCAGCGAACCCGGTCTCCATCGACGAGTCCGGCGTCCCGGCGGACATCATCGAGCACGAGAAGGAAGTCGCCCGCAAGCAGGCCGAAGAAGAAGGCAAGCCGGCAAAGATCATCGAGCGCATCGTCGAAGGCCGCATCAAGAAGTACTACAAGGAAGTCTGCCTCGATCAGCAGATCTTCGTCAAGGATCCGGACAAGACGATCTCCGACATCCTCGGCGGCGAGAAGGTCACGGAGTTTGCTCGTTACCAGCTCGGCGAAGGCATCGAGAAGAAGCAGGAAGATTTCGCAGCTGAGGTCAAGGCTCAGATGCAGTAATTCCTGAAGGAAGAGAAAGGAAAGCTGTTGGCTGCAATATCTGCGGGCAACAGCTTTTTTTGAGAAGCAACAGGATTTTTTTAAACGCCTGTCGAAATAAAGAAAATGAGAAGGTCTGGCTCTTAGGAGGTCTCTTGTTTTGAAAACGGCAAAATATAAACGCATCGTCTTGAAACTCAGCGGTGAGTCGCTTGCGGGCGACCAAGGCTTCGGCATCAATCCGGCCGTCGTCGAGGACATCGCGGCGCAGGTGAAGAAGGTGCGCGAGCATGGCATCGACGTGGCGATCGTCGTGGGTGGCGGCAACATCTGGCGCGGCCTCGCGGGGTCGGCAAAGGGCATGGATCGTGCGACGGCCGACTACATGGGCATGATGGCGACGGTCATGAATGCGCTGGCGCTGCAGGATGCGCTCGAGAAAATGGATGTCGACACGCGCGTGCAGACGGCGATCGAGATGCGTCAGGTCGCCGAGCTCTACATCCGCCGCAAGGCCATCCGTCACATGCAGAAAGGCCGCGTCGTCATTTTTGGCGCTGGCACGGGCAATCCGTATTTCTCGACGGATACGACGGCAGCGCTCCGTGCGGCCGAGATCGAGGCCGATGTCATCCTCATGGCGAAGAAGGGCACGGACGGCATCTATGACCGCGATCCGAACAAGTTTGCGGATGCGAAGAAGTTTGACACCCTGAAGTACATCGAGATCCTGAACAAGGGGCTGCAGGTCATGGATTCGACGGCGACGTCGCTCTGCATGGACAACAAGATTCCTCTCGTCGTGTTCAATATCGACGACCACACGAACATCGTGCGTGCCGCGCTCGGTGAGAACATCGGCACGACGGTCGATGCAGGCGAATAAGATAGCAGGAGGATCATATGGTAAAAGATATTCTTTCCTCGCATGAGGAACGCATGAAGAAAACGCTTGAGGCGGCAAAACATGAATTCGCTTCGCTGCGCGCCGGCCGCGCGACGCCCTCGCTCCTCGACAAGGTGCTCGTCGACTACTACGGCGCACCGACGCCCGTGAACCAGATCGCGAAGGTCACGGTGCCGGAGCCGCGTATGATCATGATCCAACCGTGGGAGAAATCCATCCTCCACGACATCGAAGTCGCGATCATGAAGTCTGATCTCGGCCTGAATCCGAACTCGGATGGCACGGCCATTCGCCTGACGATCCCGCAGCTGACGCAGGAGCGCCGCAAGGAGCTTGTCAAGTCCGTCAACAAGAAGGCGGAAGAGGCGAAAGTCGCGCTCCGCAACATTCGCCGCGATGGCAACGACGCGATCAAGAAGATCGAAAAGTCCAAGGAGATCACCGAGGACGAGGCAAAGCGCGGCCAGGAGTCTATGCAGAAGCTCGTCGACAAGTACATCAAGCTCGTCGACACGGCGCGCGAAGTCAAGGAGAAAGAGGTCCTCGAAGGCTGATGGCCAGGGCTCATCTGCGGTATGTCGGTCGCCCGCTCCTAGAAGTGGAAGCGGAGCTCAAAGCCGCCGGCATCCCTTACCAGACGGAAATCACACGCCCGACGCGTGATTTTTTCAAGACGGAGGAGCGCTGTCTCTACGTCGTCCGTGAACGCGTGTTCCCGGATGGCACGCTCCGACTGGCCGTTGCGGCCAGGCTCCTGGCGTCCGCGCCAGAGCTCTGCCTTTGAAAGGAGGTGTTCCTCTATGGCATACAAGATTGGTGATGACTGCATCTCCTGCGGCTCCTGCGCTGCGACCTGCCCGGTCGAAGCAATCAGCGAAGGCGCTGAGCACTATGAGATTGATGCAGACAAATGCGTCGAGTGCGGTGCATGCGCTGCCGGCTGCCCGGTTTCCGCAATCGAAGCACCCTGACGCAAGGCCCCTCTTGACTTCCAAAGTTTTGAAGGCAGGAGGGGCTCTTTTGTGATTTTAGGAGAGTTGCATTATGTGGAAGAAGATTCTCGGACTCGGCGCATCGAAAGAGGAGCAGGACCTTGTTGCCCTCTATGACCGCGTCCCGAAGGACCGGCGCCCGCGCCATGTGGCAATCATCATGGACGGCAACGGCCGCTGGGCCGAGGGGCAGGGCCTCATCCGCACGGCGGGCCATGCGCAGGGCGTCAAGACGCTCGAGCGCATCATGGAGACGTGCGTCGACCTCGGCATCGAGGTGCTGACGGTCTATGCGTTCTCGACGGAGAACTGGAAGCGGCCGCGGCCCGAGGTCGATTTCCTCATGAACCTCTTTTCGGAATACCTCGACAAGAAGATCGAGAAGATGGATGCGAACCATGTGCGCCTGCGCTTCCTCGGCCGCGAAGACGGCATGAGCGAGGCGTTGCTCCAGAAGATGCATGCGACGTCAGCGCGCCTTGCGAAAAACGATGGCATGATCTTTAACATCGCGGCGAACTATGGCGGGCAGGACGAGATCCTGCGCGCTGTGCAGTCGCTCGCGGCAAAGGCGAAGGCAGGCGAGATCGCGCCGGAAGATATTGACGAAAGTCTGTTCGAGTCGGCGCTCGACACGGCGGGCGACCCGCCCGTCGATCTCGTCATCCGCACGTCGGGTGACTTGCGCCTGAGCAATTTCCTGCTTTGGCAGGCCGCCTATGCGGAGTTCTGGTTCACGAAGACGAACTGGCCGGATTTCACGCCGGAGGAATTCGTCGACGCGCTCGTCGATTTCGCGCACCGCAAGCGGCGCTTCGGCGGGCTCGATCCATCGAGAACGTAAATAAGGAGCGAAGATCTTGCTTACCAGAATCATCACAGGCGTCGTCGGCATCGCGCTGGCCGCCTTTGTCATCCAGACGGGCGGAACGCTGTTCGCGGCGTTCGCGCTCGTGTTGTCGCTCGTCGCATGGTTCGAATACGTGCGCGCGTTCGCACATCTCGGGCATCGCCTGACGTTCGTGCTCGGCCTCGTCGTGCTCGTGCTGCTCTGGGGTTGCGCGTGGCTTGGCAGTGCCGAGGAGACGATGGCCGTCACGACGGTCGGTGTGCTCCTGATGCTGCTCATGAGCGTGCTGCTGCATGGGCGCGTCACGTTTCAAGCCGCATCGCTGTCTGTTGCGGGCGTGCTGTATTTCGGCCTGCCATTTTCGCACATGGTGTTGCTGCGCGCGGCGGACAGCCCGCAGCTTATGACGCCGGTCGGGCCATTCGAGTTCGGCTGCGCCATGATTTGGATCATGTTCATCGGCACATGGGCGAGTGACACGTTCGCCTACTTTGTCGGCTCGGCCATCGGTAGCCACAAGCTTTGCTCGACGATCAGCCCGAACAAGACGATCGAGGGCTTTGGCGGCTCGCTCGTTGGCACGACGGCCGCGACGGCAGGGCTCGGCGCGTTCTTCGGCTTTCCCGTGCCCGAGATGGCCGTGCTCGGCCTCGTGCTCTCGATCTTTGCGACGCTCGGCGACCTCGTCGAGTCCGTCGCGAAGCGCGAGACGGGCATCAAGGACTCGGGAAACATCATCCCGGGCCATGGCGGTGTCTGGGATCGCTTCGATAGCGTGCTGTTCACGGCACCGATCGTCTATTATTTCGCGATCCTCGTGCTCGCGAATCAGTAAGGGGGCTGGAACGTGAAAAATTTAGCCATCTTGGGCTCGACGGGCTCCATCGGCACGCAGACGCTCGACGTCGTGCGCAGCCATCCCGAGCTGTTCCATGTCTCCGTGCTCGCGGCGAACCGCAGCGACGAATTGTTTGCGAAACAGGTCGAGGAATTCCGTCCCGAGCTCGCCGTGCTCGCGGACGAAGCGGCGTATGCGCGGCTGAAAGAACGTCTTGCAGGAAAATCCGAACTTGCGACAACGACGCTGGTAGGCGGCCGGCAGGCGTTCATTGACGCAGCGGCCGTCGACGACGTTGACATCGTCGTGACATCGATGATGGGGTTTGCCGGCCTTGAACCGACGATGAAAGCGCTCGACGCGAAGAAGGACATCGCACTCGCAAACAAGGAAACGCTCGTCGTCGCGGGCGAGCTCGTGACGCGCCGCGCGAAAGAGCAGGGTGTCAAGATCCTGCCCGTCGACAGCGAGCACTGCGCGTTTTTCCAGTGCTTGCAGGGCGAACAGCTGGATAAAATCGAGAAGCTGCTTTTGACGTGCTCTGGCGGCCCGTTCCGCGGCAAGCAGCGCGCTGACCTCGAAGGCGCGACCGTCTCAGAGGTGCTCGCGCATCCGACATGGAACATGGGCAGGAAGATCACGGTCGACTCGGCATCGCTCGTCAACAAGGGACTCGAAGTCATCGAGGCAAAATGGCTCTATGGCGTTAGCTATGACCAGATTCAGGTCGTCGTGCATCCGCAGAGCATTGTGCACTCCATGGTGCAGTTCGTCGATGGCGCCGTCATCGCGCAGCTCGGCGCGCCCGACATGAAGCTGCCGATCCAGTACGCGCTGACGTACCCCGAGCGCCAGCCTTCCGAGTTCCCGCGCCTTGATTTCTGGCAGATGCAGAACCTGACATTCGAGCAGCCGGACACGGCGACGTTCAAGGGTCTCGCGTTTGCCTATGAAGCGGGCAAGATGGGCGGCACGATGCCGTGCACATTCAATGCGGCGAACGAAGTCGCCGTGGCCGCGTTCCTCGCGGGGTGCATCCATTTCCTCGATATCTATGACATCATCGAGCAGACGATGATGAAGCGCGAATGCACGCTGGCGCCGACGCTCGAAGAACTCTTTGAGGAAGACCGTTGGGCGCGGGATTACGCTTCGCGCCTGTTGAAAGGAAAGTGACTCCATGGTTTTGACGATCGCGGCAGCGATTTTCGTGTTCGGCCTGCTCGTGCTCGTGCATGAGCTTGGCCATTTCGTGACGGCAAAGCTCACGGGGATGCGCGTCGATGAATTCGCCATCGGTTTTGGCCCGAAAGTGCTCTCCGTGCGGAAAGGCGAGACGGTGTATTCCATCCGCGCCATCCCGCTCGGCGGCTTCAACGACATCGCGGGTATGGACCCCGAGGACAATGACGCAGGCGACCGCGGCTATTGCCAGAAGTCCGTCGGCGCGCGCATGGTCGTCATTCTTGCGGGCTCCATCATGAATTTTATCCTGCCGATCTTCTTGTTCTTCGGCATCTTCTTCTTCGCGGGCGTCGGTACGCCGAGCTCCGAGCCCGTGTTCGGCACGATCGTCACGGGCAAGCCGGCGGCCGACGCGGGGCTCCAAGAGGGCGACCGCGTGCTGGCCGTCAATGGCGCGGAGGTCGCATCGTGGAAAGAATTCACGGAGACGCTCGCGGCCGACGCCGAGGCCGCACCCGACACGCCGATCACGCTGACGCTCGAACGCAGCGGCGAGACGTTCGATCGCGCAGTCACGCCGGCCTATGACAAGCAGGCAAACCGCGCGATGATCGGCGTCATGAGCTCCGTCGACCTGCGCTATCCCGGCATCGTCGAGAGTGCGCAGCTCGCCGTGCAGAAGACGGGCTCCATCATCTACATGATGCTCTACGAGCTCTACAAGATCATCTTGAAGCTCTCGGGTGCCGACCTCGCTGGGCCGATCGGCGTCGCGCAGATGGCAGGCGAAGTCGCGGAGATGGGCATCGTGCCGCTCCTGAACTTCACGGCATTTCTGAGCCTGAATCTCGGCATCATCAACCTGTTCCCGATTCCGGCGCTCGATGGCGGCCATTTTGCAGGCCTCTGCCTCGAAGCTATCATGGGGCGGCCGATGAGTCCGAAGATGACATACTACGCACAGCGCGTCGGCATCGCGCTCCTGCTGATGCTCATGATCTTCGCGACGAAGAATGACATCGTGCGCGTGTTCTTTGGAGGCTGAACGACATGACGTTTGAACGAAAAAAGACACGGCAGATCCACATCGGCCCTGTCGCCATCGGCGGCGGCGCACCGATCTCCGTGCAGTCCATGACGAATACGAAGACGACGGATACGGAGGCGACGCTCGCACAGATCCGTGCGCTTGCGGCGGCAGGATGCGACATCGTGCGCCTCGCCGTGCCGGACATGGCGGCGGCGCGCAATCTCGGCAATATCCTACCGAAGTCGCCCGTGCCGCTCGTCGCGGACATCCATTTTGACTATCATCTGGCGCTCGAAGCCATCCGGCAGGGCATTCATGGCCTGCGCCTCAACCCCGGTAACATTGGCGGCGAGGAGAACGTCCGCAAGGTCGTCGATGCGGCGAAAGCGGCCGGCATCCCGATCCGCATCGGCGTCAACGCGGGCTCGCTCGACAAGAAGCTGCTCGCGAAATACGGCGGTGTGACAGCGGAAGCACTTGTCGAGTCCGCACTGCAACATGTCCGCATCCTCGAGGCGCAGGGCTTCTACGATATGAAGATTTCGCTGAAAGCCCACGACGTGCCGCTGACGCTGGCAGCGTATCGCCTCATGAGCGAGAAAGTCGACTATCCACTGCACCTCGGCATCACGGAAGCTGGCACGGCGAACTCCGGCGTCATCAAGTCGGCCGTCGGCATCGGCGCGCTGCTCGCCGAGGGCATCGGTGACACGATCCGCATCTCGCTGACGGGCGATCCCGTCGTCGAGGTGCGCGTCGCAAATGAGATCCTGAAGTCGCTCGGCCTCAAGGAATACGGTCCGACGCTCGTCGCCTGCCCGACGTGTGGTCGCACGAGCATCGACCTGCCCGCCATCGCGGCCGAAGTCGAAAAGAAGCTCGCGACCATCACGGAGCCCATCGAAGTCGCCGTCATGGGCTGTGTCGTCAATGGCCCGGGCGAAGCGCGCGGCGCCGATGTCGGCATCGCGGGCGGCAAGGGCGAAGGCCTTGTCTTCCGCAAGGGCGAGATCATCCGCAAAGTGCCCGAGAGCGAACTCGTCAGCGAACTATTTAAAGAAATTGATCAAATTTTGGAGGAACGAAAAGCGAAATGAGAGCATCGAACCTTTATGCACCAACCCTGAGAAATACGCCGGCGGAAGCCGAGATCGTCAGCCACCAGCTCATGTACCGTGCGGGCATGATCCGCAAGGTCGCGGGCGGCATGTATACGTTCCTGCCGCTCGGCTGGCGCGTCATCCGCAAGATCGAGCAGATCATCCGTGAGGAAATGGACGCGGCAGGCGGCCAGGAAGTCATGATGCCGATCCTCCAGCCGGGCGAGCTCTGGCAGGAAAGCGGTCGCTGGTCGGCATATGGTGCGGAAATGATGCGCATCAAGGATCGCCATGGTCGCGAATTCTGCCTTGGGCCGACGCATGAGGAAATGATCACCGACCTCGTGCGCGACGAGCTGCACAGCTACAAGCAGCTGCCGCTGATGCTCTACCAGATCCAGTCGAAATTCCGCGACGAGCGCCGTCCGCGCTTCGGCCTCATGCGCAGCCGCGAATTCATCATGAAAGATCTCTACTCGTTCGACAAGGACATCCCCGGCATGAATCTGTCGTATCAGAAGATGTACGACGCCTACAGCAACATCTATCGCCGCATGGGCCTGACGTTCCGCGCTGTCGAGGCCGATGTCGGCGCCATCGGCGGCGGCCGTTCGCATGAATTCACCGTGCTCGCCGATGCCGGCGAGTCGAACATCGCGTACTGCACGCAGTGCGACTATGCCGCGAGCGACGAGAAAGCAGAGCTGAAGCCCGTCGAGACGGCAGCTGAAGAAGCCCAGCCACTCGAGAAAGTCTCGACGCCGGGCACGAACACGATCGAGAGCCTTTGCGACTTCCTCCAGATCCCGGCCGATAAGACGATCAAGGCCGTGGCTTACCAGACGGACACGGACGAGCTCGTGCTCGTCTTCATCCGCGGCGACCATGACGTTAACGAAGTCAAGGTACTGAACCATCTCGAAGGCGTGCTCGAACTGCGCATGGCAGAAGAAGCGGCTATCACGGCAGCGGGCGGCTGCCCGGGCTTCATGGGGCCGATCGGTATCCAGAAGGGCACGCATGTCTTCGTCGACGCGAGCGTCATGAACGTGAAGAACGGCGTCACGGGCGCGAACGAGAAAGACGTCCACTATAAAAACGTCAATCCAGAGCGCGACTTTGACAAGGATGCCGTCGTCATCGATGACTTCCGCATGGTCAAGGAGGGCGATCCATGCCCGCACTGCGGAGCACCGATGAAGATGACGCGCGGCATCGAGGCCGGCCAGGTCTTCGCGCTCGGCACGAAGTACAGCGCGTCCATGGGCGCGACGTTCCTCGACGAGCAGGGCAAGGAGCAGCCGCTCTGGATGGGCTGCTATGGCATCGGCGTCGGCCGCACGATGGCCGCTGCCATCGAGCAGGGGAGCGACAAGGACGGCATCGTCTGGCCGCGCGCCATCGCGCCGTATGAAGTCGTCGTCGCTGTCGTCAACGCCAAGAAAGACGACCAGCTCGCCTATGGCGAAGAAATCTACAAAGAGTGCCGCGAGGCTGGCCTCGATACGCTGCTCGACGACCGCAAGGAACGTGCCGGTGTCAAGTTCAAAGACTGCGACCTCATCGGCTACCCCCTCCGCGTCACCGTCGGACCGAAAGCCGTCGAGAGCGACACGATCGAGATCAAAGTCCGCAAGACAGGCGAAGTGCTCACCTGCCAGCGTGGCGAATACCTCGCAAAGGTGCAGGAACTGCTGAAGACGCTGTAAGATTCTGGGCGTGAAAAAGCCTCCCGAAAGGGAGGCTTTTTCACGTTCCATTTTTGTTATTTCGGATTATATTCCGTAATCTTCAGATCCGGCCGTTCATTGAGGTTTACGACATTGTCCTTTGCGATCTCGATGATCGGTTTCGCTTGGAAGTCATTCGGGAACGCGGCGATCATGCCTTTCGAGCCATCGGACAGCACGACACGCGAGCCGAGGAATGCGTCCTTGATGCGTGTGAGCACGGGGACGCAGACGGCGGGATCGAGTGCTGCGTACATTTCCTTTGTGATGTATTCGATGGCGGAGAACGGCGTGCGCTTGACGTAGCCTTCGCGCTCTGTCGTGATGTTGTCGTAGATGTCGGCAACGGCGATGATGCGCGCGTACTCGTGGATGTCTTTGCCAGAGCTGCCAAACGGGAATCCAGACCCGTCCATGCGCTCGTGATGCTGCATCGCTGCGAGTTTCACACCCTCGGAAAGATCGTCCTGCGCCGCAAGGATGTGCTGGCCATCGACCGTGTGCTGGATGTAGTGCTCATAGTCTTCGCCCTGCAGGTTTTCGACATTTTTGTCAAGCAGGCGCTGGTCGAACTTCGTCTTGCCGATATCGTGCAGGAAGCCGGCAAGCATGAGGTCTCTTGCTTTTTCAGAATCAAACTTCATCCATTTCGCGATGACGCCGGCGAGGATGGAGACGCGCAGACTGTGGTTGTAGACATCGGCCGCGAGATGGTTGAGCTCGAACAGGTAGTCGATGACGCCGCTGCTGCGGGAAAGCGGTGCGATTTGTTTCGTCACGACGCCATCGGTCTCAGAGACGGGCACTTCGCCCGTCTCGCGCACGGTGTCGATGATCTGGCGCGCCGTCGTTACGACGGTCTTGTAATCCTTGACGAACGCGTTGCCACGGTTGAAGATGGCAGCGACCGTCTGGTAGTTCTTGCTGAGCTCGTATTCATCCTTGACGTAGACGACGGGGATATTCAAAAACGTCAGGCGCGTGATGTGCGCCTTTGTCAAAAGGGTGTTCTCGGAAAGGATGACGACCATGTCGTCATTGACCAGCGTGCGGGCGAGGATCATGCCCGGTTTGAGGTCTTCCACAGATACAGCACGCAAAATGAATCCCTCCTTGCAGATTCTTCGTTACTCAAACTTCGCACACGGAAAACATCCCGTATGCCTTGAAAAATCGGCGTGAACTGAATGTCGAAAGCAATTCACGCACACTTCTGTGCGCTCAGACGGCTCATCCAAAGAGCGGGCAA
>JAXGCE010000010.1:0-16034 GCA_034186105.1 Selenomonadaceae bacterium
AAGGAAACCCCATGCACGGCTCTCTGCTGACGCAGATTCGCCGGTTTCAAGGGAGAAATGCGGGGAATCTCCCGCGTGTCTACTGGTTATGGACAAGATTCTGAAAGCCTATGAGGGGGGAGGGCCGCGTCAGCGGCAGGGGGAGTAGTAGGGAGCACTCTCAGACGAATCGTAAATTCCCGACGAAGGCACCTCGCAAAAACAAGCTGCGAGATGCCTTATTTTTTATCTTTTGCTTGAAAAACAGCCGAATTTTCCCTACAATAGAAGAAAAGAAGTCTCTCTATGGAAGGAAGGTGTCCAAAATGGATTTTGGAATCTCATCGGCGGGCTCGTATGGGACGAACGTGTCGCCCTATGACTGGAGCAGCATGAGCGCGAATGGAACGAAGAACGCACAGGGGACGGATGACAATCCTCTGTCGAACAACGCGACGAATCCCTTGCAGCCCGAGGACGACACCAGCAAGAACAGCGCGACGAACGATGTCCGCCTGAAAGACGACAAAGACCTCACGCCGGAGGAACGGCGGGCCAAGGCGAGCGGGCATAAGTCGACGCCGGAGGAATGTGAGACCTGCAAGCGCCGCAAGTATCAGGACGGCTCCGATGAGATGGTTTCGTTCAAGGCGGCTGGCCATATCGATCCGGGCAACGCGGCTTCCGTCGTCATGAGCCACGAGCAGGAGCACGTCTCGAATGCTTACCAGAAAGCAAAAGACAACAATGGCGAAGTCGTCCGCGCCAGCGTGCGCCTCAAGACGGCCGTCTGCCCCGAGTGCGGCCGCACGTACATCTCGGGCGGCGAAACGACGACGCAGATTCGCTATTATAATGAAACAAACCCCTATCAGCAGGACATGAAAGAATCCGACGCCGACAACAAATACCGCGGCGCGAATGTCGATATTCCGGCGTAAAGGAGAAGGCTTATGGCAAAGAAGATCTTGCTTGTCATCGATGTGCAGAATGATTTTGTCGACGGTTCGCTCGGCACGAAAGAGGCGCAGGCCATGCTGCCGGCGCTGCTCGAGAAAGTCCGCACGTTTGATGGCGATGTCATCTATACGAAGGATACGCATCCTGAGAACTATCTCGAAACGCAGGAAGGGAAGAAGCTGCCCGTGCCGCACTGCATCAAAGGCACGAAGGGCTGGGAGCTCGTCCCGGCGCTTGCGAAGCTCCAGCAGCAGCGCGGCTCGAAGGTCTATGAAAAGCCGACATTCGGCAGCGTCATGCTTGCGCATGAGCTCCATCAGCGCTATGTGACTGGCGAGATTGCGAGCATCGAGCTCGTCGGTCTCTGCACGGATATCTGCGTCATCTCGAATGCGCTCCTGCTCAAAGCCGCCATGCCCGAACTCCCCATCACCGTCGACCCCGCCTGCTGCGTCGGCGTCACGCCAGAAAAACACGCCGCGGCGCTCGAAGTGATGAAAAGCTGCCAGATCGGCATGGAGGGATAAAGCGTGCTGAAAGGTGGTGCAGTCATGCGTCATTTTTATTCGGAAATCGACAATGTTTCGTTGACGTATTGCGATCCTCGAGAAAATGAAGACGGCCTCGAAATCCTCCCGCTTCATTTCGAACGCCCGTGGCATGGCGGATTTGATACGCTCGACACATCGCTTCCCGTCCTGTATGTGGAAGAAATGTTAGGTTTTTCGAAAGAAGAAATTTCGCAACTGTTGCAGTATGCAAGAAATAACGCATCGATTCTTTGGTCGCTGGTAAGAGAAAAGAAAGCCGTCTGATGCCGTGAAATTTGAAGATGTATGAGCGGAACTCAATTCAGCTAGATTGGGTTTCGCTTTTTTGTTTAAAGCTAACAGTTCTAATGTCTTGCACGGGGGGGCAGCTGTGCTATCATAGAAGATAGATTAAAGCTGATGGATTATCGTGTAAGAAAGGGCGTGTGGGCGGTGTATTGCCAAAAGTGTGGAAAACAGATGGACGATCATGCTGCATTTTGTCCGCATTGTGGAGCTCCGGCGCCAGGTAAGTCGCAAGAGGAACGGACACAGAAAAAATATTATGTTTCTTCCAAGAGCCGGACTCTTGCCATGGTTTTTGCAGCAATCGGATTTTTGGGAATTTCCGGTTTGCATCGCTTATATGTCGGAAAGAAGTATACTGCATTTTTGTATCTCATTACGTTTGGCGGCTTTTTTATCGGAACAATTTGGGATCTTTACCAATTATATGATGAGAGTTTCAAAGATGGTGATGGGTATCCGCTATATTCGAATGATTCTATGAAGTCGAATTATCGTCGTCGCAGGACGAGGGCTTCTGCTGGATTGTTGTTCAAATTGGCTTATGGCTTTTTGGGCTTGATTTTTCTTTTTGGATCAATTGCTGCAATTTTTGCACCAGCACAACGGACGACACAGGTTGCTGATACTGAAAATGTGCAACAGCAAACCAGAGATAAAAAGGCACAAAGCAAGGAAGAACGCGAAAAAAGAGAGTTGCCAATCATAGATTTGCCGATGAACGGAACGCCGGAAGAGAATATCAAGAATACTGTAGAGAAGAATTTTAATGAAGAGGGCAACACTTCGGGGTTGAAGTTAGGCCAGGTGAAGGTCGATTCGGATGGAGCTGGAAGCGCGAATGTTACGATTGCGTTTCAAGGAGCTAGAGGCTTGACGGTTGATAGAACACTGGCGGAGTTTAATTATGCAATCAAGAAAGAGATTGCTGCGCTTTATCAAATCAAGCCAGGAATCAATATTTCCAATGTGACCGCGACAGTATATATGAAAACTACAGATAAGAGCACGGGGAATGAGGAAACAATTCCGGCCTATACTGTCAGTATGAATCAACAGAGAGCAAATGGGATGCATTGGGAGAACTATAAGAAAATCGATATTATGGATGCAGCAAGCGACATCAAGATGCATCCGTCTTTCAAATATTTGTTGCAAAAGAATGCGAATAAATCGGGATGGGATCAAATGAAGGATACATTTGGACTTTGAGATTGCAGATTACCTATATAAAGGGACTTCTCTTATGGGAGGAGTCTCTTTTTGGTAGAATGGGTTTGACGAAAATGATTCGAATCATTATACTGATGATAAGAGAGGCGGTGACGAAATGCTTTCTTTGGAAGATGAAGTGACAGAATATAAAAGCAAGTTGACAGATGATGTAAAGAAAGAGGTGATTGCCTTTGCTAATACAGATGGTGGAAACATCTACATTGGCGTAGAGGACGATGGGCATGTGATTGGCGTTGAGAATCAGGACGATACGATGCTTCGATGCAGCAGCATGCTGCGTGATTCGATTCATCCAGACGTCATGATGTTTGTCAGCATCCGGGCAGAAGAGCTTGAGGAGAAGAAGATCGTCCACATTGTTGTATTGGAAGGGACGAACAAGCCATATTATCTCATCAAGAACGGCTTGAAGCCCTCTGGCGTCTATGTGAGGCAGGGAAGCGCATCGGTGCAGGCTTCAGCGGAGCAGATTCGCCGGATGATCAAGCAGACGGACGGGGATGTCTTTGAGGATAATACTTCGCTCGAACAAGATTTGACATTTCAGAAGACAAAGGAAATCTTTCAGGCGCATCAGTTGAAGTTTGGAACACAGCAGATGAAGACGTTGGGAGTGGTGCGCCAAGATCATTCCTTTACGAATCTTGCGCTTCTGCTGTCGGATCAGTGCCCATTCACGATCAAAGCTGCTGTCTTTCAAGGGAAGGACCAGGCCGAGTTCAAAGACCGTCGTGAGTTTGAAGGTCCGCTCTTGAAGCAGCTGGAAGACTGCTATACGTTCTTGCAGCTGAACAATCCCGTTGCAGCGATGTTTCATGGACTTTATCGGCAAGATGAAAAATCATATCCGGATGATGCGATTCGCGAAGCGCTGCTCAACTGCATCGTGCATCGGGATTATTCATACAGTGCGAGCACGTTGATCAGCATCTATAGCGACCGGATGGAATTCGTTTCGATTGGCGGCCTCCTGCCTGGCGTGCAGAAAGAGGATGTCTTGCTCGGCTTGTCCGTCTGCCGGAATAGAAAGCTGGCAGATATATTTTACCGTCTGGATCTTATTGAAGCTTATGGCACGGGGCTGCTGAAAATCAAAAATGCATATCGAAAAAGTGCTTCCAAGCCGGAGTTGCTTGTAACGCAGAATGCCTTCAAGATCATCTTGCCAAAGATGATAAGGAAAAATGAGAAGAAGGATGAGAAGAAAGTAGAAGCATCTCATCGTGGCAGAAAGCGTTCCTCGCGAATGATAATGGGCATCCTTTCCCTGCGGGAAAAGCAATCAGAAATTACACGGAAAGATGTAGAGGCTGCGCTGCAGGTGAGCAGTGCGACAGCTGCACGCTATCTGCGGGAAATGGTGCAAGAAGGAAAGCTGCATCGCATGGGGAAAGGAAGGGAAACGCGCTATTCTTTTGCATAGTATCTGCCATTTCTCCGAGTTTTCTGCTATACTAGGTACATGTGTAAATTTGCAATAGCAGGAGGTTTTTTATATCATGAGCGAAGAAACTTGCAACCATGACTGCTCGGCGTGCGGGGAAGCATGCGGGTCGCGGCAGGCGCCGCAGGATCTCAAGGCGCCGCTGAATGAGCAGTCGAAGGTGGGGAAGGTCTATGCCGTCGTGAGCGGCAAGGGCGGCGTCGGCAAGAGCATGGTGACGGCACTGATGGCTGTAAAGGCGCGGCAGGCCGGGTATCAGACGGCCATCCTCGATGCGGACATCACGGGGCCGTCCATTCCGAAGGCGTTCGGCCTCAAGGAGCATGCGACGGGCGATGCGGAGCATCTCTATCCGGTCATCAGCCGCACGGGCGTCGAAGTCATGAGCATGAACCTCTTGCTCGAGAAGACGACGGACCCGGTCGTCTGGCGCGGCCCGATCATCAGCAACACGGTGACGCAGTTCTGGTCGTCCGTTGTCTGGGGCGAAGTCGAGTACATGTTCGTCGACATGCCGCCGGGAACGGGCGACGTGCCTCTGACGGTGTTCCAGTCTCTGCCGATCGATGGCATCATCGTCGTGGCGTCGCCGCAGGAGCAGGTCGCGATGATCGTGGAGAAATCGATCACGATGGCGAACCTCATGCAGGTACCGGTGCTCGCGCTCGTCGAGAACATGAGCTATTTCAAGTGCCCGGACTGCGGCAAGGTGCATCATATCTTTGGCAAGAGCCATGCGGAGGACATCGCGAAGAAGTATGGCATCGAGACGTACGTAGAGCTGCCGATCGATCCCGATCTCGCGGCGGCCGTCGACAAGGGCGAGATCGAGTTCGTGATGAATGACGAGCTCGACCCGATTGTCGAAATGTTGAAGAAAGCAGAGAAGGAATAAGCAAATCGAGGTGGTAGCAGGATGACGGATCGGCAGAACGGCATTGCGTGTGCCGTGACGGGTGGCGTGTTCTGGGGCGGCTCCGGCGTGGCCGGACAGTATCTGTTGCAGGACGCCGCGTTCACGACGGAATGGATCGTGACGGTGCGCCTGATCTGCGGCGGCCTCATCTTGCTGCTGATTGATGCGGTGGGGCATCATGGCGAAATTTTCCGCGTCTGGAAGGATCGCAGGAATTTCATCGAGCTCGTGTTCTTCGGCATCTTCGGCATGATGGCCGTCTCGTATTCGTATTTCGCGAGCATCCGCTATGGAAATGCGGCGGCGGCGACGGTCATGCAGTACCTGATGCCGGCCATGATGGTGCTGTATGTGACGCTGCGTCATCGGAAACTGCCGAGTGGGCTCGAGATCGGCTGTGTCGTGCTCGCGATGCTCGGCACATTCTTCCTCGTGACGCATGGCGACCTCGGGACGCTGTCCATCCCGCCGCTCGCGGTGTTCTGGGGCGTCATGTCGGCCATCACGGGTGCGATCTACACGATGGCGCCCAAGCGGATGATCCGCGCGTGGCGCGCCTCGCTCATCGTGGGGTGGGGCATGTTCATCGGCGGCATCGCGACGGCCGTGCTGCTACAGCCGCCGCTTGTGAGTGGCATCTGGGAGCCTGTGTCGTGTGTGGCGCTTCTCTATCTCGTGCTGTTCGGCACGGTCGCGGCGGTCTGGCTGTATCTCAATAGTACGAAGTACATCCAGCCGAGCGAGGCCGGCGTGCTGGCGTCCGTGGAGCCGCTGACGGCGATCATCTTGTCCGTCGTGCTGCTCGGCGCGAGCTTCGGGGCAATGGATGTGCTCGGGAGTGCGTGCATCTTGGCGACGGTGGCGATTTTGTCGCGGGTGAAGTGAAGGAAGGTGGCTTGGATGAAGAAAGTTCTTTCTTGCCTGCTCGTGAGTTTCTTGCTCTGCTTCGCTGGCAACGTTTTTGCCGCTGTTGCGACGGGCACGGTCACGGGCTCGTCGCATACGAAGGGGACGGAGCGGGCGATGCAGATCCGCTCGGATGAAGCGCTCGGGACGGGGACGGTGAGCTGGGATGTCAGCGCACCGAAGAATTCCAAGCCGAAGGTCACGGCGGAAAACTGGCTGATCTCGACGGCCGTCGATTTCCGAAAGATCCCTGACGCCGCGATCTCGGCCTGGTATCGTGAGGGCAAGGTGCCAGCAGGCGCGCCGATCTATTATGCGCCGTCGGATCCGACCGGGGCATATCGTTTCGCGGACGTGCCGGTCGGGACGTATTACCTCGTGAATCTCGATCCGTTCGGCAAGCCGTTCGATGAAGGGCGTGCCGAGCGCGAAGCGCGGCTCGAACTCGAAGGGCTGCTACCGCATCTGGACGAGTACATGCTGTTCCTCGTCGGCGTCAAGAATTGCGTCGTGCAGAAAGTGACGGTCGAGGCGGGGCGCGAAACGCATGTAAAATTGAGTGCGGTAAGGTTTTGAACAGAATATCGACATGAAAAAATCGGCTTCCAATGACGGAAGCCGATTTTTTCATGCCCGGTCGTGCCGGGACTCGTAATGCTTTTTCTTGTCGATGTACATCTGCTCGTCTGCTTTCGCGAGGGCGGCGTCGATGTCATCGATGGGGGCGCGGACGACGGTGGCACCGATGGCTGTGCTGATGTCGGCATCGCGGAAGTGGTGGCGGAGTTTTTCGAGGAGGCCGGGCACTTCGTCTTCGTCCTTGATGCGCTTGACGAGCAGGAACTCGTCGCCACCCATGCGGAACGTCGCGGCAGACGGGACGCTGCGCAGGATGGCCGCCGTGCCGCGGATGAGTTTGTCGCCCGCCTTGTGACCGAGCGTGTCATTCGTGTGTTTCAGACCGTTGACGTCGAGGAAGACGAGGGCGTAGCGGACACCGGGGATCAGGCGCTCGACGGCTTCGAGCAGGCCGCGGCGGTTGTAGACGCCTGTCATCTGGTCGACTTTGCCCGCGCGGTCGAGTCGCTTCATGAGGTTGCGGTTGCGCAGCAGGATGGCAGCGAAGCGCGAGAGCGTTGCGAGGACTTGCGCGGCGTCGTCCATCTTTTCTGCTGGCACGTTGACGGCTTCGAGCAGGCCGTAGGCTTCGCCATCGAGCGACACGCGCGCGAGGATGGCGCTGTTGAGGTTCGGGATATGTGGAGCGTCCTGCGGATGTTTCCGCCAGTAATCGTGGAAGTCGCGGACGATGAACGTATTCTTGTGCGCGAAGCGCTCGTAGAAATGGGCGACTTCCTTGCGCGGGATCGGCGCGAAATTCTCGGCGAGCGGCGCGATGGCCGGGCTTTCCCAGCGATAGGCGAGGCGGATATCGTCGCGCTTTTCCTCAAAGAACAGCACGCGGTCGCAGCCGAAGCGGCGGCCATAGCTCGTCAGAAGCTTTTGCAGGCCGGACTTCGGGTCAGGGTCGCGCATGCTGACGCGGATGGCATCACTTGCGGCGGCTTCGCGCTGCACGACGGTGTTCTGCTCTTTCTGGAGCGCTGCGTAGTCGCCGAGATTCAAGCCGAACCCAAAGATGTAGCTCTTGCCGCGCCAAGGAATCAGCGTGCCGCGCATCAGGAGATCGCAGCCTGCGTATTCGTTATGATGCAGGTTCGTGTGAAAGCGGCCGCGCACGAGACGCTCTTTCGGGCAGTTGTCGCATGGCGTCGTGTGGCCATAGAGCAGCTCGTAGCAGTGCGCGCCCTGATATGGCATGTCTTCCGGCAGGCGCAGGAGTTCGAGCACTTTCTTGTTGCAGTACGCGAGCTCGTCTGTTTCGGGATCGACGATGACGACGCATTCATTGAAGTCGTCAAAACTCTCGCGGTCGAACGCGATGCGGTTGCCGACGTAGATGGACGGGCCAAAATTCTGCTCTTTCGCATCTTTGAGGCGCTCCATGAGGATCTCGAGGAGTGCATCAAAGCTCATGGCCTCGGAACCATGTACCGTCGCGTAATGCGGGTAGAGCGTGCACGGGAAGCCGTCGATTTCGTGAATGGCGCGGATGTCATCCGTGGCCTGCGTGATGCACTGGTGGAACGTGTCGTCGCTGAGGTCTTTCTGGAAGACGAAGAACGTGCAACTGCCGATATGGGAGATGGCAGCGGATGGCGGCATGACGCTCGTCAGCACGTCCGTGATGCGCTTCAGGAGCTTCTGTTGCGCATCATCGCCGAGCACCTGGTGCAGCTGGTCAAATGCAGGGATGTCGATGACGAGCGTGGAGAAGTCCTCGCCGTTCTTGCGATAGTTGTCGACGTATTGCAGGCCGGACATCAGCATGCCGCGATACCCCATGAGGCCAGTTGCAGGGTCTGTGAGGAACAGGTTGCGCTTCAGGTCATCTTTCTGCGCGGCCGCATCGACATCTTCAAAGTAGCCGATGAGACCGACGATTTTGCCGTTCTCGTAAATCGGTGCTTTTGAAGCGCGAATGGCGTGGAGTTCGCCGCCGATGAGGCAGTGGCCGATCGCGCCTTTGATGATGCGCCCTTTGTGGATGACGTCGTTCTCGTCATCATGGAATGGATTGTCGTCGATGTGCCAGCCGACTTCCTCGTCTGTCTTGCCGAGGATGGCGTCGATGGAGTCGAAGCCATAATAGTCGAGGAACGCGCGGCTTGCGCCGAGGAAGCGGCGCTGCTTGTCTTTCCAGAACAAGTTGAGCTCCGTGTGCTGGAGGAAGGCGCGCCAGATTGGCAGCAGGTGGTTGCCCTCGGATGGGAGGGCGAGGCGCTTGTCGAGGCCGGAGCTCTCAAAGACGAGCTGCAGGAAGTCTTGGAAGCCGGGCTGTTCGGCCATGGCGTTGCGGTTCACGAGCAGGAGGTATGGCTTGCCGGCCTGCCGGTCGAGCACGAGGAATGTGAACTTCATCCAGAGATAGCTGCCGTCTGAGCGCAGGATACGGAAACCGGAAACGGCGAGCGAGCGCTCGGAATTCCGCGCGATAGCGTAGATGTTCTCCGTCTGGGAGAACTCGATGTAGCGTTTGCGGTCCGCCGGGTGGACATAGCCCTCGGCGAAGCGGTGGCGCGCCGTTGTGAGGCCGTAGAATGTCTTTCCCGTTTTGCCAGACGTCGTCATGGAGACATAGGTGTCGCCGCGGTCGCGTGACGGCTGGATATAGTAGACGCCTTCATAGGCGAGCATGATCGTGCGGAGGATCTTATCGAGGTCTTCCGAGTCCTTTTCGCGGGCGCTCTTGTCAGCCGTGATGTTGTAGAACTCCGCGCGATGGATGCACGTCTTGCCGACCATCGCGATCGTGTGGAGCTTGATGCGCATGTAGAAGCCGTTGTCGACATACGTCAGCGTTT
The DNA here is from genome assembly GCA_034186105.1 of Selenomonadaceae bacterium. Lineage (GTDB taxonomy): Bacteria > Bacillota > Negativicutes > Selenomonadales > Selenomonadaceae > Selenomonas_C. Next base: position 9,703 of record JAXGCE010000010.1, read on the forward strand.
CTTCTTGGCGCGTGGCGATGGCTTTCTGGATGAGGCTGCGGAACTTTTCGCGGATGGGCGCTGGCAGGGCGGCCAGGCCGCGCGTCGCCTCATCTTCGCTGTGGAGGCCGAGGTACGAAAGCGTCTTGGCATACGATTCATTCATCTGGACGACGCGGATCTTTTCGGGCGTCGTGATCCAGATGGCGGCTGGTGTCGGCACGGTGATGTCGATGAGGCCGGCGGCCGCGTAAAGGAATGATTCGGCCGGCGTCTCGCCGACGAAGCCTTCTTCGAGCATCTGTTGGCGGCATTCTTCATAGGGGAGTGGCTTGCCGAAATACCAGCCCTGCATCTTCTCGCAGCCGATGGAGCGCAGGAACGCAACCTGCTCGGCCGTTTCGACGCCTTCCGCGAGCGTGTGCATGCCGAGCTCTTTCGCGAGGCAGACGCTCGAGCGGATGATCTTCGAGCTCGCTTCGTTGAACGTGCGCAAAAATGCCATGTCGAGCTTGAGCTCGTCGAATTTGTAGTCCTTGAGGACGTTCAGTGACGAGTAGCCGCTGCCGAAATCGTCGAGCCAGACTTCATAGCCGAGCTCGCGGAAGCGGCGCACGCCATCTTGGATGATGCCGGAGTTGTCGACGAGCGCGTTCTCCGTGACCTCGACGTGGAACAGGCTGCGCGGCAGGCTGTAGCGGCGCACGATGTCCTCGACGACGGCTGGGCAGTCCATGAGCGCGAAATCAAGACGCGAGAGGTTGAACGAGACGGGCAACGTGAGCTGGTCGTTCTCGGCGAGTTGGCGGTGGCGCTTCGCGACCTGCTCGACGACATAGGCATCGAGACGGTGGATCAGGCGCGCTTCTTCGAGCGCGGGAATGAAGTCAGCTGGCGACAGGCGGCCATGCGTCGGCGACTCCCAGCGCGCGAGCGCTTCAAAGCTGCAGAGCTTGCCGGTCAGCGTGCGAATGACGGGCTGGTAGTAGACCTTGATGTATCCTTTGTCGAGCGCCTCGTCAAAATGCGCACGGACGTAACTCTTCATCGTGAGCTGGCGGCCCATTTCAGGGCTGTAGACGGCGTAGATGCGCGTCGCGTCGCGCTTGATCGTTTCGCAGGCGAGCTTTGCCTCGTCGAAAGCGCGTGTGGTGTTCGAGGCGTCGGCATCGCTCTCGAAGATGCGAATGCCGGCCTTGAGCTCGATGTTCGGGTTGTTGACAAAGAGAGCGACTTGCTGGCTCGCGTATTCGATGCGTTCCTGCGCGTCATGGGCATCGGCGAAGACGGCGAAGTTGTCAGCCGCGAGGTGCGCGAGCAGCATGCCGGGGAACGCGGAGCGCAGGACTTTCGCGACATGGCGCAAACAGGCGTCGCCGCGCTGGATGCCGTGCGTCGTGTTGTAGAGGCGGAAATTTGTGATGTTGAAATAGACGGGGCAGTAGTCGCAGAACGTCCCGTCAGCGACGCGGAACTTCGCTTCCTGTGCGACGCGGCGGAAGAATGCGTGCATCCCCATGAGACGTGTGACTTGATCACTCTCGAGCGAATCATTCCTCTGACTGGCATCCGAGAGTGTGACGCAGTAGAATGCACCATAATCTGGGTGTACGATAGCCTGCACATAGCCTTCAGCGCGCAGAACGTGTTGCGCATGCGAGCGATATTGGAACGTTAGATAGTGCTCGCGACCAGAGCCTTGACGTGTGAAGGACTCGAGTGGACGGTAGTCGTCCTCGAGCATGAGACCGCGGAAATGGCCGCCCGTGTGCTTGTGGAACGTCACGCGATCTTCGCACTGATAGAGCGCGAGTGCGGCACGGTTCGCGAAGATCAGTTCTTCCGAGCCATCGGCGCGGAAGAAACAGATCGCAGTCGGCAGCAGGTCATAGGCTGCGGCAAAGGATGTGAGAAGTTCGTCTTTCATGGGGAAACCCTCCGTAAATTGCAAGGGTGCAAGGGATCAGAAACCTTCTTCGGCGCTGCCTTTTGGATCACCTGTCAGTGTCTGCTGGCCGAGCATCGTCGTTAGCGTCGCGCGCGTGAAGGCATAGTTCGGGCTCGTGAGATCCTGTCCCTCGATGTAGCGCGACGACGGGGCATTGAGGAGGCCACTGATCGTATCGTAGAGCATGTCGTTTGTGAAATAGCGGCTGCGGTGGTAGCGGATAGCGCGTGTGCGGCCTGGCAACGCCTGCTGGTACTCAGGCGACAAGTAGATGAACATCGGGATGCGCACCATGTCATACGAGAAGACGTCTGGGTTGTGCGAGATCTCGAGGTTTTCGCCGTGGTCGGAGAAGTAGACCATGGCACGCAGGTTCATGTTCTTTTGTGCGTAGTCGAAAATCTGAGACAGGATGTAGTCCGTGAAGTGGATGCTGTTCGCGTACGACTCTGGCGACGTGACTTCGCTGTCGCCATGCCACTGGTTGAACTCCGTCGGATAGCGGTTGTTGTAGTAGATGTGGCTGCCCATGATGTGCAGCACGATGAAGTTGTTCGCGGTCGGATCGACCTGTGTGAGGTACCAGAGCAGCGTGTCGTCGTATTTGTCGGAGAAATTATAAGAGTCGTCCGTCCATTCCGCGCGGTCGGCCGTCTTCGCGACGAGCGTGATGGCGCTGTCGTACTGGCCATAGCGACCCTGATTGCTGAACCAGTATGTCGTGTAGCCGGACTTCTTCGCGACGTCGAGGATCGAGGTCGAGTCAAAGAACTCCTTGTCGTTGTATTGGCTTTGCTCCGTCAGTGCGCGTTGCAGGACGGGGACGGTCTGTGACCATGACGAATAGGCATTCGTAAAGACATTGAAATCAGGACTATTGAGCTGGCTGTCAAGCCATGGCGTGTCGGGATACGGGAAGTCCGGCGTGAATGCGTGCATGTAGTCGCGTGAGGCCGATTCGCCGATGACGACGATGACCGTGCCGGGCGCACGCGTGGAGAGTGCTTGTGCGCCGTCGATGTCGAGCGAGTCATAGCGTTCATCGTGGCCGTTGCCATACGACTGCGTCTGCTCGACGTACGTCGTGACGTCCATGACGAGTTCGCCAAACGAAGAGATCGGCAGATAGTACAGCAATGCGGCCGCGCCGAGTAGCGTCAGCAGCAGCGACGATCCAAAGCGCGTGTCCGTGCGCGTCGGCGTCATGGCTTTCAAGAATGCGTAGTTCACGCGCGCTGCAAGCGCGAGGAACAGCACAAAGCCAGCGATGATGATGCAGGCGGGGAGAACGCCGACATTTGATTCGATAAAGTCGATGCTCTCGCGCCAGTTCGTGAGATAGAGCGCCATGAGCGACGCCGGTGACAGGCAGTGCCAGACGATGCAGTAGTAGGCGTACTGGATGAACGGCACGGCGAGGAACAGGAAGTCGAGCACGGCGAGCAGCGCGGCCCAGACCTTTCTCCCCGGCGCTTTCGCAAGCACGCCCGTGAGCCCCGTGAGGAATACCCAGATCGCCGTGCCGATGACGGCATCAAAGCAGATGAGAGACTGATACCAGACGCTTTGATACGTCCACGTATAGAGCAGCGGAAACGCTGTCGTCCATCCGAGTCCGGCGAAGAGATGTACGAGCCCCGTTTTCGTGAAGAGCGGCAGCGCTGTTGCGTGCTGCATGAGCATGAGCACAGCAATCATCGGCACGAGGATTGGCAAGAAATATCCGGCACCCATGTCCTGCCCGATGTTGATGTAGAATGCGATGAGGCATAGGAAATAGGTCGCGGCATATACGAGCTGCCGAATCAGCGTGTCCTGCTGCGCTGTGGAAAGTTGCATGAAAGAATCGTCCTTTTGTCGTTGAAAAAATTTTCGTTTCTACTAATAAATGGAGCATTGTTTTTCTGGAGAATATTTTACATGAAACGAGAACGTTCGTCAATTTGATATTGCACGCGCGGTCGCCATCTGCTACAATATATTCCTGTCAGGCAAAATACAAACCACAACATATAGATACAAGGAGGGAGAGCGGCTCCTACATCTGGGAGCTGCGGCAGTCCATGCTGAAGACGGTAACGAAACGCACGGGATTCACGGTGCCCTACAATCGGGAGAAGATCTATCATGCCATCGCGGGCGCGAACAGCGACGGCGACGAGCAGATGACGGCGAAAGACATCGACGAGGTCACGAGCCAAGTTGAGTGGGATTTCCAAGACCGCGACAATGTCACGGTCGAAGAGATCCAGGACATGGTCGAGAAGGAACTCATGAAGTATGACTTCTACGACATCGCGAAGCGCTACATCACGTACCGCCAGCGCCACACGGAGCGCCGCAAGGCGCAGCAGCACCTGATGGAGACGTATCAGGACATCTTCTTTGCGCCGGCCGAGGACTCCGACCTCAAGCGCGACAACGCGAACATCAACACGGATGCCTCGATGGGCATCATGCTGAAGCTCGGCGCCGAGGGCGCGAAGCACTTCGTCGACAACTACGTGCTCGAAGACCGCTTTGCGAAAGCCGACCGCGAGAACTACATCCACATCCACGACAAGGATTTCTCGCTGATTACGTTCAATTGCTGCCAGATTGATTTGCTGAAGCTCTTCCACGGCGGCTTTTCGACGGGCCACGGCTTTCTGCGCGAGCCGAACAGCATCCGCGCCTATGCGTCGCTCGCTTGCATCGCCATCCAGAGCAACCAGAACGATATGTTCGGCGGGCAGTCCATCAACTGCTTCGACTATGCGATGGCAGAAGGCGTTGCAAAATCGTTCCGCAAGGCCGTTGTTGACGAGGCACGCAAGGCGCTGATCTATCGCTTCGAGGCCGATGAATTCCTCACGGAGCAGCCATTCAAGACGGATTTCAAGGCGCTCATGGATTTCGCCGCCTGCCGCTATGCCGAGAGCATGGAAACCGAGCGTGCCAAGCAGGGCATCCAGGCCATCGGCGATGCACTGACAAAGCTGCTGGAGCAGCATGAAAAGCCGACGCGCGACGCCTATGTCGATGCGGCCGCCATCTACCGCCTCGCCTGCGCTGACGTCGAGGAAGAGACGCATCAGGCCATGGAGGCGCTCATTCACAATTTCAACACGCTGCACAGCCGCGCGGGCGCACAGGTGCCGTTCTCGTCCATCAACTACGGCATGGATACGTCGCCGGAAGGCCGCCTCGCGACGCGCGAGACGCTCAATGCCATCTGGGCGGGCCTCGGCAACGGCGAGACGGCCATCTTCCCGATTTCCGTCTTCCAGCTCAAGGCCGGCGTCAACTACAACCCGGGCGACCCGAACTATGACCTGTTCCTGCAGGCATGCAAGACGAGCGCGAAGCGCCTGTTCCCGAATTTCGTGAACCTCGACGCGCCGTACAACCTCCAGTATTACAAAGAGGGCGACTACAACAGCTACGTCGCGACGATGGGCTGCCGCACGCGCGTCATGAGCAACATCAACGGCCCAGAGGAATCCGGCAGCCGCGGCAACTTCGCGTTTACGACGATCAACCTGCCGAAGCTCGCACTCGAAGCGAAGGGCGACATCAAGAAATTCTATGAGCTCTTCGATAAATACATCGACATCTCGCACGACTACCTGCTCGCGCGTCTGCACGTCATCGAGCAGAAGCATGTCTACAATTATCCGTTCCTCATGGGGCAGGGCGTCTGGATGGACAGCGACAAGCTCAAGCCGACGGACAGCATCAAGGACGTCCTGAAACATGCGTCGTACTCCATCGGCTTCTGCGGCCTTGCCGAGTGCCTCGTCGCGCTGACGGGCCATCATCATGGCGAGAGCGCCGAAGCGCAGAAGCTCGGCCTCGAAATCGTCGGTCATCTGCGCGAGCGCACGGACGATTACACGCAGAAAGAGCATATGAACTGGTCGACATTCGGCACGCCGGCCGAGAGCACGGCCGGCCAGTTCCAGCGCGCGAACCAGAAAGTCTACGGCAAGATCAAGGGTGTCACGGATCGCCCGTACATGACGAACAGCAGCCATGTGCCGGTCTATTATCCCATCAAGGCCATTGACAAGATCCGCATCGAGGCGCCGTATCACGCACTCGAAAACGCCGGTCATATCGCTTACATCGAAATGGATGGCGACCCGACGAAGAACGTCAAGGCGTTCGAGGCTGTCGTGCGCGCGATGCACGACGCCGACATGGGCTATTTCTCCATCAACCATCCCGTCGACCGCGATCCTGTCTGCGGCTATACGGGTATCATCGAGAACGAGTGCCCGCACTGCCATCGCAGGGAGATCGAGCACGGCCACCTGGTCGTGCCGCGCATGAAAGCGTGAGTGTATGAAGAATCTCGTCGAACAACTGCAGGCGAAGGAGGGGTTCTCACCGTCTGAGTGCATCCTCGCTGATTTCCTGCTTG
>JAXGCE010000011.1:0-72047 GCA_034186105.1 Selenomonadaceae bacterium
GTGATTGTTGAAAAAACGCTTTCCACTTCTAAGAGGCGCGTAGCGCCCAAAATTTTGGAGATTTGTCAAGCTCTTTCTTGAAAATTCACGCAACTTTAACGCAAGAAACGTCCCCGCATCGCGGACAGCGGTGGGGGGACGGCAAAAAAAAGAGAACCACGAATCGTTGAATTTTCTAGGGTTCGCGATTCTGAAAATGTATCCTCCCAGAGGGGGGGAGGGCCACGAAGTGGCAGGGGGAGTCCCTTGCAGGGCATAACGCACAGTGCGGCTTTTCTTCCGCGGGTGCGATAAAAAATAATGAAAGGAAATTTCCCAAGAATGCCAGATAAAAACATCCCAGACCACAAAACGGTAGCCGAGCAGCTGGATGAACTTCTCGCCGAGGATGAAGCTGCCCGCAAGAAGCAGCTGTACCGCCGCCGCATCCCTGAGGAGACGTCGCTCGCGGCGGCGCTCGATGCCATGACGAAGAGCGAGCTCGACGACATCCGCTACAACCTCAACGTGCAGGGCGCGAGCTCGCTGAAGAAATCCGAGCTCGCTGAAAAGCTCGTGCCCGCGATCCTCGCGTTTTCCGAGCGCTGGTTCCCGACGGTCATCGACGAGGAGTACGAGACGTTCTCACACCTCATGGAGCATGGCGGTCGCTCGACGGAACTGCGCGACGACGATCTGCGTCTTGACTACCTGCGCGGTCTCGGCCTGCTCGCCTGCGGCACGGATGACGACGGTAAGCTCGTCTGGGCGATGCCGGACGAGATCCAGCAGAAATGGAAGTCCATCGATTCCGGCACGTACCGCAGCCTCGTCGATCTCAACACGGAGGTCACGCGCCTGACGGCCGGCCTGCTGTTCTACTATGGCTATCTGAATTTTGACCAGCTCTATGCCAAAGTCAGCGAGTACCTCGAGCCCGCGCAGCGCGAGCAGGTCTCGTTCCTCGACCTCGTCGGCATCCTGCTGAATGCTTCGTGCTGGAAAAAGACGCTCGTCGCGCTGCCGCATGGCGTCAAATACTACACGCTGATCGACGAAGAAGCGCTCGAAAACGAGCAGCTCCGCCGCAGCAACCTCGACTTTGCGCCGCTCACCTACAGCCAGGTCTACGACGCGGGCGATGATAACTACATCGACGCGACGCCTGCCTATCAGGCATTCGCGCAGTACCTTATGCAGTCGCATGGCCTCGACGTGCTGAAAGCGGCTGATGTCGTCGGCGAAGTCTACATCATGCTCCAGAATGGCCAGACGATGCAGAAAGCATCGGACTACCTCGAAGAGCTCGGCTTCTTTGACAACGAGGATAAGGCGAAAGCGCTGTTGCCGCTCCTCATTGACTTCAACAACACGAGCCACCTCTGGCCGCTCAAGGGCAACACGCCAGCGCGCCTCATGAGCCACGAGGCCGAGGCGCGTGGCAAGATCGTTTCGTTTGCCGAGGCGCAAAAGCGTCGCCCGAAAGTCGGCCGCAACGATCCGTGCCCCTGCGGCAGCGGCAAGAAGTACAAGAATTGCTGCCTCAAGAAAGACGAAGGTGTCTGATGCAGCAGAAAAACGCATATGCGAAAAAAGGGAAGCAGTTCTTTGCCGTGCTGCTCCCTATTTTTATCACGCAAATATCACTCACGGCAACGGGCTTCTTTGACACCGTCATGGCCGGCCATCTCAGCGAACAGGACCTCGCGGGCGTCGCCGTCGGGTCAAACCTCTTCATGCCATTCTTTGGCATGTTCCTTGGCATCATCTCGGGACTGACGCCCGTGCTGTCGCAGCTCTATGGCGCGGGAAAGAAAGAAAAGATCGCGCCGATCACGCGGCAGGGCTTTTACTGGGCGCTGGCGCTGACGGCCGTGCTGCTCGTGTTCGGCGCCCTTGCGACGCCCGTCGTGCTCTCGGCGCTTGCGCTCGAACCGCGCGTCGAAGAGATCGCGCGCGGCTATCTCGTCGCCATCGCGTTCGGCCTGCCGCCGATCTTCCTCGCGGGCGTGCTGCGCAACTTCATTGACGCGCATGGCCAGACGCGGCTCACGATGTTCATCACGATTCTGACCGTGCCGTTCAATATCTTCTTCAACTATGTCTTCATGTATGGCGCGTTCGGCGTGCCGGCGTTTGGCGGCGTCGGCGCGGGCATCGGCTCGGCGTTTGCGTTCCTCGGCAATCTGCTGTTGAATGTCGCGGCGGTCTCGCGCATTGAGCCATTCCGCAGCTACCATCTGTTTTCCGTGCTGCCGCGCCTCGATTTCGCGGAGTGGCGGAAGCAGCTCGGCATCGGCATCCCGATTGGCGCGACGTTCTTCTGCGAGCAGAGCATTTTCGGTGCGGTTGCGCTTTTCATGACGGCTTATGGGACGGCTGTCGTCGCGGCGCATCAGGCGGCCATGAGCTTCACGACGGTCATCTACATGATCCCGCTTTCCGTCAGCATGGCGCTGACGATTCTCGTCGGCTACGAGGTCGGGGCAAAGCGCCTCGATGATGCGGCGGCGTACATCCGCCTTGGCCGCGTGCTGACGTTTGCGTTCGAGGGCAGCCTCGCGCTGCTTTTCCTGATGATGCGCGGGCCGATTGCGAGCCTCTTCACGACGAGCCCCGACGTGTACGATCTGCTCGTCGGCTTCCTGCTCTACGCCGTGTTCCTCCAGTTTGCCGACAGCGTCAACGCGCCGCTCCAAGGCGCGCTCAGGGGCTACAAGGATGTGCGCGTGACATTCTACCTCGCCATCCTCTCGTACTGGATCATCGGCCTGCCGCTCGGCTACGTCGCCGCACACGCGGGCGACCTCGGCCCCTATGGCTACTGGGTCAGCCTCATCGGCGGCGTCCTCGTCGGCGCCGTGTGCTTGCACCTGCGTCTGCGCCGCGTACAGCACAAAATCGCATAAAAAAGCCCCGCTTCCACCGAAACGGAAGCGGGGCTTTCTTATGCAATCTCACGCGAGATTATTTTGCAAGTGCGTTGACCTTGCGGGCCAGACGAGACTTTTTGCGAGCTGCGCAGTTCTTGTGATACACATGGTTCGCAGCAGCCTGGTCGATCGTCTTGCAAGCGAGGTTCAGGAGGGACTTCGCTTCATCAGCGTTTCCAGCCTCAACCGCATCGAGGACGCGACGGGAAGCCGTGCGGACACGGGATTTCTCAGCGGCGTTCTTTGCATGGCGCTTTGCGTCAGATTTCACACTCAGGATCGATGCTTTGATGTTCGGCAAGTAATTCACCCCCTTGATAATTTCGTTACCTTTGCATTCTAGCATGGATGTCTGGAAAAAGCAACTATTTTTTCGCTTGCAGGCGCAAAGAACGTTGCGACGTCATTCTCTCTGATGGTATAATGAAGCATCATGAACGAAAAGGGGACGCGCGGATGTTTTACGAGATGATCGAGAGGAAATGCGATGCGTGGTATGCGTCGGAGCGCTGCACAGTGCGCGGCATCATCGATTACATCGAGCAGCGCGGCAAACTGCGCGATGCGCAGATCGGCGCCATCCGCATGTACCTCTTCTTGAAAATCGAGGGCGAGGCGCTCCCGCTCGCCGAGCTCTTCTGCCGCGGCTTCTTCAACACGCTGCGCGTCGAGGATTTCGAGACACGTCCAATGGCGCACACGTCGTACGAGCTTCTGCACACGTCGCCGGCTTTCCGCGCGCTCTACGAATACAGCCTGGCAAAAGACGAAAAAGGCCGCCTGGCAGCGCCACAGCTTGCCGAGGCCATCGAACAGGGCAAGCCCATCGACGCAGCAGCGACATTCCGCCGGATCTTCGGCGAAAAGACGTACCCCGAGTATCTGTTCAGCCTGCCGATGGGCGCGGGCAAGACGTTCCTCATGGCGGCATTCATCTATCTCGATCTCTACTACGCGATGATGGAGCCGGAGAATCCGCACTTCGCGCACAACTTCATCGTGCTCGCGCCGTCGGGGTTGAAATCATCCGTCGTGCCGAGCCTACGCACGATCCGCGAGTTCGATCCGAGCTGGGTCTTGCCGGAACCTGCTGCGACGCAGGTGAAGCGCCTCGTGCATTTTGAAGTCCTCGACGCGCAGAGCGCGCAGAAGCGCTCGAACAAGACGCGCAATCCGAACGTGCAGAAGATTGCACGCTACGCCGACCAGCCGGACAGCCTCGGCCTCATCGCTGTCACGAATGCGGAAAAAGTCATCCTCGACCGCGTGAAGATCGACGCGTCCATGCCGCTCTCCCTGTTCGGGGAATCGGAGGAAGACCGCCTCGACCGCCAGGCGAACGAGCTCCGCAATCGCATCGGCAAGCTGCCGCATCTCGCCATCTTCATCGACGAGGCGCATCATGCGGCCGATGACGACATCAAGCTGCGCCAGGTCGTAAACCAGTGGGTCGAGACGGGGCGCGGCGTCACGAATGTCATTGGCTTTTCCGGCACGCCATACCTGCAGAAAAAAGAAAAGCTCGCACTTTCGGACGGCCTGGCCATCGCCTACGATGACATCCCGAGCATCGTCTACTACTACAGCCTCGTCGATGGCATCGGCAACTTCCTCAAGCGCCCGACAGTGCACAAGGCAGCACCGGGCATGGAAAGCGTAGAAATTGTGAATCGCGGCGTCCGCGAATTTCTCAAGACGTATGGTGAGACGCGCTATGCAGATGGGACAGTGGCAAAGCTTGCCATCTTTTGCGCGAACATCGCTGCGCTCGAAGGACTCTATAGTGACGTGGCTGCCATCGTTGCGGAGCACGGCATGGATCCTGCGGAGACGATCTTGAAATTTCATCGCGGCAACAAGGAATACCCCATGCCAGAGGGTGCGCAGCTTGCATTTGATTCGCTCGACACCGCTGTCTCAAAAAAGCGCATCATCCTGCTCGCGGGCATCGGCAAGGAAGGCTGGGACTGCCGCAGCCTCACGGGCGTCATCCTCTCGCAGAAGAATGCCTGCCCGACGAACAAGGTGCTCCAGACCTCGTGCCGCTGCCTGCGCCAAGTCACGAAAGGCGAACCTGAGACGGCGCTCATCTACCTCTGTGCCGACAACGAAAAGACGCTGGCCGCACAGCTCCAGAAGCAGCAGCACATGACAGTGCAGGAATTCCAGCAGGGCACGAAAGATCCGCAGCAGACCGTGCGCCGCTATGACCGCACGCAGCGACTCGCCCTGCCGCCCGTGCACTACCGGCAGATGCGCATCGAGTACACGACTGAGATCGCGCAAAAACAAAAAGACATTGCAAAAGCGCTTCGCGTGCATGCCATCCTCGCCGATTCCTATCGCGAAGACGAAGTCACGACGCAGGACCTCGCAGGCCATGTGCTCGAGCATCGCCATGTCGCATATGGCGATGACGCGCCGCGCCCGGCGAATTTCCAGCTCTGGGTCCATCAGATTGCCAAAGAAAGCTTTGGCACGCTGCCGCGCACGCGCCTGTTGGACTACGAAACGGCACTGCACGCTATCTTTGCGGAAATCACGCGCAGCATCCCGTGCTTCGGCGGCATGCGCTGCTATCGGAACGACATCGACCAGTCCCGCGTCCGCTCGAACATCCGCGTTGCCTTTGTGGAAGACTGGCATGATGTCGTGCGCGAAGAAATCATCCCGATGGAAGCACAGCTGCTCGTCATGGGCGACCATTTCGACGAAGAGATCGTACCGCAGTCGCAGATCGGCCGTTTTTACCCGTCCGAAGCGGACGTCGAGAAAATTCTTGCAGAAGATGCGCATGGCGTGCAGATGCCGGAAAAGGCGCGTACGACGATCGAAGCGCTCCAAGAGCTCAATCCCGTCATGGCCGAAGAACTGAGGCGGCAATATGGCGGCTATGTTGGCAAAGACCGCTCGTTTCACTATCTGCCATATCGCACGGACAGCGCGTTCGAGCGCACGTTCCTCGCCGAGCTCTTGCCGGAAGATTTTATGGAGCAGCGCCATCTTGCATGCTATTACAATGGCGATCGTCGTTTCACGGAGTTGCGTATCCGTTGCTATGAAAAGATCGGCCAGCGCGGTTGGAACGACATCGGCCTCTACACGCCTGACTTCCTCGTGCTGCATCGCACGGGGAATGCCATCGACCGCGTGCTCATTGTCGAGACAAAGGGCAGGCTCTATGCAAACGACCCCGCGTTTCAGCGGCGGCGCGCGTTCATGGAGACGCTGTTCAAAGAACAGAATCCGAATTTTGACTATCTCTATCTCGAAGATGGCCTCTCAGATGAAAAGCGGCGCCTGCGCACGCGCCAGGTCATCGAGAGATTCTTTGCGACACCCGAGGAGGAAGCATAAATGGCACTCCGCTATATTCCCTTTTATCCTGACCCGACAGAGGGGCAGGCCATCCTGAATAATTTCCGCCGCACGTTGCTCTACCATGGCAGCGAGCAGCTCTCCGACGACCTGCGGCGCGGCATGCCGCTCTATGAAGTCGAGGAGCAAGAGCAAGTCGGCGATGGCGCAGACGGCACGATCGTGCGCGGCGAATGCGTCTCGGCCTGCGCATGGCTGCGCGAACAGGGCAGGAAGGTCGATCTCGTGTATATTGATCCGCCGTTCGCGAGCGGGGCGGATTATGCGAAGCAAGTCTACGTGCGCCCGCGCGTGGCTGAAAAACTCAAGACCGCAGGTCAAGAAGTCACGAGCGACGAGCTCAAGGCGTTCGAGGAAAAGATGTATGGCGACGTCTGGGACAAAGAGAAATATCTGAACTGGATGTACGAAAACCTCACGGCCATCAAAAGCATCATGAGCGAGCGGGCGAGCATCTATGTGCATCTGGACTGGCATATCGGGCATTATGTCAAAGTGCTGATGGATGAGATTTTTGGTGAAGACAATTTCGTCAATGACATTGTGTGGCATTATGCAAAATTTGCGGGAAAATCCTCTGGGTTCCATTCTAATCATGACATGATACTTTTTTACTCGATGGGAGATGAAAAATGTTTCCACAAGTTGCGCGTTCCTGTAAAAAATCAACGGAAGCAGACAGCGCGCGTTTGGGATGCAGAGCAAAAAAAAGCTGTTCAGGCACGCGATGAAAATGGAAATTTGATCTATTACGATCAAACAGATAAAGCATTGGATGATACATGGATGGATATTCCGCTTGTAAATCCTATGGCAAAAGAACGAAAAGAAATTGATTATGCCACACAGAAGCCCGAAGCTCTGCTCGAGCGCATCATCAAGGCGTCATCCGACGAAGGCATGCTTGTTGCCGATTTCTTTGGCGGCAGCGGTGTGACGGCGGCGGTGGCGCATCGGCTTGGGCGGCCGTTCCTCCATGTGGATGTCGGCCTCAACAGCGTCCAGACCGCACGCGACCGCCTTGCGGCGGCCAAGGCAGGTTTCTATGTCTATGAAGTGAAAGATGGCGTGCAACTTTATCGCAATCCCGTGCAAACGATGGACAAGATCAAAGAGCTCATTCCCGGCCTCAAAAATGAAGATGATGTCGATGAATTTTGGGAAGGCGTCGTGACGGACAGCAAGGATGGCATGGTTCCTGTCTATGTGCCGAATCTCATGGACAGCACGACGAAATGCCTGACGACGGCGCTCATGAACCGCATCCTGCGTCTCGGCATCCCGTCACTGCCCGCGAGCGTCAAGAAGGTGCGCGTCTACTACATTGACATGGAGGACGAGAAGGCCATCCGCAAATTCATTCGCGACGACAAGAGCACGCTCGTCGAGATTGAGCTTTGCGATCTGAAGCCCGTGCTCGATGGAACGGTGCTCGAAGACGATGCGGCTGTGCATGTCACGCACGGCGCGGGCGAGCTCCTTTATACCGTCCACATCGACCATTTCCTCAGCGACCGCGTCGAGCAGAAGATCAGCGCGTACAATCAGAAGGGCTTCGCGAATGCCACGGACAAGCGGCCGTTCCAGCCCATCGAGATTTCAGAGGAAGGGCTGGAGACGATCGAGGCGCTTTCGCTGGACTGTGAGAGCAGTGAGCGCACGGCCGTCTGGCACAGCGCGAGCGACCTCCGCATCGACAAGGCGGGCTTTGTCATCCGTGGCGGCGTCAAGACAGACGAACTCTGGGACGGCACGATCCAGTCGACGGAGCGGCCGCTCCGGCTCCGCATCCGCAACATCTGCGGCGATGAGAGCATCTACGTGCTCGATGCGCCGACGGATGACAGTAACGAGTAACATTTCCCGAAAGGACACGATATGCAGAACAAGAATATTCGCAATTTCTCCATTATCGCGCACATCGACCACGGCAAGTCGACGATTGCCGACCGGCTCATCGAGAGCACGGGGACGCTCTCAAAGCGCGAGATGGAGGCGCAGGTGCTCGACAACATGGACATCGAGCGCGAGCGCGGCATCACGATCAAGTCGCAGACCGTGCGGCTGAATTACAAGGGCAAGAACGGCGAGGAATACGAGCTGAACCTCATCGACACGCCGGGCCACGTCGATTTCACATACGAAGTCTCGCGCAGCCTTGCGGCGTGCGAAGGCGCGCTGCTCGTCGTCGATGCAGCGCAGGGCGTCGAGGCGCAGACGCTCGCCAATGTCTACATGGCGCTCGAAAATGACCTCGAAATCATCCCCGTCATCAACAAGATCGACCTGCCGAGCGCCGACCCTGAGCGCGTCAAAAAAGAAATCGAAGACGTCATCGGCCTCGACACGTCGAACGCCATCGAGTGCTCGGCGAAGACAGGCCAGGGCATTGACGAGATCCTTGACGCGATCGTCGACTACGTGCCGGCGCCGGAAGGCGAGGAAGACGCGCCGCTGCAGGCGCTGATCTTTGACTCGTATTTTGATTCTTATAAAGGCGTCATCGCGCATATCCGCGTGAAGCAGGGCCATATCAAGAAGGGCATGAAGCTCAAGATGATGGCGACGGGCAAGGTGTTCGAAGTCACGGACGTCGGCTGCTTCCGACCGCAGCCCGTCGATGTCGGCGAGCTCGATTGCGGCGAAGTCGGTTTTGTTGCGGGCGCGCTCAAAGACGTGCGCGACGTGCGCGTCGGCGACACGATCACGACGGCCGAACGCGGCGCGGCCGAGCCCCTGCCAGGCTATCGCGGCGTCAATCCGATGGTCTACTGCGGCCTGTATCCTGTCGAAAGCCCGGACTACGACAACCTCAAAGACGCGCTCGAAAAGCTCCAGCTCAATGACGCCGCGCTCGTCTTCGAGCCCGAGACGTCCGTTGCGCTCGGCTTCGGTTTTCGCTGCGGCTTCCTCGGCCTCCTTCACATGGATGTCGTGCAGGAACGCCTCGAGCGCGAGTATCATTTGAAACTCATCACGACGGCACCGACCGTTATTTACCATGTCTACAAGACGGACGGCACGATGCTGAAAGTCAGCAACCCGGCTGAGCTTCCGCCCGCGACGGAGATCGAGCACATGGAGGAGCCGTATGTCAAGGCGACGGTCATCGTGCCGAACGATTACGTCGGCGCCGTCATGGAGATTTCGCAGGACAAGCGCGGCGAGTACCAGAGCATGGACTACCTCGACACGAACCGCGTCATGATCGTCTATCACATCCCGCTGAACGAAATCATCTTTGACTACTTCGACCGCCTGAAATCGGCGACGCGCGGCTATGCCTCGCTCGACTACGAGCTTGCGGACTACAAGGAATCGAAGCTTGTCAAGGTCGATATCCTCTTGAATGGCGACCCCGTCGATGCGCTGTCGACCATCGTGCATCGGGATCGTGCCGCGCAGCGCGGGCGCCAGCTCGCGGCGAAGCTCAAGGAGATCATCCCGCAGCAGATGTTCGAAATCCCGATCCAGGCCGCGATTGGCTCGAAAGTCATCGCGCGCGAAAACGTCCGCGCCCGTCGCAAAGACGTCCTCGCGAAATGCTACGGCGGCGACATCAGCCGCAAGCGCAAGCTGCTCGAAAAGCAGAAGGAAGGCAAGAAGCGCATGAAAGCCGTCGGCAGCGTCGAAGTGCCGCAGGAAGCATTTATGGCGATACTCAAGATTGATTGAATTGGTTGGTATGAACGAGAGAGCATGGGGCGTGTATATCCACGTCCCTTTTTGCAAGCAGAAATGTTTTTACTGCGACTTCCCGTCGTATGCGGGGAAAGAACGCTATGAAGAAGCGTATGTGGATACGCTCGTCCAAGAGATTCGCTTGGAAGGCGCGAAGTATGTCGCAAAATGGGGACAGCCCGCCACCATCTACATCGGCGGCGGCACGCCGAGCGTCCTGCCATGCGAACTGCTGGAACGATTGTTGGAGAATATCGAAGCCATGTTTTTGCCGCATGCGGATGAGCAGCACGCACGAAAAGCCCCCCTCTTTGAGGGGGGAGGGCCGCTTGCGGCAGGGGGAGTAGTTGGGAGCACAAGCCGGACGCAACCAATCGAATTTACAATAGAATGCAACCCCGGCACCATCGACGAACCCAAGCTCGCTTTGATGAAGCGCCATGGTGTGAACCGCCTCTCCTTCGGCGTTCAGACGTTCCACGACGCTTTGCTTCATCGCATCGGTCGCATCCACACAGCTGCGGATGCGCGCGCCGCCATCCGCGAAGCACGTGCGGCAGGCTTTGAAAACATCAGCCTCGACCTCATCTACGGCCTGCCAGGCGAGACGCTCGCGATGCTCCAGTCTGACATCGACGAAGCTCTGGCGCTCGCGCCTGACCATATCAGCATCTACGGCCTACAGCTCGAAGAAGGTACGGCATTTTGGCGGCAGCACGAAATGGGCAAGCTCGATCTCCCAGATGACGAGACGACGGAAGCTATGTACGACCTCATGACGACGGCGCTCCCCGCACACGGCTACACACGCTACGAAATCTCGAACTTTGCCAAGCCCGGCCACGAAAGCCGCCACAACCTCGGCTACTGGCAGGATCGTCCGTACCTCGGCCTCGGCGCGGCCGCGCATTCGTATCTGGACGGCATCCGCTACGAGAACACGAAAGACATCGCGGCCTACATCAACGCCATCGAGCAGGGACGGTCGCCGCGTACACAGGAAGAACCAGCGACGCGCGCCATCCAGATGGAAGAATTCGCCTTCCTCGCCCTGCGCACGGCGACGGGTATCGACAAGGCTGCCTTTGCGCAGAAATTCGGCGTTTCACTGGCGTCCGTGTATGCTGACGCCATCGCCTCCATGCAGCAAAAAGGACTCCTCGAAGAAACCGAGGAGTCCGTCCATCTCACACCCTTGGGCATGAAATACGGGAATTACGTCTTTGAATCTTTTCTGCTGACGGGAGAAACGTAAATGCTTGCCTCCCTCACCGAGGGAGGGGGACCGCGAAGCGGTGGTGGGTGTGTCGAAGGTAGGGCTGCTCAATTTTTGTGATTGTTTGCTGCGAAGGTACGTCCCAACTTTCCCCAAGGCATGTGCTTCATAAACCAACCGATAATCCAATCACTCATCGGCGTCAGCAGCATCCAGCTCAGCACGACGCAGGCAATCGACCCTGCGCCCACGACGACGTCCGTCATCCAGTGCGCGCCGCTCATCATGCGCGGCAGCGAGAACGCAACAAAGACGGCGAGGCAGGCGAAGAATGTCTTTTTCCCGAAATAGCGCAGCATGAAGCACGTAAAGATCAAGAGCATCATGCCGTGGTCACCGGGGAAGCTCGCGCCCGCGTAGTCTTTTGCAGGCCAGCCCGTCAGTTCCGAGACTTTCACCACGGGCACGCCTGCGTCGAGAAAATACTTTGTCGGGCTTGGTCGATGGAAATTCATCGCCATGTCGAATTGCTTCTCAATGATGATGGCCACGACCATCGTGAGCCCCATCGCGATCATCCAGCGTCGGCCGTTCGCGTCCTGCCGGCGGTAATGATAGCAGAAAATCCCGAGCATGAAAAGGAACGCCACGGCATCGAACGGCCGCAGGTTCGTGAAAGCCACGAAATAACAGAAGGCTTCGCTCGTCGTGATCCAGTGGTTGAACAGGAAGAAGATGTCGCAGTCCGGCACGTACCAGAAGCCATGCAGCGGCGGCAAGTCCCAGCTCAGGAACAGCGCGATGCCGAGCACGTTGCAGAGCGCAAGGCCGATGATTTTCTGTTTTGTCACGAAAGAACACCTCGAAAAAGTTTACGAAAAATTTACATTTACAGATAGCTCTCAGTATAATGAGAAGTATTTTGAAATGCAAGCGGGAATGTGGAAATGGTTGCTCTGTGGAGGAGAATAAGGTAGAATAACAAGAAGAAAATTTTGCAGGGAGGCAGAGGGAGGTCATGAACAAAACGAGAATGGCCGTCATCATCCTGACAAAAAATGAAGAAAAGAACGTCGCAGACTGCATCATGAGTGCATCGTTTGCAGACGAGATCCTTATCGTTGATTCCGGCAGTACGGATCGGACACGAGAAATTGCTGCAGCGCATGGTGCATGCGTTGTCGAGCATGCATTTGGCGATGACGGTTTTGCTGGCCAGCGCAATTTCGCGCTGACGCAGACAACGGCGGACTGGGTGTTTTATCTTGACGCTGATGAACGTCTGACAGAAGAGACGTGCGCTTCGATTTGCACAGCGATACAAGCGCAAGATCTGGCGGCATATGATGTGCTTCGACAAAATACTGTTTTTGGGCATGCCATGTTTCATGGCGCACACAAACCAGATGCCTGTTGCCGCCTGTTTCCGCGAACCGCTGTGCGGTGGATCGGACGCGTGCATGAACGTCCAGAGACGTCTTTGCCCATCCATCGTCTGAAAGGGATGCTTCAACATCGGACGTATGAGACGTGGGCACAATATTTCACGAAATTCAACCATTATACGTCTTTGGCGGCGAAAGAAGCTTTCGAAAATGGAAAACGTGCATCGTGCAGTACCGTCGTCATTCATGCGGCCTTTGCCTTTTTGCGTGATTATTTCCTGCGTCTGGGATTCCTCGATGGTTTTTTCGGGTTTGTGATGTCCGTGACGGCAGCAATCTATGTAATGACGAAATACTTGAAACTAATGAATCTTGAGCGCATGATGCAGGAAACGTCGGAAGCTTGATGGAAGGAGCATCTTACATTCATGCAAAGTCTTTGGATGATTGGTAATCAGATTTATCGGATTCGTGTGTGGCGCGAAGCGCATCGTCTGATTGTCTTCTTGGTTCGTGGCATGTTGCACCACAAGAAGCTGGTGAAGCTTGACACGTTCTTTTCCTCTGCGCCGGAACTCCGCCGGATCGCGGACAGCTACCCGTTTGTCTACGAACAGCCGACACGCGCGTTCTTCTACAAGGATTCCACGTTTGATGAGCGCGTGCGCCTCGTGGAGCATCACATGCAGTTCCTGCTCGAGGCGTTGCGGCCAGACGTCGCGGTCGGCCTTTACCAGAAAAAAGAGCAGCTGCTTTGGCAGCAGGAGCTCGCGGGCGCGGACACGCAGTGCTACCTCTCGTTCCATCCCGGCCAGCGGAAGGAAGGCCTCCTGAGCATCTGGCTCCGGCAGGGCGACGCCTCGCTCTACCAGATCATGTTCTGGTTGGACAAAGACCGCGCGGGGGAATGGTCGTGCTATATCGGCGCGATGCAGGGGCCGAACATGGACGATGCGCGCGACGTCATCAAGCGGATGACGAAAGCGTGCTTCGGCTTTCGCACGAAAAACCTCATCCTGTATCTCCTGCAGGCCTTCGTCCGCACGCTCGGCATCCGGCACATCTACGCCGTCACGAACGCGGGCTACTATGCGCAGAACCACGTGCGACGCGACCGCAAGCTGAAGACGTCGTTCAGCGACTTCTGGCTCGAGGCGGGCGGCTGGCACACGGACGACTACCGCTTTGACGAGCTCCCGCTCGCCGAGCCGCGCAAAGCCATCGAAGACGTGAAATCGCAGAAACGCAACCTCTACCGCAAGCGGTACGCGCTGCTCGACACCGTGGACGAAGCCGTCGAGGCGCACGTCCGCGCGCTCATGAGGTGACGGCGTGGAACACATCAACATCGCCATGGCGGCCGACGTTCGGTACGCGCAGCATGCGACGGTCGCCATGGTGTCCATCCTCCTCCACGCGGCGCATCCGGAACGCATCCGCTTTTACCTGCTCGCCGACCAGCTGCCCGCCGATACCGAGAGCCGCGTCCGTGCCTCCATCGAGCGGCACGGCGCCGCCGTCAACGTCATCCCGCTCTCTCCCGAAAAGCTCGCAGGCCTCTACACGAGCGGCCAGCTCAGCCGGACGGCGTATGCGCGCCTCCAGGCAGCGGAACTCCTTCCCAGAACGGTGCAGCGTCTCCTTTACCTTGATTGTGACATCTTGGCGCATGATGATATCGAGAAGCTCTGGAAAATGAATCTTGACGGGCATCCCGTGGGCGCCGTCAAAGACTTCGGCATCATGGCATCGGGAAAAAGCTGGAACGAGAAGGAAGCATCTCTGGGAGTGCGGGACGGAGAGGCCTATTTCAATTCCGGACTGCTGCTGCTGAATCTCGGCCAGTGGCGGGAGAACGAATATGGACGGAAGATCGCGGAGCTCGTCCGCCAGCGCCAGTTCCGCCATCACGATCAGGACGCGCTCAATCTCGTCTTCCGTGATGATTGGAAAGTACTCCCGATGCGGTGGAACGTCATCCCGCCCGTCTACGATATGTTCTGGAAAGTCCTGCGCCGCAGCGCGTACCGGCGGGAAGCCATCGCGGCGATGCAGGATATCGGCATCCTGCACTACGCGGGCGGCTACAAGCCGTGGGAATACGACCGGCACGCAGGATTCAATGACGAATATTACCGCTGCCTCGAAAAAACCGCCTTTTCGGACGCCCCGATGCCGCAGTTCGACGCACGAAGGAAGCACCGCTCCCTGCGGCGCCAGCTCTTGCGGATGGCGTGGGGAAGGTTCTGGGCGCGCGTTTGATAAGTGGAGAATTTATGACGAAGAAATTTCCTCGCACGTTGATCCTCGGCTGGCCCGTCTGGCCGGCACAGTCATGGCTTGCGAATTATCCCGATGTGACGGCGGCGCGCATTTATCAGGAAGGATTGCCGCATGGCGCGAAACGATGGATGAATGCATCGTTCCATATGCCTGCACGGCTGCAGGTGACGGACAAGTTGCGCCCGCAGCATTGGTATGGTGATTGGAGCGAGGACATCCGCTCGTACGAACTCGTGATTTTGATTGACGAAATCCGGGGACGTGATATTTTCGAGTTCATTCTGGAACGGAATCCCAGGTGCAAGCTCGTCGTTTTCTACGATCATGCCGTCGAACCCGGCAGCCGGCGTGACCCGCGCAGATACCACGACCTCCCGATTTATTTCTGCACGTGCGACCGCAAGGTTGCCGCGACGTATCACATCGATTTCCAGCCGTACTTCTACATTTTTTCGCCGTATGATTTTTCCGCGTATGCGACGATGAAATTTCCGAAGGAGCAGGGCGTTTTCTTCCTCGGCGAAGAAAAGGGAGACCGGATCGAGCGGCTGGCCGCCATCCGCGAAATGTTCGAATCCTCCGGCATCCCGTGCGATCTCCATCTCGTCCGCAAGCGGCACGGGAAGCGCTATACAAAGGCGCAACGGGCGCAGACGTGTGATTATATGCCGTATGCGGAGGCCGTCGAGCACATCAAATCGTGCCGGGCCATCCTCGAACTCGTTTCCGACGGGCAGACAGGCATCACGCAACGGCCGTATGAAGCGCTGTTCTTTCGCAAGAAGCTCATCACGACGAGCGAGGAAGTTTGCCGCTACGATTTTTGCCGCTCGGGGAATGTGTTTGTTCTGGAAGATGATTTGTCCAATACGGGGGGGCAGCATCGACAGCTGCTTGATTTTTTGCAGAAGCCGGCCACTTCCTTTGATGGCAGGGAACGATATTCTCTGGAAGCATGGATACGGAGATTACATGAAAGCGCGTGCGCGGGGGAATGAGAGAAGTATGGATATAAAAATCTTGATTGCGATGCACAAGCAGTTTGAGGTTCCAAAAGATCCGATATATGTTCCGCTGCTTTGCGGGAAATGCGGGAGAGACATCCCTTGCCTTGGCGATGATACGGGCGATCATATTTCATCGTGGAATCCTTACTTTTGTGAACTCACAGGATTGTACTGGGCATGGAAGAATCTTTTGTGCGATATCATCGGCCTCTGCCATTATCGACGTTATTTTGTAACGAATGTCCTCCCAGGGGGGGCGTTTCCCCTGATTCGAAAGACAGGAATAGAAGCGGCCATGAAAAAATACGATGTCATTCTTCCGAAGAAGGTTTCGTTGGGAAAGAACCAGACGGTTTTCGAGCAGTATGCAGAGAAACATATCGTAACAGACATGGATCTTGTGCGGGAGATTTTGCAGAAAATCTCTCCGGATGACATCCCTGCGTTTGATGCCGTCATGGAGCAGCATTCCATGTATGCGTTCAATATGTTCTGTATGCGCAAGCCGTTGTTTGATTCGTATTGCGCGTGGCTGTTTCCCGTCTTGTTTGCTTTGGAAAAGCGCATAGATTACAAGGAGAGGGATGGATATCAAAAACGCGTGTTCGGATTTTTGTCGGAACGATTGTTTAATGTATGGATATACCGGATGCATTTGAACACAGTGGAAATGAACGTTCGTTATTTGGGGGACGGTAAAAGATTGCGCAATTGGCTCTGGAAAAAGGTGAATTTCTGATGGAGAGAGACAACGATTGAGGGAAGTGGTCGGATGCATGGCGTTCAGCGTGTGATGCTTTCCAGCAGGCGTTTGAAGTATCAATTTGATCTGCGCCGGAATCTCACTACCATCAGCAGAGAGAGGCGATATCGATGCTCCATGTTTTTACGGCGATATGCCGGAAGCGATTTGCAGCACGGCGGTGTATTTCAAGAACGTGTACGAGGATGCGTGGATCGTCGATCCGTTCAACATGGAGATGATCCGCGACGTGGATGATTCGACGGTGCTCGCGAGCGGCGTGATCGACAGTCCCGTGTTCGGGAAGATTCCGCCCGAACGGCTTTCGGGCGGCGTGAAGACGCTGATGCTGATCCGCATGATGCCCGAAAAGGCCTTCCATGCGTCGCAATGCGGCGACAATTGCGCGCCGTGGCTGCTGAAGATGACGGAGACGGAGGACCGGACGATCAACCCACGCGGCCGCGGCGGTACGGCAGTACGGTATCGCGTTCTGCGGGGAGCGGGTGCAGGTGGAACTTGCGGGATGAGATCAAAGGGGAAAAGATGGGATGACGTTTTCTGCAGTCCGTGATATCGAGCGGCGCGGCTATTTCTATTTGTGCGGGTTTGCGCTCGTGTCGTGCTTGTCGATGGCGGCGTCGAATATTTTCTTGGGGCTCGCGATTGCGGCGGCGCTGCACCGGTGCGTGCGGCAGCGGCCATCGCTGCCGGGATTCATGGATGTCGTCGGGCGGCCGGTGATCGCGTCGTTCCTCGTACTCATGGCGGTGACGCTCGTGTCGCTCGTCGGTGCGATGGATCTCGCGGCTGGGCTGCGGCGCGCGGTGAATCATTACATGTTCTGGCCGGCGGAGTTTTTCGCCGTGCTCGTCTTCGTGCGGGAGCGGCGGCAGGTCTGGCGGATGGCGGCGCTCCTTGCACTGTCGCTCGCGCTCAACGATGTCTACGTGCTGTTCTTGAGCGCCCGGGAGGGCTGGACGTTCGGCCGTTTCGGCGGCGGCATGTTCTACATGGCGTACGGGACGGCGCTCCTCACAGGACTGCCGCTGCTCTTGATGTACCTCTTGCGCGGGAACTCTGTGCGTGGGCGTCGGCTGGCGGCGGCGGTATTCGCTCTTTCCCTCGCAGGACTTTTGCTCAATGGCACGCGTACGGTCTGGGTGCTCGCGTTGCCGCTCTGTTTTGTAGGGGCGTATCCGTGCGTGAAGAGCAAATGGCGGATCGTGGCCGGCTTCGCTGTCGCGCTCGTGGCCATCAGCGTGCTTTTTACAGCATCGCCGGCCGTGGGGACGCGCGCACAGACGATCGTGGACATGCAGGGGGAGCATTCGTATCAGGAGCGCTTGCGCGTCTGGACGAGCACCGTGCACATGTGGGAGGATCATCCGCTGACGGGCGTGGGCTTCGGCAGCTTCAAGAAAGCGTATCAGGAGCACTACATCCTCCCGGAGGCGAAAGAGCCCGGCCTCGCGCACGCGCACAACAATGTCTTGGAAATGCTCGCGGAGTGCGGTGCGCTCGGGGCGCTGGCGTTCGTCGCGCTTTGGCTCGTGTTTTCCGGGCAGGCGATGCTCCGCTGGTGGCGGACTCGGGAGCTCGTGCACGTCGTGCTGTTCCTCGCGTTCAACGCGATCATGCTGCACGGGTTGACGGAGTTCACGTGGGACCGGTCGATCACGATGAAGATGTTCTGGATGATCTGCGGCCTCGCGTACGCCTGGATCGCGTGCGGATGGTCGTCTGCGTCCGGCGGGGACGCGAGGTCCGATGAAAGATAGATTGTGAGGCGGTACGTTGTTTTCGCTGTTTTTTGTAGGGCTGCAGCAGGACGGGAAACTCCTGCTGTTCGCGCCGCTCTTGTCTGCCGTGTTTCGCCTGATCTTCATCGAGGCGTACGGGCCGGAGAAAAGCCCCGCCGGGCATTGGCGCAAGTGGTATCATTGCTTCCGCTACGGCTTCTGGTGGGGCATGGACTGGCATGCGTACGTGTTCCTCTTTTCCATGGTGTTCGTGAGCCTACCGGGCGCGTTTTTCCCGGCGTATTTCGCCATCGGCGACACGGTGCGGCTCGCCGGGGGCATGACGTATGCGTTCGTCTTGTACACGGCGTTCGTCGGGCGGATGATTTTTTACTATCATTTCCATGATGTGTTCAACCAGACGCTGCTTCTCGGGAAAAATGCGGACAAGCGGAACTTCCTGGATATTTTCTTTCACCAGAATCACGGTGCATGGGTGCTGCTTTCTTATGTGCCTGTGATGTGGCTGGTGTGTGCGATGATGCAGGCCTTGCTCCGGTTGCCATCCATCGCATATCCGCAAGCGCTCTTGGATGCCCCGGCCGCCGTCTGTTATGCAGCTAACGCGGCAATCTTCATCCTTGCAATCGTTTTTTTCTATTTTATGCGGTTCGGTGGGACATTGAAGCATCAGGACAAGCCGGAATGGGACGAGATCCCGCCCGTGGTGAAAGAGGACATCTTTTTCGCCAAGGCGACATGGGATGACTTCGTGCGCTTGGAATGGGTTTACCGGATGCCGCCGAAAGAACTCCTGACGCACACGGACGCACAGGCGCGCTCCGCCATGGAGGCCGTTGTACCCGAAGCGCGGTGGCGGGAGGAAGAGAATCCGCTGGCGGCGTTTGTCCGTCAGGCAAAAGGCCCGAAAATGGCGCAGCCGAGCCATATTTTTTACATCCTCGGCGAGAGCTATTACCAAGCGCCGCTCGATGCACCGTATGCGAAACTGCATCTCATGGATCGCGGAAAAGCTTTTTTCACGGATGCGCATTCGTTCACGCTTCCCACCTGCTTGTCTGCTGGCCTCATCTCGCAGCCGTCGCTTGTCAGCTTGGTATCCGGCTTTTTTGATGCGGATCTGGAGTTCAATGAAACAGAAGCTTTCTGGAAACCGTGGCGGGCGGATGCGTTAGCTATCAGCTTGCCGATGCAACTGAAGAAACTGGGATACCGTTCGATCTTTTGGTATGGCGGCCCATTGAATTGGGGGAGCTTGCTGCATTTTCTGCCAGCTGTCGGCTTTGATGAGAGCATGGATGGCTTCGCTTGCTGTCCAGACGCGCCGAGAACGTGGCTCGGGACGTATGATGATGCGTTCCTCGGCGAGGCTGCGCGCCGTATCCCGCAGATGGATGATGGACGTCCGGTTCTCCATTTCCTCTATACGACCTCCATTCATGGGCCGTATACTATCCCAGTAGAAGACTACGGGTATCGTACCGATGAGGTGATGCCGGAAGCGCCTGAGAGCCTGCGGCGTGATTACAAGTGGCAGAAGAAGCTCGGTTGCTATTGGTATTCGGATAAAGCTATCATGGATTTCATTCATGCCATGGAAGAACGATATCCAGATGCACTATTCGTTGTCACGGGGGATCACGCGACGCTGAATATCCCGTTCGCGTCGGGAATCGTTCCGCGTAACGAACCGACACTCAGGGAGCAGCACAGCACGTGTTTCGCTATCCATCATCGTGACCTTTCGAGCGACTGGTTTGCGGGCAACACAATCGGCGGCCATATGAACATCTTTCCGACGATCATGGAACTCATCGCACCGGAAGGTCATCCGTATCTCTCGCTGGCAAAGCCGTTGACGGAATCCATCGACCACGTCGTGACACCGCAACATTGGCTGACGCGCGAACTGATCGGTCGCTACGAGGATCGTGTTGCACAGGCGAACCGTGTGTCAGTCGAAGCACTTCCAATGTTACAAGAAACCGTGCACTATGAGGAGGAACGCGCGGCTTGGGCGGAGCTCTCGGGCTGGATTGGCCGCCATCCGGAGTGCGTGTGCAAAGCGTGAAGATTGAAAGCATCAAAGGAGGTGCATCCATATGCTGGAAGTTCTTGGTGGGATTTTCCTCATCGGCCTGATCGCCGTGTTCGCGTTCACGGGCGTGGCTGCGACGACGCTTGTTATCTTTGCGGTCATCGCCATCGTGATCGCGACGATTTTTGCGCTGTTGCTCGGCACGGCTGTCCTCGTTTTCAAGGTCATGGTCGCGGTCCTTTTGGCGCTGTTCCTGCAGTTCATCTTCTGCCGTGTGCTCACGGCGATTGGCGAGCGTGCGCAGGTGCCAGCACTCCTTGAGCAGCCATCGGTGAATCGCATTGCATGGATGCTCTCGGGTATCACGACAGGCTATCTTTATTTCATCCGCTGAATGGTGCCTTTTGGAAGATTTTGTCGAAAACGGCTTAAGTTTTTTGAATTCCGTTCGATGTAGATAACGAGGACATCTTTTCTCAGATTTGCAAGGAGGCAAAGCATCATGGATACGATGAGCATCGCAGCACTGTCCGTCGGCATGCATCAGCAGCAGGCCATGCAGGACATGGGCGTCTCCGTGCTGAAAATGGCGATGGAAGCGTCGTCGGGCAGCGTCGAGAATCTCCTCGAAGAGATGGGGGAGAGCCTCGACCCGAACCTCGGGGCGAACATCGACATCATGGCATAACTTCGTTTGGCCCCCTCTCAGAGGGGGCTGTCGGCGAAGCCGACTGGGGGAGTCCCCTGCGCGGCGAACCATGGAAAAAGACGTAATCTTCCGCGGGTGCGAGTTTTTTACTTGCGCTTGCGAGAGATTACGTCTTTTCTTTTTAAAAATATCTTGACGTTTTGACATTTCGTTGTTGACTTTTTGTTTTATACGGTGTATATTCTTAGTAGATTCAAGGTTAGCACTCAGGACTAGTGAGTGCTAACAGAGAAATCTTCTTCGAAGGGAGGGGATGCGGATGGAGGACAAGCTCGATGATCGTAAGCAGCGCGTGCTGAAAGCGATCATAGAGGACTACGTCGCATCGGCAGAGCCGGTCGGATCACGGACGCTCGCGCGGAAGTATGACCTCGGCGTCAGCCCCGCGACGATCCGCAACGAGATGGCCGACCTCGAAATGCTCGGCTATCTCGAGCAGATCCATACGTCGTCTGGCCGTATCCCTTCGTCGAAGGGCTATCGCTTCTATGTCGACGGCCTGATCCCGCCCGAGCCGGTCAGCGATGTCGAGAAACAGCGCATCGATGACTGGTATCGGCGGCGCGTGCGGCGCATCGAGGAAGTGTTCCAAGAGACGGCGCGCCTCATCTCGCAGGTGACGCACAATGTGTCGCTCGTGCTCGCGCCGCAGCTGACGCAGGCGAAGTTCCACTGCCTGCAGTTCCTGCCGCTCGATGACCGCCGCGTCATCACGGTCCTGATGACGGACGCAGGCTTCATCGAGAACAAGATCCTCCATATGCCGGATGGCGCGACGTTCGAAGATTTCCAGCGCATGGCGCAGGTCATCAACAAGAATCTCGCAGGCCATACGCTCGCTGAAGTGCAGCACCATTCACTCGAGGAGATCAAGGATGAAATCGCGGACGATCCTCTTTATGAGGCGGCGCTCGAGATCATCCATCGCGCACTTGATGCGAGCAAGGAAGAGCGCTTGTACCTTGGCGGCACGACGCAGATGCTCGCCCAGCCGGAGTTCCACGATGTGGAAAAGGTCAAGTCGGCACTCCTCGTGCTCGAGGAAGAAGAGCTCATGAAGGATCTCCTGCACGCGCATCAGGGCGACGGCCTCGAGGTGACGATCGGTAAGGAAAACGCCGATAGCCATTTCCAGGACAGCAGCCTGATTACGGCGACATACCATCTAAATGGCGAGCTCCTCGGCACGATCGCGGTGCTCGGGCCCACGCGCATGGAGTACGCAAAGGCGATGAGCCTTCTGGAGTACATGAACGCGAATCTGACGAATATCATCAAGCGCTTCGACTGGTAGCGAGGCGGAAAGAGGTGAATTTCCTTGCCATCGTTTATGAAAGATGAAATGAGCAAGAAGGATGAACAGAAGTTGAAGGAAATGCAGAAGGAGATCGACGAGGCACAGGCCGCAGAAACGGCCGAAGGTGCTGACGCGGACGCTGCAGCCGAGAGCGCGGAAGCACCCGAGGGAGCGGAAAACGCAGAAGCTGCGGATGCGGGCGAAGACCTCCAGAAAAAGGTCGAGACGCTCGCGGCCGCCCTTCAAGAGAAGGACAATCGCCTGAAGCGCCTGCAGGCCGACTTCGAAAATTTCCGCCGCCGCACGAGCAAGGAGCGCGAGGAGATCGGCAATGTCGTGACGCAGGAACTTTTGAAATCTCTGCTCCCCGTTGTCGACAACTTCGACCGCGCCATGGCCACGGAGCAGCAGGACGGCGAAGCGTTCCAAAAGGGCGTGGAGATGATCTACACGCAGCTTGGCGAAACGCTGAAGAATGCCGGCCTCGAGCACATTGAAGTCGAGGGCCAGCCGTTCGACCCGAATTTCCATCAGGCCGTCATGCGTGTCCAGAACCCCGACCTCGATGACGACACGATCGCGCAGGAGCTCCAGAAGGGCTACATGGTCAAGGGCAAGGTCATCCGCCCGAGCATGGTGCAGGTCGTTAGTAATTCCTAAACAGCAATCCCAAATTTTTCACATAGATGACAACTTTTCAAGATACACTAGGAGGAAACAACAATGTCAAAGGTCATTGGTATTGACTTAGGTACCACGAACTCCGTCGTGTCCGTCATGGAAGGTGGCGAGCCGACGGTCATCACGAACCCGGAAGGCAGCCGCATCACGCCGTCCGTCGTCGGTTTCACGAAAGACGGCCAGCGCCTCGTCGGCCAGCTCGCGAAGCGCCAGGCTGTGTCGAACCCGGATCGCACGATCCGTTCCATCAAGCGCCACATGGGCGATCCGAACTACAAAGTCACGATTGACGACAAATCCTATACGCCGCAGGAAATCTCCGCGATGATCCTCCAGAAGCTGAAGGCTGACGCGGAAGCATACCTCGGCGAGACGGTCTCGCAGGCCGTCATCACGGTGCCAGCCTACTTTAACGACGCACAGCGCCAGGCGACGAAGGATGCCGGCAAGATTGCCGGCCTCGACGTCATGCGCATCATCAACGAGCCGACGGCAGCAGCGCTCGCCTATGGCCTCGACAAAGACCAGGACGAGACGGTCCTCGTCTTCGACCTCGGCGGCGGCACGTTCGACGTCTCGATCCTCGATCTCTCCGATGGCACGTTCGAAGTTCTCGCGACGAATGGCGACACGCACCTCGGCGGCGATGACTTCGACAAGAAGATCATGGACTGGATGGTCGAGTCCTTCAAGAAGGAGAACGGCATCGACCTCTCGCAGGACAAGATGGCCGCACAGCGCCTGAAGGAAGCAGCTGAGAAAGCAAAGATCGAGCTCTCCAGCATGACGCAGACGAACATCAACCTGCCGTTCATCACGGCCGATGCCTCTGGCCCGAAGCATCTCGACCTGACGCTGACGCGCCAGCAGTTCAATGAGATGACGAACGACCTCGTGCAGCGCACGATGGAGCCGACGCGCAAGGCCATGGCCGATGCCGACCTCACGGGCGCCGACATCAACAAGATCATCCTCGTCGGCGGTTCGTCCCGTATCCCGGCCGTGCAGGATGCCATCCGCACGATCCTCGACAAAGAGCCGTCGAAGGGCGTCAACCCGGATGAGTGCGTCTCCGTCGGTGCTGCTATCCAGGGCGGTGTCCTCGTCGGCGAAGTCAAAGACGTGCTGCTCCTCGATGTCACGCCGCTCTCGCTCGGCATCGAGACGCTCGGCGGTGTCTGCACGAAGATCATCGAGCGCAACACGACGATCCCGACGTCGAAGAGCCAGGTCTTCTCGACGGCGGCCGACAACCAGCCGTCCGTCGACATCCACGTCCTGCAGGGCGAGCGCGAAATGGCTGCGGACAACAAGACGCTCGGCCGCTTCGAGCTCTCCGACATCCCGCCGGCACCGCGCGGAGTGCCCCGCATCGAAGTCAAGTTCGACATCGACGCCAACGGCATCGTGCATGTCTCGGCAAAAGACCTCGGCACGGGCAAAGAGCAGAAGATCACGATCCAGTCCGACAGCGGTATGAGCAAAGAGGACATCGACCGCATGGTCAAGGAAGCAAAAGCTCATGAGGCCGAGGACAAGAAGCGCAAAGACGAGATCGACACGAAGAACAACGCTGAAGCGCTTGCTTACCAGGCAGAGAAGACGATCAAGGATCTCGGCGACAAGGCCGACAAGGC
Organism: Selenomonadaceae bacterium; assembly: GCA_034186105.1. GTDB lineage: Bacteria > Bacillota > Negativicutes > Selenomonadales > Selenomonadaceae > Selenomonas_C. The sequence continues at coordinate 24,730 of JAXGCE010000011.1, forward strand.
AAAGGTTGCGGATGTCCAGAAAGCCATCGACCACCTGAAAGAGACGCTGAAGGGCGGCAACACGGAAGCCATCAAGAAGGCGACGGAAGAACTCCAGAAGCCGCTCTATGAGCTCAGTGCTGCAGCCTACCAGGCCGCAGGCGCACAGCAGGGCGCTCCGGGCGCCGGCCAGGCCGGCCCGCAGCCGGGTGCCCAGGGTGGCGCGTCGTCCGAAAAGAAGGATGACGATGACGTCGTCGATGCTGAGTACACGGACGTTGATAAAAAATAACCGGTTCGGTTGAGCATAGCGAGTGGTTCGCGCTGATTTTTGGGTGCGAACCACTTGCGCTATATAGACAAGGTGGTAAAAGTGAGCGAACAACGCGATTTATACGAGGTGCTCGGTGTCAGCAAGGATGCGTCCGATGCTGAGATCAAGAAAGCCTACCGAAAATTGGCGCGCAAGTATCATCCAGACCTCAACCGCGACGATCCGAAGAGAGCGGAAGAGAAGATGAAGGAAGTCAACGTGGCCTATGAGATTCTCAAAGACCCGAAGAAGCGCGCGCAGTATGACCGCTTCGGCTTCAATGCCGCAAATGGCGGCGCAGGCGGCGGAAATCCATTCGGCAATGGAGCGGGCGGCTTCGGCTTTGACTTCGGCCAGGGCGGCTTCGGCGGTGCCGAGGGCTTTGGCGACATCTTCGACATGTTCTTTGGCGGCGGCGCAGGACGCGCATCTCGTTCGCGCGGCCCGGTCGCCGAGCGCGGTGCCGACATCCGCTACGACCTCGAGCTCACGTTCGAGGAAGCGGCATTTGGCAAGGAAGTCGAACTCTCCGTCCCGCGCATGGAAGAGTGCACGACGTGCCATGGCTCTGGTGCGGCCGCAGGCTCGAGCCCTGAAACATGTCCGGACTGCCACGGCAGCGGCACGCGCCGCACGGTGCACAGCACGCCGTTCGGCCAGATGATGAACGAGACGACGTGCAACCGCTGCCACGGCACAGGAAAAATCGTCAAGAATCCCTGCCACGACTGCCACGGCACGGGCAAGAAGCGCGCGAACCATACCGTCAAGGTTACGATCCCGAAAGGCGTCGACAACGGCACGCGCCTGCGCGTCTCGGGGCACGGCGAAGCCGGCACGAATGGCGGCGGCTACGGCGACCTCTACGTCTACATCTTCATCAAGCAGCACAAGTTCTTCAAGCGCCAGGGCAACGACGTCATCGTCGAAGTGCCAGTCTCGTTCGTCGAGGCCGCGCTCGGCGGTACGGTGCAGGTTCCGACGCTCGACGGCCCCGTCGACATGAAAGTCCCGGCTGGCACGCAGAGCGGCAAAATCATGCGCCTCAGAAACCGCGGCATCCCGTTCCTGCGCGGCTCGGGTCGCGGCGACGAACACGTCGTCGTCAAAGTCCTCACGCCGCAAAACCTCAGCTCGAAGCAGAAAGACCTCCTGCGAGAGTTCGGCGAACTCAGCGGCGACAAGGTCAATCCCGAAAAGAAAAGCTTTCTCGACAACTTGAAGAAGCTGTTCAAGTAAGCAAGACAGAAAATGCGTCAGCACGTCCGAAAGGATATGCTGGCGCATTTTTTCATGGAACTCGTTATTACAGTAGCCCGAGCATGTAGGGGACTGTTGATTGACCTGCGGCATCTTCTACGATATACTTGAAGCTGTATGGAGAATGCATTTCTCCAAGCGAATCGTACAGCATGGTCTTTGCCTGCCATAGCGCATGTACTCGCTCTGCACCGGTTCAAGAGCCGCCGAGAGGCGCGGCCTCAAGGTGGTGGTTTCAGAGAAAGCGAGGTGATGCCTGTGACAGATTGCTGGTTGCAGATTCTGATTGCGGTCTCCGTGTTGATCGGAGCTTTCGGGCTCTTTGTACTTTGTCATTCCTTGGCAAAGTATTTCGACCGCGCCGCAGCACCAGAAAATATCACGCTTGGAATCGGAGTGGCTCTGAAGAATCTTTTGGAGATTCAGCTGGACTTCCATGGTGACAAAACTCCGAACAGCAAAAAAGACCATAATCCTTCCCAAGACGATGGCCTTCATTTGCAGTAAACTGTATTTGTAGCTATGGAGCTTGGCGAACCTGCTGTTGCGGTTCGCTCTTTTTTATTTCTATGATTATTATACGCGATTGCAGACGGAGCGTCAAGCCGTCTTTATCCGAGCAGGCTGAGCACGCTGGATGCATTCTGATTTGCCTGCGCAAGCATGGCTTGGGCGGACTGGGCGAGGACGTTGGCTTTTGTGTAGGCCGTCATTGCCCTTGCCATGTCCGCGTCGCGGATGGTGGATTCGCTTGCTTGCGTGTTTTCGCTGCTTGTGGTGAGGTTGCTGGCGGTATAGTCGAGCCTGCTTTGATAGGCGCCCATGCGCGTCTGGTTGTCGAGTGCATAGTCGATGGCATCGTCCAGCGCAGACATGGCGGTATACGATTTGTCGCGTGTCGATACGTTTATGCCATCGAGGCCGAGCGCGGTGGAGCGCATGTCTTTGATGAAAACGTGCAGATTCTGATTGGCTTTCGTGCCGTCATGAATGACGAGGGACGTCTGGTATTTTTCAATCGTCCATGAGCTTTCTTCATTGACGTTGGAATCGTCCCATGCTAGGTCGATGCTGCCGACCGTACCGGTAACGCCTCGGCCAATGGCTTCGCCATGTGTGCTCGTGGCGTTCACAGTCGCATATTTGCTGATTTTGATGCTTTCCGTGTAGCCTTTGGCGCAGCCGCTGCCGATGCCAGCAGACCAATCACTGTGGGCCGTTACGGTGGCATTCTTTCCAATGATAATTTTGCCTGTCCTGCTGTGAGCGTTGCTGTCTGCCGCATGTGCCGCTGTACCACCAGATCCTCCGATGCCTGCACCTGTATAAGATTTTACGTTGAGCGTGCCTCCATTGATGGTGATGTCGCCTACGGTTGCTCCGAAACTTCCGCCGATGGCCGCACCATCTTTATTGACTGTAATGTTGTAGGTGCCGCTATTGATCGTGATATTCGGAACGCTGCTCGTATCTCCTTCGTCAACGCCGATGGCGGCACAGCCCGCTTCGCCAGTATTTGCTACGTTCAGTGTTCCCGTTCCTTCCAGCGTCAGGTCGTTTCCTGCGTTGATGACGGCCTTGTTGTAGTTCGTGGTGAGAGACGAGTAGCTGATCGTATTGTTTCCCAAAATGGTCAGGTGGTTGTTGCTCCCTTGAAATTTGATGATGGAACCATCTTGCTCGTTGACGACGTTTAACCCGTTGATCCAGACATTCGCGTTTCCGCCTGAAGGCCCGACGATATAGACATCATGCAGGGGCGTGGAGGAATCCTCCTGCCGCAGTTCGATATTCTGTCCAGCAGCCACATAAACGGTACCGGTAAAGCCGACCGGCAATGTATAAACGCCGTCCGCAGAAATGGAAGTCGTGCCGAGAGGCAGGACGGTCGGCGAACCTGTCGGCCGATTCTTGTACAGATAGTGGTCGCCGTAGTCGCCCCGTAGCAGCAGCCGTCCGTTGTAATTCGTCGTATTCGCGATGTCGTCGATTTCCTCAATGCGCTGCTGGAATTCTTTGTCGATGGTCGCGCGGTCGGCGTCGGTGTTGTGGTCGTTGGCCGAATTGATGGCCATAGCCTTCATGTTACGAAGATTGCTCACGATTTCCTGAATGCCGCCCTCAGCCGTGCGCACGAGGTTCTTGCCGGTCTGTGCATTCGCGATGTCCTGTCCGAGCGAGCGCAGTCGCACGCGCATTTTTTCAGAGATGGCGTATTCCGACGCACCGTCTCCCGCACCATTGATTTTCATCCCAGACGCGACTTTCTTGAGCTGCTTGCCGAGTGTCGTGTCGTTTTTCTTGAGCTCGCCAAGTGCCGCCATCGCCGCGCTGTTGTTCATGATTTGCATGCGGGTTCCCTCCCTTTGAACAGTCCTCTATCTATATTATCGTCGAAATGCCGAAAATATTAAGGGGGGAGTAAAAATTTTATGCAAAGATAAGAAAAATTCACAGTCCACACGAGACTACAATGAGAGTTGCGGCGCTTCCGTTCTTTTGCTATGATAGGAAGCAAACGCATTTGAAGAAAGGGGCCATGTGCATTGAAGTGGGCGGAAGTCAGCATTCAGGCGGCGGAGGCGGAGACGGATCTCGTCGCGTCTTGTTTTTATGATGTCGGGGCGACGGGCGTTGTCATTGAGGATTCGGAGAGCGAGGCACCCGCGGGGCGCGTGGTGGTGAAGGCGTATCTGCCGGTCGACGACGAGCTCGACGGGCGCATCGCGGATTTCCGTGCGGGCATCGAGCGGCTGGCGGAGATGGACGGCTTTGATGCCGCGGCCTGCCCGATTGCCAAGCGCCTCGTGCAGGATTCCGACTGGGAAAATAATTGGAAGGCATATTTCCACACGCAGCGCGTCGGTCAGCACATCGTGATCCAGCCGTCGTGGGAAGAATACACGCCGCTTGCAGGCGATGTTGTGCTGAAGCTCGACCCGGAGTCGGCATTTGGCACGGGCACGCATCCGACGACGGCGATGTGCCTGCGCGCACTCGAGCAGATGGTGCGCGGCGGCGAGACGGTGTTCGACGTCGGCACGGGCTCGGGCGTGCTGGCCATCGCGGCGGCAAAGCTCGGCGCGAAGACGGTCGTCGCGAAGGACTACGCGCGCGCGTCGGCCGAGGTCGCGGCGAAGAATGTCGCGGAAAACGGTGTGCAGGACGTCGTGACGACGGGCGTTTCCGACCTGCTGGCGGCGTTCGACGGGCAGGCCGACCTCGTCGTTGCGAACATCATCGCCGACATCATCATCCGGCTCTTTGACGAACTGGATGCACATCTGGCAAAAGGCGGGCGGCTGCTCGCTTCGGGCATCATCGACGAGCGCGCGGCCGATGTCACGGAGGCGGCTGTCGCGCACGGTTTCGTCATCGAGGATATGTACACGGACGCAGGCTGGGCCGCGATGGTGCTGAAGAGGGCAAGCGAATGAGGCGGCTGTTTCTGAAGGGCTTGCTCGAAGACGAGGTCACGATTACGGGCGACGACGCGCAGCATCTGATGTATGCGATGCGGGCGAAAGCGGGCGACGAGGTCGTTCTCGTCGATGACACGGGCGCGGTCGGCCGCATGGAACTTACGGGCTTTACAGCCGACAGCGTCACGATGCACCTCGTCGAGCGCCTCGAAGCTGACACGGAGCCGCCCATCGACCTCGTGCTCGCGCAGTGCCTGCCGAAAGGCGACAAGCTCGAGCTCATCATCCAGAAAGCCGTCGAGCTCGGGGCAATCGCCGTCCAGCCGCTCGCGAGCCGCAACTGCGTCGTGCGCTATGACGCGAAGAAAGCGGCGGCAAAGCAGAAGCGCTGGCAGAAGATTGCCGAAGAGGCGGCAAAGCAGTGCGGCCGGACGCGCGTGCCGGAGGTGCTGTCCGTGCGGCCGCTGGCGGACTGGCTGAAGCAGCCGGCAGAAAGTGCGCTGCTTTTTTGCTATGAAAATGAAGACCAGCAGCCCATCAAGGCGGTGCTTCGCGCTCTGCCGGAGGATGTGCACCGCATCACGGTGCTCATCGGCCCCGAGGGAGGCTTTTCGCTTCCCGAAGCGGCGGCCATCACCGAGGCAGGCGGCCAGTCCGTGACGCTCGGCCCGCGCATCCTGCGTGCCGAGACGGCGGCCATCGCCGCGATGAGCATCGTCCAGTATGAAAAGGGAGATTTGTAAAGCTTGAAAACTGCATTCATGACGCTCGGCTGCAAGGTCAACCAGTTTGAGACGGAGACGATGGAGGGCCTGTTCAAGAAGGCGGGCTATGAAATCGGCCGTTTTGACGAGCCGGCCGACGTTTATGTCATCAATACGTGCTCGGTCACGAGTCTCGGCGACCGCAAGAGCCGCCAGATCATCCGCCGCGCGCATCGTGAGAATCCCGAGGCCGTCATCGCGGTCTGCGGCTGCTACGCGCAGACCGCGCCGCAGGACATTGAAGCCATCGAGGGCGTTTCGGTCGTGCTCGGCACGAAGGAGCGCAGCCGCATCGTCGAATACGTCGAGCAGGCCATGCGGGAGCAGCGCCAGATTGTCGGCGTTTCGGACATCATGCAGGCGCATACGTTCGAGGACATCCCGCTCTACGATATGCCGGAGCGCACGCGCGCGTTCCTCAAAATCGAGGACGGCTGTGAGAATTTCTGCTCGTACTGCATCATTCCGTATGCGCGCGGCCCCGTGAAGTCGCGCCAGCCCATCCATATCCGCGAAGAGGCGGAAAAGCTCGTGCGTGCGGGCTTCCGTGAAATCGTGCTGACGGGCATCCATCTCGGCGCCTATGGCCGCGACCTCGCGCCGATTGCCTGCGGCGATGGCACGGAGCGGAACATCACGCTCGCGGATGCCTGCCGCGAGGTGCTCTCGGTGCCAGGGCTGCGCCGCCTGCGGCTCGGCTCGCTCGAGTCGCTCGAACTCTCGCCAGAGCTTTTCGAGCTCATCCGCAGCGACGAGCGCTTCTGCGCGCATCTGCATCTGCCGCTGCAGGCGGGCTCCGACCCCGTGCTCCATGACATGAACCGCCATTACACGACGGCGGAGTTCGCGCAGCTCATCGAGGGCGTCGAGCGCGAAGTGCCGGGCATCGCCGTTTCGACGGACATCATCGTCGGATTCCCGGGCGAGACGGAGGAGATGTTTGCGGACGGCCTGCGCTTTGTGGAAAAAATGAACTTCTCGCGCATGCACGTCTTCCCGTACTCGCGCCGTACGGGCACGCCCGCGGCCAAGCGCAAAGACCAGGTGCCAGAGCCCGTCAAGAAAGAGCGCGTCCACCGCATGCAGGCGCTCGCTGACCGCAAGGCGGAAGAATTCCACCGCATGTTCCTTGGCAAGAAGATGCGCGTGCTGTTCGAGACGGAAAAAGACGGCGTGACGGACGGATTGACGGACAACTATATCCGCGTGTATACGGATAGTGCGGTCGAGAGCGGAGAAATCTATGAAGTCGCGTTGGAAAAGCTCTATAAAGATGGGATCTGGGGGACGGCAGTTGCAAAGATGTGACTTCGCGAAGCAGAGCCGATGCTCGTTGGCGGAAACGGGAATGTCGTCGGACGCGAAGATACATTTTTCGTGAAAAGAAGGGAAATTTTCACGAAGGGAGAATATAATAACGTACAGAGTAGAAAGGGGGTGACCATATGGCAGATTGCATTTTCTGCAAGATTGCGGCAAAGGAGATCCCGTCGAACCTTGTCTATGAGGATGAGCAGGTCGTGGCGTTCAAGGATCTCGAGCCGCAGGCGCCGGTGCATGTGCTCGTGATCCCGAAGAAGCATGTCGAGAGCATCCTGGCGCTGGCAGAGGAGGACAAGGGCCTCGTCTCGCACATCCTCGTCGACGTCATCCCGAAGCTCGCAAAAGAGCTCGGCGTCGCGGAAAAAGGTTTCCGCGTCGTGGCGAACACGGGCGAGGAGGGCGGCCAGTCCGTGAAACACCTCCACTTCCATCTCCTCGGTGGACGTTCCATGCAGTGGCCCCCCGGCTGACGAGCGGCTATTGCCGCCCGTCGGCCGGATCTTCCTCAAAAATCATTGACAGAAGGTGCCGTATCGGTTATACTATTACGGTGTAGTTACGATAGTAGCTCACGCCCGAAGTCAAGTGGAGGGGGGGAAACCAAATGGCAAACGAAATCAAAGTTGGAAAAAACGAATCGATCGATAGTGCTCTCCGCCGCTTCAAGCGCATGTCCCAGAAAGCTGGTACGCTCGCTGAGGTACGCAAACGTGAACATTACGAGAAACCGAGCGTTCGCCGTAAGAAGAAATCTGAGGCTGCTCGTAAACGCAAGTACAGAGGCTGAAACACGCTAACGTAGATGCAAGAGAGGCGCCTGCGAGTCCCCAGGGACTGCAGGCGCTTTTTCCATGTGAATCGATTTTCAGGGGGAAACAGATATGTCTATCAAGGAACAGCTCACGGCCGATATGAAGGAAGCCATGAAGGCGCATGAGAAAGACCGCCTCGCTGTCATCCGCGGCGCGCGCGGCGCCATCCGCCAGGCCGAGATCGATGGCGGCCATACGGAACTCGACGATCAGGCCATCATCGGCGTGCTGAGCAAGGAAGTCAAGATGCGCAAGGACTCCATCGAGGAGTTCGAAAAAGGCGGCCGTCAGGATCTCGTCGAAAAGACGCAGGCCGAGATCGACGTGCTCATGAAGTATCTGCCAGCGCAGCTCTCTGAGGACGAGGTCAAAGCCCTCGTCAAGGAAGCCGTTGAGCAGACGGGCGCAAAGGAACCGAAGGATATGGGCAAGGTCATGGGTGCGCTGATGCCGAAAGTCAAGGGCCGCGCCGATGGCAAGATGGTGAACCAGCTCGTGCGCGCGATGCTCGTGGGCTAAAAAGATTTTTGCGGAAGGAGCACACCCTTGGTCAAGCGTGTCAAAAGCTGGATGGCGCTCCGGGAGCGATATATCTTTCCAGCGCTCTTCATCTTACTCGACTACTGCGTGATCCTTTTGACGGAATGGGAGGCACTCTGGGCGCATGATATCATCCGCCATCTGCCCGTGCCATACCGTCTTTCTCCGCAGTTCATCTATTTCTGGGTGCCGCTCGTCTTTGTCGCGTTTCTCGGACAGGCGCAGGCGTATCGTTCGATGCAGCCGATCCTCGAGACGGTGAAGGCGGTGTTCTATTCCGTCTGCGCAGCGGCGCTGACGTGTCTCGTCATCATTTATTTTACGAAGACGGGGCCGCTGACGTCGCGCCTGTTCTTCGGCCTCTTTTGCATTTTCGTGCTGTTCAACATCTATGTCGCGAAGTATCTCCTGCTGAAGTTCCTCAAGAAGAGCCATTTGCTCTCGGCGCCCGTGTTGCTCGTTGGCGCGGGCAAGACGGCCGAGCGCGTATTGCGCTTCTTTCAGGAAGACCTCGGCTATCGCTACAATGTTGTTGGCATCATCGATGATGCGCCTGTCGCGCCGCAGATCGCGGAGCGCTATGGCCTTTGCGGTCGCTTTGACGAGGCGGAGCGCATCGTGCAGGAAACCGGTGTCAAGGACGTCATCATCACAGCGCCAGGACTCACGCGCGACAAGCTCACGGAGCTCATCACGCGTATCCAGCCGCATGTGCGCAATCTCTCGTTTGTGCCAGACCTCATCGGCACGCCGGTTTCGGGCGTCGAGCCGCATGTGCTGTTCAGCGAAGAGATCCTCATGCTGGCAATCCACAACAACCTCGCGATTCGCCGGAACCGCATCATCAAGCGGTTGTTCGACCTCGTCTGCACGATTTTTGGCGGCCTGTTGCTCTCGCCCGTGCTGCTTTTGCTCGCGCTTGTCGTGGCCGTCGAGAACCACGGCCATGTCATCTTCACGCACATGCGCATCGGCAAGGACGGCAAGCCATTCCCGTGCTACAAGTTCCAGACGATGGTGCCGGACGCGGAGAAAAAACTCGCGGCCTACCTCGCGGCGAACCCCGAGGCAAAGCGGGAATGGGAGGAAAGTTTCAAGCTCACGCACGATCCGCGCGTGACGAAACTCGGCGCGTTCCTCCGGCGCACGAGCCTCGACGAGCTGCCGCAGATCTTCAATGTCTTGCGTGGTGAGATGAGTCTCGTCGGGCCGCGTCCCATCGTGCGCGAGGAGATCCCGCGCTATGGCGACAAGTTTCGCGAGTACGCGATGGTGCTGCCAGGCATCACAGGCATGTGGCAGACGAGCGGCCGCAGCGATACGACGTATGAAGAACGCGTCGAGATGGACACCTGGTATGTCCGCAACTGGTCGCTCTGGATCGACCTCGTCTATCTGTTCAAGACGTTCAAGGCCGTGTTCTTTGCCAAGGGCGCTTATTGAGCGACGGTACGTCGCGTTGATTTTGAAATGCAAGGGCTTCCCCATCGCGGGAGGCTCTTTTTTCATTGGCAGGATTTCGCAGAGCGCGTGTAGAATTGTAAAAATGAGAAGCAGCGTTTTTGAAAACGGAAGGGGGCGCTTTTCATGGCCATCATTACGTTGCCGGTCGTCAAGATGCTACTCGTCGCCATCATGCTGCTCGGCCTGCTCGTCGAGATCAAGACGGGCGGCATGGGGGCGGGCGTGCTCCTCGGCATCGTCGCGGCCGGCGTGTTTTGGGGGAGCCAGTACGTGCAGGGCGCGGTCAGTCTCTACATGATCGCCGTGTTCTTTGGCGGCATCCTCTGCATCATCATCGAGATGCTGCTGCCGACCGTCGGCCTGCTCGCAGGCGTCGGCGTCGCGGCGATGCTCTATAGCGTCGTCTTAGCGCTCGGCGGCGATGTCGATGCTGTGATCGCGATGCTCGGCGCGTCCGTGCTCGCCGTCATCATCTTTGCGATGATCGTGAAGAAGCTGCCGTCGAGCAAGCTCTGGGCGAAATTCGTGCTGCATGACCAGTCGACGTCGCGGCGCGGCTTCGTCAGTGCGCAGCCGCGCACGGAGCTCGTCGGCCGCACGGGCGTCGTCACGACAGAGCTGCGGCCGTCCGGCACGGCAGAGATCGACGGCCACCCCGTCGATGTCGTCTCGGAAGGGGCTTTTCTGCCGAAGGGTACAAGCGTGCGCGTCGTCACCGTGGAAGGTGCGCGCGTTGTTGTGAGAAAGGAGTAATTCCATGCTGTCTTTGATTGGATCCGGTTTCTTCCTCGTCCTCATCATCGTCGCCGTCATGATCTTTTTGCACTTCGTGCCGCTCGGACTCTGGATCTCGGCGCTCGCGGCCGATGTGCGCGTCAGCATCATTACGCTCGTCGGCATGCGCATGCGTCGCGTGCCGCCATCGAAGATCATCCTGCCGCTCATCAAGGCGAACAAGGCCGGCCTTGACGTGCAGGTCAACCAGCTGGAAGCGCATTACCTCGCAGGCGGCAACGTCGACAAGGTCGTCGATGCGCTGATCGCCGCGCACCGCGCGCAGATTCCCCTGCCATTCGAGCGCTCGGCCGCCATCGACCTCGCTGGCCGCGACGTGCTCGAAGCCGTGCAGATGAGCGTCAACCCGAAAGTCATTGAGACGCCGGTCGTCTCGGCCGTCGCGAAGAACGGCATCGAGCTCAAAATCAAGGCGCGCGTGACGGTGCGCGCGAACATCGACCGCCTCGTCGGCGGCGCAGGCGAGCCGACAATCATCGCGCGTGTCGGCGAAGGCATCGTCACGACGGTCGGCTCGTCCGAGAGCCACAATGACGTGCTCGCGAACCCAGACGACATCTCGAAGACCGTGCTCGGCAAGGGACTTGACGCGGGCACGGCATTCGAGATCCTCTCCATCGACATCGCGGACGTCGATGTCGGCCGCAACATCGGCGCCGAGCTCCAGACGGATCAGGCCGAGGCCGACAAGCGCATCGCGCAGGCGAAAGCCGAGGAGCGCCGCGCCATGGCCGTCGCGAAAGAGCAGGAAATGAAAGCCTACACGCAGGAAATGGAAGCAAAAGTCGTCGAGGCGCAGGCCGAAGTGCCGCATGCCATGGCGCAGGCGCTGCGCGAAGGCAAGCTCGGCGTCATGGATTACTACAACCTCAACAACGTGCAGGCCGACACCGATATGCGCAATTCCATCAGCCAGTCCGGCGCAGAGGGCAAGCTCGCGCCGCAGGCGCCCGTGACGAAATGAACGCGTGCATGATGTGGGAGGAGGTGCGTCGACGTGGATGCGGATGATCTTTTCAATCTCTTAGTGGTCATCGCGTTCGTCTTGTTGCCGCTGCTCGACCGCAAGAAGGAAAAGGGCAAGGGCAAAATCAAAGGCAAGGCAAAAGCTATTCGTTTGCCGAAATCACTTTCCGACGAGCTGTCGAACGTCCTTTCGAAAAAATTCCCGACGCAGGAAGAAGTGCGGAAAGCCGAGGATATCCTGCGCCATCGCGGCGAGCTGCTGCCGAATGAAACGATGTGGCAGCCGGACGTGGAAGAAATGCCACAGACAGCGCAGCCTGTCGATGATATGATGGTCGATGAGGCAGAGGCCGAGCTCCGCGACATGACGCATACGGCAGCATATGAAACAAAGCGGCGGGCAGAGGAAGCCGCGACGCGGGCGGCCGAGCAGGCGGCCTACGAGCGGGCAGCGAAACTCCCGAGCCGCGCCGTCACGCCGCAGCCGCGCATCGAAATGACGGCTGAAAAAGCACGCGAGGCCATCGTGCTCGCGACGATTCTCGGCGCGCCGAAAGCAAAGCAGAATGGATGGGGCCGTTTTCATGTGAAAAAATAAACAATGACAAAAACACATCCATGGTGTAAAATGGACAAGTATGCATTCTGCATCTTTTGAACAAGAAGCGAAATTTTTGTAGGTGATAGTTTTGTCGAACGCGATGTTTGATGTGATCAAGAGCGATCTGGAACGATTGGAAGACACGCTGCTCGAGGCAGTGACGGCGCCGGACGACCTCGTGACAGAGGTCGGCACGCACCTCGTGACCTCGGGCGGCAAGCGCATCCGTCCGGCGCTCTGCCTGCTCTCGGCACACGGGGGCAAGGCGTTCGACCTCGAGCGCACGCTGCCGCTCGCGACGGCGCTCGAACTCATCCACACGGCGAGCCTCGTGCATGACGATGTCATTGACAAGGCCGACACGCGCCGTGGCGCGCCGACGGCCAATGCGAAATGGGACAACAAGATCGCCATCCTCGCAGGCGACTACATCTTCGCGCGCGCGTTCCACCTCGTGACGGATGGCGGTTATGGCGACCATGTCTCGGGGCGTCTCGCTTGGCTCGTCGGTAACCTCAGCGTCGGCGAAATCATCCAGGACAAGCAGATGTACAAGGCATCGCGCGACGAGGCGGACTACTACGACCGCATCCAGAAAAAGACGGCGGACTTCCTCGAAATCTGCTGCGAGCTCGGTGCGCTCGTCGGCGGCATGGAGAAAGCGGAAGCGGACGCGCTCGCGCAGTACGGTCACGACATCGGCATGGCGTTCCAGATCACGGACGACCTCCTCGACATCCTGCAGACGAGCGAGCAAATCGGCAAACCTGTCGGCAACGATATCCGTCAGGGCATCATTACGCTTCCGGTGCTCCGCGCCCTGCATGAAAGCGACGATCGCGACGAACTCCTCGCCATCGTGCAGAACGCGGCGATGACAGATGATATGGTCGAGCGCGCGCTCGAGATCGTCAAGGCGACGGACGGCATCGACTTTGCAAAGGCGAAGGCCGACGAATTCCTCGCCCATGCAAAAGACGTCCTGCCTACAAATCTCCCCGCAAACATCCGCGACGCCTACGAACAGGTAGCCGACTTCATCGGTGACCGCGATTTTTAAAGACAAAGAAGCCGCCCCTCGCAGGCGGCTTTCGTTTTGAAACATGCAATTTTGAAAGGAGACCCTCCATGTTTGGCATCGGCATCCCCGAACTCATCCTGATCCTCGTCGTCGGCCTCATCGTCTTCGGCCCCGGCAAGCTGCCGGAAGTCGGCCGCGCGCTCGGCAAGGGCTTGCGCGAATTCAAGAAAGCGCAGAACGCGCTGACCGTCGCGATGAACGAGCCTGAGCAGCCAAAGCAGCAGTCCGCTGCGCAGGCGTCAGCCCAGCCGCAGCAGGTAGCGACGCCGACGGCACAAGCAGCCGTGCAATCGACGCCGAACACGGCGTATCCGTCCGCGGATGCTGCTGCGCCACAGACGTCTGTTGCTGCGCAGCCTGCGCAGGCTCCCTCCGTGCAGGAACTCAACCTCGAAGCAAAGCCGACAGACGTTGCTGCAGGTTACCACACGCCGACGCAGGAAGAAGTTCGTGCGCAAGTGGCAGCACAACAAAATATTTTGAACAACAAGCAGGAAAATCACGATCCCGCCACGAAATGAGATAAAGGATAAAAGAGACTTATAAATATAAAAGAGAAAAGAGGGTATCAAGCCTTGCATATGCGGGAGCCACAACATATGTGAGGTGTTTTTTATCGTGAAAGAAAAATTGATCGGATCACAGATTCTTGGCGCGGCCGTGGGATGTGCCATCGGCTTTGCTCTTGCGGGCAGCATCGGCAATGTGCTCAGTGCAGTGCTCGCCATCGTCATCGCGGGTGCACTTGCGTGTGTGCTGGTGCCGCAGGCACTAAAAGGGAGTGAAACGCTTCCTGCACGCGAACCTGCGCCGCAAACGTCTGCATCGCCGAAACAGGGCGAACGCACACACGTGCAAGCAACAGAGTTTGATTTTCTCGGCATCGCGGAGGAAATGGCATTTGCGTCGCAACAGCTCCTCTGGGGCATCGGCCAGTATCGCACGGTCATCGCACAAGTCGAGGAGCTCGCGCGGAGTATCAGCACGCAGAGCGAGACAAATGCGAGCAGCGTCGAGGAAGCGTCGGCTGGCGTCGAGGAAATCGCGGCTTCGGCGAGCAAGGTCTCCGATGTTGCACAGTCGAGCCTTCAGGAATGCGAGAACTCGACAAAGATTGCGACGGACTACCAGAACGTCATCCGCAACGTCAGCGAGAGCATCCAGGATGTCACGCGTACGGCGCAACAGAGCGTCGAGGAAATCGAAAAGCTTAACGAGGCATCGGAAAAAATCGCCTCGTTCGTCGGCAAGATCCGTGCCATCGCAGCGCAGACGAACCTCCTCGCGCTCAATGCGTCCATTGAGGCAGCTCGCGCTGGCGAGCATGGGCGTGGCTTTGCCGTCGTCGCTGGCGAAGTCGGTAAACTCGCAACGGAGAGTGACGAGACGACACGAGAAATCGAGGAGATCGTCAGAGACATCACGTCGAAGACGGAAGCTGTCACGACGGGCATGCGTACGAGCAGTGAAAATCTGCTGGGCGTCGAGCAGCAGGCGCATGCCTCGGCAGGATCGATGAAAGATCTCACAGACAACATGACGAACATCGAGGCCATCGTCGGTGAGCTCTGCAACATGTCCGACCGCCAGCGGGAGACGACGGATCAGATGGCAAAAGCTGTGGAAAGCGTCGGCCAGACGACCGTCACGATCGCAGGCAATACGCAGGAGGCTTCAGACAGCATCCGAAGCCAACGCAAGAACCTCGACGAGATTCACACGTATGCGCAGTCCCTCCTCGGCATCGCAGATCGTGTCCAGAGAGCTGCCATGGCGTTCAAGCAGCCGGATGAACTCGTTTTTGCCGTGAATCCTTTTACGTCACCAGAGCGCATCCGCGAAACGTATGTGCCGATTCTCCAAGACGTGGCGAAACGTGCGGGCAAACGGGCGCGCACGATCATCGTCGCCGACTACGATGCGCTCGGCCGCGCTCTTGCTGAAGGCCTTGCCGATGTCGGCTGGTTCTCGCCGTTCGCGTACGTCGCGGCACGTGAGCGTTCGCGCATTCAGCCGATCGTCACGCCGTCCGTGCATCATCAGACGAGTTACACGGGTTACATCGTCACGCGCAGGGGCAGCGGCCTCGATACCATCGATGACCTTTCAGGCAAGCGGTTTGGCTTTGTCGATGCAAAATCGGCCTCGGGCTATGTCTATCCGAAAGCGGCACTCGTCGCGGAGGGCAAAGTACCAGATACCTTCTTTGGCTCGACGGTCTTCCTCGGCAGTCACAACAACGTGATCCAAGCTGTGGAAGATGGCACCGTCGATGGCGGTGCGACGTACTCCACGGCCTATGATGCTGCGCATGCGGGCGACCAGCTCCAGATTATCTTCCAGACAGACCCCATCCCGACGGATGTCATCGCGGCCGCTGCAGCAGTCGACAAAAATGTCGTCGCTGCGCTTCGCGCCGCATTCGAAGCGACGACAGAAACGGCATCCACATGTGCGGCTGCCATGCAGGAAGCAGGCATTGACAGCTTCGTCGAGACAAGTGACAAAGCCTATGACGTTGTTCGCAAAGCGGCAGCCGTCAAGTGATGTGATATTATCGCTGCGTCATCGCTGCTCGTTTTGCGAGCTGATCGCACCGCTCGTTGAGCAGGTTTCCCGCATGGCCTTTGACCCAGTGGAATGAGACCGTGTGCGCACCATAGAGACGATCGAGCTCCATCCAGAGATCCTGGTTGAGTACAGGCTGGCCATCGGCCTTGCGCCAGCCGCGGCGCTTCCAGCCCGCGACCCATTTCGTGATGCCATTCTTGAGATACTGGCTGTCCGTGTAGAGCGCGACGCGCGTGCCTTCGGGCGCGAGGCGCAGCGCCTCGATGGCGGCTGTGAGTTCCATGCGGTTGTTCGTCGTCGATGGTTCGCCTGCGCTGCGTTCTGTCACCTGTCCCGTCGCCATGTTCTTGGCGACGATGGCCCAGCCGCCAGGGCCATTCGGATTGCGCAAGCAGCTGCCGTCCGTGAAGATCGTATAGTCAGCAGGATCTGTCGCCAAAGCGGGCGATGGTGAGGGCAGCGACGTTCGAGGTTTTCGATACGTCGCTGTCTTTTTTGTTTTTTTGCTCGGAGATGCTTTGGGCGTTGCTGGTTTTGGGTTGCCATTGAGCCATGCGAGTGCCGCGCGCACGTCTGTGAATGACTGGAAGCGTGCGCCTGCGAAGCCTTTGACCTGCTTCTCGCATTCGCTCCAGCTCGTGAAAATGCCGACGGCGCGGCCGCGTGCGACGGCGTAAACTTTCTTTGCTGTCATCAAAAGAATCCTTTCCTCTGTTATGGGAACGTTACACTTTACTTCTATGATCATACCATAGAATTGAATGTTTTGGTTGATAAAAGGGGAAGGTTTCTTTGATGTATGCTTTGTGGAAACAGTTGGGAGCATGGCGTCGGTCGCATTCGTCAGCAGGCTATTTGCTCGTGCTGCTTGCGACGTGGTGCGCCGTGCATTTCGCCACGCGCCTGGCGATGCTTCTGAGCTCGGCGGGCGTCGTCTCATGGCTGCCGCTCGATCTCGGGAAAGTCTTCGGCCTTGGGCTGCTCTACGATGTCGGTGCGGGCGTGTTCTTCTGCCTGCCCGTCGCACTCTATCTGCTCGTGCCGCAGCATTTTCTCTCGGCGCGACTCCATCGCTGGGGGCTCATGGCGTTGACGTTCGTACTCGACACGTTTCTCGTGTTCTGCGCCGTTGCGCTCTACCTCTACTGGCAGGAATTCCACACGAATTTCAATTTCATCGCTGTCGACTACCTCATCTACACGCAGGAAATGATCCAGCAGGTCGTCCAGTCGTTCCCGATGGGGATCATCCTGCCTGCGATCCTTTTTGCCGCAGCAGTTCTCGCGTGGCTGCAGCATCGCGCGTTGCCGTGCGCATTCCGCTGGTCATCAAAGCATGCACTGGCGATGCTCACCATGATCGTCTTGCTGCCGCTCGTCGTCGGTTTCGGTACGTCAGCGGATGGGCGCACGCATCTGACGGAAAACCGCTACAACAACGAGCTTGCGGGCAACGGCCCCTATGAGTTCGTCCATGCGTTTCTTGCGAACGAGCTCGATTACATGGCATTCTACCAGACGGAGGACAGTATGGCCGCGCGCACACACCTGCGGCAGATGCTCGCTGCGCCAAATGCGACGTTTCTCGACGATGATACGACGCTGCGCGACGTGAAAAATGAGAACGCGCTGACGGGCAAGCAGCCGAATGTCGTCATCATCACGGTCGAGAGCCTAAGTGCGACGTTCTGCGGCGCGTTTGGTGCGAAAGAAAGCGATACACCGTATCTCGATGCGCTCGCGCAGGATTCGTTCATATTTTCCAACATGTATGCGACGGGCACGCGCACAGTGCGCGGTCTCGAAGCCATCACGCTCGCCGTGCCGCCGACGCCGGGGCAGTCCATCCTGCGCCGTCCGAACCATGAAGATCTGAGCTCGCTTGGCGAAGCATTTCGCCAGAACGGCTATGCGCGCGACTTCCTCTATGGCGGCTATGGCTATTTTGACAACATGAATGCATTCTTCGAGAGCAATGGCTACACGATCAAGGATCGCACGTCCATCCCCGATGATGAGATCATTCGGGAGACGGTCTGGGGCGTTGCGGACGAGACGCTGTTCACGCAGGTACTGCGCTCGCTCGATGAGCACGCAGCAGCAGGCGAGCCCGCATTCGAGATGGTCATGACGACATCGAACCACCGCCCGTTCACGTTCCCCGAGGGGCGTGTCGATGGCGAACAAGGCACGCGCGAAGGCGCTGTGCTCTACACGGACTGGGCTATTCATGATTTTCTTGAGCGCGCGCAGGAGAAACCGTGGTTTGACAATACGGTCTTCGTCATCGTGGCCGATCATCAGGCCGGCGTCGCAGGCAAGACGGCGCTGCCCGTCGACAAGTACCATATCCCATGCCTCGTCTACGCACCAAAGCTCATCGAGGCAGGCAGCACGAACCGCCTCGTGAGCCAGACGGACCTCGGCCCGACGCTGCTCGGCATGCTCGGCCTCTCGTATCGCACGAGCTGGCTCGGCCGCGATCTCTTCCAGACGCCCGAGGCCGATGATCGCGCATTCATCAGCACGTACCAGAGCCTTGGCCTCGTCAAGAGCAGCGACCTCGTCGTGCTGACGCCGGACAAATCCGTCGCAGCCAGCCGCATCGACGACTGGGCGACGAGCGACTACACGAAAGAAACCGTGACGCCAGCGCTCGAAAGCGAGGCGGTCAGCTGGTATCAGGAGGCGAGTGAACTCTTCAAGAGCGGGCTTTTGAAGAATCGATAACATCAAATTGCGTTGGAGGCGTTCCGTTTCCAACGCAATTTTTTTGCCTTGAAATAGTAAATATCTCTTTACTATTTTTCGTTTGCTTGCTAAACTAGAGGAAGCATTTTGCAACGTGACGATAGAGCGAAGGAGGGACGGCGATGCTGATGCGATGCCTCGAAGCTTTGGGCGGCTTCGTCATCCGCAGGTGCGAGGCGTTCGGCACGATCGTGCTGCTCTATGCCGAGACGATGCGGCAGCTCACGCACCGGCCGCGCATGCGGCACATCGTCGCGCAGATGTCGCACCTCGGCGTCGATTCTCTGGCCATCGTCAGCCTGACGCTGCTGTTCACGGGCGTCGTGCTGACGCTGCAGACAGCGCATGAATTCATCCAGTATGGTGCGCAGAGTACGATCGGCGCCGTCATCGCCATCGCCATCGGACGCGAGCTCGGGCCCGTGCTCGTCGGCGTTGTCTGCGCCGGCCGCGTCGGCGCTGCCATCACGGCGGAGATTTCGACGATGAAGGTCACGGAGCAGATCGACGCGTTGCGCGTCATGGCCGTGAATCCGGTCGACTACCTCATTGTGCCGCGCATGATCGCCTGCATGATCGTCGTGCCGATCCTCACGGTGTTCGGCGATTTCATTGGCGTCTTTGGCGGCTGGGCCGTGGCGGTGTATTATTCGGGCATCAGCTCGTATCTTTTCACGAATTCCCTCCATATGTATGTCGATGCGTACGACCTCACGGGCGGTCTCATCAAGGCCATCTTCTTTGGCAACGTCATCGCGGTGCTCGGATGCTACTACGGCCTGCATTCGCCGGCCGGTGCCGAGGGCGTCGGCCGCGCGACGACGCGCACGGTCGTTGCGTCGATCATCGTGATCTTTATTTTGAACGCATTCCTAACGCTTATCCTGTTTTAACGGCACGTGCGAGGTATTTATGATAAGATTAATAGATGTCGGAAAACGCTTCGATGAGAATTGGGCTCTCCGGCATGTGAACCTCGAGATCGAGGATGGCGAGACGCTCGCGATCATCGGCGGCTCGGGGTCGGGAAAGAGCACGCTCTTGCGCCTGCTCATCGGCCTCATCCAGCCGACAGAGGGCGAGATCTGGATGGACGACAAGGAAATCGGCCATATGACGGAGCACGAGCTCAAGGACATCCGGCTCCACATGGGCATGGTGTTCCAGTATTCGGCGCTGTTTGACTCGATGACGGTCGGCGACAATGTCGCGTTCGGCCTGCGCGAGCACACGAAGAAGAAAGAGGACGAAATCAGCCGCATCGTTGCGGAAAAACTGAAGCTTGTCGGTCTCGAAGGTGTGGAGCAGATGATGCCAAACGAGCTTTCGGGCGGCATGAAGAAGCGCGTGAGCCTCGCGCGCGCCATCGCCATCGAGCCGGACATCATCTTTTACGACGAGCCGAGCTCGGGCCTCGACCCCATCATGACGGAAAAGATCGACGAGCTCATTATCCACACGCAGCGGCGGCTCCATGTGACGAGCGTCGTCGTGACGCATGATATGGCAAGTGCGTGCCGCATCTCTGACCGCATCGCCATGATTTATGAGGGTGAGCTCATCGCCGTCGATACGGCGGAAAAATTCCAAGAACTCCAAGACCCGTGTGTGCAGGCATTTTTTCACACGCTGCGGACGACGAAAGAGACGAGGGAGGAAAGCGCATGAAGACAGAAGCGAAGGTCGGCGCGTTCACGGCCGCAGGGCTCGTGTTGCTCGCCGTGCTCGTGCTCGGGCTGTCCGGCTTTTCCCTGAAATCGGGGCGCGGCTACACGGTCTATGCGGGCTTTCATCAGGTCATCGGCCTCGAGAAGCAGGCACAGGTCTGTCTCGCAGGCGTGCCGATCGGCGAGGTCACAGACATCTCGAATGATGGCGGCGGCGTCACGGTGGCGCTGCGCGTGAATCCCGACGTGCGCATCCCCGAGGGTTCGCATGTGACGATCGGCACGCCAGGCGTCATGGGCGAGAAATTTGTGAATATCCTACCAGCCGAGGATCGCGGCCACTACATCGGCGATGGCGCCTACCTCATCGGCGACGACGAGCAGGGCATGGATTCCATGTTCGCTGGCATCAATACCGTCGTTGGACAGGCGCAGGAACTCCTCGCGAGCCTCAACAGCATTGCGGGCGACAAGGGCTTCCGTCAGTCCGTCTTGCAGATGACAGCGAACATGCGCGACATGACGGCGCATCTCTCAGGCCTCATGGCGCAGCTTGAGGGCATGGCGGCGGAAAACCGCGGCAACGTCCAGTCCATGACGGCGAACCTTGTGACGGTCACGGAGTCGATGAACCGCACGATGGCAAATGTCGAGCACATGATGGCGAACATGAATAGTGTGCTTGGCGACCCACAGACGGCAGAAAATGTCCGTGCGACACTCGCAAATCTCAAGGATACGAGCGACCGCGTGCAGCACATCGCCGAGAATCTCGAAGGCGTCGCAGGCGATCCGCAGACGGCGGAAGACCTGCGGCAGACGGTCAAAAATGCACGCGCCATCAGCGAAAAAGCAGGGAATATGCTCGGTTCCGTCGAATCTATGGAGGTAAAGCCGAGCGTTGACCTGCTCTATAGCGGTGATGAAAGCGACTGGAGCGCGAATGCGAACATCCATGTGGATCGTGGCGAGCGCACGATCGATCTCGGCGTTGATGACATTGGCGACGATAGCCTGTTCAATGCGCAGATCGGCAAAAAATTCCATGGCGGAAGCTTTGGCGTGCGCGGCGGCGTCGTCGCGGGCAAGGTCGGCGCAGGGCTCGATGTCTATGCGGGCAAGCGGTTCACACTTTCGACAGATGCCTACGATCCTGACGATGTGAAGCTCCGCCTGCGTGCGGCTTATGACCTCGGCGGCGGCACGTCGCTCCTCGGTCAATGGAATGATGTGACAAACAAAGAAGATGAACGGGCCGGGTATTTCGGCGTCCGTCAGTCATTCTGAGATAGATCCAATATACAAGGAACCAGAATGAACAGGAGGAACTACCTTGAAAAAGAATCATCCTATTTATAAAAAACTCACAGCCCTCGTGCTCGGCGGCCTCATGACGATGAGCGCTGGCACGGCGCTGGCGGCGGATACCGTTGATCTCGGCCTCGATGACAGCATTCAGATGGCGTTTGAAAATAACCGCACGCTGAAGCAGTCGCTCGCGAATGTCGATGCTGCACGCTGGAACCTCTCGTCCGCACGCCGCCAGCAGGGACCGACGCTTTCGTGGCAGGGCACGGCGAACCGCGTCGGCGGTAAGTACTACCAGAACGCTAGCTATGACAATCTCTATGGCAATACGCTGTCGGCGGGCTACAACCTCGATACGAGCGGCAGCCTCAAGCATACGCGCGAACGCGCGGCCTATGCGCTGAACCAGGCCGACCTCACGCTCGAGAACGCGAAGCAGACGATCAAGTATCAGACGACGTCGGCGTACTACCAGGTGCTCGAGTATCGCAACCTCGTCGAAGTCCAGCAGGAAGCGGTCGACGTGCTGCAGGAGCATCTGAACAACGTCAACGCGCAGTTCCGCGTCGGCACGGTCGCGAAATCCGACGTGCTCTCGTCGGAAGTCCAGCTCGCGAACGCGCAGCAGAGCCTCGTGACGGTGCAGAACAATTACAACCTCGCCATCGCGTCGCTGAATAACATCATCGGCCTGCCGACGGACACGCAGCTCAACATCAAGGATTCGCTGCAGTACACGCCGTATGACCTGAATCTCGACAACTGCACGGTCTACGCACTTGACAACCGCCCGGACGGCATCGCGGCCGACTATGCGGTCGAGCAGGCAAAGCAGGCCGTCGATATCGCGCGTGCCGGCCACAAGCCGACGGTCAATGCCTCGGTCGTGCGCTCGCTGACGGGCGACGATCCGTTTGATGAGGATGTTACGGGCCAGTGGACGGCAGGCTTCACGGCGAACTGGAACCTCTTCGACAACGGCGTGACGCATGCGTCTGTCGAGCAGGCGAAAGCGAGCCTGCGCGCTTCGGAGGAATCGGCAGCCGCCACGAAGGAAGACATCCAGCTGAATGTCCGCCAGCAGTTCCTCTCGCTGCAGGCAGCAGAAAAGAACATCCAGACGACGTCGAAAGCCGTCGAACAGGCAGAGGAAGATTACAAGATCGCGCAGGTCCGCTACAGCGCCGGTGTCGATACGAACCTCTCCGTCATGGATGCGCAGGAAAAACTCACGAGCGCGCGCACGAACTACTACACGGCGCTCTACAATTACAATACGAGCAAGGCAGCACTCGACAAGGCCATGGGCATCCCCATCGACATCGATGTGCCGCGCTATGTCGCGGCTCAGCAGGACGGCAACTCGCCACAGAAGACGCTCGATGCAGCGCTCCTGCATGAGAAGCTCACGAAGGATGAGGAAAAAGCGCTGCGCGAAGTGAAGCCGACGATCAAGATCGCGGCGGCAAAGGAAGCTGATGCGGCAAAGGCAGCAGCGGAGCCGACGGCAGCAGAGAAGAAGGCGGCGAAGAAAGCAGCGAAGGCGGCGGAAAAGGAAGCAAAGGCAAAAGCGAAAGCGGAGGCCAAGGCTGCGAAGGAGCAGGCGAAAGCGGAAGCGAAGGCCAATGCGGAGGCTGAGAAGGCCGCACAGGCCGAGACGAAAGCCGCAGCGAACGATGCAACAAAGACGCAGGCAAAGCAGGAAGCCGCACCGACAGAAAATGTCCAGCAGGAGAGCAACAACGTAGAGGCAGAGCTCGCCGGCTGATACCAGAAAAATGAGGTGAGGCTATCATGAAGCGGAAATCGATCGGTCTCGTCTGCGGCATCGTCGCCGCGCTCGTGCTCGTCATCTGCGTTTGTGCATGGTACTACGTGCAGTCTGGCGCGCTGATGGAGCGTGCAGCGGGGACGATTGCAGTGACGATGACGGATCAGCTCGGCACGGAGACGCAGGTCGGTGCTGTCGAGATCACGTCGCTTCATGACGCCACGCTCCATGATATCGCAATCTATGACAAGCAGGCGGAATGCATTGTGAAGGCCCCAGAGGCCCAGGTGCACTTGCGCCTGCTTTCTGCGCTCAAAGAGAGTCCAGCAGCGGCCATCGAGTCCGTGACGATCGCGGGAGCGGAAGTGACGATCGAGCGTCGTGCTGACGGCACTTGGAATGTCGAAGACATCTCGCCAAAGTCGTCGGGAAAGTCTGGCTTCTCGGCGAAGATCGTGTTTGAAGACGCATGTGTGACGGGCCGCATGGACGGCCGCGAACTCACACTCGAAAACGTCACGGGTTCTGTCGACTGCGCTGATGTGCCGGTCTATAAAGTCGATGTCACGGGCGAAAATCAAGGCGCGCAGGTCCATGCTTCTGGAACGCTCTCGAGCGAGCGCCAAATTCTGAATGCCGAAGTCACGGATGTCGATGCCGAGCACTATCTCGCATTGATTCCCGATGGCTTGCTCCCGGACGGCATCGTCATTCGTGGCGGCAAGGTCAAGACGGCGAACGCCGCACTCTATCGCCGCGCCGATGTCGGTGATGTCTCCATCATCGGGCAGGGCGAAGTCGAGGGTGGTGCTGTTGATGTGGAGGGCATCGAGATTCGCGATGTCAAAGGCTTCACGCATTTCACGAACCGCGACGTCGGCGGCGACCTCACGGCAACGGTGCAGGGGCAGGCAGCGAGCGTGCGCGGCAGCGTGCGATTCGACACGGCGTCGCCGGCTATGAACCTCGAAGCGCACGCGGAAAACTTCAATCCCGCTCCGCTCCTCGCGGTCCTTGCCACCATGCGACCGCAAGCTGCGTCGGCCATAAAGGCGGCGGATTACGCTGGACCCGTGACACTGACGGCAAAGGTCGGCGGCACGTTTGCCGCACCGATGATCGATGGTGATGTTCGCGTCGCAGCGGGGCAGGCGGCGGGTCTGGTGTTCCAGAATGCGTCAGCACATGCGCGTTTGCTCGGTCGCGTGTTGTATGTGCAAGAAATTCATGCGAATGCCCTCGGGGGCATGCTCACGGGCGAGGGGGAACTCTCGCTCGATGATCGTTCCTATACGGTGCATATCAAGGCAGAGGGCATAGATGCGGCGGCTGTGCAATCTTATGCTGCGACGAAGACCTCATCGCTTGCGGGAGTCGAACAAGTCACGGGCCGCGTCAAGGCTGACGTTTCTGCGCATGGGCGTGGAGATGAGGTTGATGCGTTCTGGGCAGGCGGCAGCGTTTCGCTTTCGGATGGCAACTATGGCGCACTGCCCATCGAGAGCCTCAGCGCTTCGCTCGCAGCCTCCGGCCGTGACATCAAGATCGACTACCTGAGCGCGAAGCTGCCAAATCACTCCGACATCGGCATCGAAGGCGAAGTGAAGGGCGGCGAGGCGCTCAACCTCGCGTTCTATGGCGGCCATTTCGACTTGTCGTTGCTGTCGAAGCTCGACGCGCGTGCCGACCTTACGGGGTTCTGTGATTTCAAGGGGCAGCTGACGGGCAGTCTCAGCGACCCTGCTGTCACGCTTGATTTTTCGGCGAACCGTGGCAAGGCGTTCCAGCAGCCGTTTGACAGCCTCGTGCTGCGCGCGTCCGGCAGCCTCGATCGTGTCACGATCGACGACTTCCTGATGGAAAATGGAGGCAAGGAGACATGGCTCGTCACGGGCTCCATCGGTCTGACAGGCGAGAAGACGCTCGACCTGCGCGTCGACTGCATGGGGGCGCGCATGGAAGACATCGCAGCGCTCGTTGCGCCCGACCAGCCCATCACGGGCAACGTGGACAACACGATCCATTTCACGGGCACGCTCGATCATCCCGAGGCCGTCGGCTACATTCATTTCTATCGTGGCAGTTATCGCGGCGTCCTGCTCTCGGGCATGGATGGCGACTACTTCATCAAGAATGACGTCCTGCGTCTGCAGGTCTTCCATATTTATTCACCGATGGTTGATGCCGTGTTGAATGGCACGATTGGCCTCGACCAGAGTCTCAATCTCGATATCGATGTGCGCGATCTCGACATGAAGCGCGTTGAGCACAAGCTCCCATACGAAGTCGCAGGGCATGGCACATTTGAAGGTCATGTGACGGGCTTTATCAAGTCGCCGATCTTTGATGGCACGCTCGATGCAAAATCCTTGGTGCTCAACGGCGTTGACATCCCGCGTGCCTATGGTCATGCGCACTATGAAGGCGGCATGATTTCGCTCGATCGCTTTGGCTTCGTGCAGGGGGCGGGCAGCTACGACCTCGAACTGCAGGCCGATACGGAGAGTCATGCCCTTTCTGGCAATGTCATCGTGCAGGGTGCTGACCTCACGAATCTCTGTGCGTTGCTGAACCAGAAAAACGAGGTCGTGAAAGGCACGATGAATGCTTCGGCCATCGTTGGCGGCACGGCGGAAAATCCGGCGCTCGATGTCGAGGGTACGCTGGCGCAAGGTACGATCGCGGGCTACGATGTCCACGGCGTCGAAGTTGCGGCCAAGCTCTCCGATCATGTGCTATACATCGAGAACTGCAAGGGGCAGCAGGGGAATGGCACGTTCGAGCTCATGGGTACGTCGGCCCTCGACGGCACGCTCGATCTCAAGCTCACAGCGCGCAGCATCGCACTCGGCATGTTCACGAAAGCCATTGGCATCGATACGGATGTGCTCGGCACGGCCGACATTGACGCGACACTCACGGGCAACATTTCGAGCCCGGAAGGAAAGTTCACGCTCGCGGCAAAAGATGGTGGCATCCAGGGATCGACGTTTGACACGCTGACCGGTGAGGCAACGCTGTTCCATGGTATCGTGGATGTCAAAGACTTGCGCGTACAGAAGACGGTCGGCACGAAGGATCCGCAGACGTATGAAGCAAGTGCAAAAGGCATCGTGCCGTTGCGTGCGCTCCGGGCCGATGCACGAAATGACGAACTCGCGGATTTCGAGCAGATTCATCTAGAGCTCTCGCTCGACCGCGCAAATCTGTCGTTGCTGCCTGTCCTTTCGAATCAGGTGGAATGGGCGGTCGGAGAGACGCACGGCGACGTGTTGATCACAGGCACGGCAGCACACCCGCTTTTCTCTGGAAAACTGTCACTCCCTGATGGCGCAATGAAGCTCAAGCTCATCCAGACGCCGATCGAATCGCTGCATGGCGTACTGACGTTCCAGGGAAATGAAGCGAAGCTTGAAGAACTCTCTGGCCGCATGGGCAGTGGCATGTTCACGGGCAGCGGCCATCTGACCCTTGACGGCCTGACGCCAAAATCATATGCGGCTGACCTCACGGCCGACGGCCTCGAAGTTGTCTCGACGGCGTATAAAGGGCCGATTACGGGTGCATTCCACATCGAGAACAGCGAGATTGCAGACCCGACAGGCAAGCTCTTCTACCGTCCGAAACTCTCTGGCCATCTTGATTTTGACAAGTGCGAGATCTCCATCCCGATGATCCCAGATAGCGATGGCGAACTGCCGGACGTCCTGCTCGACGTTGATGTCACGGCGGGTGAAGATGTCCATTTCTACAGATCGTCGCTTTACGACATGTACATCACGGGCGCAGCGCATTTCGGCGGTTCGACGCTCTATCCTGTGCCGACGGGCGAGTTCCATGTCAAGCGCGGCGGTACGGTCACGTATCTCAAGAATGTCTTCAAGATTCGCGAGGGCATCGCGACGTTTGATCAAGTCGCGAACTTCCTGCCGAACATCCGCTTCCTCGCTGATACGAAAGTCGGCTCGACGAGCATCTACCTATTGCTTGACGGCCATCTCAACAACGACATGGAAGTCAAACTGACGTCGAACCCTGAGTACAGCCAGACGGAGATCATCACGATGCTGACGCTCCGCAGCTCTTATCGGCGTGGCGAGACGAATCTCGATATGAACGACATCTTCAACATCGGCCTCCAGATGACCGTGCTCTCAGAGCTCGAAGACCAGATGCGCAGCCTGCTCTGGCTCGATACGTTCCGCATTTCGCGTGGCAGCGGCTCGGTCATTGAGCAGCAGTCGCACGGTGATAGCGGCGATGATGACGACAATGTCTACAACATCGAAATGGGCAAGCGCATTGGCAGCCGCACGCAGGTGCATTACGTGCGTGGCATCGGCGACAACACGCAACGCTATGGGTTCCAGTACGATCTCAGCGACGCCATCGGCTTCACCGTCGACCACGAAAACGGCGATACGATCGTCGGTGTCGAAGCACGCTATAAATTTTAATCTGCACCATGTAAGATATTTCGAAGAGAAAGGGGGTGCGCATCCATGCGTCTCGAAGACTACATGAAAGAGCTCCAGAGCGTCAAGCTCCTAGAGCCTAAAGAAGAAGCCGCGCTCTGGCAGGCGTACAAAGTCCATGGCGATAGGACTGCGCGCCGCCGCATCATCGAATCGTATCAGCCACTCGTCTTCAAGCAGGCCATGCCCTACCGAGCACTGCCTGGCATCATGGATGTCATCCAGGAAGGCACGGTTGGCCTCATCGAGGCCGTCGAGCACTATGACCCTGCGCGCGGTGTCGCGTTCAGCCTATTTGCCGTGCACCGCATCCGCGGCCGCATGGCCGATTTCCTGCGAAAGGAAGGCGCGTCCGACATCGCCTGCATGGATGCGCGCCCGGAGACGGGCGGCGAGACGATGAAAGAAAGCCTCGCCGATACAGTGGCACTCTCTGTGCCGGAGGCGGCCGAGTCACATGAACTCGCTGGCCGCCTGCACGCGGCGATGGATCGTCTGCCCGAGAAGGAGCGTGCCGTGCTGACGGGCGTCTACCTCGAAAGCCAGCCCGTCGAGACGATGGCCGATGCGCTCGACGTCTCGACATCGCACATCTACCGCTTGCAAAAGAGCGGCATCCGTCGCGTGCGTGGCATGCTGTCTAGATTCATACAGCACTGGTGAGAAGGGAAAATTCGCTTTCTCAGTACTCTCCTCGAAAAAGAAAAACAGTGTATTTGATATAATATCTTTTGATAATCGACAAAAAACCGCGATATTCGCGGTTTTTTCGCGTATATAGGCCGCCAGAAATCACAGCGGCAACATGACTATAGAAACATCTAGAAAAGGAAACGGAAGAATCTCACTGGAAGGAGGAACCTCAGATGGGGGACGGAAAAAAGCAGCAATCCATCCGCGCGGCGCGCGATTGGCTTGAGGAAGCCGATGCATCACTCTCGGAGGGCAGCGACATTCGTGGCGATCTCAAAGTCATGCTTGCGCAGGCCGAACTGCGCCATGTGCAGGAGTCCGAACCGACGAAGCATCAGCTCTGGCGCCGTCGTCTGACGCATCTGCTGCCACTCACAGCGGCGGCCGTGCTCGCAGCACTCGCGTTTTACCTGACGCCGGCGGTCGCGCCACCGCAGGAGACGGCGGGCGTCCAGGCACCACCCGCAGAGATGCAGGTGCAACCTGCGACAGAAGATGTTGCGGGGACGCCTGCGACAGCAGGAGCGACAGATGTGACGGACGATGCAGGCGATTTCGCACCTGTGACCAGTGCGCCCGAGAGGGAGCCGGATCGCACAGCGATGGCGCAAGCACCTGCAGCGGTGGTCGCTAAGGAACTTGTTGTGCCAGCGCAGGAACAGTCAGCTGTCACAGCGAACCAGCCTGCACAAGCTGCGCAGTCAGCCGCTACGCCTGCCGTCCCTGCACCTGAGACGCAGAAACTCATGCAGTCCGCAGGAAAAGCCTTGCGGGAGCCTTGAGAACCCGATATAATGAAAGCTATGACTTGAACATGCACAGATATGTTAGAAAGCACGACCACACAGGAGGTTTTGACTTTTGACGAAGAAGACTTATCGAAAACTGGCGGCCGCCATCGCGCTCGCC
This sequence comes from Selenomonadaceae bacterium, assembly GCA_034186105.1. Classification (GTDB taxonomy): domain Bacteria; phylum Bacillota; class Negativicutes; order Selenomonadales; family Selenomonadaceae; genus Selenomonas_C. Next base: position 54,195 of record JAXGCE010000011.1, read on the forward strand.
ACGAGCTTTGCTGCAGTGCCGGGGATGGCACTGGCGGCAGAAGCAGAAGCGCAGGACGCGACGCAAACGGATGCACAGGATGCAAAAACGACAGTGACGACGGCTGAAGCGTCCACGGAAACGACGGCAACGACAGATGTTTCGACAGAATCCGCCGAGACGACGACGGCAGAGGCAACAGCTTCTGCCGAAGCGACAGCGACCGTTGGCGCTGCTTCCACAGCTACGACGGCGACGGAGACGACGGCAGCAGGCGAGGTCAGCGAGCGCGTGCGCGACTGGGCAAAACTCCGCCCGACAGAAGCCGCGATCGAAGCTTACAAGCAGAAGTATGACGGCAAGACCGTCGTCGATATCGATTTCGATGGTGCAACGGAAGCGACGCTTGCAACGGCGCAGAACGCCATCCATATGCGCACGGGCGACACGTACACGGTCAAAGGCCTCGACGCCGACCTCGATGCGCTGATCGCAACAGGCTATTATTACGACCTGTTCCCGACGTTTGAAGATGTGCCAGAAGGCGTCGTGCTGACGTACCATGTGCTCGAGAATCCGATCCTCAAGAGCATCGCCATCACGGGCAACACCGTCGAGACGACGGATGACCTCATGGGACTCGTGACGCTCCATACAGGCGAGATGCTCAACAGCACGACGCTCAAGAAGAACGTGCAGGAGATCCAGGAGAAATATCGTGCGGATGGCTACATCCTCGCGAAGATCACGGACCTCAACATCGACAAGGAAGGCAACCTCACGATCAAGATCAACGAAGGCAAGATCGAGGGCTTCAAGGTTAAAGGCAATGAGAAGACGAAGGACTACGTCATCCTGCGCGAGATGCGCCAGAAAGTCGGCGAGCCGTTCAACGCGAAGAAGACACAGCGCAGCTGGCAGCGCGTCAACAACCTCGGTTTCTTTGAAGAAGTCAACCCGAAAGTCCAGCCGGGCGTCGAACCAAACGCCGTCGTCGTCGAGTGGAATGTCAAGGAGCGCCGCACGGGTACGTTCAGTGTCGGTGCGGGCTACTCGAGCCAGGACGGTGTCATCGGCATGGTTTCGATCGGTGACACGAACTTCCGTGGCACGGGCGATGCCGTGAGCATCACGTACGAGTTCAGTGGCGATGATACGGACTCGCATGGCTACAGCTTCTCGTACCGCCGTCCATGGCTCGACAAGAAGCAGACGACGGGGACGTTCCGCATTTACAACCGTACATATGAATACGACGACTACGATGAAAACGGCGATCACATCGAGTCGTACATGCGCCACTACTCCGGCGGCGAGATCACACTCGGTCGTCCGGTTAGCGAGTATTCGACGAATTACATCACGCTGCGCAACCGCAAGGACAAATACGTCAAGCAGACGGAGACGGGCAACATGCGTGACCGCACGCCGGAAACGACGCACGAAGCGTGGAAGGAATACAACTTCGGCACGACGCGCAGCCTGACGCTCCAGCATGTCACGGATACGCGTGATAACATCTATTTCCCGACGACGGGCGGCCGCATCGCACTGACAGGCGAGGTTGGTGGATTTGGTGCCGACTTTGACTATCGCAAAGCCGACATCGAAGACCAGCGCTACTTCAAGGCTGGACGCAACCAGGTCTGGGCTCTCAGAGGTCAGTACGGCTGGGCCGATGGTCATATCTCCGAGTACGCGCGTTACAAAGTCGGTGGCCAGGACAGCCTGCGCGGCTATCGCGACGACCAGTTCCGCGGCAAGCACATGTTCCTCGGGACGCTCGAGTATCGTTTCCCGATCGTCAGCAAAGTGCAGGGTGCTGTCTTCACGGACTTCGGCAACGCTTGGGATGACGGCCTCTGGCCGGATGAAATCCATGCGAGCGTCGGCGTCGGCATGTCGCTTGTGACGCCGCTCGGCCCGATTCGCCTTGACTACGGTCGTGGCGACGACGGCGGCCGCGTCCACTTCAGCGTTGGCGGCAGCTTCTAAGAGACGAACTCGTTTTGTCAGTTCATCTCTCTGAAAAATGGAAAATTGTATGTGAAAAATTTTTTTAAAAACATCATTTTTGTTGTGCTTTGTATGTTCCTGTTTTCAATGAACGTAGATGCAGCACAGCGTATTACTGCCGTTGAGGCGGAAGTCACATCGTCCAGCACGATCCCGCCTCCTGTCGCCACCCGCATGGAGACAAGCATCTCCGCCATCGCTGACCAGCTGTTGCTCGGCAAGCCTGTGGACATGTCGCCTGCTGATGCGGCGAAGCAAGCTTCCGTCATCCGCGAGGTCTTCGACAAAGTCCTCGTCGGTTACACGGTGATGGACGCCAAAGTCGTCCCCGACGAGACGGCGCGCGTGACGGTCACGCTTGTCCCATGGGATGACCGCGTGCAGAGCGTCGCCGTCGACGTGCATGTCGATGGCATGCCGCCCGAAGTCGAATCCATGGTGCGGCAGGATCTCGCAGGCGTCGATCAGGTCTTTGACCATGCGCTTCTCGGCCTGCCCATCGCGGCGGCCGATTGGACGAATGGCGTGTTAAAGCGCGAGGTCAACAGCTATCTTGCAGCGCACCTGCCGGAGTTCCGCGCGGACTTTGATGTCACAGCCGACACGGCGACGCACGTCGAGCTCACAGTTTATCCGCGCTTGCCCGTCGTGCGCACAGTCGATCTTTCCATGCGCTCCGACACGATGCCAAATGTCATGATGCTCACACATCGTGAGCTGCTACGCGACCGCGTCAACATGCTCGTCGGCGTGCCCGTGGCGTTTACGGAGCGCCACCGCACAGCGTTCGAACAGCTGTTTGCCAAGGCGATCGACGAGCAGCCAGACTTCCATACCATGCGCATGAAGACGGATGTCGCGCTTGCGACAGGCGAACGCGCGACGGTCATGGCACGCTCCGATTCCTCACGCTACCGCCTGCGTCTCATGGGCTGGCTTGATGTCGGCCGCAAGGAAAGCGAACTTCACAGCAACGAGGAAGACTTGCTCCTCCGGCTCCATGTGGGGCGGCAGCTCACGCGCCTCGATGAATTTTATCTATTGACGGATGTCACGCCGCAGGACGTCGCTTGGCGCTGGCAGCTCGGCTGGACACATGACTTGCCGTATGGCACGTCAGCGGGTCTGCGCTATGACTTCAAAGGGCATCGCCTCGTCTATGATTTCGGCTGGCGCATCGCGCCGGATTGGAGTATTCGCTATGAGTACCGTGATGCCGACGCACGTGGCGAAGGCGCGCTCCGCTACCGCATCCACGACTTCCTGAGCGTCGAATACGCCCATGATAATGAAGGCGGTTGGGTGCGCTTCCTCGGCAATTTTTGAAATTTGCATTCTGTCAGGAATTTGGCTTGAATCGGCCTTGAGACTTTGCTATAATGAAACATGTTTCAGGGCTCGACGCGAGCTGTCTGATATCCAATCTACCCAGATAGGGAAAGGGAGAAAACAAAAAAATGATTACATTCCAGAAAAAATCGGTCAAGATCATCAGCGTTCTCATCGCGCTCGTCTTCGTCGGCTCCGTCGTTGCCCTCGCGTTGACGCAGTTCGGCTCTGGCATGGCTTCCGCTGCTGGCAACAGCAATGTCGGCACGGTCGACTACCGTCAGATCATGAGTCAGCATCCGCAGCTCCAGAGTGCAAACTCCGAGCTCCAGCAGGCCGTCTCCGATGCGCAGAAAGAGTTCGAGGAGAAATCTAAGGACATGAGCGATCAGGAGAAATCTGACTACTATCAGCAGACGCAGCAGCGCCTCCAGCAGAAGCAGCAGGAACTGCTCGAGCCGATTCAGAAATCCGTTGAGGATGCTGTGAAATCCGTTGCCGATGCCAAGGGCCTGACGGTCGTTATCGACAAGAATGCTGTCGTCTACGGCGGCACGGACATCACGCAGGACGTCGTCAAGAAAATCGCGAAATAATCCCATCAACTGCAAGAGCATGGAAACAAGATACCGAGCCACTTGATGCGCTCGGTATCTTTCTGAATAGGGGGAGATTTTCATGGCCGACGCGGAAAAGCGGCAGGGCGCAGCGGCGGCCGAGGCAGGGCCGCCGCACCATCGCGGGAAAAAGATCCTCGTCGGTGCCATCGCCGCGCTTGCCATCATCTGCCTCGGTGCCGTGCTCATGCGGCAGGCGCTCGCCCCACGAACGCCGACTGCTGCGCCGACGGTCGCGAGCGACACTGGCGTCATTCGCCTGCAAGAACTCGTGCAGGCGCACCCAGCCTATGATGACCTGCAAAAACTCCTGCAGGAGCGCACGGAGCTCAAAGCGCAGCTCGAAGAGAGCGCAGCGCTTCCTGCGCCGCTCGCCGTCCAGCCGCCCGAGGTCGAGTCAAAGCCGTTTGACGACTCCGTCTGGCAGAAGAATGCGCAGGACATCATCGGCCGCCGTGCCGAGCTTGAGCGCGCGCAGAAAAAGGCGGCAGCGGACTACAAGGCATCGACGGAGGAAGACTACAAAGCCCGCCGCGATGCCATCAATGCCGAATACCTCAATGACATCCTCAACATCAAGCTCAAGCTCGACAACCGCGAGGCCATGGGGTTGACGGATGACGTCATCGCCAAGCTCAACGCCGACCTCGATGAGATCGAGGGCGAACGGGCCGGGCGTCAGATCGCGCTGTATCGCAGCTGGCAGCAGGAGATCGCAGGCTACGCGAAAGCCTCCGTTGAGAAAGAATTTGCAGCCAGTCAAGATGACCTCGAAAAGCTCAAGGCACAGCGCCAGACGGAAGCGGCGAAAGCCCAGTCCGAGGCGCAGCAGCGCGACATCGCGGCCATCAGCCAGCAGATGCAGGCTTCAGCCGCGCGTCAGCAGCAAGCACTCGCCACACAGGACGCGCTCGCGGAGAACGAGCAACAGGTGCTCGCACTTGAGTCAAAAATTTTGAACGACATTGCGAGCAAGGCGGCGAAAGTCGCGATCCTGCATCATTTCACGCTGATCGTCTGCGACCCCGCGCGGAGCCTCACGTCGCTGCTGCCGGATGCTTTCCGCCCCGCCACTGGCCCTGATGTCCCCGAAAAATACGTTAAGACCATCAGCGTCAACGCAACGGATGTCACGGACGAAGTGCTCAGCGAACTCCAAAGCGACCCGCCAGCCAAAACGCCTGCCCATGATTGAAAGAACATAGAAAGAAGAGAACCATACATATGAAACTCACGAAGAAATCCCGTCTGCTCATCGCGGCAGCCTTTGCCGCCACGCTCGTCATGTCCGGTTGCGGCCAGACAAAGATCGGCTACATCGACGGCGACCGCATCATGAAGGAAGCGCCGCAGATCCAGTCCCTTGTGGAAGAGGGCAATCAGAAGATCCAGGAAGCGCAGGATGAGGCAGAAAAGGATCTCGCAGCAAAGAAAGACTCCATGAGCGACGAGGACTTCCAGAAAGCGCAGCAGGATGCGCAGCGCAAAGTCGCTGGCCTGAACCAGTCGTACAGCATCCAGCTCAAGCAGAAGCTTGACGCCGCACTCGCTGATGTCGCGAAAGAGAAGAAGCTCGACGCCATCGTCGACAACCAGCAGATGCAGAAGACCGTCATCGAAGGCGGCATCGACGTCACGGACGAGGCCATCCAGAAATTGCAGTAATCGGAAGAAAGAGTGGGTGAGGACATGAAGAAGACGCTGAAAGAAATCGCAGAATTCGTCGGCGGCCGCATCGTCGGGGACGAGACCATCGTCATCTCCGGCCTGGACAACATTGAGGGCGCCGGCGAGCACGAACTCACGTTCGCTGTCGAGCCGCATATCGAGGAAGCAAAAGCGACGAAGGCGGCTGCTGTCATGCTGCCGGAAGGCGTCGAGGATTTCCCGAAGACGGCGCTCTACGTTGAAGAGCCTCGTGCAGCGTTTGCCAAGCTCCTCGAACTCTTCACGCCGAAGCTCGTCTTCCCACAGGGCGTGAGCCCTGAGGCGCATATCGGCAAAGATGTCATGCTCGGCAAAGACGTCACGATCTTGCCATTTGCCTGCGTCGACGACCATGCCGTCATTGGCGACCGCGTCACGCTCTACCCGCATACGTATGTCGGCCAGTACGCCGAGGTTGGCGACGACACCGTCATCTATTCGAGTGCGACCGTGCGCGAGCATTGCCGCGTCGGCAAGCGCTGCGTCATCCACAGCTCGGCCGTCATCGGTTCCGATGGCTTCGGCTTCACGACGAAGGACGGCGTCCACACGAAAGTCCCGCAGGTCGGCAACGTCGTGCTCGAAGACGACGTCGAGATCGGTGCGCATGACGGCATCGACCGCGCGGCCATGGGCTCGACCGTCATCGGCCATGGCACGAAGATCGACAACCTCGTCCACATCGGCCACAACTGCAAGATCGGCCCGAACTGCCTGATCGTCGCACAGACGGGCATCTCCGGCTCGACGACCGTCGGCCACAATGTCACGTTCGGTGGCCAAGTTGGCACGGTCGGCCACATCACGATCGGCGCGAACTCCGTCTATGCCGCACGCTCCGGCATCATCGGCGACATGCCGGAAGGCCAGTTCTGCGCAGGCTTCCCCGTCCAGAGCCATACGGAATGGCTCCGCATGCAGGCGGCCATGAAGCATCTGCCCGAGCTCCGCAAAGAAGTCAAGCGCCTCACGAAGCTCGTCGACAAATACGAGAAGGACAAGAAATAAGGAGGCAGAAGGGTGATTTCCTACTACCTCCTCAAATGCCTGAGCTTCCTTGCCTGTCTGCTGCCGCGCGGCCTCGCTGACGCCATCGGCTGGACCATCGGCCGCATCGCATGGCCCGTCGTGCCGAAACGGCGCAAGCAGCTCGCGTTTGACCAGATCAAGAAATGTTTGAACGTCTCCGACGACGAGGCATGGCGCATCGCGAAAGCCTCGGCCGTGCGCTTCGGCCCGATGCTCATGGAAGTCCTGCGCTTTCCCGTCATCAAGAAGCACGCAGAGGACTATGTCTCCATCGAAGGGCTCGAATACCTGCAGGCCGCGCTCAAAGAAGGCAAGGGCGGCATCATCGCAACGGCGCACAGCGGCAACTGGGAGCTCATGGGCGGCGCATTCGCACAGGCGGGCATCCCACTCGTCGGCGTCGCCGAAAAGCAGCGCGCGCAGGGCGCGAACAAGTTCATCGTCGAGCAGCGCACGCTGATCGGCATGCACATCACATACAAGTCCGGCGTCCGCGAGATGTTCGATATGATGGCGCAGAACTATATGATCGGTCTGATCATGGATCAGGATCCCTCCGTCCGCGACGGCGTGCTCGTCCGCTTCTTCGACCAGCCGACGAACTACTTTACCGGCGCCGCCAGCATGGGGAGATTCCGCACCGTCCCGATCTTTCCCGCCTTCATGCATCGCGACGACCAGACGGGCAGACATACCCTCATCGTCTCTCCGCCCATCTACACGCCGAAATCAAAAGACAAGCGCGCCGATATCCAACAGACGACGCAGCACCTCGCCACGCTCACCGAGCAGCACATCAAAAAATACCCCGAAGAATGGTTCTGGCTCCACGACCGGTGGAAGTCGGTCAGGAGAGGGTATACGGAAGAACAGCTGAAGGCGTTCTTGGAAAAAGAAAATGAACATTAAAAAAGCCGCTGCGATGATGCAGCGGCTTTTGTATGCGATTTTTTCGGATGTGCAACACCTCACGACGTGAAGTGTACATACAGCGACACGAAGAACAGCACGACGGCAAGGCCCATGGTGGCGAGACTGGCGCGTTCAACGAGGGGCTGGACGTTTTCGGCGAGCTTTGCATGGCGCTTGGCGTATGTGAGGATCAGTGAGACGGACAGCAGCGAATACATGGCGCGGCTGATATTGTCGAGGCTCGTCCAACCGGCGACCGTGACGAGCAGCGTGAAGACCGTGACGGCCATGAGGACGTAGTCCTTGCCGATCTTCGGCTCGGCCGCTTGCTTCTTTTCTGGTTTCTTGTAGAGCTTTTCCTGGAGCTTGCGATATTGTTTTGCCATGAGGGCACCTCTTCTTTCAAAAAAAATTCCTTCTCATTATATCATAGTTTGTTCTCGTGTGGAGGTATCTTGCAAAAAAATGGCCGAAAGGTGCAAAGTTTTTCCGAAAAGCGGTTGCAGTCCCGGGCGTTGCTTGCTAAAATGAAGAGTACTGGTATACAATGATACAACTGAAATGAGATAGAGAACGCTGAAATCAGTGTGAAATACTAGGAAAGGGGAAGATTCGATGATTCGAGAACACCGCAGCCGCGAAAAGCTGGAACGGTACTATGAGAAATATCGGAAGGAGGGGGTGCTCGACCCGAATGTGCACCCGTGGGTCGCGGAATCGTGGCAGAAGAGCAGCGAGCTCGGCGTGCAGGCGGACAAGATGAACACGTCGAACCGCCTCTCCCCCGAGGCGTTTCACCATTTGCAGGAAAAGCATCGGAATGCCATCGACTATCTCGCGAAACTCAGCGAAGGCATTCGCGAATTTTTCCAGGAATACAATCTGTCGCTCTTGCTCATCGATGCGGATTGCGTCGTGCTCAAGAGCTATAGCCTGCCGTTTTACCAGATGACGCCGGGCGAAATCGAAGGCGTGCGCGTCGGTGTCGAAGAAGTCGGCACGTCGAGCATTAGTGTCGCGTATGAGCATCAGACGCCATTCTGGATGTTCGGTCCGGAGATGTGGGTCGAGGAATGCCAGCTCGGCGATGCGTGCTCGGCACCCGTGAAGATTGGCGGGGAATGCCAGTACATCATCACGCTCGTCTCGATGGAGCAGGTACCGATGCCGCAGGATGCGATCATTTCGTTGCTTTTGACGATGAAGACAGCTCTTGAGGCGCATCTTTCCGAAGCGCTGCGCATCCGTGCGGAGGAGGCGATCCTCGACGCGACGACGTTTGCTGTTTACCATGTGCTGCCGGGCGGCGAAGTCGCCTATACGAACAAGCTCGGCAAGGAGCGCCTGACACGCATCGGCGCAAAACAGGAGCACGAGACGGGCAAGCGCCTGAACCTCAACGATGTCATCTTGAACTACCAGCATACGCCGATTTACAAAGGCTTCCGTGGCATCCCGTCGTACAATCAGGAAGTGACGTGGATCACGCAGGTCAAGACGTACGAAGATATCACGACGGTCGTGCCGCTCGAGCGTGACGAGGAGCAGAACGTAAAATCCGTTGTCGTCGTCTCGATGCCGATCGAGGATCTGCGGACGCTCGTCGCGCATGCGGCTGGCTACACGGCAAAATACAGCCTGAGCTCGATGGTCGGCAGCGGCGCATCGTTTGCGAGTGTGCGGGAAAAAGCAGCTCGCGTCGCGCGCAACAAGCATCACGTCCTGATCCAGGGCGAGGCTGGTACGGGTAAGCAGCGCATGGCGCATGGCATCCATCAGGCGAGCAACCGCGCAGCAGGGCCTCTCATTTCGCTGCGCTGCGGCGATGCGACGCCAGAGCTTTTGGAGCAGGAACTCTTTGGCATCGTGCAGGGCTCGGATGTCAGCCATCAGGGACGCCTGGAGCTCGCGTCAGGCGGCACGTTGTTCCTCGATGAGATCGAAAAGATGCCAAAACCGATTGCCGATGAGTTGGCGCAGGCCCTGCGCGAGGGCAAGACGCATCGCCTCGGCGAGAAAGATGTCGAGCGCACGATCGACGTGCGCATTGTCGCAGCTTGCGATAGTGACCTCAAACGTCTGACGGAGCGCGGCCTGTTTTCGAAGGCGTTCTATGAGATCATTTCGAAGAGCGTCATCCGCGTGCCGTCGCTTCGCAGCCGCCGCGAGGACATCCCGGAGCTTGCGCGCCACATCATCAGCGAACTCGCCGAGCAGCATCAGATGCCGAAGAAGGACCTGCCGGACGAGACGGTCGACGTTTTGCGCCAGTACGATTGGCCCGGCAACATCAAACAGCTCCAGAGCGTGCTGGAATACGCGTTCTTCAACACGAAGAGCGGCGTCATCGGGCCGAAGGATATCAGCCTCATGGGCGACGTGAAGCCAGACAATAAATGGAAGGAAGACCGCGATGTCTTCCTGAAGGCCTGGCAGGCTGCAGGCGGCAACGTCAGCCGTCTCGCGAACCTCTTGAACGTCAGCCGCGTGACGCTGTACCGTTATCTGAAGAAATACAACCTCGAAAAGAAATAAAGGAGAATCTCTGTGCGACTGAGAAGAAAGCCATGGGTGGACAAAGCCATCCACGATTTTGATGCGTTCGTGTTCCCAAAGGACGCGCCGGCAAGTGAGGAGCAGCAGGGTCATTGGGCGGAGGTCTTTGACCGTGAGGCACCGCTCTACGTTGAACTCGGCACGGGCAAGGGCGATTTCATCTCTCAGATGGCCGAGCGTGAGCCGGACGTGAACTTCATCGGCATCGAGGCCCAGCAAGATGTGCTCTATGCCGCGGCGAAGAAAGTCGCAGAGATGGAGCTCAAAAACGTGCGCCTGCTCGTCTTTGACATCCATGAGATTGAGCGCATCTTCGCACCAGGCGAAGTCGACCGCTTCTTCTTGAATTTCTGTGACCCGTGGCCGAAAAAGCGCCATTACAAGCGCCGTCTGACGTATCGAGGTTTTCTCGAGAAATATCGTCACTTGCTCAAACAAGGTGGCGAGCTCCATTTCAAGACGGACAATCGGCCGCTGTTTGACTTCTCGCTCGGCGAGTTCGAAGCGGCGGAGCTCACGGTGCGCGACGTGTCGTACAACCTCCACGCCGAAGATCGCCCGGACAACATCATGACGGAGTACGAGCGTAAATTCAGCGGCTTTGGCGAAAAGATCAATCGCTGCGAGGTCATTTTTCCGTGAAATCGTCCATCGTTTTTTCGCGTTAGGAGGCGGGCGGCGTGAATCCATCAGAAACCACAGATGCGGCAGCGGACGTCGCAAGCCGTCCCTCACGTCTCGTGCGCAAGAAGCTTTGGCAGAACGACATGGAAGCCGTGCTCGGCATCATGGCCGTGCTGCTCATCCTCGGCATGGTCAATGTGCTGAGTTCGAGCTTCGTCATCGCCGAGACGCGTTTTGACGACCCGTATTTCTTTTTGAAACGCCATCTCATCTCGCTCGTGCTCGGCATCACGGTCTGCATCATCTGTGCACGCGTCGACTATCATGTCTGGCGACGCTTCATGCCAATCGTCTACCTCGTGACGTTCGTCGCGCTCATCCTCGTTTTCTTCATCGGCCCTGAGGTCAATGGCGCCCGCCGCTGGTTGCCGCTGCCCATGATGCAGGTGCAGCCGGCCGAGGGCGCGAAGATCGTGGCCATCATGATGATGGCAGCCTCGATGGCTGCGCGCTGCTATGGCGGGCGCAAAGTTGGCCTCAAAGAAGCCATCCTGAACCCGCAGATTTTCCTCATCGCGATCCTCGCGGCACTCGTCTTCAAGGAGCCGGACATGGGCACGGCTGCTGTCATTCTCGGCGTGCCAGTCGTTCTGTTCCTCGTGACGGCGCAACTGCCAAAAACGCAGCTTTTCGGCACAATCGCCGTCATCGCGGCAGGTGTGGCAGGCTTCATCATGGAGCAGCCCTATCGCATCGAACGCATGAAGATGATGTGGGATCCGTGGCAAGACGCGCAAAACGTCGGCTACCAGACCGTGCAGTCGCTTTCGACCGTCGGTTCTGGCAAACTCCTCGGCATGGGCCTCGGCGTCGGCATCAGCAAGTATGACTACCTGCCCGAGGGTCATACGGATTTCGCATTCGCGATTTTCTGTCAGGAAAATGGCTACCTCGGCGCGCTCGCAGTCTTCCTCCTCTATACGGCGCTGCTCGTCTACGGTGTGCGCATCGCGAACAAGGCGAGCGATACATATGGGCAGCTCCTATCGTTTGGCATCGTCGTGCTGATCGTCGGACAGGGCATTTGCAACATGCTCATGGTCGGTGGAGCCTTCCCGGTCGTCGGCGTGCCGTTGCCGTTCATCAGCTACGGCGGCAGTTCGCTGATCTTCACGATGCTCGCGATCGGCATCCTCATCAACATCGGTCGCATCGGCGAGCGCGACGCCATCCTGCGCGAGCAAGAGCAATATGAAGAAGAACTGCAGGCGACCGCGCCGAAGCCACACATCGGTTTGCGCCTCGTGAAGACGGATGGCAAGAAAGCCGAAAAATCGGGCACGGGTCGTCGGCGGCGCAACCGAAAGTAGTATTTTTTTCAAAAAGGTGATCAACGGATGAATCGTCATATCGCGGGGCTGGATGCCTTGCGCACGCTCGCCATTGTGGGCGTGACGTTCTTTCATATGTTCCCCGAGCAAGTCGTTGGCGGCTATCTCGGCGTTTCGTTGTTTTTCGTGTTGACGGGATACCTCCTCGCCTATACGAGCGTACAGGGTGTGGCAAAGCAGGGCGTTCTCTGGGTGGTTTCCTACTATGGAAAACGCATCCGACGCATCTATCCAGAGCTCTTGCTCATGCTGCTCGTGACGGTCGGCGCGTGCCATTTCCTCGCGCCGGACGCCATCGCGGCCGTGCGTCCCGAAGTGCTCTCCGTCCTCGGCGGTTACAACAACTGGTGGCAGATTGCGCAAAATGCGGACTATTTCACACGCATTACGAATGCATCGCCGTTCACGCATCTCTGGTTCCTCGGCATCGAGTTGCAGTACTATCTCATCTGGCCGCTCATCTTTGGCCTGTATCTCGCGTTTCGCGTGCTCTGCGGCGCACGGGCGGCGGCGAGCATCCTGCTCTTCCTCGGTGCGATCAGCGCAGCGCTCATGCCGCTCGGCTATGTGCAGGGGATGGACATCACGCGCCTCTACTACGGCACGGACATGCGCATCGATGCCTTGCTGTTTGGCGCGGGCGTCGGCCTCTGGCAGGCAGAGGAACGCCGCCGTCGCCGCTACGCAGGCACGTCGTCCATGTTCAATGGTGCGCTGGGCGCGGGCCTCTTCACGTTGCTTGCGGCCGAGACGGCATTCATGTACTTTTTGCTCGACGGCCAGAGCCCCTATCTTTATGAAGGCGGCATGTTGCTGATGACTATGGCATTCGTCGGCATGGTCTCCATCCTCGGCGCAGGGGAGTTCGCACTCGCAGACGTCCTCGAGATAGGCGTTTTCCGCTGGATCGGGCAAAAGAGCTACGGCCTGTTCCTCTGGCAGTATCCCGTCATCTACCTGTTCCATGTGCGCGGTTGGGATGCGCTGCCGCTTTACGGCATCCTCGAACTCGCGATCATCGTCGTGCTCGCTATCTGGTCGAGTGCGGCAGCAGACGCCATCACGCGATTGCGTCTGCCCGTGCGCGGTCGCTTTGCGCTGCCGCGGGCTGCGACGTTCCTTGCGGCTTCGCTCTGTGCCCTCGTCTTTATGGGCTTTGGCTGCCAGGGCATCGCGCTCTCGGCTTCGTCGAAGGCGCCGGATACGGCACTGCGCGCGCAACTCGCAGCAAATGCAGCTACGCAGCAGGCGGAAAACGAGAAGAGTGCCAAGGAAGCGGCCGAGCGCGAAGCCGCGAAGAAAGCGGCGGAACGCGCGGCGCAAGAGCAAGAGCGCATGGCGCAAGTCGACCTCTCGGGCGCTGTCTGCATCGGCGACTCCGTCATGCTCGGTGCGAGCCCTGCGATCCGCCAGGTGCTGCCCGGCTGCTACATCGACGCAGAGGTCTCGCGCTATGTCGGTGGCGGCTTGGAAGTCACGCAGAGCCTCGCCGCGCAAGGACGCCTCGGCAATATCGTCGTCATCGCACTTGGGACGAACGGCCCGATCGCAGGCGCGGAGCGCTACGCCGTGCAGACGAATGAACTGCTCGAATATCTCGGCCCGAACCGCCATATCTTCTGGGTCAATGTCTACTGCCCAAAACTCACATGGCAGCAGACGAATAACGACTGCATCCGCGACATGCCCATTGCACATCCGAATGTGACCGTTGTCGACTGGTATCGTCTCGTCAAAGACCACCCTGAGTGGCTGACGAGTGACGGTATCCACCCGAATGACGAAGGCATCAAGGCTTACGCGAACCTCATCCATGACACCATCGCCAAGACATTAGCGAAAGAGTGATGCTCCATGTTCCTGATCCTGTTGCTCGTCCTGCTGCTATTCATCGCCATTGTCGTATTGCTCGCGCTGCCGCATGTGTTCTCGGGGCGTGGGCTCTCTTTCCTGCGGCGTGGCGTACTTGCGTTCGACATGCTGACGGCAGCTGGGCTCGTGCTCGGACCGCTTGTCTTTCACGAGGTCATGGGGACGGCGGCTGTGCTGCTGCGCATCGCGTCCATTGGCTTCGTCGTGCAGATCTTCTTTGCTCTCTTGACGGGGTTCGGGCTCGCTTTTCAATGGATGACAGGATTTCGCGGCAAAGGCGTGCCGTTTGATCGCTCGCGACGGCGCATGCTGCGTCATGCGGCACTCGCGCCCATCGCGGCTGTAGCGGGGGGTCTCTATGGCGGCCTCTATGAAAAAGACGCGACGGTCGAGCGCGAGATCATGATCCCGATCCGCGACCTGCCGACAGCGCTCCGAGGCTTGCGCATCGCACAGCTCAGTGACGTCCATCTCGGCTGGTATTTCTCGATGGACGACCTCAAGGCACTCCTCGAGCGTACAGCAAAAGGTGCACCGGACGTGCTCGTCATCACGGGAGATCTCTTCGATGACGAAGCGATCAACCTCGCGGCCGTCACGCTCGTCGATCATTACTGCGACCGTTTTCCGCTCGGCATTTGGTTCATTTATGGCAATCACGAGCATCGGCGCAATTTCGAGGCCATTGACGCTGCACTCGATGAGACGCAGATTCATAAACTCGTCAACAGTGCCGCACTGCTCGCAGACGCATCGCGCCCGCTCTGGCTCGTCGGCACGGACTATCCGCAGGCGCATGGCGACGAGGCATTCCAGGCAAAAAAGAAAGAGTACATCGACAAGGCTTACGAAGATGTACCAGAGGGTGCGATCACGATCCTCGTGGGCCATCACCCAGAGACCATCGACAATGGCGCAGTGCATGGTGCGGCACTGACGCTGACGGGGCATACGCATGGCTGCCAGTTCGGCCTGTTCGGCCATGCGGTACTGCCGGCCTTCAAATACAATCGCGGCCTCGTGAAAATCGGCAATTCCCTCGGCTACGTCCACAGCGGCAACGGCAGCTGGTTTCCCTACCGCATCGGCTGCCCCCCCGAAATCGCATACTTCACGCTGAGAAGAGCCTAAGGCTCCTTCTGAGAGGGAGCTGTCAGCGAAGCTGACTGAGGGAGTCTCACACGCATGACGTATGAGATATACGATTGTAATTTATGCGGGCAATATCAGGAGACAAGTTATGAGAACAACAGAAGAACCCTGGCGCATCCACGAACAGCGCGGTGCAGCCTGCCGACTCAAGGGTGATGCGCCAGGCTGTGCCCAGGCGTACTACGAGGCGGCTCGCGCTGACCGCTTCCTGCGCAGTCAGCGCGAGCATGTTTCTTCCTATCTATTTGCACTCCACTATCTGCCGGGCATCTCCGCTGAGGAACTTGCTCGGCAGCATTTTGTTTATGGAGGGCTGTATCAAGAGGAGCTGGCAGAGCATGAAGAGGACGCAGAGGACGCAGAGGACGTTGCTGCGCTGCCCGTGTCGTCGGCTTTGCCAGCGTCGCATCGTCTGCGCATCGGCTTCCTTGCGCCAGACTTCCTCGAAAGCTCGGCCGCGCGCTTCTATGAAGCGCTGATCGGCCTGCCGCACGATGTGTTTGAGGTTTTCGCCTACAGCCTGTCGGGCGAAGCCGATGCTTTCACGCAGCGCGTGCAGGCCATGGCCGAGCATTACAAATTTCTCTCGACGCACGACCTTGCGGCAGCAGAAGCAGCTATCATCGCTGACGATCTCGACACCCTCGTCGATCTCGGTGGCCACACGGCGGGCGGCATGACGCTGATGCTGCTCGCGCATCACCCGGCACGCGTCATCATCGAGGCTGTTGGCTGGTTCGATACGACAGGGCTGCCGACCGTCGATTACCTGTTGACCGACGGCATCATGGATCCCATCGGCCGTGAAGCGTTGCTGACGGAGCAGCCGCTTCGTCTGCCGTATGCCTGGTGTTTCACGCCGAGCAAGGCGATGCAGGCAGCGCGGGCAGAGCAGGCGCCACAACATTCTTTTTCTCCCGTGCGCCTCGCTTCCTTCCAAAATTTCTTGAAGATCAGCGACGATGTCCTCGACACCTGGCGCGCCATCCTCGACCGCGCCCCGCACGCCGTGCTCCACCTGCAAGACACGATGCGCGTCCCTGCACGCGTCACGGAGCTCGAGCGCCGCCTGCGCGCGGCAGGTTTCCCGATGGATCATGTGACGGTCGCGATGGGGGAGGATGACTACCTCTCGGCCCTCGCGCAGCAAGACCTCGTCCTCGACACGTTCCCGTATCCCGGCGGTGCCATGACAGCGACAGCGCTCTACCTCGGCGTCCCCGTCCTGACGCTCGCTGGCAATAGCCACAGCCGCAGCATCGGCGCCTCGATCCTGACGGCGGCAGGCCTGCCCGACCTCATTGCGCCTGATTCCGCCCAGTACATCAAAACTGCCGTCGCACTCGTGAACCGGCCGACGGAACTTTCCAACCTTCAAACATATATCTGGAACAATGTGCTCCAGTCACTGCTTTGCAAGGTAGAAACGTATCGAGCAAGCTGGATCCAAAGGCTTCACCTCTTGGGAGCTGTCAGCCGAAAGGTTGACGGAGAAGGTAGTAGGGTGGTATAGCCAGACAAATATTACGAAAAAACAGGGAGCGCCTTCATCACATGGGCGCTCCCTGGTCGTTCATCTGCTGTTTTTTTTTAGGTATCGGTATTCTCCGTGCAAGACATGGCGGACGGTGGCCTTCCCACGGTCATCGAGTTCGCGGTACTTTTCAATGAGGGCGTATTCCGTGGAAGAGAGGCTTTTCCGGAGCTTCGATGGTTGCACCTCGCAATCATCCCGATGCTCCACAAATCCACTCATGGCAGCGGCCGCTGATTCAGACGATGGCTCTTCTGGTAGCGCCTGCAATCCGAGGAGCACATCGGCGGATATATGGAAGAAACGTGCGATGGCACGGATCTCCAGATCGCGCGCCGGGCGGGTTCCCTTCTCGATGCGGTTCAGGACGCTTTGGTGCAGGTGAATGGCCTTGGCAAGTTCCTGTTGCTGCACATCTCGTTCGATACGTAGATCATAGATTCTCTGGCCGATGTTTGTTGTTTCTTGTAGCAAAAAAATCTTCCTTTTTCAACAAATTTTTCTATATTATAAAATGGGCGGAACAAGATTCCTTTTTATTTGATAGCACAGAAAAAGCATAAATATTAAATTGCTAAAACGAATACTGTAAAAAAGATGAACGGAAATGCGTTAACATGAGAATTTTGCTAAAATCGCAAAAACCACTTAAGTTTTTGCGGAAATGTTCGATGTATAGGGTGGAAAGAGGAACAGAGCAGCTTGGCAGGCATGCAGTCTTGCTGTTCTGGCAATCTTCCCAAGTAAATGGCGAAACGGCGGTCACGGATGGCCGCTAGAAAAATTCACTCAACAGATCAGGGAGGAATACATCATGTCCATGGTAGTCAAAAACAACATGTCGGCAGTTTCCACGCTCAACACGCTGAACAAGAACTCTTCGGCACTCGCTTCGAGCCTCAAGAAAGTTTCTTCGGGCATGAAGATCAACTCGGCCGCTGACGATGCTTCCGGCTATGCCATCTCCGAGAGCATGCGCGTCCAGATCCGCGGCCTCGATCAGGCAAACCAGAACACGCAGAACGGCACGAGCATGATGAAAGTCGCTGAAGGCGCTGTCTCGAGCACGGTCGACATCCTGAAGACCCTCAAAGAGAAAGTCATCAACGCAGCGAACGACACGAACACGGACGCA
>JAXGCE010000012.1:0-51770 GCA_034186105.1 Selenomonadaceae bacterium
TATTCAAGGAACCCCCATGCACAGCTCTCTGCTGACGCAGATTCGCCGGTTTCAAGGGGGAAATGCGGGGAATCTCCCGTGCGTCTACTGGTTATGGACGAGATTCTGAAAATCTATAGGGGGGCTGAAATGTAGGTTAGCTGTTTTCCGCGTCCTGCACCATGTCACCGAGCAGGGCCAGGACTTCGGGCACGGCTTCTTTCGGTTTGACGATGATCAGGATGTTGTCGTCGCCAGCAATCGTGCCGATGACCTGCGGCCATTTCGTGTAGTCGATGGCCGAGGCCACGGCATTGGCCGCGCCGGGCATCGTCTTGACGACGATGAGGTTCTCGCTGGCGTCCATGCCGAGCACGGTGTCGCGGAACAGCCGCGCGATGCGGCTGGCCTGGAAGAAACCATTGCCTTCCCCATGCGTCACCGGCGCGGCATAGCGGTAGCGCCCCTGCCCCATCGGCACCTTTGTCAACATGAGTTCCTTGATGTCACGCGACACGGTCGCCTGCGTCACATCGATGCCCTGTTCGCGCAGCGCCTCCGTGAGGTCTTCCTGCGTCTCGATGACCTGCCGGGCGATGATTTCGCGGATTTTCTCGTAGCGTTCTTCTTTTTTCAAGACTGCCTCCTGTGATGACAGCTCAATTCCAGAGCTTTGTCTTGAGTTCCTGATAATAATCCTTGTCTTCGAATTTTACGATTTTTGCCGACTCCTGCGCCTGCCGCACGATGACTTCGTCGCCCGGCTGCAATGGGAAACTCTCCTGCCCGTCAAACGTCACGAGGATGTCCTGATGCACGGACGCGACATGGATGTGGATGACATCCGTATCCCGCGCGACGAGCGGCCGCATGTTGAACGTATGCGCGCAGATCGGCGTGACGAGCAGTGCCTGGATCGCGGGGTTCATGATCGGGCCGCCAGCGGAGAGCGAGTACGCCGTCGAGCCCGTCGGCGTCGAGACGATGAGGCCGTCGGCCTTGTAGTCGACGAGATGCGTCTCATTGATGGACAGGCCGAGGTACAGCATGCGCGCGACGCCGCCTTTCGTGACGACGACGTCGTTGATGGCATGGCCGAGGAACGTGTCCTTTTGCCCGCGATGCAGCCATCCTGCGAGCAGCAGGCGCTTCTCGATGTAGTAGTTGTTTGACAGGATCTTCGCGAGCCGGTCCTCAAGCTCCGCGGGCTCGATGTCCGCCATGAAACCGAGCGTGCCGAGGTTGACGCCGCAGACAGGCACGACATGCGAACCATAGCGCTGGCAGACGCCTAAAAGCGTGCCGTCGCCGCCAAGCGACAGCGCCATGTCAACGGGCAGCTTCTCGATTTCCTGCACGCCGAATTCCGCCATGCCGAGCGCGGCCGCTTCCTTCTGCGGGATCATGACGTGTACGGGCTTGTCGGAAAAGAAACGGACGATGCGCCGTACGACGGCATGGACGTCCTTCTTATCAAGATTTGGGTAGATGGCAATCTGCATAAGCTTGGCCACCCAGCTCACCTCCTGTTCCTCTGTTTGCTCTGATTCCTTCAATTCTTCGATGCTCTGTTTATTTGTCGAGCGCTGCGTGCGCTTCGCGGACGATGGTTTCAACGAGACCGTCGGCGATGCCATCGGTGGCCGCCGCGTCTTTCGTCAGCCAGGCGAGGTATTCGATGTTGCCTTCCGGCCCCTTGACGGGCGAAAATGTCAACGCCTTTGGCACGAACGCGAGGCTGCGCGCGAGGTCGACGACCTTGTGGCAGACGGCCGCATGGATGGCGGGATCGCGGACGACGCCTTTCTTGCCGACATGTTCGCGGCCGGCCTCGAACTGTGGCTTGATGAGCGCGAGGATCTCGCCGGTCGCCGAGAGCAGCGTCTTCGCGACCGGCAGTACTTTGTCGAGCGAAATGAATGCGACGTCGATCGAAGCGAAGTCGAGCGGTTCGCCGATGTCGTCGGGCGTCACATAGCGGATGTTCGTGCGCTCCATGTTGACGACGCGTTCGTCCGTGCGGAGTTTCCAGGCGAGCTGGCCATAGCCGACGTCGATGGCGTAGACCTTTTTCGCGCCATTTTGCAGCATGCAGTCCGTGAAACCGCCCGTCGAAGCGCCGATGTCAGCCGCTGTCTTGTCCTGCAGCGTGACGCCGAACGCCTCGATGGCTTTTGCGAGCTTCAGCCCGCCGCGGCTCACGTACGGGAGCTCGTTTCCGAGCAGACGGATCTCGGCCTCAGCCTTGACCATCGTGCCGGCCTTGTCGATTTTCTGCCCGTCGACGAGGACTTCGCCGGCCATGATGCGGCGCTTCGCGCGCTCGCGGCTTTGCTCGAGACCGCGCTCCACGAGCAGCTGGTCGAGTCGGATCTTTGCCAAAGTCACACCTTCTCTTTCTGTGACAGTGATGTTCGGAATGTCTTGACGCCTTCGGCAATCTGCGGGGCCGTGAGGCCGCAGAGAGCGAGGAGTTCGTCGCGCGTGCCTTGCTCGACGAACGTGTCGCCGATGCCGAAGCGGCGGACGGGCATCGTACTGCCCGCGTCGCTGAGCGCTTCGAGCACGGCGGAGCCAAAGCCGCCCGCGAGCACATTTTCTTCGATCGTCACGAGGCCGCGCACCTCTCCGTCGCGCGCAAGCGCGAGCAAGAGGTCCGTGTCAAGCGGCTTGACAAAGCGCATGTTGACGACGCGTGCCTCGATGCCGTCCTTTGCGAGGAGGTCGGCCGTCTGCTCGGCGACGGAGACCATGCTGCCGATGGCGAGCAGGGCGATCTCGCCTGTGCCTTTCAGCACTTCCGCCTTGCCGATCGGCAGCGGCGTAAAGCCAGTGGCCAGCGGCACGCCGAGCGCCGCGCCGCGCGGGTAGCGGACAGCGACGGGGCCGTCAAGTGCGACAGCCGTTGCCATCATGTCGCGCAGCTCCGCTTCGTCCTTTGGCGCGAGGATCGTCATGCCCGGCAAGTGGCGCAAGTAGCTGAAATCAAACACGCCATGATGCGTCGGGCCGTCCTGGCCGACGAGGCCGCCGCGGTCGAGCGCGAAGATGACATGGAGCTTCTGCAGGCAGACGTCGTGGAGGATCTGGTCATAGGCGCGCTGCGCGAATGTCGAGTACAGCGCGACGACCGGTTTCTTGCCCGCCGTCGCGAGGCCGGCCGCGAACGTCACGGCATGTTCCTCAGCGATGCCGACGTCGAAGAAGCGGTCGGGATACGCCTTGCCAAACGCTTTGAGTCCCGTGCCGCTCGGCATGGCGGCCGTGATGGCGACGATGTCCTCGTCGTCTTTTGCGAGTTCGATCAGCGCGTCGGAAAAAACGGCGGTATACGACGGCGCACCGCTTTTTTTCGGGCACTCGCCCGTCGCGGCGTCGAATTTGCCGATGCCGTGGAACTTCTCAGGTTCGAGTTCGGCCGGCAGATACCCTTTGCCCTTTTTCGTATGGACATGCACGAGCGTCGGCCCCTGCATCTGGCGCACTTGGGAAAAGACGTCCATCAGCAGCTCGATGTTGTGGCCGTCGAGCGGGCCGATGTAGCGGAAGCCGAGTTCGTCAAACGGTGCACCGGGCACGAGCGCCGTGCGCACGCCATCCTTGATGGCCGATGCCGTCTTGTAGACCTTGCCGCCGATGCGCGGGATGCTTTTTAAAAGGTGTTCGACATCCTTCTTCGCGCGGTTGTACTGCGGCGCGATGCGCAGCGCCGAGAGGTAGTCGGACATCGCGCCGACGTTCTTGTCGATGGAGCGGCCGTTGTCGTTCAAGACGACGATGAGGTTCTTGCCGAGGTCGCCGGCATTATTGAGGCCTTCGAACGCCTCGCCGCCCGTCAGCGCGCCGTCGCCGAGCACGGCGATGACATGCGCGTCTTTATGGTCGAGGTCGCGCGCGACGGCCATGCCGAGCGCTGCCGAGATCGCCGTGCTCGCATGGCCGACGCCGAACGCGTCATATGGCGATTCCAAGCGGTTCGGAAAGCCCGTGATGCCGCCTTTCTGCCGCAGCGTCGAAAACGCCTCGCGGCGGCCGGTCAAAATCTTATGTGTGTACGCCTGGTGGCCGACGTCCCAGACGAGTTTGTCCTTCGGGAAATGGAAGACGCGGTAGAGCGCAAGCGTGAGCTCGACGGTGCCGAGACTCGGCGCGAGGTGGCCGCCGGTTTTCGAGACCGTCTCGACGAGGAATGTGCGGATCTCGCGCGCGAGCGTCGCGAGGCTCTGTGCGTCGAGCCGCCGCAGGTCTTCCGGTCCCTGGATGTGATCGAGAATCTGCGTCATCGTTTACTTCTTCCTCTCGATGAGCATCTGCACGAGATCGCGCAGGAAATCGGCCTCGGGGCCGAACGATGCGAGCGCGGCGACGGCAGCATTGACGGTCTCTTTTGCGAGCGCCTGCGCCTTTTCGAGCGACAGCAGCGTCACATACGTCGACTTGTGGTTGCGTTCGTCGCTGCCGACAGGCTTGCCGATCGTCGCCTCGTCGCCGACGACATCGAGGATGTCATCCGTGATTTGGAACGCGAGGCCAAATTTGTCGGCGTAATCCGTCAGCGCCGCGAGCTGCGCGTCCGTCGCGCCCGCGAGGATGGCGCCAGAGCGGATGGCCGCGCGGAACAGCGCCCCCGTCTTGCCCATGTGCATCTCGCGCAGGCGCTCCATCGGGATGTGCTTGCCCTCGGATTCGAGGTCGATGGCCTGGCCGCCGACCATGCCGTTCATGCCAGCGGCGCGGCTCATTTCGCGCACGACGGCGAGGCGCGTCGCCTCCGTCGCCCCCTGCTGGCGCAGCATGACTTCGAATGCGAACGTCAAGAGCGCGTCGCCGGCGAGCGTCGCCATGCCCGCGCCGTAGACCTTGTGGTTCGTGAGTTTGCCGCGGCGGTAGTCGTCATTGTCCATCGCGGGCAGGTCGTCGTGAATCAGCGAGTACGTGTGGATCATCTCGATGGCACAGCCCGTCGTCACGAACTGCGCGCCATCGACACCGACGGCGTCAGCTGCCGCCATCAGCAGGATCGGGCGCAGGCGCTTGCCGCCAGCCATCAGGCTGTATTCCATGGCCTCTGTGAGCGTCTGGTCGAGAGGCGGCTCGGCCTTGAGTTCCCGCACGAGTGCCTGTTCGACGAGCGCGCGCCGCGCATTCCAAAGTTCCTTCTGCATCGCTTTACTTCCCCTCTCCTTCGATCACGAGTGTTTCCGTCACGGCTTCGCCATTTTTCTCCTGCACGAGGAGGTCCATGGCCTGCTCGGCACGCGACAGCGCCTGCGAGCACGTGCCAGCGAGCTTCATGCCCTCAGAGTATTGCGCAATGAGGTCTTTGAGCGGCAGGTCGCCCTGCTCCATCTGAAGGGCGATCTCATTGAGGCGACCGAGCGCTTCCTCAAACGACAGTTCTTTCTTTCGTGGCATGTCAATTTCCTCCTCTGCTCGTGCGCGCTTCCGCCGTCACACAGCCGTCGGCAAAGCGCAGCGTCAGTGCGTCGCCCGGCTGCACCTGCGCGGCTCGCGTCACTGGCGTCTCTCCGCGCTCGACGACGGCATAGCCGCGCCGCAGGACGTGGACAGGGCTCAAGAGTTCGAGCCGCTTCACGGCCGTATCAAACGTTTGCTGTTTTTCGGTCAGCCGCTGTTTCGCCGCGCGCTCTAGGCGCTCGATGACGTGGTCGAGTTCCTGCTGGCGTGGCGCCAAGAGCGCATCGGCCGGCCGCTCGAAGACGGGGCGCTCCACGAGGCGCCTGAGCGCATCGCGCTTCTGCTGGATGGCGTGGAACGCGGCCTGCCGCAGGCGGATCGTGAGGCTTGCGACCTGCTGCCCGAGCTCGCGCGTATCGGGCACGGCGAGCTCAGCGGCCTGCGATGGCGTCGCGGCGCGCACGTCGGCCGCGTCATCGGAGAGCGTGAAATCCGTCTCATGGCCGACCGCGGAAATGACAGGGATCTGCGACGCGTAAATGGCCCGAACGACAACTTCCTCGTTGAACGCCCAGAGGTCCTCCATCGAGCCGCCGCCGCGCCCGACGATCAGGACGTCGACAGGATACCGCTCGTTGAAAAAGCGGATGCCCTCCGCGATCTGCGCGGCCGCACCATCGCCCTGCACCTGCACGGGATACAGCACGAGCTGCACGGAAGGATCGCGCCGCTTCGACACATGGTAGATGTCGCGCAACACGGCGCCTGAAATCGACGTCACGACGCCGATGCGGCGCGGGAAGAACGGCAGCGGCTTCTTGTGCGCCTCGTCAAAAAGCCCCTCGGCCGCGAGGCGTTCCTTGAGCTGTGCGAGCGCCTGCGCCAGTGCCCCTTGCCCCTCGGGTGCGAGGCTGTCGACGTAGAGCTGGTAGACGCCGTCGCGCTCGTAGACGGAGATGCCGCCCGAGGCGACGACGGCCTGCCCATTTTCCGGGCGAAACCTCAGGTACTGCGCGCGCGAACGGAACATGACGCATTTGAGCGCCGACGTTGCATCCTTCAGCGTGAAATAGGCATGGCCGGACGCGTAGACCTTGAAATTCGAGAGCTCGCCGCGTACCATGAGCCGCCGCAGCGCCGGGTCGCCTCCGAGCAGGCCTTTGATGTAGCGGTTGACATCGCTGACGCCATGGATGGCCATCGGATCACGTCCTTTCCCCGTTCCTCAAAAAAAGAGGCCGTCGCACCTGCCGTGCACCAGCCTCGGTACCTTTGTTACTTCTTCTCGTCGGATTTCCCGCTCTTTTTGACCATGGCACCCAGCACGCCATTGAGGAATTTCGGCGACTCGTCTGCGCCATATTTCTTCGCGAGCTCCACGGCTTCATCGATGGCCGTGCCAGCATCGACAGCTTCCTCGGCAAAGCGCATCTCATAGACGGCCATGCGTGCGATGTTGCGGTCGATGACGGCCATGCGCGAGACTTTCCAGCCCTTGGACTTCTCGGCGATGGCTGCGTCGAGCGCCTCGATATGCTCGCGCGTCCCATGGACGAGCGTCTGCGCGTAGCCGCGCGTTTTTGCGGACACGTTTTCTTCCGATTCGTCAAGCGCGGCATCGAGCGCGAGCAGCTCGCTATCTGCCCCTTCTGGGGCGGACGGATTCACGTCGAGCTGATACAGCGCCTGCAGCGCGATTTCCCTTGCTTGTCTACGACTCATAAACTTTAACTTCTACCTTTCCAACGTTCAAAAACGGTGCCAATACTGGATGCGGTCCGGGATGTGGTCGCGCATGTCCTCGAGGACGCCGCCGCGGTCGATGCGGCCGCCGATGACGAGGCCGATGCCGCTGCAGAGCAGCAGGAAGACCGTCGGGAAAAAGCCGATCACGAGGACGAGTAGCGCGAACAGAAAACCGAGCGACGTCCCGACGAACTTGCCGCGATGGTTGTCCCAGAGGAAGCGGACCGTTTTGAGTACGTCTTCCTTCATATCATCACCTCAAGAAACGCGGGGCTGATGCGGCAGCTTCGCCTGCGTGATTTCCGAAACCTCGATTTTGATGTCGACCTCGGGAAAGCCGAGGATCGACGAAAGCTCCTCGCCGACGCGGTCATGGACGGCGTCAGCCGTCTCGCGCACAGGCACTTCCGTGCCGAGGATGAGCGAAAGCGACAGCTGGATCGCGCTCTCCCCTGCGCCGCCGCTTGGCCGCGTGGCCCTGAGCGTCGCGCGTACATCGCGGACACCGCGCACGTCGCGGGCCGCACGTTCCGCGACATCGCGCACAGCGGCAGACGAGACGCGGATACTGCCGGCCGTATCTGCGAGGAGCGTGAGTTCGCCGTGCAGCTGTGTCCCCTTGCTGCGCACGACGAGTGCGCTCACGAGCAGGTGCAGACCGACGATGAGATAGATGGCTAGGCCTGCGAGGCACTCCGGCCGCCCCGCATAGGCGTCAACGAGTGACAGCCATTCCTGCTGCGGCACGAGGCGCGCAGCCACGATGGTGAGTGCGCCACCGCAGACGACGGACACGAGCGCGAACAGGAACAGCAGGAACCGATTCAGAATTCCCATACGATCGCCTCTTTCAGCGGACGCGGACTTCTTCCTCCTTCGCTTCCGACTCTGGGAAGCTGACGCCCTGCACATGGATGTTGACTTCGACGACCGTGAGGCCCGTCATCGTCTCAATGGCCTGCTTGACATTTTCCTGCACGGCGAGGGCGACATCCGGGATGCGCACGCCGTACTTGACGATGATGTAGAGATCGGCTGCCGCTTCTTTTTCACCGACTTCGACTTTGACACCTTTTGCGAAATTCTTGCGGCCGAGCATCTCGGCGATGCCGCCGACGAGGCCGCCGCTCATGCCGGCAACGCCGTCGACTTCCGTGGCCGCGAGACCTGCGATGATGCTGACGACTTCGTCAGCGATGCGGATTGCGCCGAGGTTGTTCGTGCTTTTGACCGTCTTGACTGCCGTTTCTTTTTCCATGATGTGACCTCCTAGATGCATGCTACGAAATTTTGCTGTTTTCTATCTCTGTTGTATTCGCGGCAGAGACACAGAATTCCTTCTTTTGCAAAAAAATTTGAGTCGGAGGGAGTGCCTTCGACTCAAATGTATGCGGGTTCGAAACTTATGCGCGCTCGATGTAGTTGCCCGTGCGCGTATCGATGCGCAGGGAGTCGCCTTCGTTGACGAACAGCGGCACGCGGACTTCATAGCCCGTCTCGACTTTCGCCATCTTCGTTGCGCCCGTCGCCGTGTTGCCCTTGACGCTCGGCTCGCATTCCGTGACCTTCAGCGTGACGGAGTTCGGCAGGCTGATGCCAATGATGCGGCCCTTGAACGTCTGGAGCTGGACTTCCATGTTCTCGAGGAGGAAGTTCAGAGCATCACCGAGCGTCTCTTTCGTGATCTCTTCCTGCTCGTACGTCTCCGTGTCCATGAACGTGTACATGCCGTCGTTCTCATAGAGATACTGCATCGTGCGCGTCTCGAGATGCGCAGCCGGCATCTTCTCGTTCGGGTTGAACGTGCGCTCGACAACGGCGCCCGTCTCGACATTCTTGATCTTCGTGCGGACGAAAGCAGCGCCCTTGCCCGGCTTGACATGCTGGAAATCGACAATCTGCCAGACACCGCCATCGATCTCGATCGTGAGGCCCGTGCGGAAATCAGTACTGTTAATCATGAACTTATGCCCTCCAATATGGCCTTGCGGCCTTGTTTTACAAAGATAACATCCCTATTATAGCGAAAACGCGGAAAGATTTCAATGGATTTCGATCAAATTCTTGTCGGCCTTCGTCAGCGGTTCGCAGCCATCCTCGGTCACGAGGACGGAATCCTCGATGCGCAGACCGCCCCAGCCCGGGAGGTAACCCCCCGGCTCGTCCGTGATGACAATGCCAGGCTGGAGGCTTTCACACGTACTCTTTGGCGAGAGGCGCGGCTCCTCGTGGATCTCAAGGCCGACGGAGTGGCCAAGGCCATGGCCAAAGCCGAGATCGTGTTCTTTGAGTTTCGCGCGGACTTTGGCGTCGATGTCGCGGCCCGATGCACCTGGGCGGATCAGCGTCAGCGCGTACTTCTGCGCTTCGAGCACGGCATCGTAGACTTCGCGCTGGCGTGCGGACGGCGTTCCCATGACGACGGTGCGCGTGATGTCGGAGTGGTAGCCGCCATAGATGGCACCGTAGTCCATCGTGACGAACTCCCCTGCTTCGATGACTTTGTCCGTCGCGACGCCATGTGGCAGCGCGCCGCGCACGCCCGAGGCCATGATCGTCGTGAACGACGGCCCCTCAGAGCCATGCGCGCGCATGAAGCTTTCCATATGCGCCGCGACATCGAGCTCTGTCATGCCGACTTTCATGTACTGGATGACGTCCGCGAATGCTGCATCGGCGATCTCGCAGGCCTTGCGGATGCTCGCGATCTCGCCTGCGTCTTTGATCTGGCGCAACGTGTCGAGGCAGAGCGGCGTCTCGAACGTACGGCCCTTCAAGAGTTCCTTGAGCTTTGCGTACGTGTCAAAGATCATGGCGTTGCCTTCAAAACCAATGGCTTTCGCATCGGCATTCGCGAGGACTTCCGCCGTCTTTTTGAGCAGACCGTCTTTCTGCTCGACGAGCGTGAACGCCGGCGCCTGCTGCTTTGCCTGCTCCGTATAGCGGCTGTCCGTCACGAGGTAGGCATGGTCGTGCGTGATGACGAGCGTCGTGTCGTCCCCGCGGAAGCCGCTGAAGTACTGGAGGTTCACCTCCTTCGTCACGACGACGGCATCGAGATGATGCTCGGAAAGAAGGGAACGAAGCGCGGAAAGACGACGCTGGATCATAGGGAAAGACCTCCAAATTGATTACGAGAGACGGTCGATGACGGCTTCGAGCGCGGCCATGTAGCTATAGGCGCCGAGGCCGCAGATCTGGCCGAGGCAAACGGGTGCGAGGACGGACGTGTGACGGAACTCCTCGCGCTTGTGGATGTTCGAGAGATGGATCTCGATGACAGGGACGTCGATGCCGGCGATGGCATCGCGCAGCGCGATGCTGTAATGCGTGTAGGCACCGGCGTTGAAGATGATGTAGTCATACGTGCCGCGCGCGTCCTGAATGGCGTCGACGAGCGCGCCTTCATGATTGGACTGGTAGAACGCGATGCGGATCCCCGCCTCCGTCGCGCGCGCCGCCATGCGCTGCTCGATGTCGTGGAGCGTCGTATGGCCATAGATCTCCGGCTCGCGCGTGCCGAGTAGGTTGAGATTCGGGCCGTTGAGGACGAGGACGTTTCCTTTTGCCATGATAGGACCTCCTAGGTGCGAGGGAGCTCAGTAGCGGATCTTGAAGCCGGATTCGCTAGGAACGACGTCCTTGGCTTCGAGCGAGAACGCTGTGACGTGGATGAAGTAATTGCCGGCGCGAATGACGTCTTCGAGTTTGTCGATCGCGGCCTGCTCGCCCTGGAGCTCCATGTCGACGGTGCCGTCTTCCATGTTGCGCACCCAGCCCGTGATGCCGAGGTCGATGGCGTGCTGCTGTACGTACATGCGGAAGCCAACGCCCTGCACGCGGCCTTCGGCCTTGCCAAAGTAACGAATCATGTCTGCCATAAAAAAAATCCTTCTTTCTCAAATGTCTCGACGCAGGATTGCGTAGGGTTCGACGGGATGCTCCATGCGGATGTGAACGATCTGCTGCGGATGGGGGGCGGCTGTGATCGGCGTGCCGTCCTCGTCCGTCATCTCGCGCAGCACCTGGCGGAAGCCGGCCGTCGTCGGCTGAAACAGCTCGATCTCCTCGCCGACGCTCATGTGGTTGCGCTGCTCGACGGTTGCCCAGCCCGTCTCATCATCGTAATCGCGCACGAGGCCGATGAAGTCCGACGTCTGCTCATACGATGACGAGCCATAGATCTGGTCATCCCCCGAAGGCTTCTGAAGCGCAAACCCCGTCGTGTAGGCGCGATGCGATACCTTGCCGAGCTCGGCCGTCCACGCGGGGTCGATAGCGAAATGCTCCGGATCCTCGAAGTAGCGGTCGATGGCGAGGCGGTAAGCTTTCGTGACGCTCGCGACGTAGTGAACGCTCTTCATGCGGCCTTCGATCTTCAGGCTGTCGACGCCGCTTTCGATGACGGTTTTGAGATGCGGCAGCAAGCAGAGGTCCTTCGAGTTCAGGATGTACGTGCCACGCTCGTCTTCCGCGATTGGGAAATACGCGCCAGGACGCTTGGCCTCGACGAGGGCGTACTGCCAGCGGCATGACTGCGCGCAGGCACCGCGATTCGAGTCGCGGCCCGTGAAGTAGTTCGACAGCAGGCAGCGCCCCGACATCGAGATGCACATGGCACCATGTACGAACATCTCGAGCTCGACAGGCACGGCCTTTCGGATGGCGGCGATCTCAGAGAGCGAGAGTTCACGCGCCAGCACGACGCGCGTCGCACCGAGCGCGTGCCACGCCTCGACGGCTGCGCGGTTCACCGTGTTCGCCTGCGTACTGACGTGGAGCGGCAGATCGGGCACGGTCTTGCGGCAGATGGAAAAGACGCCGAGATCGGCCACGAGCAGCGCGTCAACGCCGATCGTTTCGAGGAATCGCAAGTAATCGGGCAGCCCCGCGAGGTCGCCATCATGCGGGAAGATGTTGACCGTCACGTAGACTTTTTTTCCGCGCGCATGGGCAAAGGAGACGGCTTCCTGCAATTCTTCGCGGCTGAAGTTGCCGCCGAGCGCTCGCAGGCCGAAAGCCTTGCCGCCGAGGTAGACGGCATCCGCACCATAGAGCAGCGCCATCTTCATCTTTTCGAGCGTGCCCGCCGGTGCGAGGAGTTCTGGTTTGTTCATGTCATTCCTTCTTTGTATTTTACATGCGTCGCGTGCGGGCGAGGCCGTCGCCGCGCGGGAAGATTTCTGTCGTGTAGGGCGGCGTGTTCGCGAGCTTCAGGTAGCGCTGCAAGCGCTCGACGATCGTCTCGAAGCGGCGCGGCATCATGACGGGGTGCAGGACGTAGCCACGAAACAGCACGTTGTCTGCGATGAGGACGCCCTGTTTTTCGAGCATCGGCGTCGCTTTTTCAAAATACTCGGGGTACTGTCCTTTCGCCGCATCGAGGAAGATGAAGTCAAACGTCTTCCCCTGCGCGGCGAGTTTGTCCAGCCATTCGCTCGCATCGCCGAGATGCTGCGTGACGCGGCGGCCGAGCGGCGAACGCGCGAGATACTGCTTCGCGCGTTCGTAGCGCGCAGGCAGCAATTCGACGGTCTCGACCGTGCAGTCTGGCGGCGCGATGGTGAGCGCGAGGAGCGCCGAGTAACCGATGGCCGTGCCGAGTTCGAGGATGCGGTGCGGCTGCTGCTCGCGTACGAACTCCGCGTAAAATTTGCGGCCATGTTCGTTGAGGATCGGCACATGGTGTGCCTTTGCGTACGCTTCCATTTCGGCGCGCAGGGCTGCCCCCTCGTCATGGCGGCGCGCCTCTGCCCGCTCCCGTGCAGCCGCCATCAGCGCACCTCCTCGACGATGGCCTCGTGGTCGGCGTAGTTCGTCGAGTAGTGGTTGTGGCCGTCGCGGTCAGCGACGAAGTAGAGATAATCCGTACTGGCCGGATAGAGCACGGCCTCGATGGCCGCCATGCCCGGGCTTGCGATGGGCCCGGGTGGCAGGCCCTTGTTCTGGTACGTGTTGTACGGCGAATCGACTTTTGTGTCCGCGAGCGTGAGGTCTTCCTTCGGGTCATCGCGCAGGTACTGGAACGTCGTGTCGGACTGCAGCGGCATGCCGATTTTCAGGCGCTTCAAGAAGACCTGCGCGACTTTCGGGCGGTCTTCATCATAGCGCGCTTCTTTCTCGACGAGCGACGCGAGCGTCACGAGCTCGTAGATCGAAAGATCCATTTCCTTCGCACGTGCGCGGAGCTTCGGCGTCAGGCGCTGGTCAAAGTCGGAAGACATCTCTTTCAAGATGGAATCGACATCATAGTCGGTGCGCAGCACATACGTGTCAGGGAACAAAAATCCTTCGCAAGCATAGAACGTATCATTATGCTTCTCGACATAGTCGTATGGACGGTACTTCTCCGCTTTTTTTAGAAATTCCTGTTCATCAACGATGCCGGCATCGCCGAGGCGCTTCGCGATGTCGCGGATGCGGAATCCCTCGGGGATCGTGAACTTGACGCGCGTCGTCTCGCCCGCGACGAGTTTCTGCAACACGTCACGCGGCTCCATGCCAGGATGCAGCTCGTAGAGGCCCGTCTTGATCTGGTTGTCGTAACCATTCATCTTCGCGATGAGCCAGAACTTCCACGGGCTCGTGATGACGCCGTGGTGTTCGAGTTCCGTGCCGATCTCCTTTGACGTCATGCCGGATTTCACATGCAGGTAGATCTTCGCGTCAGCATCCTGCTGTACGGCCGCCGGCGTCGTGTCCGACGTCGCCACGGCCGTGACCATGCCGACGAGGCAAACGACGAAAATAGCGGCGATGACAATGGCGGCGATCTTGCGCTGCCGACCATCGGCGTGTTCCCAGGCGTCTTCGAGCGCCTGCTTCCCCTTCCCCGCCCATGGCGAAAGTTGCGCCCCGATCTCGTGAACGACTTCGAGCAGTCTCTGCTTCAAAATGGCATCCCCTTACAATATACTTCCTATACTTCTTTTGTCTGCTTTTTCTGCACAACAGAAAAGCCGCTGCCCGAAAAGGCAGCAGCTCCGCTGCAGGCAGGTCAGTCGTCCGCTTCGGCGACGAGGGCGTCGTATGCCTTCTGCACACGCTCGAACTCCTCGTCCGTCGGCTCGACGTATTCCTCTTCCCCGTCTTCATTTTTTACGATCTTCGCGATGATGACATCCTCGTCACCGTCTTCGCAGCCGCAGCCGCAACCTTCTTCGTGGTCGTCATTGCCATGCAGCCCGACGAGCAGCGCGTACTGTTCGTCCCCGACAGGGATGATCATTTCCTCTTCATAGTAGAACTTCGTGCCATCCTCGTCCGTGAACTCGATGACCGTTGCATCGCCGTCTTCGAGGAATTCTTTGTCTTCTGCCATGATTTTCACCTCTGAAAAAAATATATTCTATGGACATTCTAACGGAAAACGCTTGCCGTTGTCAATCCGACATTCTTCCCCTTGCACGCCCGTTCAGCGGATGCGATCGAGATAGCCTTGCAGGATGAAGACGGCCGCCATTTTGTCGATGACCTTCTTGCGTTTCTTGCGCGAGACGTCGGCTTCGAGGAGCGAACGCGATGCCGCAACGGTCGAGAGGCGCTCATCCCAAAGCGCGACATCGACATCGGGGAAACGTTCCTTCACTTTTTCGAGGAACGCTTTGACGACGTCGCAGCGGTCGCCCTCGCTGCCATTCATGTTCTTCGGGTAGCCGGAGACGAGCGACCGCGTCTCGTACTGCTCCATGAGCTCGCCGAGGCGGTCGAGGTCTTTGTCGAGGCTCTTGCGGCGGATGGTTTCCACGCCCTGCGCCGTCAAGCCCAGAGGATCCGAGACGGCGATGCCGATCGTGCGGTCGCCGATATCGAGGCCGAGATATCGCTTCATTTCGCTTTCTCCAGGTAGGCGCGTACGAGTTCTTCGAGGAGTTCGTCGCGCTCGAGCTTTCGGATCTTGCTGCGCGCATCGCCATGGCTCGTGATGTAGGCCGGATCACCGGAGAGCAAGTAGCCGACAAGCTGGTTGATCGGGTTGTAGCCCTTCTCCTCCATCGCCTTGCAAACGTCGCGGATGATCGTTTCCGCCTTGTTCTCGTCCGCACCAAAGCGGAACATCATGGTTTCTTCACTGACCATATTTCATTTACCTCCCAAAGCACTTACTTCCCCTATGATACCACAGTCTGTCAAAAAATCATATGAAAAAACCTGCGAAGAATGCGGAATCCTTCGCAGGTTGCTTCCATAGGATGCTATTTGCCTATCGGCAAATGGCTAAGACATCCCTAAGCGCTAAAGCGCCAAGGGCTGTCTTATCAGAACATGTCGTTCTCGATCATATACTCCGCGATCTGCAGCGCATTGAGAGCGGCGCCTTTGCGGATCTGGTCGCCGCAAACCCAGAGGTTCAGGCCGTGGGCGATGGATTCGTCTTTGCGGATGCGGCCGACTTCGACATCGTCCTTGCCGGACGTATCGAGCGGCATCGGGTAGAGCTGCTCGTCGGGGTTGTCCTTGACGATGGCGCCTGGGAACGCGTCGATGGCCTTGCGGGCCGCCTCGACGGAAACTTCGTCTTCGAATTCGATGTTGACGGACTCGGCATGGCTGCGGTAGACCGGCACGCGCACGGTCGTCGCCGTCACAGGGAGGTCGGGCTCGCCGAGGATCTTGCGCGTCTCGTTGACCATCTTCATTTCCTCTTTCGTGTAGAGGTTGTCATAAAAGACGTCGATCTGCGGAATCAGGTTGAATGCGATCTGGTAGTGCTTCGGGAACTTCGCGCCCGGCAGAATGTTTGCGACCGGCTCCTTGCCCGCGACGATGTCATTGACCTGCTGCTCGAGCTCGGCCATGGCCTCTTTGCCGCCGCCGGAGACAGCCTGGTACGTCGAGACGACGATGCGCTTGATCTTTGCGAGGTCGCGCAGCGGCTTGACGGCCATCATCATGATGATCGTCGAGCAGTTCGGATTTGCGATGATGCCTTTATGGTCTTTGATGGCCTCGGGGTTGACCTCGGGCACGACGAGCGGCACTTCCGAATCCATGCGGAATGCGCTCGAGTTGTCGATGACGACGGCGCCGGCCTTGACGGCCGCAGGCGCGAACTGCTTGCTCGCTGCACCGCCGGCGAACAGCGCGATCTGGACGCCCTCAAACGAATCGTCCGTCGTTTCCTCGACCGTGTAGTCCTTGCCCATGAAATGAATGACCTTGCCGGCCGAGCGCTTGGACGCGAGGAGCTTGAGGTCCGCAAACGGGAAATTGCGTTCTTCGATGAGGCGCAGGAATTCTTGCCCGACAGCGCCCGTCGCGCCGAGGATGGCTACATTGTATTTCTTCATCGTTTGGTTCAACCTTTCTTTATTAAAATTCGAGTAATTTGTCGAGCCCGACTGTGAGGCCTTTCAAGCTACGTACCTTTTTCGCTGCCAGCACGACGCCGGGCATGAACGATTCGCGGTTCATGGAGTCGTGGCGGATGGAGAGCGTCTGGCCGAGGCCACCGAAGATGACTTCCTGATGCGCGACATAGCCTGGCAGGCGGACGCTGTGGATATGCATGCCTTCGTAGTCGGCACCGCGGGCACCGGCGAGTTTTTCCTTTTCGTCGGGATGGCCTTGCTTATGCGCCGCGCGCACTTCGGCGATCATGGCCGCCGTCTGCACAGCCGTGCCAGACGGCGCGTCGAGCTTCTTGTCGTGGTGGAGCTCGATGATTTCGACGTCGGGCATGTACTTCGCCGCCTGTTTGCACATGACCATCATGAGGACGGCGCCGATCGCGAAGTTCGGCGCGATGAAGGCTGGCGTGTCGTTCGCCTCGGCGAGCTTCTTGATTTCGTCTTTTTGTGCGTCCGTGAGGCCCGTCGTGCCGACGACAGGCGAGACATGGGCCGCGAGTGCGGTTTTCACGTTTTCAAACACGACGTCCGGCCGCGTGAAATCGACCATGACGTCGGGCTGCAGGCGCGTGAGCGCAGCTTTGAGGTCGGTCTCGACCGTGACGCCCGCTTTCGGCAGGCCGACGAGTTCGCCGACATCGGCGCCGCCCGTGAGGTCAGCCGCGCCGACGAGCTGGAGCTCTGCGTCTTCCTGTACGGCTTTCAAGACGGCCTGTCCCATGCGGCCGCATGCACCATTTACGAATACCGTTGTCAATGTATACGCCTCCAAAGAAAAATCTTCACCTATTGTATCGCATGTCTTTCATTCGTGTCAAGATGTACACTCACGAAATATATTCCCGTTTTCAAACATCGGTAATGTGTTCAAACTGTTCCTTGTACTGTGACGCGAGGATCGGCCGCACGAAACTGAGGTCTTCCTGGCGGCCGAGCGTCTCCTGCGCGGCTTGGCGCGCATCGAGAAGAATGTCCGTATCCTGCAGCACGTCGGCGATTTTGAGGTCGGGCAGGCCATGCTGGCGCGCACCGAAGAACTGACCCGGGCCGCGTAGCCTGAGATCTTCCTCCGCGAGCTGGAAGCCGTCCTGTGTCGCAGCGAGGATGGCGAGGCGCTCGCGCGCTGTGTCAGAGCGGTTGTCCGAGACGAGGATGCAGTACGATGCGAGATGGCCACGCCCGATGCGGCCGCGCAACTGGTGGAGCTGGGCGAGGCCGAAGCGATCGGCGTGTTCGACGACGAGCGTCGTGGCATTCGGCACGTTGACGCCGACTTCGATGACCGTCGTCGAAACGAGGACGCGGATGCGGTTTTCGTAGAACGATTGCATGACCGCTTCTTTTTCCGCGTCTTTCATGCGACCGTGCACGAGGCCGCACGGGATGCCGCGCAGGATGCCATAGCGCAGTTCATCGTAGACTTCTTCTGCCGATGGCAGGTCGATGTCATCACTCTGCTCGACGAGCGGGCAGACGACGTAGGCCTGCCTGCCCTCCTCGGCCTGCTTTCGCACGTACTGGTAGATGAGCGGGCGGCGATCCGACGTCCGCACGAATGTCCGCACGGGCTTGCGGCCGGGCGGCAGGTGGCGCACCTGTGAGACGTCGAGGTCGCCGTAGACCGTCAGCGTCATCGTGCGCGGGATCGGCGTTGCTGTCATGACGAGGACGTCGGGTTGCACCTGCCCCTGTTGTTCGAGCGTCGCGCGCTGTGCGACGCCGAAACGGTGCTGCTCGTCCGTCACGACGAGGCCGAGCGCAGCGAACGAGACGCCTTCCTGCAACAGTGCATGCGTGCCGATGACGATGTCGACGTCGTGCGTCTTGATGCGCTCGTAGAGCGCGCGCTTCTCTTTCGCCGTGATATGGCCCGAGAGGAAGCCGACGCGGATGTGCGTCTCTGCGAGCTGTTGCGTGAACGTTTCATAATGCTGCCGCGCAAGAATCTCTGTCGGGGCCATGAGCGCGCCCTGGTAGCCGTTTTCGACCGTTTTGACGAGCGAGAGCAGAGCGAGCACGGTCTTTCCGGAGCCGACGTCGCCCTGTACGAGACGGCGCATCGGCACATCGGATTCCATGTCGCGGCAGATTTCCTGCCAGACGCGCGCTTGGTCGTCCGTGAGCTGGAACGGCAGCGCGGCGAAGACCTGACGGGAAAGCGTGCTGCACGCGAGGTGGCGGATGCCGTTTTGTTGGGCGCGCGCTTGGTGCTTCAGCAGCAGCAGGCCACACTGGATGAGGTAGAGTTCCTCGAACGCGAGCCGCCGTCGCGCTTCTTTGAGCTCCGTGGTGTCTTTCGGGAAATGGATGGCGCGAAAGGCCTCACGGCGCATCATGAGGTCGTAGCGCGCAGCGATGCCTTGCGGCAGCACTTCGGGGAGATCGAGGTCAGCTTCAAGGAGCGTCTTCATTTCCTTGCGGAAAAAGCTCTGAGGGAGCCCATCTGCTGCGGCGTAGACGGGAAAGATGCCGAGATGTTCCGTACCATTGTCACTGCCGTCCCCATCGTCCGCGAGGGCGTACGACTGCACCTGACTGATCTCCATCTGCCCGCGCCCACCATAAGCGTAGCTCGCTTTGCCCGTAACAAAGATGCGACGGCCGGCCTGGAGTTTCGGTTTCAAAAACGGCTGGTTGAACCACGCGACCTGTACGTAGCCCGTGCCGTCGCCGACGAGCGCGAGGAGAATCGTCAGACGGCGGCGGCCGGCCTGCTTTTCCGTGACATTGGCGATCGTGCCGGCGATCGTCGCCCGCTCCCCGGGGGCAAGCTGCGCGATCGGCGTGACGACGCTCTGATCTTCGTAGGTGCGCGGGTAATCCGTCAGGAAGTCATAGACCGTTTGGATGCCGAGTTTTTTTAGTGTCTTGGCCTTCTTCGGCCCGATGCCCTTGAGCGTCTCGATGGGATCGAGCAGCTGCATGCTTCCATCTCCTTTAAAAAAAGCCTCCCTCGGAAAGGGAGACTTGAAACCTTCATGGATCCTCGCTCCCCGACGATTCGTAGCGCGACCAGTCGAACATCAGGTTGACAAAGCCCGTTTCCGACAGGTAGCGCGCATCGGGGCGTTCTTCGCCCAGAACGGAAAAGAACGATACCAAGCATTCGCTCACAGCGTCAGACGTCGTGTGGAACAAGCGGAAGAAGCTGTCCGTATCGCCGACGTCTTTGAGGTTGTGGATGGCGAAGAGGAGCGTCGCCGTCGCGAGCACGATTTCTTCGCGCTCCGGCGGCTCGACGTCCGTTCGTACGGCGCGGTAGTCACGGTAGAGGCGGTGGACGAGCTGCCGCTCAAAGCGTGAAAAGTGGAGCGCTTTGAGGTGGTAGTCGAGGCGTCGCTCCATGGCCTTCAACGCTGCCGAGGGCTTTTTCCCCTGCCCGAGTATGGGCTTTTTCAGTTCGATGTCCGGGAATGCGCGCAACTTCGCGTACGATGTCATCTGCCGGATGAGGTGGCGGAC
This sequence comes from Selenomonadaceae bacterium, assembly GCA_034186105.1. Lineage (GTDB taxonomy): Bacteria > Bacillota > Negativicutes > Selenomonadales > Selenomonadaceae > Selenomonas_C. The sequence continues at coordinate 19,956 of JAXGCE010000012.1, forward strand.
GGCAGCGCTGTGGCGGGCGAAAAAGTCGTTGATCGTGGCATCTGGCTCCTGCACGCGATAGACGTCATATAGACGCTCGATTTCCTGCTGGATGCGGCGCTGGAGCGCGGCCGTCGCCGGCACGGAGATGAGGCCGTTCAGCAGCATGACGCCTTCTTCGTGCATGTGGCCGTAAAATAGCAGTTTCCGGTAGTCTTTCGGCAGGTTTTCGGGGCGCGGCAGATCCATCAGTTCGTCGGAAAACAGGTTCTGGCAGACGGCGGCATTGCCTTCGATCGATTCGATGCGGAAGACCATGAAGTGGGACTTCAGGAGATCCCGCACGATGATGCCTTCGTCTTGCGACAGCGACGCTTCCTTTTCCTCATAAAAGGCAGCGAGCGGCGTCTTGTCATTTCCCATGAGGTGATAGTCGAACATGAAGAAATCCCAGAACGCCCGGAATTCTCTCTGCACGGATTCGTCGGTGCCGATCATGGCATCTTTCATGCGCTCGGGGCCGAAGAACAGGTAGAGCGCCCGCTGGATGTCGGCGCGGTATTCGCCGGCGCGGTAAAACGACTGGAACGCTTCGAGGACGTTATTGATGTAGTCGTCGAGGTGGTTGTACGCATCGTCGGAGAGATCGTCCATGCTTTCCTCGTCCCGATCCAAGAAATCCCAAGGGTCTGCGGGGCGCTGCGGCATGGCGAACGTGCCGGACGCGTAGAACGCGTCTTTCGTGTTTTGAAAGATGCCTTTGACCCGCGTCAGCTCCTCCGGCTGCTCGATGCGCAACACCGTGTACACGAAGGATTCGATGTGCTGCAACACGTCGCAGACGGCCGCTTCCTTTGGCGACTGCGCGGAGCGCCGCTCAAAGTACTGGTAAATCAGTTCTTCGTAATCCGTTTCAAAGAGGTCGGCACATGAGAAACATTGATGCTCCTCGGTGTAGCGCAGCAGCAGCGAGACGAGTTCCCATGCTTCGACCAGTTCGTCCGGGCTGGCCCCCCGCCAGGTCAGGCGGCGGAAATATTGCTCAACCGCGTTTTGCGGTACGACGTCCTCCAGTTCCGGGCGTTCTTCATAATATGCTTCGACTGCCTCATAAATATTCGCCATGCGATATGTTGGCTCCATTCGTTTTATTTTTTGTACTCAGCTGCGAGCTTCAGGAACAGCGGCAACGAGCGGCGGATCGTGTCCGTCTTGATGCAGTAGGCCGCGCGGAAGTAGCCTGGGCAGCCGAAGTCTGCGCCAGGCACGAGCAGCAGGCCATACTTCTTCGCGCGTTCGCAGAATGCGGCGTCATCCGCCTCCAGGCATTTCGGGAACAGGTAGAACGCACCCTGCGGCTTCACGCAGGTGAAACCGGCCGCGATCAGGCCGTCATAGAGCAACTTGCCGTTTTCGATGTACTTCGAGATGTCAGACGGCTCGTCAATGCAGCGCGCGACGACGTATTGCCAGAGTGACGGCGCATTGACATGCGTGACGACGCGGGCAGCTCCGGCAATGGCACCAAAGACGGTTGCAAAATCCGTGATGCGGTCCGGCACGGCGATGTAACCGATGCGCTCGCCCGGCAGCGAGAACGATTTGCTGTAGGAGTAGCAGACGATCGTATCGTCATAGTACTGCGGGATGTATGGCACCGTGAGTCCATCGAATGCGATCTCGCGGTACGGTTCGTCAGCGATGATGAAAATCGGGTGGCCGTACGCCTGTTCCTTCTTGCGCAGGATGGCTGCGAGCTCTCGGATCGTTTCTTCCGAGTAAATCGCGCCGCTCGGGTTGTTCGGCGAGTTGACGATGACGCCTTTCGTATGGGGTGTCAGCAGCTGCTCGAACGCCGCGAAGTCGATCTGCCAGTCCTCCGTGCGCGCCGGCACGACGACGAGCTTGCCGTCGACGGATTCGACGAAGCAGCGGTACTCCGGGAAGAACGGTGCGAACGCGATGAACTCGTCCCCCGGCTCGCAGAGTGCCTTGAACGAGATCGTGATCGCAGCGGCAGCGCCGGCCGTCATGAAGATGTTCTTGCCCTCGTAGTCCATGCCAAAGCGGCGATTGAGGCTCTTTGCCACGGCCTCGCGCACCTGCGGCGCACCGGGTGCAACGGTGTAGCCGTGGATCTTGTCCGGTTCCCACGTCTTTAAAATGTCGATGGCAGCGTCGCGGATGAACGCCGGCGTTGGCACGTTCGGATTGCCGAGGCTGAAGTCGAACACCTGGTCTTCGCCGACCTCGGCAGCGCGCTTGCGGCCGAATTCAAAAATGGTACGGATCGTCGATTTTTTCGTACCGAGCTCATACATTTTTTCAGAAACCATACTGCCACCTATCCTTCTCTGTCTTTTGGTGCGAGATCTTTTGTCAAAGATGTTACATGACAGGCCTTATTTTATCATAATTTCGGACAAAAGAAAAGCGAGCTTTCGCTCGCGATGGAAGATGCGTGATGGATCAGATAACGTAAAACCAGGCAGCGTCAGAAGCAGCTTCCTGGACTTCCTGGTGGTCTTTGTCAAAGCGCAGTTCTTGATTCTTGACGCTGACTTTCGTGCCGGGGGCGATGGATTTCGTGAGGAAGACGTTGCCGCCGATGACGGCGCCTTTGCCGATGACGGTGTCGCCGCCGAGGATCGAGGCCCCGGAGTAGATCGTGACATCGTCTTCAATCGTCGGATGGCGCTTCTTCGCCCAGAGCTTGCGGCCGCCAGACGTCGAGAGCGCGCCGAGCGTGACGCCCTGGTACACCTTGACGTGGTCGCCGATCTCCGTCGTCTCGCCAATGACGATGCCCGTGCCGTGGTCGATCATGAAGTACTTACCAATCGTCGCTCCGGGGTTGATATCGATACCTGTCTTGCTGTGCGCGAGCTCCGTCATGATGCGCGGGATGACAGGTACCTGCAGCTCGTAGAGGATGTGCGCATAGCGGAAAATCGTGATGGCGTAGAGGCCGGGATACGCAAAGATGATCTCGTCGGCGCTTTCCGCCGCGGGGTCACCATCAAAGACAGCCGCGACATCCGTCGCGAGGTATTCACGCACCTTCGGGATGCGGCGCAGGAATTCGAGTGTGATCTCCTGTGACTGCTCGCGCGTCTTTGCGAGTTCGACGTCGTCTTCCGCCTTGCCATAGCGCAGCGCGATGGCGATCTGCTTGTTCAGGCGGAACGCGATGTCCTCGATGACCATAGAGAGATTGTTGCGGATGTCGTAGATGCGGTAGTTCTTGTCTTTCGAGAAACCGGGATACGCGACGCGCACGAGTTCATTGATGAGCTCGTAAATGACTTTCGTGTCCGGCTGGTTGAAGACGTCGAGCTTGTCGATCGGACGGCCGCAGCCGTAGTCGTCGAGGATGGCTTTCGTGACGTCGTGGATCGAGGGAGAAATCAGATCTTTCATGCATTCAACCTCCAATGGGGATCGCTAGAATTTTAAGATTGGTGCGATGCCTCGAGGGCAGCGACTTCGGCATCGCGCTCGGCCGCAGGCTGCGGACGCGAGACGAACATGGCGTCGCCGAACGAGAAGAAGCGGTATTTTTCATCAACAGCCGTTTTGTAGGCGTCGAGGACGAACTGGCGGCCGGCGAACGCAGAGATCAGCATGATCAGCGTCGATTTCGGCAGGTGGAAGTTCGTGACGAGGGCATCAACGATTTTGAAGTCGTAGCCCGGGTAGATGAAGATGCCCGTCCAGTCGCTCTTGCCCGCGATCTGGCCTTTCGCCGTCGCGGCGGATTCGAGCGTACGGATCGATGTCGTGCCGACAGCGATGACGCGGTGGCCGGCTGCTTTCGTGTCCATGATGAGCTTTGCCGTCTCGTCGGAGATGTGGTAGAACTCTTTGTGCATCTCGTGATCTTCGATGTGATCCACGCTGACGGGACGGAATGTGCCGAGACCGACGTGGAGCGTGACGAAGCCGAGGTGGACGCCCATGTCCTTGAGCTCTGCCATCTGTTCTTTCGTGAAATGCAGCCCAGCCGTCGGAGCGGCAGCACTCCCCTCTTCGCGGTTGTAGACGGTCTGGTAGCGCTCCTTGTCCTCGAGTTTTTCGTGGATATACGGCGGCAGCGGCGTCTCACCGAGGCGGTCGAGGATTTCCTCGAAAATGCCTTCATAGCGGAACTCGACGATGCGGCCGCCGAAATCCGTGTGTTCCGTGACCGTACACGACAGCTCGTCGCTGAAGTTGATGACATTGCCGACCTGGGCTTTCTTGCCCGGTTTGACGAGCGTCTCCCAGTGGTCAGCGTCAAGGCGGCGCAGCAGGAAGACCTCGACTTTGCCGCCGGTCTGGTCGCGGTGGCCGATCAGGCGTGCGGGCAGCACGCGCGTGTCGTTGAAGATCAGCGTGTCGCCCGGCACGAGGTACTGCTTGAGGTTGTAGAAATGGTCGTGGCCGATCGTCTTCTTTACGGGGTCGAGCACCATGAGGCGCGACGCGTTGCGCGGCTCGATCGGCGTCTGCGCGATGCGCTCCTCCGGGAGGTCGTAGTCAAAATCGGATAACAGCATAGTCAATGGATGGTTCCTCACTTATTTTTTGTAGAGTTGCTTGAGCGTCGCGCCTGTGTAGTAGTGCGCGAGGATCTCGTCGTATTTCATGCCTTTCGCGGCAAAGGCGTGGGCGCCCCATTGGGAGAGGCCGAGGCCGTGGCCAGCGCCATAGCCTTTGACCGTGACGGTGCTCCCCGAGAGCTTGAGGTCAAACAGCGTGCTCGGCAGGCCGTAGAGGCTGCGCAGGTCGTTGCCCGTGACGCGCACCGTGCCGTTCGTGCCCGTGAATGTTGCAGAGAGGACACGCCCCGAGGCGGAGCGGTCGCGGGAGGCTTTGCCGACAGTCAGTGGACTGAGGTCGATGCGTTTGAGTTTGCCGATGTCTTTTTTGCGCGCGAGCTTCGCGGCAAAGGTGTCCGCCGGGAACGTGCGCGTCCAGGGCTGCGTGTTCGTTTCAAGCTCCTTTGCGGGCTGGAGATATGGGATGTCGCTGCCCCAGACGTCGCGGCTGCGCTCCGTCATGCCGCCGGAGTCCGTGTGAAAGACAGCGTCAATGAGCGCGCCGCCGCTGCCATACGTCAGCACTTCGCCATACGTCGCGGCGATGGCGGCCGTGCTGCCCTGCTCCTCGGCCGCGATGCCGCCATAGCTCTGGCAGTGCGTCGTCGCACAGAGGTCAAAGCCCTCGCTCTTGTGGCGGCCGCGACTGTGGAGCGCGAACGTGCGGGCGGCGACAGCTTGGGCCTTCTGGGCCTCCTGCGGCCAAGCGGACGACAGTTCCTCGGGCAGGACGCCCGCGAGATAATCCTCCGTCTGCACGACGTTGACGACGGTAAAGGCGGAGCCATGGAGGTCGATGCGGATCGTGCCTCGATAAGCGCGGCCATTCACCGTGACGCGGGACGCCTGTGCCACTCCCCTGCCCTGCGCAGGCGCGAACGTGTACGACGTGCCCGAGACGACCTTGCCATTGACGGCGAGCTTACCCGAGCGCACCGTGACCGTTGCCGTCTCTTTGCCAGCGGTAAGCGTCACGGACGACTGGTTTTGCAAGAGCCCAATGGCGACGGTCGGCTGCCAGGCAGCAGAGACCGTTGAGGGGAAAAGGAAGATGAAAAAGAGGAACAGCAGGCCTAAGAACATGTTAGGCATGATGAGCAGCCTCCCCAGATGCGTCTTCTGCAGCGAGCCGCGCGCGTTTCTTCGCGCGGTTTTCCTTGCGCTTGCGCTTGAGGTATTCTTTGCTGTAGCGTTCTTCTTCGGAAAAGATGCAGCCACAGTAGGGCTGGCGGTAGAGGTCCAGCTCGTGGCTGATGTCAATGCCCTCCTGCCAGCCGGGGCGGAAGTCTTCGTAATGGAACGCGACGCCGTACTGCGCAGCGAAGCGCTCGGCCGTGCGGCGCATGAGGTCATGCTGCTGATAGATGCTGTAGAACAGCGTCGATGTGAACGCATCGTAGCCGTGTTCTTTCGCGTAGCGTGCCGTCTGCTCGAGCCGCCACGTGTAACACATCGTACAGCGGCCATTGGGGCGGGACTCAGCTGGGATGGCGCGGCGGACGAATTCGTGGAGCGCGTAGTGTTCGTCCGTGACGATCTCCATGCCGACTTTTTCCGCGAAATCCTTCGCCGTGTCGAGACGGTGCTTCCATTCTTTATAGGGATGGATATTCGGATTGAAAAAGTAGCCGACGGGCTCGATGCCCTGCTCACGAAGATGTTTGACGGGATAGCAGGAACAGGGGCCGCAGCACATATGGAGGAGGAGTTTCATGGTCAGTCTCCTGTCGGATACGGGATGCCGAGGTGCTCATAGGCCGCGGGCGTGGCGACGCGGCCGCGCGGCGTGCGGTTCAAAAAGCCAAGCTGGATCAGGAACGGCTCGTAGACATCTTCGATCGTGTCCGTCGATTCGCTGATGGCAGCGGCGAGTGTGTCGAGGCCGACGGGGCCGCCGCCGAATTTCTGGATCATCGTGAGCAGCATGCGGCGGTCCGTGTGGTCGAGGCCACGGCTGTCGATCTCGAGCATCTGCAGCGCCTGGTCGGCGATGGCGGATGTGATGACGCCCGTACCCTGGATCTGCGCGACATCGCGGACGCGTTTTAGTAGCCGGTTCGCGATGCGCGGCGTGCCACGGGAACGGCGCGCGATCTCGACAGCGCCGGCGTCCTCGATGGGGATTTTGAGGATGTCAGCTGCGCGCTTGATAATCGTGACGAGCGCATCTGTGCCATAGTATTCGAGACGCGAGATGACGCCGAAGCGGTCACGAAGCGGCGGCGCGAGCGCGCCAGCCTTCGTCGTGGCGCCGATGAGCGTAAACGGTGCAATATCGAGGCGAATGGAGCGCGCCGACGGGCCTTTGCCGATGATGATGTCGAGTGCGAAGTCCTCCATGGCGGAGTACAAGACTTCTTCGACGCTGCGCGACAGACGGTGGATCTCGTCGATGAAAAGGACGTCGCGTTCCTCAAGGTTCGTCAAAAGTGCCGCAAGATCGCCCTGGCGTTCGATGGCCGGGCCTGACGTCTGGCGAAAATTGACGCCGAGCTCGTTGGCGATGATGCCGGCGAGCGTCGTCTTGCCAAGCCCCGGCGGACCGTACAAGAGGACGTGGTCCAGCGCCTCGCCGCGCGACAGGGCGGCCTGGATGAAGATCTCGAGGTTCGCTTTTGCCTTGTCCTGGCCGATGTATTCCGTGAGCTTGCGCGGCCGCAGGCTGAGCTGCCAGTCGTCGACGGCTTGCTCGTCCTGCGAGACGATGCGGGATTCGAGGTCGTCAAGGGAAAAATCTTCCATTTATGTTATCTCAGCCTTTCGTGCGTGCGAGGAGTTTGAGCGCCTGTTTCAAAGCGACTTGGACATCGTCAGCGTTTGCGAGTTTCGGCAGGACGCTGGCAATTTCCTGGGCGCTGTAGCCGAGCGTTTCGAGGGCAGCTGACGTTTCGGCGAGGATGCCGTCGCCGATCGGTGCGTCACTCGTGAGCGTGAGCTGTTCGTCGCTGGCCGAGGCAAACGACAGCTTGTCCTTGAGTTCAAGGATCAAGCGTTCGGCGGATTTCTTGCCGATGCCAGGGAGCTTCGTCAAAACGCTCGTTTGCTGGTTCGTGATGGCCGAAGCGAGGCGGCTGATCGTGATGGACGAGAGGATGCCAAGCGCGACTTTCGGGCCGATGCCGGAGATGCTGATGAGCGCGAGGAACATGTCGTATTCCTGCTCCGTGCGGAAGCCATAGAGCTGCAGAGCGTCCTCGCGGACGGAGAGATAGGTAAAAAGTTGCGCTTCCCTGCCCTGCGCGAGGTCACGGCGCGTGGCGTCGGAGATATAGACGCGATAGCCGACGCCGTGGACGTCAAGGAGGCAGGTGTCGGGCTTCAAAGAAGCGACGGTGCCGCGTAAAAATCCAATCATAAAGAATTCCTCCAGGCGACGCTCCTGAGGCAGTACGTCGTACAGATGGCGATGGCGAGGGCGTCGGCGGTGTCGTCGGGCTTCGGGGGCTTCGGCAGGTGCAGGAGCTTCGTGACCATGTAGATGACCTGGTTCTTCGTGGCCTTGCCGTAGCCCGTGACGTCCTGCTTGATCTGCATCGGCGTACGCTCGACGAGGCGGAGGCCATTTTTCGCAGCGGCGAGCAGCACGACGCCGCGCGCCTGGCCGACGGGGATGGCCGTCGTGACATTGCGGCTGAAGAACAGCTTCTCGACGCCCATGACGTCCGGCTTATGCTGCTTGATGAGGGCGTCGAGTTCGTCAAAGATCTTCATGAGACGCTGCTCCATCGGCATGTCTGGCGTCGTGAAAATCGAGCCGTATGCGAGAGGCACGAGGCGGCTACCGCGCGTCTCGACGAAGCCATAGCCGCAGATGGCCGTACCGGGATCAATGCCTAGGGCGATCATGGCCGCTCCTTTCCATAAAAACAGGCTGCTGCCAGTGGCAGCAGCCTGCTCGTTTCGTTCTTACTCTTCGTCAATGTCGTAGTTGCTGTAGACGTTCTGGACGTCGTCGTTCTCTTCGAGGGCGTCGACGAGGGTCTGCATCTTTTCGGCATCTTTGCCTTCGAGGTGGACCGTCGTGTCCGGCACCATCGTGACTTCAGCGGAAGCCGTCTCGATGCCTTTTTCGCCGAGCGCCTGCTCGATGGCGTCGAATGCATCCGGCTCTGCCGTGATCTCGAAGACTTCGCCTTCGGAGCTCATATCTTCCGCACCAGCGTCGAGGACGATTTCCATCAGGGCATCTTCGTCGTCAAACGTTTCTTTCTCGACGATGAAGACAGCTTTCTTCTTGAACATCCAGGCGACGCAGCCGTCCTGACCGAGGTTGCCGCCGTATTTGGAGAAGAGGTGGCGGACATCAGCAGCCGTGCGGTTGCGGTTATCCGTGAGGATGTCGAGCATGACGGCCGTGCCAGCTGGGCCGTAGCCTTCATACATGAGCTCTTCGTAGTTGCCGCTCTCGCTGTTGCCGAGGCCTTTCTCGATGGCGCGCTTGATGTTGTCCTTCGGGATGTTGTTCGACTTCGCCTTGGAAAGCGCGAGCTTCAGGCGCATGTTGCCCGTCGGATCCGCGCCGCCCATGCGGACAGCGATCGTGATCTCGCGGCCGATCTTCGTCGTGATCTTGCCGCGAATGGCGTCATTGGCGCCTTTCTTGCGTTTGATATTGGCCCATTTAGAATGTCCTGACATTGGTTGATGACTCCTTTTGTATGATGTATCTTCCCTATTTTAGCACAAAGGAAGAGATTTTGCTAGTGCCAAGTCTTAAGCCTTGACGAGCTTGTAGTGCTTCTTCTTGCCTTTGCGCACGATGGCCTGTTCGCCTTCGAAGTCGGCGTCCGTCAGCACGTAGTTCTCGTCCGTGACTTTGTTGCCGCCGAGCGTCAGGCCGTTCTGCTTGACGAGGCGACGGCCTTCGCCTTTCGATGCGAAGACGCCACCGCGCGTCAGGGCGTCGAGCAGTTTCTCGCCTGCCTGGGCTTTCACGGTCGGCATGTCTTCCGCTGCGCCGCCCGCGCCGCCGAACATCTTTTCAGCACCGGCTTTTGCTTTCTTCGCTTCTTCTTCGCCATGCACGATCTTCGTGACTTCATAGGCGAGGATCGTCTTCGCGTCGTTGATGGCCGAGCCTTCGAGGCTGCCGAGGCGACGGACTTCGTCCATAGGCAGGAATGTGAGGAGTGCGAGGCATTTTTCGACATCGGCGTCATCGACGTTGCGCCAGTACTGGTAGAATTCGTACGGGCTCGTCTTTTCCGGATCGAGCCAGAGCGCGCCGCCAGCCGTCTTGCCCATTTTCTTGCCGTCGCTCTTCGTCAGCAAACGATTCGTCAGGCCATAGACGGCCGTGCCGTTCTTGCGGCGGTTCAGCTCGACGCCGGCAATGATGTTCGACCACTGGTCGTCGCCGCCCATCTGGAGCTTGCAGCCATAGCGGCGGTTGAGCTCGAGGAAGTCATAGGCCTGCATGACCATGTAGTTGAATTCAAGGAACGTCAGGCCTTTATCCCAGCGCTGCTTGTAGCACTCAGCCGCGAGCATGCGGTTGACGGTGAAGCAGGCACCGACGTCGCGCAGCAGATCGATGTAGTTCAGGCTGCGGAGCCAGTCGCCATTGTTGGCCATGATGGCTTTGCCATCCGAAAAATCGATGAAGCGGCTCATCTGCTTTTTAAAGCAGTTGCAGTTGTGCTCGATCTGCTCGTCCGTCAACATCTTGCGCATGTCCGTGCGGCCCGAGGGGTCGCCGACCGTGCCCGTGCCGCCGCCGACGAGGCAAATCGGGCGATGGCCGGCGCGCTGAAGGTGCGCCATGGCCATGAGGGCGATGAAGTGACCGGCATGGAGGCTGTCGGCCGTCGGGTCAAAGCCGATGTAGAACGTGACCTGCTCTTTTTCGAAAAGGTCGCGGAGTTCTTGCTCGTTTGTGCACTGCGCGACGTAGCCGCGCTCGACTAAGGTATCGTATACGTTGCTCAAAAGAATTGCTCCTATCTAATTAGTTTCTCCCCTTAGACACGCCGCCACCAGGTTCGGGGGCGCTTTGGGCGGGAGCAGCCGGCATTTCAGCCGGTGCTTGCTGCGTGGGCCCAGCCGGTTGTGCTCCGCCGCCTTGCTGCTGAGCACCTTGCGCGCCCTGGGCCGTCTGGCCGTTCTTGCCGTTTGCCGTCTTGCCGTCCTGCTTCGCGTCTTTCTTATCGCTCTTCAGTTCGGATTTCTTGTCGTTTTCGAGTTCACCGATGGCATCGGATTTGCCGCTCGCCGCAGAACCGTCGAAGTTCTTTGGTGGGACGGAGGCGAGGGCCTTTGACATAAAGGCTTTCCAGATGACGGCAGGCGTCAGACCGCCGCTCATGCCGCCGAGGGAAGCGTTGTCGTCGCTGCCGATCCAGACGCCGGCGACGAGGTCTGGCGTGTATCCGACGAACCAGGCGTCGTTGTAGTTACTCGTCGTACCAGTCTTACCGGCTGCGGGGCGGCCGATGTTCGCGCGCGTACCCGTGCCTTTTTTAATGACGCCTTCCAGCATATCTGTGAGCTCGGCGGCGCTTTCCTCACTGATGACGCTACGCTGTTTCGGCTCGGCCTGTTCGAGGACTTTGCCGTTGCGGTCGAGGACCTTCGTGACGGCGACGGGCTCGACATGGACGCCCTTGTTGGCAAATGTGCCGTAGGCGCTCGTGAGTTCGAGAGGCGTGACGCCTTTCGTCAGGCCGCCGAGGGCCGTCGAGAGGTTGCGGTCATTCTGCGGACCATCGAGGACGAATGTCGAGATGCCCATTTCCTGTGCGTAGTAGATGGGCTTGTCGATGCCGAGTTTCTGCGCGATCTTGACGGTCGGGACGTTGAGCGATTGCTCGGCGACGTAGCGCAGCGTGACTTTGCCGTTGAAGTTGCGGTTGTAGTTCTGCGGAGCCCAATCGCCAACTTTCATCGGGCTGTCGTCGATGACGGTGCTGGGCGTGAATTTGTTTTCGAGCGCGGCCGCAAAGACGAAGGGTTTGAACGCAGAGCCCGGCTGACGCACGGCCATCGTAGCGCGGTTGAACTGATCGGTACCGCGACCGCCGACCATGGCTTTGATGTAGCCGTTGTGCGGGTCGATGGCGACGAGCGCGCCTTGCGGCTGCTGGACGCCATTGCCGTCGACACGGCTGTTCGGCAGGTTCTGCATCGCGGCTTCGGCCGCTTTCTGCATGTCCATGTCGATCGTCGTGTAGATCTTGAGGCCTTCTTTGTAGACGGCGTCAGCGCCGTATTTATCGATCATGAGCTGCGTGACGTAGTCGACGAAATACGAGGCCTGGTTTGTCGTGTCTTTCGGTTTTGGCTTGACGAGCGTCGGCTCCATTTTCTTCGTCTTCGTCGCGACGCTTTCCGTGATGTAGCCGTATTTGGCCATCTGGTCGAGCACGGTGCCTTTGCGCTCCTGCGCGGCCTGGAAGTTGTTCGTCGGCGAGTAGTAGTTCGGGCTCTTCGGGATGCCGGCGAGCATGGCGCATTCGTCGAGGTCGAGGTCTTCGACGTTTTTGCCGAAATACGTCTGCGCAGCGGCCTGGACGCCGTACGCGCCTTGGCCAAAGTAGATCTGATTGAGGTAGAGCTCGAGGATTTCCTGCTTCGTGTACTGGCGTTCGAGCTGGAGCGCGAGGAAGACTTCCTGGATCTTGCGCTTCAGCGTACGATCCTGCGTCAGGTAAGCATTTTTCGCGAGCTGCTGCGTGATCGTGGAGCCGCCTTCACTGACGGTACGGCCGCGCAGGTTCGCGTAGATGGCACGAGCGATGCCGCGCGGGTCGACGCCCATGTGTTCGTAGAAGCGGTTGTCTTCGACGGCGACGAACGCGTTCTGCAGGTCTTTTGGCACCTGTGCGATCTTGACGGGTTCGCGATTTTCATCGGCATGGATGTTCGCGATCTCGTTGCCGTTCACGTCGTAGATATGAGAGGACGCCGGCGGCAGGATGTCGTGGGCGAGATCTGGCTTCGTGTTCATGCTGGCCGTGAGGAATCCGCAGCCGATGCCCGTGACCATGACGAGCAGGATGATGAGGAAACCGAGCGCGATGCGTTTGCCATTCGACGCTGCTTTTTTCTGCGGCGTGCGCGGACGGCGGCTCGGTGTAGGACGTTTTTCCATGTGGGCCTCCTTGCAAATGATACGGTACCATTTTAGCACGAAATGGGGCGCGTGGAAAGGGGTCTCAGATAAAGTACTCGATGCCCTCCCCTGCCGCTTTCTTCGTCGCATCGTTGAAGAGGAGCACAGCTTCGCGCGTCTCTTGCGGGCCTAGGGCGTACGGTGCCTGCGCTGGGCAGGCGGCCGTGTGCGTGCAGGTAAAACAATGAAGCGGCACGATGCGGTTGTAGGAAAACGGGTGTGCGTCGTCGATGACGATGCCGGTGCCGGAAAATTCCGTAGAATCCTTTGGCACGTACCAGGGGTCGAACATGAACACGCCATCGCGCGCGTCCGTGAGCCCCGTCAAAAGGACGTAGTGCTCGACGTCATAAAAAAGGCGCACGACAGCGACGCCGCCGCGCACGAGGGCATCGGCGATGGCACCTTCCTGCGCGAGGCTCACAGCGTTTCCTGCAAGGTAGCGCGTCGAGAGCGGCAGCTTCGTCGCACGACCAAAGCCATCGAGCCAGCTCGCAAGGAACTGCATGGCCATGCGCGACGTCCCGGCTCGCCCCGGCGCGCCTTCCGCGCTGTAGCAGTCGAGGCTGTAGAGCATGACGTTGCGCACGATCTCCGGCGGGATGTCCTCACGCTGGAACAAACAACTGACAGCATTGAGCATCGTCGTCGGCCCGCAGTCATAGTTCGTGAGCTGATAGCGGAGAGGGGTATGCATGTGATGGTGGCTCCTTTTTTATGGTTGCGGAGTTTTTTGTTTTTGGGCGACATGGTAAATCGCCTCGAGCTCTTCGCGTGAAAACTGATATTTTTCGTTGCAGAAATGGCAGACGACTTCGGCGTGACCATCGTCAACGAGCGTCTTGAGGTCGTCGAGGTTCAGACTGAGCAGGACATCACTGATGCGACCTTTCGAGCACTGGCAGCGGAACGCAAGGTCTGTCGTCGTCAGGTAGTCGACGTCAAAGCCCTGCAGCACTTCCGCAATGATGCCTTTCGCGTCGAGTCCGTGTTCGACCATGTGCGAGACGGAGTGGATCGTCTGGATGTTCTTTTCGAGGCGCGCGAGCACATCGTCCGAGACATCCGGCAGCGGCTGGAGGATGAAGCCACCGGCGCCGATGCAGTGGAACTCCTTGTCAACGAGGACGCCGAGGCCAACAGACGACGGCGTCTGCTCCGAGACATAGAGATACTTCGTGAGGTCGTCGGCGATCTCGCCGTCCGTGATCTCGACGCTGCCCGTGATCGGGTTCTTCAGTCCCGTGAAGCGCGTGACCGTGACCATGCCGTGCGTGCCGACACCGCCGCCGACATCGATTTTACCGAGTTTATTCAGTGGCAGGTTCACATGCGGATTGCCGACATAGCCGCGCACGGAGCCCTCCGGCGTCGCGTCGGCCGTGACCTTGCCGAGCGGGCCGTGGCCGTCGAACGAGACCGTCAGTGCCTCCTTGTTCTTCAAGTTCGCCGCGAGCAGCAACGCGCCCGTCATCGTGCGGCCGAGGGCCGCTGCCGCGACAGGATAGCAGTCATGGCGGCGGATGGCTTCATTGACGAGGTCCGTCGTCACAGCCGCATAGATGCGGACACCGTCCGCCGTTGCCTTGACAAGATGATCTTTCATAAAAATGGGATGCCTCCTAAAAGTGTCATAACGTCAAAAATTCCGCGCTGCAACGTACGCAATACGGAGCGCGGAACCATCAAAATTTAGAGCGTCAGGCTGCCGAGCACCTCGCCCGTCGTCAGTTCATAGATGCGGATCGTGCCGTCTTCGAGCACGGCGCACGTCTGCTTGCCGTCCGCGCGCTTCGACAGCGCTGCCGAGCCGGGGTTCAAAAACACCGTCTTGCCGCGCTTCTCCAGCACCGTCGTATGGATATGGCCGCTGATGAAGAGGTCGGCCTTGAGGTGCGCCGCCATCGCATCCTTCTCCGCGTCCGTCATGACCGCGTCGCCATGCGTGATGATGATGCGCAGACCCTCATAGACGACATAGGCATACGGCGCTTGGATCGGCAGCTCGAGGCAGCTCGCGTCCACGTCCGAGTCGCAGTTGCCCTTCGCGATGATAACGGGCACGGGGCACGTATTGATGCGCTCCACGAGGCCTGCTGGGTTGTAGTCCGCCTTGCGCGGATTGCGCGGGCCGTGGTACAGCACATCGCCCGCATGCAGGATCATGTCCGCGTCATGGAAATATTTTTCGAAAGCGACCGCCCAAGCCTGCTCGTGACCATGCGTGTCGCTGATAATACCGAGTTTCATCGTCGCTTACTCCCCTACTTTCTTCAGCAGGTTCGCCATCTCCATGGCTGCCATCGCGCCGTCTGCGCCCTTGTTACCGGCCTTCGTCCCGGAGCGTTCGATGGCCTGTTCGATGTTTTCCGTCGTGACGACAGAGAAGATCGTCGGCACGCCCGTCTGCAATCCGACCTGGGCAACGCCTTTCGAGACTTCGTTGCAGACGTAGTCATAATGCGTCGTCGAACCGCGGATGACGGCGCCGAGGCAGATGACGGCGTCGTACTTGCCACTCTCCGCCATCTTCTTCGCGACGATGGGGATTTCGAACGCGCCCGGCACCCAAGCGACATCGATGTCGCTGTCTGCCGCCTCGTGACGGTGCAGCGTGTCGAGTGCCCCGCCGAGGAGCTTCGACGTGATGAATTCATTAAAACGTGCGACAACGATGCCGAATTTCAGGCCTTTGCCCGTGACGTAGCCTTCTAAAATGTTAGCCATAATGGAAACCGTCCTTTCTCACTTCAAGATACTTCGTTACCCTCTCAGTCACGCTTCGCGCGACAGCTCCCCCATAGGGGAGCCTTGATTTCTGTTACTTCAGTTTTTCATCCGAGAGGATATGACCCATGCGCTCTTTCTTTGTTGTCAGATAGCGCTTGTCGAACTTGTTCGCCGCGACCTGCAGCGGGACGCGCTCGACGATTTCGAGGCCGTAGCCCTCAAGCCCAGCACGCTTTGCCGGGTTGTTCGTCATGAGGCGGATACTCGTGAGGCCGAGATCGGCGAGGATCTGCGCACCGATGCCGTAGTCGCGGAGGTCTGGCGCAAAGCCGAGCTCGACATTCGCCTCGACCGTGTCCGCGCCCTTGTCCTGGAGCTCGTAGGCGCGCATCTTGTTCGCAAGGCCGATGCCGCGGCCTTCCTGGCGCATGTAGAGCACGACGCCTTCGCCTTCGGCCTCGATCTTCTTCAGCGCGAGTGCGAGCTGGTCGCCGCAGTCACAGCGAAGCGACCCGAGCGCGTCGCCCGTCAGGCATTCGGAGTGGACGCGCACAAGCACGTTCTTCTTGCCGCGCACCTCACCTTTGACGACAGCGATGTCGCATTTGTTGTTCAGCTTGTTCTCGTAGGCATGGATGCGGAAATGGCCGTATTTGCTCGGGAAATCGACATCGGCGACTTCCTTGACGAAATTTTCCGTGCGCTTGCGGTATTCGATGAGCGACTGCACCGTGATGATGTGAAGGCCGTGCGCCTTTGCAAATTCCTTGAGTTTCGGTGTGCGCATCATATGACCGTCGTCGTCCATGATCTCGCAGCAGAGACCGTACGGCTTGAGGCCGGCGAGCTTCGCGAGATCCGTCGTCGTCTCCGTGTGGCCGGCGCGGCGCAGCACGCCGCCTTCGACGCTACGCAGCGGGAAGACATGACCGGGGCGGCGGAACGATGCGGGTTTCGACTTCGGATCCATGAGTGCTTTGACCGTCTGGCAGCGCTCATAGGCCGAGATGCCCGTCTCTGTGTCGTAGGCGTCGATGGAGACGGTGAAGGCCGTCTCGTGGTTGTCCGTGTTGTTCGCGACCATCGGCGAGATGTCAAGCTCGTCGAGGCGCGCGCCATCGATCGGCGTGCAGATGAGGCCTTTGGCGTGCGTCGCCATGAAGTTGATGGCTTCTGGCGTGACGAAATCGCCCGCGATGATGAGGTCGCCCTCGTTCTCGCGATCCTCGTCGTCGACGACGACGACCATCTTGCCGTTCTTGATGTCTTCAATGGCCTGTTCGACCGTTGCAAAATCTGACATATTGGTTCCCCCTTGGGTGTTAATATCCATATTGGGTGAGAAATTCTTTTGTAATGGTTGATTGTGTATCTGATGTATCTGTTTCTTTGGGATGCATCAAAAATTTTTCTACATATTTGCCGAGGATGTCGGTTTCGATGTTGATGGGACTGCCTTTCTTCTTTGTGTGGAGGTTCGTCGCCTCGAGCGTGTGCGGGATCAGGGAGACGGTGAATGACGTGTCCGTGACGGCCGCGACGGTCAGGCTGATGCCGTCGAGGGCGACGGAGCCCTTTTCGACGATGCCGCGCACGATGGCGGGACTGGCCGCGACGGTCAGCAGGATGGCGTTGCCCTCCTCTCTGCAGTCGACGACTTCGCCTGTGCCGTCAATGTGGCCGCTGACGATGTGGCCGCCGAGGCGCGATGAGAGCGTCAGCGCCCGCTCGAGGTTCACGGGGCTGCCCGTCCGCAGGCCTGCAAGCGACGTGCGGCGGACCGTCTCGGGCATGACGTCGGCTGTGAAATGGCGCGCGTCGAACGACGTGACCGTCAGGCAGATGCCGTTGACGCTGATGCTGTCGCCGAGATGGACATCCCCCAGCACGCGCTGCGCGCCGATGGCGAGAACGCCGCCGCCGATCCGCTGGATCGTGCCGACTTCCTCAATGATTCCTGTAAACAACTGCCCACCTCATTTCTTCACATAGGCCGTCAGCAGCAGGTCGCCTGCGACAGGCTCGGCCGTAAGACCTATGAGCTCAACGGCATCCGCGAGATGCTGGAAGCCCTCGCCCTCGACCGGCGTACGGGCGGCTGCGCCGCCGACGATCTTCGGTGCGACGAACGCGTGCACCTTGTCGACGAGACCATTTTGCAACAACGAAAACGCGACCTGCCCGCCGCCTTCAACGAAGACGGAAGCGATTTCCTTCTGACCGAGCTGCTGCATCAGGAGGCGCAGGTCGACCTCGGGACCGCTGCCGCAGGCAAGCACGGTAACGCCGGCCGCTTGCAGCGCCTCGACGCGCTCGTTCGGCGCGGCCTCCGTCGTAGCGATGATCGTTTTCGCGCGGCCGTCCGTCACGACATGGGCGTCGAGCGGCGTGCGCGCCTGGCTGTCGACGATGATGCGCACAGGGTTCTTGCCTGCGCGATCCGGTAGCCGCGTCGTCAGGCTCGGGTCGTCGTGGAGCTCCGTGCCGATGCCAACGAGGATGGCGTCATAGCGGTCACGCATCTCATGCACGCGCAGGCGCGAGGTTTCATTCGAGATCCACTGCGAATCGCCTGTCGCCGTCGCGATCTTGCCGTCGAGCGTCATGGCCGTCTTCAGTACGACAAACGGCAGGCCCGTCGTGATCCAGTGCAAAAAGACTTCGTTGAGCCGCCGCGCCTCGTCCTCGAGGACGCCGCATGTGACATCGATGCCCGCCTCGCGCAGGATCGCGATGCCCTTGCCCGCGACTTTCGGATTCGGGTCCTGCATGGCGATGACGACGCGCGCGATGCCCGCCTCGGCCACAGCCTTGGCACAGGGGCCCGTGCGGCCATAGTGCGCGCAGGGCTCGAGCGTCACATAGAGTGTCGCGCCTTTTGCGAGGTCGCCGGCCATGCGCAGTGCGTGGACTTCGGCATGCGGCGTGCCGGCCTTGCGGTGCCAGCCCTCGGCGACGATGCGGCCATCCTTCACGATGACGGCGCCGACGAGCGGGTTCGGGCTCGTGCGCCCTTCGGCATTCCGCGCGATGCGCAGCGCCTCCCGCATGTATTCTTCCTCCTGCAAAGGAACCACCTGCCTATCAAAATACACAAATTCAACAGAAAAAGCCACAGAGAACATCTTCTCTGTGGCTCGCTCATACGAAAAAGACTGACATTCTTTTCCCATCCAGACTATACTGTCGGCTCCGGAATCACACCGGATCATGCCCCAAGGGGCTCGCGGGCTGTACCGCCGGTGGGGAATCGCACCCCGCCCTAAAGAGATGTCTCATTTGTCTTGTATTGTAGCACAATTCCTGCGGCTTGTCTACTGCTTTATGCTTCGCCAATGATGCGGACTTCCGGATGCAGCTCGACGCCATGCGCTTCCTTGACGCGACGCTGGACTTCGTGAATGAGGCCGAGGACGTCGGCTGCTGTCGCCGTGCCCGTGTTGACGACGAAGCCAGCGTGTTTCGTCGAGACCTGCGCACCGCCGACCGTCAGGCCTTTGAGGCCGGTCTCCTGGATCAGCGTGCCAGCAAAATAGCCGGTCGGGCGCTTGAACGTACTGCCGGCGCTCGCCATCTCGAGCGGCTGCTTCGTTTCACGGCGCTGCGTGAAATCGGCGATCTTCTCGTCGATCGCTGCCTTGTCCCCTGCTGCGAGCTGGAGCTCGACTTCGCAGATGGCCTCGCCATTCGTCTGGTAGATGCTGTGACGATAGCCGAGGTCGATGTCAGCAGCCGGGCGCTCAAGGCAAGTGCCATCCGCCGCGACGGAGCGCACGCAGGCGACGACGTTCTTCATATCGCCATCATAGGCGCCGGCATTCATGAAGACGGCACCACCGATGCTGCCGGGGATACCACAGGCAAATTCCATGCCCGTCAGGCTGTGCGCGGCGGCCGCAGCCGAGACGTCTTTCAGGAGCGCGCCGGCACCCGCGATGATCTTCGTGCCCTCGACGCGGATGGACGAGAACGGATGGTTGAATTTGAGGACGGCTCCACGGATGCCGCCGTCGAGCACGAGCACGTTCGAGCCGTTGCCGAGGATCGTCAGCGGGATGTCGTGCTGCTTCAGGAGCTGCAGGATCTTACCGACTTCCTCCATGGAGGACGGTAGCAGCAGGTAGTCGGCCGGGCCGCCGATCTTAAACGTCGTATGGAGCTTCATCGGCTCGTCGAGCAACAGCTGGTCGGGCTGCAGAAAAGATTGCAAAGCTGCGACGAAGGCTGGATTTTTTTCACTCATTCTATCTTTCTCCTCAGATATGCAAACCAGGGCCAGCTTCGGCGAGCTGGGCGAACCCCTGCTGACGCATGGCTTCGTAGGCGACGATCGCCACGGAATTCGAGAGGTTCAGCGAGCGCGCCTCAGAAATCATCGGGATGCGCACGGCCGTGTCCCAGTGTGCTTGCAAGAGCGGTTCGGGCAGGCCCTTCGTCTCCTTGCCGAACACGAGCATGTCGTCCGGCGTGTACGAGACTTCCGTGTAGGAGCGTGGCGCCTTTGTCGACAGGAAATAGAAGTTATGACCGCGATACATGGCCGCGACCTCGTCGAAGTTCTCGTGGTAATGCACCTGGACGAGATGCCAGTAGTCGAGCCCGGCGCGCTTCAGGTATTTGTCATCCGTCGAAAACCCCAAAGGTTTCACGAGATGGAGCTCGATGCCCGTCGCGGCACAGAGGCGGGCGATGTTCCCCGTGTTGCCGGGGATTTCCGGTTCTACTAAAACGATATGCAAGATATACAAACCTCTCTTTTTAGCGCAGGCTCCCTCTGTGAGGGAGCCTTTCGGGATTACAATTGCCCGATCATCTTGTGTGTCTGGGGAATCACTCTGACGTCCTTCAGCTGTTTGAGCGCTGCTGCCTGCATGGCAAGGACGCGCTCGGGCGGGCAGGCCTCGACACCGCCGTAGGGCGTGACAGGCTGGAGGATCAAGAGGGCCTCGGGCGCCTGCTCGGCGACGAGACGAATGGCCTGCTGGAACTCCTCCTCCCCCGTTTCCGCTGCGATGACGAGCTTGACGTAGAGGTCTTTCTGCCGCGCGAGCGCGAGGAACGCGCGATGCGCATCCCAGACAGGGCGCGAGAGGATGCTCGGCAGCTTGATGTCCATGCTGATGATGTCGATGTCCGGCAGGATGCTTTCGAGCTGCTTGGCAAGCGTGCCATTCGTCTCGAGGAAAAACGGAACGCCAATCTCCTGCCGCAGCGCGTGGATGAACGGCGCGTGCAGCAGCGGCTCCCCGCCTGTGAAGCTCACGGCCTGATGCGGCGTCTCAGCGAGCAAGCCATTGATGCGACGGGCGGCGTCGGCAACGCTCAGGGGATTTTTCACCTGCTCGAACGTGCGGCTGCCGGCATGCGTCTCGACCTGGCAGGCTGGATGCGCGCCAGGCGCGTTTTCCGTGTCGCAGTAGCGGCAGTCGAGGTTGCAGCCCTCGAAGCGCACAAAAACCTGGCGACAGCCGACATACTTGCCCTCGCCCTGGATGGAAGAAAAGATTTCTATGAGATTTTCGTTCTGTGCCGTCAATCAGATAGCCTCCAAAAAGCCAAAAATATTCAGGGTTTCGAATACGTGATCGAGGATTTCGGCGACTCCCAGACCGTCACGGACGCGAGGAAGGCGCGGCCTTCCTCCTCGGGGAAGATGCCGCTCGATGCGAGGCGCTCGAAGATGATGCGCGAGAGGTTTTCCGCCGTCGGCGCGACGCCGTCCGAAAACGGCGCGATCTCGTTGAGGAAGCGGTGGTCGAACGCATCGAGCACCGTGCCGAGTTCTTTCTTGACGGTCTTGAAATCGACGAGCATGCCGAGGTCATCGAGCTTCGTGCCCTTGACCGTCGCCTGCACGACCCAGTTGTGGCCATGCAGGCGCGCGCATTTGCCCGGATAATTCGGGATCTGGTGGGCGGCTTCGAATGCGCCCTCGACGTTCAGTTCATACATATCTTGGTTACTTCCCTACATTCTTTGTGTTCTTGACATTGCCGACGATGTCGCTCATGGTCATGGCACGCGTGTGCTTCGTGTGGCTCCACTCATGCTCGTTGCGATGGATGAAGCCGAGGAAGATGATCGGGATCCACGAGTAGATGAAGACCGGGTACAGCAGCATGTAGAGCCAGGACTTCCATTTCGCGCGGATCTTGATCAGGATGATCATCGGCAGGATGTACTGGCCGAGCATGATGGCCGTCATGAGCTGCGACGGCATGAAGTTGTAGATGTTCGTATAAAAAGGCGGAAACGCAAGCTGGATGTAGCTGATGACGATGAAGACGGTCGAAATCATCAGGAAATGCGGCTGCATGAGGTAGATGCACTCGTCCCACATGCGGATGTCCTTGTGCTTCCAGCCGGCCTTGAGCATCTTCGGGATGAAGCGGTTGCCGACATCGAACTGGCCCTGCGCCCAGCGGCGGCGCTGGTTCCAGGACTGCTTGAACGTCAGCGGCTTCTCGTCGTAGATGATGGCGTCATGCGCCCAGCTCGTCTTGATGCCCTCGGCCATGCACTTCATCGTGAATTCCATGTCTTCCGTCAGGCACGTCGCCTGCCAGCCATGCTTCTTGAGGATCTCGACGTCAAAGCACATGCCCGTGCCGCCGAGGCAGGCCGACAGGCCGATGTTCGATTTCGCGAGATGCGAAATGTAGCAGATGACCCAGAACGCGATGGCGAACGTGCCGGACACCCACGTATCGTACGGGTTCTTCGCGTCCATGTAGCCCTGGATGACCTTGTCGCCCTTGCAGAGGCGGTTGTTCATCTCCATGAGGAACTGCGGATGCACGAGGTTGTCGGCGTCAAAGACACAGATGGCATCGTATTTCTTGTCTTCCATTTTGAAGATGCGGTCGAACATCCAGTCGAGTGCGTAGCCCTTGCTACGCTTCGTCGGATGCGTGCGCACATGCACGAGCGCGCCGGCATCCTCGGCAATCTTCGCTGTGTTGTCCGTGCAGTTGTCCGCGATGACATAGATGTCGTACATGTCTTTCGGATAGTTGAGCTGCTGCAGGTTCTCGACGAGGTCGCGGATGACGACTTCTTCGTTGTGCGCGGCGACGACAAGCGCAAACGTTTTCTTGGGTGTCTTGATCTTATTTTCTTTGCGCCGCCACATGCCGCAGAAGCCGATGACGAAGAAATAGAGCGTAAAGAGGAAGATCAAAATCTGCATTGGCACCATGATGATGTCAAAGGGATGGGTAAGCGTCATGATTCAGATTCAATCCTTTAATCTTTTTTGCAAAACAGCAGGAACAGCGAGTTCACGATGCCGAACGCTGCATACGTCGAAAAGAGCGCGACAAAGACGGCCGGAACGATGGCCGCATGGCCTGCCCAAACGATGGCAACGAACATGACGGCAGCGAGCGCCTTTGGGACGGCGTAGAGCTTGTCTCCCCCATCGCCCTTGAAATTCGGATAATGGACTTCGCTGACCATGAGGTATGCCACGATGGCCATGATCAGAGGATACGACCAGCCAAAGCTCTCGGGATTGACGCCGAGCATCGTGAAGAGCAGCGTCGTCATGGCGACGATGTTGCCGCCGGCCGGGATGGCGAGCCCCTGGAAATAGCCGTGCACGGCGCTCGCATTGACATTGAAGCGCGTCAGGCGCCACATGCCGCAGATGGCAAAGAAGATCGCGACGGCGCAGCCCAAAAGCCCGAACTCGTGCAGATAGAACTCATACGCGAGCAGTGCTGGCGCAACGCCGAACGAACCGAGGTCGCAGAGCGAGTCCATTTCCTTGCCAAACTCGCTCGCAACACCAAAAAAGCGGGCCGTCCGTCCATCAAGACCGTCCGCGACGAGCGCGAGCAGGATGAAGACCGACCCCAAAACGAGATCATGATGCATCGTGGACAGCATCGAGCACATGCCGAAGACAAGGTTCGATGCCGTGCACATGTTCGGGATGATTCTCCGATAATTCATTTGCGTTTGATCCTCCCAAGTTTCGTTTTTCCGCCCGTCACTTTTTCGCCCGGCTGCACGAGGACATCGACGTCGTCTGCGGGCATCGTGACCTCGAGGCACGAGCCGAAGCGGATCATGCCATAGAGCTCGCCCTGCGCGAGGTGGTCGTCCATCGTGACCCACGAGACGATGCGGCGCGCGAGGATGCCTGCGATCTGCTTGACCGTGATGCGCAGGCGCTCGTTCTCGATGCCGATCAGGTGATGCTCGTTCTCGAAGCCGACGGCGTCTTTGTACGCGGGACGGAAGCGGCCGCAGAAATACTTCTGCAGCTTGATCTCGCCGTCCATCGGGCTGCGGTTGACATGGACGTTGAAGACCGACATGAAGATGACGACCTTCTTGCAAGGTCCGTCAACGAATTCATCCGGGTCATGGTCGAGCGCGACGACTTCCTGCACCGTGCCATCGGCCGGCGACAGGATGACAGCCGCATCTTTTTCAATCGTGCGCGCGGGATTGCGGAAAAAATAGCAGAAATAGCACATGAGCACGGCTGGAATGACAGCCGCATACGGATGCAGGCCAAAGCCGAACAACACGGCCAGCACAAAGCATGTGCCAATGAATGGATAGCCTTCTCTGACGATTGGAGCCAAGGGACACCTCCTGCTGGGTTGTTATCTGGAATCATTATAGAGGATTGCTTCTTGTTTGTCCAATCTTACTTTCGGGACGCATGGACTTTCAGCACGAATTTCGGCAGCGCCAGCAGGCGGCCGGCACGCTTTGGCTGCATCATGCCGCGGAACAGCCACTCGAGCTTTGCGCGCTGCATCCAGCGCGGCGCGCGTTTCATGACGCCGGCCATGACGTCGAACGTGCCGCCGACGCCGATGTTGACGGGGACGCCGAGCACGTCCTTGTACTTCATGAGCCATTTCTCCTGCTTCGGCACGCCGAGCGCGACGAGCAGGATGTCCGGCTTCGCCGCCTGGATCTTCGTGACGATGGCAGGCTCGTCCTCTTCTTTGAAGAAGCCGTTGCGCGTGCCGACGATCTCGATGCCCGGGTAGAGCTTTTCGGCCTTTTCTTTCGCCTTGTCCGCGACGCCGGGTGCCGAGCCGAAGAAGAAGATGCGATAGCCGCGCTGCGGCGCGAGGCGCATGAGCTCCTGCGCCATGTCATAGCCGGCGACGCGTTCCGGCATGTCCTTGCCGAGGTGGTGCGCCGCCCAGACCGTGCCTGCGCCGTCCGGCGTGACCATATCGGCCGCGCAGAGGATGCGCTTGAGCTCCTTGTCATGCGTCGCACGCATGAGCATCTCGGCGTTCGCCGTCGCGATGAGCTTCGGCTGCCGCTCGGCGATGTATCCCTCGATGCGCGTGACGGCTTCCGTCATCGTCAGCGCATCAACCGGGACGCCGAGGATCTCAACTTTCTGTGTCATACAGGGTTTCCCCCTTCATAATCTCGTTTTTCTGTAACATCCACAAATTGTACCACAGATTTTATGAGAATGCAAAAAATGAGAACGCGTGCCAACTTATGTTCTACGGGAGGAAGGGGGCTTTCCCTCGGAAATTTTTACACGCGAAGCGCGTACTTTTTCCGAGGGGAAGCCCCCTTCCGACTGCGAGCACACGCAAAACTGCGCGTGCACCGATGATTTACTTTGTTTCTTCCTTCTTTTTTGCCACCGCCGTGCGGATCGAGAGCTCGCGGAGCTGCTTCGGATCGACTTCAGACGGGGCGTTGCTCATGACGTCTCTTGCGCTCTGGTTCTTCGGGAACGCGATGACGTCGCGGATGCTGTCGCGCTTCGCCATGAGCATGACGAGGCGGTCGAGGCCAAACGCGAGGCCGCCATGGGGCGGCGTGCCGTACTGGAACGCATCCATCATGAAGCCGAACTTCTCATGCGCCTGCTCCGGCGTGAGGCCGAGCGACTCAAAGACCTTCTCCTGCAGCTCGGCGTTGTAGATGCGCAGCGAGCCGCCGCCGATCTCGACGCCGTTGAGGACCATGTCGTAGGCATTGGCCTTGACGCGGCCCGGGTCGGTCTTCAGGTACTCGATGTCTTCGTCACGCGGTGCCGTGAACGGATGATGCATGGCCTTCCAGCGGTTCTCTTCGTCACTCCACTCGTACATCGGGAAATCGACGACCCAGAGGAAGCGCAGAGCATCGGGATCGATGAGGCCGCGCTCCTTGCCCATCTCGAGGCGGAGCTGGCCGAGCGCCGTGTCGACGACGAGGCGCTTGTCGGCGACGACGAGCAGCAGGTCGCCCGTCTTGGCGCCCGTGGCTTCGGCGATCTTCTGGAACGTCGCATCGTCGTAGAACTTCTTGAACGGGCTCTTGATGCCCTCTTCGGCGTACTGGATCCAGGCCAGGCCTTTTGCGCCATAGATCTGGACGAACTTGACGAGGTCGTCGAGGCGACGGCGCGGGATGTCGGCGTAGCCGTCGACCTTGATGCACTTGACCATGCCGCCATTTTCGATGACGGAGTTGAAGACCTTGAACGTCGAGCCCTTGACGTACTCGCTGATGTCCATCAGCGGCATGTCAAAGCGCAGATCCGGCTTATCAGAGCCGTATTTGTCCATGGCCGTATCCCACTCCATGCGCTCGAACGGCGTCGGGATGTCGCGGCCGATGGCTTTCTGGAACAGCTCCTTGATCATGCCTTCCATCATCGTCAGGATGTCTTCCTGGCTGATGAACGACATCTCGATGTCGAGCTGCGTGAATTCCGGCTGGCGGTCGGCGCGCAGGTCTTCGTCGCGGAAGCAGCGGACGATCTGGAAGTATTTCTCAAAGCCGGCAACCTGCAGGATCTGCTTGAAGATCTGCGGGGACTGCGGCAGCGCGTAGAACTCGCCCGGGTTGACGCGGCTCGGAACGAGGAAGTCGCGCGCGCCTTCCGGCGTGCTCTTGCAGAGCATCGGCGTCTCGATCTCGAGGAAGCCGTTGCGGTCAAAGTAGTCGCGCATGATCTTCGTGACGCGGTGGCGCAGGATGATGTTTTTCTGCATCTCCGGGCGGCGCAGGTCGAGATAGCGGTACTTCAGGCGGACTTTCTCATCGACATCGACACCGTCCTGGATGTAGAACGGCGGCGTCTTGGCCTTGTTGAGGATGCGGAGTTCCGTGCAGACGACTTCGATCTCGCCCGTCTCGATGTGCGGGTTGACCGTTTCCTCGCTGCGCGCGCGGATCGTGCCGCGCACGGCGATGCAGAATTCCGTGCGCAGGGATTCCGCCTTATGGAACGTGCCCTCGTTCATGGCTGCCTCGTCAAAGACGACCTGGACGAAGCCGGAACGGTCGCGCATGTCGACGAAGATCAGGCCGCCGTGGTCGCGGCGGCGGGAGACCCAGCCGCAGAGGACGACTTCCGTCCCCACGTCCGTCTTGCGAAGCTCGCCACAGTGGTGGTCACGCTTCATGCCTTGTAATGTTTCCATGTTGATGTATCACCTCAAAAAATATTGATGACGTATGATAGAGCAGCCAAAAGCCAATCAAACTAAGGCTCCCTCTCAGAGGGGGCTGTCAGCGAAGCTGACTGGGGGTGTGGCGAAGGTACGACGTGAAGCAAAGCTTGATTGTGCAGTCGAAGGAACAGCCTTTGTGTTACCTTCGACTGCACAATCGAGAATGAATTCACGCTCTACCTTCGCCACACCTTCCACCGCTTCGCGGTCCCCCTCCCTCTGTGAGGGAGGCAACGGTATCAGCTATGGTAGGCAGCGGAATGTTACTTCGCGAGTTGTGCGACGACGTCGGTGAGTGGTATGCTCCGCTGCTCGCTCTTCTCCATATCCTTCACTTGTACGTTGCCGGACTTCACTTCATCCTCGCCGAGGATCAGGGCGTATCTCGCGTGCTTTTTGTTCGCCTGCTTCATCTGGGCTTTCATGCTGCGGCCGGCGTAGTCCATGTTGGCCGTGAGGCCGGCGCGGCGGCAGTCTTCGAGGAGCTTGAACGCCGGCGCCTGGGCGTCGTCGCCGAGGGCGACGACGAAGACATCGGTGTGCTCATCGGCAGGCGGCACGAGGTTCTGCTTCTCGAGAGCGAGCAGCACGCGCTCGAGGCCGGTCGCAAAACCGACAGCAGGCGTCGGCTTGCCGCCGATTTCCTCGATGAGGCCGTCATAACGGCCACCGCCGGCGACGGCGCTCTGCGCGCCGAGCGGCGCGTACTTGATCTCGAATGCCGTCTTCGTGTAGTAGTCGAGGCCGCGCACGAGACGCGAGTCGAGCGTGAACGAGACGCCAGCTTCCGTGAGATACGACTGCACCTTCTCGAAGTGCTCGCGGCACTCGTCGCAGAGGCAGTCCGTGATCTTCGGCGCGCCTGCCATGAAGTCTTTGTCGGCATCGACTTTGCAGTCGAGGATGCGCAGCGGCGCGCGGTCGAAGCGGCTCTTGCAGTCGTCGCAGAGCTCGTCAAGGTGCGGGCGGAAGTAGTCCTGGAGCGCCTGGCGGTAGGCCGGGCGGCACTTCGGGCAGCCGACGGAGTTCAGGCTGAGCGCGAGGTCCTTGAGGCCGAGCGACTTCAGGAAGTCGATGGCGACGAGGATGATTTCGGCGTCGACGGCCGGGTTCTCTTCCCCGAGCGCCTCGATGCCGAACTGGTGGAACTCGCGCATGCGGCCGGCCTGCGGGCGGTCGTAACGGAACATGGAGCCGATGTAAAAGAGCTTGACGAGCGAGCTGTCGCCATAGAGCTTGTTCTGCAGGTAGGCGCGCACGGCCGAGGCCGTGTTCTCTGGACGCAGCGTGATGCTGCGGCCGCCGCGATCCTCGAACGTGTACATCTCCTTGTCAACGACGTCCGTGCCCTCGCCGATGCCGCGATGGAAGAGCTCCGTGTGCTCGAACATCGGCGTGCGAATCTCTTCATAGCCATAGCGGCGGCAGAGGTCGCGGATCTTGCCTTCGACGTAGTTCCATTCCCCGACCTTGTCCGGCAGGATGTCATTCGTGCCGCGGGGTGCATTTGTCAGCATAAAATATCTCCTTCGGCTGTTTCAGCCATAAATTTCTTCCAGCAGCTTTGCCCGTTTCTCGATATAGAGATCGATGTCGCGAAGATACGTTTTCAAATCTTTTGCATTGAACGCCGACCGCAGGCAATGGTGCTTGTGGTCGACGACTTTTGTCGCGGCGGCGCCGCCGATGCCGAGGATCGTCTGGTGCTCCTCCATGATCTGGATGTTGTACATGCCTTCGGCGCCGGGCTTGCAGCAGCCGATGTTCTCGAGGTCGCCGCTCTGGTAGCCCTGGCGGTAGAGGTAGTACGGCTGCATGCCGGCCGCTTTCACAGCGGCGCAGGCGACATCGGACATCTTGCGCGTCTCAGCGTCGTCTGGCAGCTCGACGTGCTGCTCTTCCATCATCTTATGCAATCGCGAACCGCGCTTGATGGCGAGGGCGTGCAACGTGATGTCGTCCGGGCCGAGCGCGACGATTTTTGCCATCGTGTCGGCGACGTCGTCGGCCGTCTCCCCGGGCAAGCCGAGGATGACGTCCATGTTGATGTGCGGGATGCCCGCGTTCTGGAGTGCGTGGAACATCTCCGTCACCTGCTCCGGCGTATGGCGGCGGCCGATGATGTCGAGCGTCTTCTGCTGCATGGACTGCGGGTTGACGCTGACGCGCGTGACATGGAGCCGCTGCATCGTGGCAATCTTCGCCGCGCTCATGCTGTCGGGACGGCCGGCCTCGACCGTGAATTCGACGATGCCGTCATGGTAGAACGCATCGTAGACGCGCTGCAGCATTTCGTCAAAATCAGCGTCGGGCAGGCTTGTCGGCGTGCCGCCGCCGACATAGATGTTCTGCACGCGGAAGCCATAGCGGTCGATGGCCTGCTGCACGGCCGCGAGGTCTTTCTGGAACGTGTCCAGGAACGTGCGGATCGTCTTCGCGCCCGGCAGGATGTTCGACGGGAACGAGCAGTAGAGGCAGCGCGTCAGGCAGAACGGGATGCCGACATAGATGCTGATGGTCTTTTCATCCGACGTCTGCAAAAATGGCAGCTGGCGGAACGCCATCGGCACGATGAGCTCGGCTTTCTCGCGGCTGCAGGCATAGTCGACCATGAGACGCTGAATAATACTGGGCTCGTCCATGCCGCCGCGGATCCAGCGGTGGACGATCTTCGTCGGCCGCACGCCATGCAGGATGCCCCAGGGCGCAGGCTCAATGCCGTCAAAGGAGGCAAAATGCGCGAGGAAGATGCGGTAGAGACAGAGCTTCCAGAGGCGGTGGTACGCCGCGCTCTCGCGCTCGTCTGGTTTCCCCTCCCCTGCCTCGCGATAGCACGTTTCCGTGCCATCTGGGCGAAAGGCGTAGAGGATCGTTTCCGCGCGCACGCAGCCGTTGCCGCCCTCGCTTTCGGGAAGCGGCGGCAACGACCGATGCACGACGGAGAGCTGCGCAAAGTCAGCGTCAGCGCACGGGCCTGTCACTTCGATCTTGAAGAGGCGGATGACTTCCTTCGTGATCTTGACGACGACTTCCTGCTGGTTGTTGATGGTGAGGGTTTCGATGTTCAAGCTTTTTTCTCTTTTTCCTGGCACTCCTTGCAGACGCCGAAGAACTTCACCTGGTGGTCGAGCGTATGGAAGCCGATCTTCTGCTCGATGTCCCGCTCGAGGTCATCGAGCAGGTCTTCGTCAAATTCTTCGACCTTGCCGCATTTCGTGCAGATCAAGTGGTGGTGGTGGTGGCGATTCGGGTCGGTGGCATTGACCTCGTAGCGGCTGCAGCCATCGCCGAACTCCATTTTCTGCAGGATGCCGAGATCTGACAGCAGTTCGAGGCTACGATAGACGGTGGCCAGGCCGATCTCGGCCTTCTTCTCGCGCAGGATGTCGTGGACATCTTCTGCCGAGAGGTGTTCGCCCGGATGGTCAAGGAAGATCTGCAACACGGTCTGCCGCTGCGGCGTCATTTTGTGTTGGCGCTCTGCGAGTTTCTGCTTGAGGTCTTCCATGGTAAACGTCTGTGCCATACTATAATCTCCCTTTTGTGTAAGGATTGGCTTTTCTTCCCAAATATCAACATTATACCAAAAGAACAGCGAAAAGACAAACCGCCTTTAATTTGCGTTCATGCTGCCCATAGCGCGCGTGACGCTGTAGACATCCTTGACGCGGCGCAGCTTCGTCATGACCTGCTGCACCTGCGCCGCATTGTGCACGGACAGGCCCATGCGCACGGTCGACGTCTTGTTGCTGCGGTTCGGGCTCGCGTTGACGGACGAGATGTTGAGCTTCATTTCCGACGGGATGGCCAGGAGCTCCTGCAACACGCCGACGCGATCGTTGCAGATGATCTCGAGCTCGACATTGTAGTCCTTGTCGAGGCCGATATCCCAGCTGACTTCGATCATGCGTGAGAGGTCGGAGTCCGAACCCTGCAACACGTTCGGACAGTCGGAGCGGTGCACGGAGACGCCGCGGCCGCGCGTGATGTAGCCCGTGATCGGGTCGCCGGGGATCGGGTTGCAGCATTTCGCGAGGCGGACGAGCAGGCCGCTCTCGCCTTCAACGAGGATACCGTGGCTCGACTTCGACTTCTTGCCCGTCTTGCCCTGCGGCGCGCGGAGCTTCGAGAGGATGGCCGAGACATCGGGCGGCGTCGCAGCTTGGAGGTCTTTCTTGTAAAGCTCGATGAGCTTCGTCAGCACGCCATGCATCGTGACGCCGCCGTAGCCGATGGCCGCGAGCAGGTCTTCTTCGCTCGAGATGTTCATCTTCTCGGCGACTTCCTGCAGGCGGCCTTCTTTCAGCAGGTCATGCGTGTCGTAGCCGAGGTGCTTTGCCTCTTCCTTCAGGTATTCGAGGCCGCGCGCGATGTTTTCTTCGCGCTTCTCCTTCTTGAACCACGAGCGGATCTTCGTGCGCGTCTCGCCGGACGCGACGATGTTGAGCCAGTCACGCGACGGACCGCTGTTGCCCTTGTTCGTGACGATTTCGACGATGTCGCCGTTCTTGAGCTTATATTCGAGCGGGACGAGCTTGCCGTTGACGCGCGCGCCGACGCAGTGGTGGCCGACCTGCGTGTGGATGCGGTAGGCGAAATCAATCGGGATCGAGCCTTTCGGCAGGTCGATGACGTCGCCGTTCGGCGTGAAGACAAAGACTTCGTCGGAAAAGATGTCGACTTTGAGCGCTTCGAAATACTCGCGCGGGTCGCTGTATTCCTGCTGCAGGTTCACCATCTGCCGCAGCCAGCTCATTTTCTGGTCCATTTCGCTGCCGGCGACAGCGCCCTTGCCCTGCTCCTTGTATTTCCAGTGCGCGGCGACGCCGTACTCCGAGACCTGGTGCATCTGGAACGTGCGGATCTGGATCTCTAAAGGATAGCCCTTCGTCATGACCGTCGTGTGCAGCGACTGGTAGCCGTTGGACTTCGGCATGGCGATGTAGTCTTTGAAACGGCCGGGAATCGGCTTCCA
>JAXGCE010000013.1:0-7858 GCA_034186105.1 Selenomonadaceae bacterium
GGAACTTCGCGACGCATGCCACGACGACGAGCACGACGAGCAGCAGCGTTGAAATCTTTCGAGCCATGAAAAACACTTCCTTTCCAATAAAACACACTCTAGCATACCATGTTGAAAAAAACAGGCAATCCTCTATCGAAACGTTGTATAATAAGCCTAAGATGGGATAGCGTGTCCCGGCCTGCATGGCTGGGAGAAGGGAATGGTGATGATCGTGGAAGCGATGGATCTGACGCTGCAGCAGGCAGCAGACCTCTTGGAGGCTTATCGAAAGGAACACAAGCTCGCGCGCTTCGTCGATCCGGAGGAGTGCCGGGAGCTCGACATCGTGCAGGACGCCTGCCGCTACGGCCAGCCCTGTCACGCTGTCTGGGGTTCGACGCACCGATGCAGCAACTGCATCAGCTATCAGGCCTGCCATATGGATCGCGAGCGACGGAAACAAGAGCGGAAAGACCGCCAACTCTTTGAGATCATTTCGCGGCCGGTGAACCTGCACGTCGATGCGATGACGACGCTGCCAGCGTCGCTCGAGCTCATCGACTGGCGCGAGGCGACGGCCGCCGAGATCGCCGATCTCCCCGAAAAAGACAATGAGAACGCCGATTTCCTGAACCAGCACGACCCGCTGACGGGCCTGCTGAACAAAGAAGGATTCGCGCATGCCGTCCGCCAGCGCCTCGCAGCGGAGCCAGATCAGGACTTCACGATGGTCTCCATTAATTTGCGGAAGTTCCACATGATCAACGACCTCTACAGCATGGAAAAAGGCAACGAAGTCCTCGTGTCCGTTGCGGACTCTCTCCGCAAACAGTGTGATGACAGCGCGTTGATCGCGCGGCTGTTCGGCGACCATTTCGCCGTGTTCGAGCCAGCGGACAAGACACTCGAGGCGCGCCTGCAGAAATTCCTTGACGAAGCGCTGTTCGTCATCGAGGAAGACGACATCCCGCTGCACATCCATGCGGGCATCTATGCGGCCGTCGACCGCGGCCTCCCCGCGGCTATCATGATCGACCGGGCCGACATGGCACGCAAGGAAATCGAGAACGACTACAACATCGGCAGCGCCCACTACACGAAGAAGCTCTGGGAGACGGCCATCAACAAGCAGGAAATGGTCAACCGCTTCACGGAAGCCATGGAACGTGGCGAGTTCCACCTCTACTTGCAGCCACAGCTCGACCGCAACGAACAGCTCGCGGCTGCGGAAGTGCTCGTGCGCTGGATCAAGGATGACGGCTCCATCGTCTCGCCAGGCGCGTTCATCCCGTGCTTTGAAGAGTCCGGACAGATCGCTCTGCTCGACCGCTACGTCTGGGAGCAGACGATCCGCCTGCTCAAGCATTGGCAAACGACGCCGTTTGCCCACCTCGCACTCTCCATCAACGTCTCGCCAAAAGACTTCCTCTACATGGACGTTGCAAAGACGCTCTGCGACCTCATCGCGCAGTACGAACTGCCGATCGAAAAACTCCGCGTCGAAATCACGGAGTCGGCGGTTGTCTCGAAGAGCAAGATGGTCGATGACATCATCGATGCGGGCTTTCATGTGGAGCTCGACGATTTCGGCAAAGGCTACTCCTCGTTGAACACGCTGCGCAACATCCGCGCGAAGACGCTGAAGCTCGACATGTTCTTCCTGCGCTTCTCCGACGATACGAAAGCGCGTGGCCGCGTCATCATCGACCACGTCATCCACATGGGCAAGCAGCTCGGCATGCAGATCGTCGCCGAAGGCGTCGAGACGGAGAACCAGAAGAATCACCTGCTCGAAGCCGACTGTGACTATTTGCAAGGCTTCCTGTTCTCTCCACCGATCCCCGTCGATGCCTTTGTCAAGAAATACGCTACGAACTGAAGGCATATTTGCGCGTCGATTTGACGGAACAATTCAAAGTATGATAGAATCTTCCTTAGATAGCGATAAAAATAGAGAAACGCGCTTTTGAGGAGGTCTATTGATGCAGAGAAGGTTTTGGAAGTTCCTGACAGCGAGTCTATTCACAGCGCTGCTGCTCATCGTCAGTGCGCCAGCACCGGCAGGGGCGGAGGGCCGCGTCATGTACGTGACAGCGACGGCCTACAGCGCGCTTGATCCTGGCAATTCACCGTACACGGCGAGCGGGACGCTTGTGCGCCACGGCGTCATCGCTGTCGACCCGTCCGTCATCCCGCTCGGCACGCACGTCTTCATCCCCAACTACGGCGAAGCCGTCGCCGAAGACATCGGCTGGGGTATCAAAGGCGCGATGATCGATGTCGCCTTCGACACGCACGAAGAAGCGTTGATGTTCGGGCGGCAAGAAATCGAAATTTATATCATGGATTGAAGACAAGAAAGGCGCAACGTTTGCTTTCGCGAACGTTGCGCCTTTCTTGTCATTTCTTCTGTTTTTCCTTCCCAGGCCCATCATTGGCGATGGCGACTTTCGTTTCTTCGAACGTCTTCATATCATTGAGCGCGCTGAGCGCGGCTTCGACGATGAGGGCACCGGCGCAGGCCGTGATGCCCGGCAGTGTGTCGCCGAGGTTCGTCAGCGTGCCGTCGAGGTGGAGGATGTACGGCCGCACGTCAGGCGCGAGGCGCTCGGTGTAGCGTGCGACGAGCTCCGTTGCGGCGTCGGATGGCAGGATCATCGTGCTGTTGTGCGCAGCGGCAATGATGGCGCCGACGAGCGCCGAGACAGGGAGCTGGAGGTCTTTTGGCACATGCGCGAGGAAGTCTTCTGGCGCGTACAGCAGTTCGCCGTCGCCATTCATGAGCGCGTCGGCGAGCGGCGCGGCGATGTCCTCCGTCAGGCCGATGCCGAGGATCGAGGCGTCGAGCGTGATGTCCTCAGCCGTGACGCGGGCGAAGTCAAACGCGGCTGTCGGCGGCAAGCCCATGCGCAGGCGGCCGATCGTGACGGGCATGGAGATCGTGTGCGCAGCGGCCGAGAGGATGCGCTGGCGCGGCACGGTCTCTTTTTGCGTGGAAAAGAGCAGCAGTGCTTTTTCCTGCTCTTTCTCCGGTCGTCCTTCACAGGCGATGCCGGCAAATTCTGCCGCGATGCTTTCGAGGTGGCCGAGGCTGTAGACAGGCTTTGCGAGGTGGTTGAGGCGCGTCTGGCATTCCTCCATGCTTGCGCGATCGGGGGACGGCATGCTCTGGAAATAAAAGTTGAACGTCTTGTCCGTGACGCTCGGTGCCTTTGCGGGCATGCGCTCGAGGAAGAGGTCGGCGTCGATGTCCTTGTCACCGTTTTCCGCGTGCAGTGCATCGAGCTCGTCGAGCGCGAGCGCGAGGAAGCGCGCCGTGATGGACGAGCCGCAGGCTTCGCCGAGTTTGATGTCGAGAAAGAGATGCGGCGTCAGGCCGAGTTTCGCGAGCGCGGCACCGTGCGCGCGCTCGCCGCCTTGATGCGACGGCAGCAGATAGTCCGTGACGGCAGGCGCGAGCGCCTGCGCGATGAGCGCGGCCGCGCTGGAGTTAAAGGCATCAAGCACGGTGACGGCATGGCTCGCGGCTGCGCCGAGCATGAGGCCGGCGATGGCACCGAGCTCGAAGCCGCCGACTTTTGCGAGGACGTCAAGGCCGTCCTGGGGATCGGGATGGTTGACGAGCAGCGCTTCCTTGACGACGCGGATCTTCTTCGCGAGGCGCTCGTCCGAGATGTTCGTGCCGCGGCCTGTGGCCTGCTCCGCTGTCAGGCCGCAGAGCGTCGCGGCGATGCACGCGGACGCTGTCGTGTTCGAGATGCCCATTTCGCCGGGGAGAAAGCACGTATAGCCCTGCGCGGCGATGGCCGTCGCGAGCTTGATGCCTGCCTCGACAGCCTCGCGTGCCTGTGCGCGCGTCATGGCCGCGCCCTGCGTCATGTCGCGCGTGCCCGATGCGATGCGGTAGTGGCGTACGAGGCCGGGGATGCCTGTCGTGTCAGCCGCGATGCCCATGTCGACGACGAGCAAGTCCGAGCCCGCGAACCCTGCGAACGCATTGGCGGCCGCGCCCTGCGCGATGAGATAGTTCGCCGTCATCTGGACGGTCGTCTCCGGCGGGTAGGCGCTGACGCCCTGCGCGGCGACGCCGTGGTCGGCGCAGCAGACGATGGAGCAGCAGCGCAGCGTTTTCGGCGACGGTTTGCCCGTTGCGCGGAGGTAGCGCAGCAACAGGTTTTGCAGTGCGCTTGGTTGCTGCTCCGGGAACAGCTCGTCGAGCGCGGCCGCCGCTCCCATGGCGGCGGGGTGGTCAGCGGGCTGGATCTTGGCAATGGTTTCTTCGAGCAGGCTCATGCCTGTGCCTCCTTCTTCGTTTCATCCTGCGGGACACCTTTGAGCGACAGGCCGATGCGGCCGCGTTCCTCGTCGACGCTGATGACTTTGACGCGCAGGATGTCGCCGACGGAGACGACGTCAAGCGGATGCTTGACACGTCGTTTCGAGAGCTGCGAGATGTGGATGAGGCCGGCTGTCTTGATGCCGATGTCGACGAACGCGCCAAAATCCGTAATGTTGCGGACGGTGCCTCGGAGGATCGTGCCGGGCTGGATGTCCGAGAGCTTCACGATGGCCTGGCGCGTCAGCGGCGCAGGCAGGTCTTCGCGCGGATCGCGGCCAGGCGCGACGAGAGCATCGAGGATGTCGTGGACGGTCGGCAGGCCGGCGTCGAGTTCTTTGGCGAGTGCGGCTTCCTTGTCCTTCGTCAGCAGCTTGCGCTTTGCGGCGAGCATGGCGAGCTCGTCTTTATCGTTGAGATCATCGAGCGAAAAGCCGAGGCGGTCGAGAAGTTTTTCCGCGAGCGCATACGACTCGGGATGCACAGGCGTGTCGTCGAGCGGCGACGTGCCACCGTGGATGCGCAAAAAGCCAGCGCACTGCGTGAAGGCTGCCGGGCCGAGGCGCGGAACTTTTAAGAGCTGGCGGCGGCCCGTGAAGCGGCCATTCGCGTCGCGGTAGGCGACGATGTTCTTCGCCGTGGCGGCCGTGATGCCCGCGATGTGCGAGAGCAGGGCAGGGCTCGCTGTATTGAGGTCGACGCCGACGTGGTTGACAGCTGCCTCGATGACGGCATCGAGGGCGTGCGCGAGCTCTTTCTGATTGACGTCATGTTGATACTGACCGACGCCGATGGCCTGCGGGTCGATCTTCACGAGCTCGGCGAGCGGATCCTGCACGCGGCGCGCGATGGAGACAGCGCCACGGATCGTGACGTCGTACTCCGGCAGCTCTTCCTTCGCGAGCTTCGACGCCGAGTAGACAGAGGCGCCAGCCTCATTTGTGATGAGGTAGTGGACATCGAGGTGATGCTCGGCGATCAGGTTCGCGGCGAACTGCTCCGTCTCGTAGCTTGCCGTACCGTTGCCGATGGAGAGCAGTGTGACGTGGTGCTTTTTGATGAGTGCGAGGACTTTCTTCGCTGACGCTTCGCGCTCGGCGTCGCTCTTCGTGAGCTGCAGCACGCCGTGGTCGACGACGCGGCCCGTCACATCGACGATGGCCATCTTGCAGCCTGTGCGATAGCCGGGGTCGAGCCCCATGACGACATGGCCACCGAGCGGTGCTTGCAGCAGCAGCTGGCGCAGGTTCACGCCAAAGACATGGATGGCCTGCGTCTCGGCGTTCTCCGTCAGTTGTGTGCGGACTTCGCGCTCGAGCGCCGGGAACAGCAGGCGGCTCTCGCCATCTTCGAGCGCAACACGAAGCTCGTCCGTGAAGATGCACTTGTGGCGGTAGACATGCGCGAACATCTGGTCGACGGCCGCCTCGTGGTCGAAGTTCACCTTGACACGCAGGCAGCCTTTCTTCTCGCCGCGGTTGATGGCGAGCACGCGATGCGATGGCAGCGTGCGGATCGGCTCTTCGTAGTCGGCGTACATGAGGAACGTCTGTGCGTCCTCGGGCTGCTTGCCGTCCTTTGCGGGAGCGAGCTCCGTCCGGAGCGTGCCCGTCTGCCAGAGCTTCTTGCGCAACTGCTGGCGGAGCTTTGCGTCCTCGCTGACCGTCTCAGCGACGATGTCGCGCGCGCCTGCGAGCGCGTCTTCCGCCGTTTCCACGCCTTTTTCCACATCGATGAAGGCGGCTGCTGCCGAAAGCGGCGTGCCGCTCTGCACGTCCTGTGCCATCATGGCATCGGCAAGCGGCCCGAGGCCTTTTTCGCGTGCCATCTGCGCGCGCGTGCGGCGCTTTTGCTTATACGGCAGGTAGAGGTCTTCGAGCTCCTGCAGCTTCGTTGCGCGCTCGATGGCGGCTTTGAGCTCTGGCGTCAGCTTGCCCTGCTCGTCGATCTTCTGCGTGATTTCCTCCTGTCGCTTCGCGAGGCCGCGCAAGTACTCGAGCCGCTCAGCGAGCGTGCGCAGCTGCTCGTCTTCGAGCGATCCCGTCGCCTCCTTGCGATAGCGTGCGATGAATGGCACCGTGTTGCCGTCGTCGAGGAGTTCGATGGCTTTCGCCACCTGTTCCCGCCGCACGCCGAGCTCGCCTGCGATGATCTTGTCGATGTCTGATACCAGCATGTCGTGTCCCTTTCCGTTTTTAAATCGTTATCATGAAGACTATTATACCATGGTAGAAAATCTGTGTCAGTTCTTGAAAAATCTGGAGTTTTCGTGTAGAATAAAGGCATAGAGAAGCAGCTGCCGATAGACGGTTGGCCGCCTCGCTCAGTTGGTTAACATTGCGAACAATGACCGCCTAAGTTTGGAAGCTGTGGGGCGGTTATTGTTTTATTGCGAGCACGAGGCACAGAACAAGCACCAAGATGATGATTGTAGAACTCATCATGCATCACCTCGCTTCATCAAGGATTTTCGACCTTTCCGCGAGACAAAACGCCAACCGCCTACCGTTATGGTAGCTGCTTCGTTTAGTATACAACAATCGATGCGCATCCTGCAACCGGGAGATGCTCACACGCCGAGCAGCTCTTCGATCTTTTGCAGACGCGTATCGATTTTTTGATTGAGAGCTTTTTCTTTGCGGATCGCCGCGAGGAGGTCGCGGGCGTCGCCGTCTTCTGCGCGCTGCTCCGTCAGCTGGCCGGAGCTGGCGGCTTGGAGGATGGACTTTCGTAGCGTCGGGGCGATGAGCATTCGGTAAGACTCCTTTTGGAACGCGCGGTGGATTGGCATTTTTCAGCGTTTTTCTTCCATTATGACATGATTCTCCATCAAAAACTTCTTCATTTTTCTATTATCTTCTCTCGATTTTGTGATCTAGCATTTATTTCGCTGGAAAATTGATTCGCTAAAATCGTTACAAATCGAAAAAGGAGGGTGAAAGCCATGTTGTCACTCGATCGCATCAACAGCATCGAAGCAACTCGGGCGGTGCAGCCTTATACCAGCGTCATGTACGGCGTGGCCCCATCTGCTGCTCCCGTCCGCGCCGAGGTAAAGGCCTCGACGGAAGATGCACAAGCCACGCAGAATAAGCTGCAAGCACAGCAGCAAGCCACCGCCGCCGGTGATACCGGGCAGGATACGACAGATACGGCAGACAATCAGCTCACGACGATCACGCGCATGCTCGATAGCGGCGACCTGCTCGTCCAGCAGTTGCAGGATGGACAGATCATCTCGTCGCAACAGATCAAGGTCGCAGCGTACAGCCAGAATGACAATGTGGATGTTGTCACCCAGGCATATACGCAGGCCGGTGTCTTCGCTAACTATGCAGGGCTGCTCTACGATATGCAGGCATGAAGAAAAGGGGCTGTTGCACGTATCAACAACGTGTAGCAGCCCCTTTTAGTTTGCAAAAAAAATGTTGCCAAGGACTTAAAAATCCTTGGCAACAGGCGTAAAATATAGATATGCAAAATCAAATTTTACAAGGAGATTATACATCCCTCGGCGGAAGTTTTCAACTCTGCCTTCCC
>JAXGCE010000014.1:0-19543 GCA_034186105.1 Selenomonadaceae bacterium
AGTATGTTTTGTTTCACACCTTAATTATACTAAATTGGCACAGTTCATGCTATTTATTTTTCCACAAACATAAATTTCACAAGACTTTACGGGTGCTCAGCACCTGCGAAGTTTGAGTTACAGTCTATCGATACGGAAAAGCGAAGGGGAATCATTTTATGAAGCATGTGGTGATCGATCTCGAGATGAATCCGGTGGATCGCGAGCATCGCGAGGTCCGTCAGCGGATGCGCGCGGAGGTCATCGAGTTCGGCGCGGTGCGGCTCGGCGACGATTTCCAGCAGGAGGACACGTTCCAGTGCTACGTGCGGCCGGAGTACGGCGCGATCAAGAAACACATCACGCGCCTCACGAGCATCACGCAGGCCATGGTCGACACGGACGATGTGTTCGTGCCGAGCTTCCAGGCGTTCGTCGACTGGGTCGGCGACGCGGAGACGACGATTTATTCGTGGAGCATGTCGGACATCAAGCAGCTGAAGTCCGACATGCCGCGTGAAGCTCCCGGCGTTCGACCTCGCGTGGCTCGACAGCCGTTGGGTCGATTTGCAACAAAAATTTGACGACCGCCTCGGCCTGCACAACAACCTTGCGCTCAAGCACGCGCTCGGCGCGATGGACAAAGATTTTGAGGGCAAGCAGCACACGGCGCTCGATGACGCGATCAACACGAGCGCCATCCTCGCGCTCATGCAGGATGACGCGAAATTCCGCAAGACAATGCAGCCCGTGCTCGACATCCTGCAGCCGAAAGTGGTCGCGACATCCATCGGCGACCTGTGCCCGGAGCTGTTGAAGCTGTCGGAAGAACTGTAACGCACACATCAGACGCGAGCCGTTGCAACGGCCCAGACCTCTCATGGGAGGCGCGGGCACGTGCGGCGGCTTTTTTGTGTCTCGATGTTCGATAACACAAGTGCATTGTATTCATGTGCCAGCGGTTGCGATAGCAGAGAAATGATGTTACAATAACTTTCGGTTATCCGAAGCAACAGGCAACGGCAGAAAGGCGGGAGGCGGATGCGGCTCAGAAATCGGCGGATGGGACAAATGCCGGAGATCAATATCATTCCAATGATCGACATCATGTTTTTCCTGCTCGTGTTCTTCATGATGAGCACGCTGTACATGGTGCAGGTGAAGACGGTCGACGTCGATATGCCGCAGGCGGCGAGTGCGGAGACACAGCTCGCCGTGTCGTACGTCGTGACAATGAAAAAAGACGGCTCGCTCTACCTCGAGGATCAGCCGATCACAGAGGAGGCGCTGCTCGCTCGCGCGGCGGCGGAGCAGCAGCGGACGGCGAAGTTCTCCGTCGTCGTGCGCGCAGACCAAGGGCTCGACTACGGCATGGTCATCGGGCTTCTCGACAAGTTCAAGGCACGCGGCATCACGCATATCGGCCTCGCCGCTGCGGACGGAGGGCACTGAGATGGCGGCGCGGAAGACACGTCCGCCGCAAGGCCTGCCAGAGCGGACGAAGGCACGAAAAACGGCCGAATGGAAAGCGTGGATCGTCTCGTTCACCGTGCATGCCGTGCTCTTCTGCCTGCTGGCCGCGACGGGCTTTTTCCTGCTCGTGCGCGAGCAGCCGCAGACGACGGCGGACGATGTCGTCGACATCACGATGCTCACGGGTGGAGGCGGCAACGCGGGCGGCAGCACTCCGAGCGCCCCGAGCGCGCCACCAGCCGCCGCGCCCAGTGCGGCGCCGGTCGTCGCCCTGCCTGTGGAGACAGCGCTCCCCGAGATCGCGGAGACATACACGAAAGAGCCGGAAAAGCAGCAGGCGTATCGTCAGGAGCACCACGCGGAAACACCCGCCGCGCCCACGGCCGCGCCGTCGCCTGCCAATGGTGCGCAGGGAAGCGCGAGTACAGGCGCAGGGAGCGGCAGCGCGGGCAGCGGCACGGGCACAGGCCAAGGAGCCGGCACAGGCTTTGGCTCAGGTGTGGGCACAGGCAGTGGCTCTGGGGCTGGCGATGGCATAGGCAGCGGCGATGGCACAGGCGTGGGCTCTGCGCCCGCTGAGCCGCCTGCGCCCGTCGACGCCGCCGCATACTGCACGTACCGCGCCGTGCCGTCGTATCCAGCGAGCATGGTGCAGGCCGGCGCTGAGGGCAGCGTCACGATTCTCATCACGGTCTCGCCGGAGAGCAGCATCACGGACGTCTCTGTTGTGAGCTCGTCGGGCTACCCCGCGCTCGACGCGGCTGCCGTCGCGGCCGGCTGGGGCTGCCGATTCTCGATGAACGGTCATCCCGGCAGATACCGGACGACGTACCGCTTCGAGCTGCAGGGGGATGACGACTGGTAAGGCTGCCCGTCGCGAGCATACCAAAGATAGATATCAAATAAAAAATAAAAATAGAACTGAACGGAAGCATGGGAAAACATAAAAGATCATAGGAGGCATTTCACATGAGACAGAAGAAGAAACACCAGACACAGATGAAGGCATGGATGGCAGCCGGTACGGTCGCGGCCGTGCTCGCGAGCCCCGTTGCGGGCTTTGCCGCGGAAGCCGGCGAAGGCGAGGCTGTCGATGAAAACCTCGGCGAAGTCGTCGTGACGGCGACGCGCTCGGAAAAGCGGGAAATGGACGTCCCTGCCGCCATGACGGTCGTGACGGCGGAGGACATCCACGCGAGTGGTGCGCAGAACGCAGCAGAAGCACTCGCACGCACGGACGGCTTCGTCTATGCGGCATTCGGCCAGAATGGCGCGGCCATGGGCACGATGGCGAATGGCGCCACGATCCGTGGCGTCGACAACGGCACGCTCGTGCTCGTCAACGGCAACCCCATCTCGTGGCGCGGCAAGTACGACCTTTCCGCCATCCCCGCCGCGACGATCGACCGCATCGAGGTTGTGAAAGGCGCAGGCTCCGTGCTTTACGGCAGCGAGGCCATGGCCGGCGTCATCAACATCATCACGAAGAAAGGCGCGTCGAACCAAGTGACGGCCGGCATCGGGAACTCCGGCCAGCACCATTACGGCGTGAACGTCGGCGATGACCGCCTGGCGGTGAATTACGATTTCAGCCAGTGGAAGCATGGCGTCGACGTCAGCAAGACGGAGACGACGTTCGGCGAGACGAAGACGGTCTTGCGCGACGTGAAAAAACAGTCGGCCGGCATCAGCTATGCGATCACAGACCACCTTGATTTCCTTTACCAATACCTCAACACGGAAGCGACGTACAACCGCCTCGTGACAGAGTCCTCGGCGGCCGCTCCTGTCGGCGCGCTGTTCAACGGGCGCAAGTACACGACGGATCGCCACATCACGCAGCTCAATTACAAGGACAAGCTTTGGAAGGCTTCGCTGTACTTCAATTCCGGCACGGTGGAATCGGAGGGACCGACGAATTATACGTCGAGCGGGCGGAGATCGTCGGCGTCCTCGAACCATTACAATACGCGGGAAAAGAACATCACGTATGGTCTCGACGCTCAGCGCCGCTGGAAGCTGGCTGGGGCCGATACGCTCATCGCCGGTGCGTCGCTCCAGCGCGAGCAGTTCGATCGCCTCACGGCGTTCTCGACGCCGGCGAACAAGGCGGCGCAATACGCGCGCAATAACTGGGCGGTGTTCTCGCAGTATGAGCATGGCTTTGACGCAAAGAACACGATGACGATCGGCGCGCGAGAGACGTGGACGACGGGTGCGGACAAAGACCAGAACTACAGCAACTTCAGCGCCTCGGGCTCGTGGCTGCACAAGATGGATGCGGAGAACAGTTTGTATCTGAGTGTCGCGCAGTCGTTCATCATGCCGACGTTTGCACAGATGTACGGCACGACGACGACGGCGGT
This sequence comes from Selenomonadaceae bacterium, assembly GCA_034186105.1. Classification (GTDB taxonomy): domain Bacteria; phylum Bacillota; class Negativicutes; order Selenomonadales; family Selenomonadaceae; genus Selenomonas_C. The sequence goes on from JAXGCE010000014.1 coordinate 3,819, forward strand.
GCCAAATCCGTCGCTCAATCCGCAGAAGGGCGTGAATTACGAACTCGGCTGGAAAGAACGTCATGGCGCGCACGCCTGGAAGGCTGCGCTCTTCCACACGGACATCCGCGACAACATTTCCGCCACGTGGAACAGCGCGAGGAGCAGCTACTCCTACATCAATGAAGATTTCCGCAATACCGGCATCGAGCTCACGTGGGACATCGACGATGCGACGCCATTCTCCTATCATTGGGGCGTGACGTGGCAGAATCCGGAGGCCAAGAGCACGAAAAAGGGCTATTGGGATCGCAAATACGGCCGCATCCAGCTGACGGGCGGCGTGCGCTATCACCAGGCGAAGTGGACGAGTGACCTTTCCGCGTCGTTCCTCGGCGCGCGTGTGCAGACGCCGTCAGGTGATCATTCGTTTGATTCGAAACCATATCTCCTGACGAAATGGAACACGATGTACGCGCCGGACGCACAGAACGAGTTCAGCCTCGCCATCACGAACGTGCTGGATCGTCATGACGTCATCTCGCATTCTTCGTCGACGTATTACAGCGCACCCATCAGCTATCTGTTCAATTACACGTACAAATTCTGATCACATAGGATGGCAGGAGACCTGCGATGCTGGAACTCGTGAATCTTTCGAACATCTCGTGGGAGATCGAGCACGTCCTCGGCGGCGATCTGTCACAGCTGCCGGCATTTTTCGCGCGTAACGGCCTCGACGGGCTCGAGCTCACGCTGTACGAGCCGTGGAATCCTGCCGTTTTTCCGCCTGCCTGGATTTATGGCGTGCATCTGCGCTTTTGGCCGGACTGGCTCGATTTCTGGTATGGAGACACGGCGGCGCTCACGGAGGATTACGGGAGCGAGGCGGCGTGGCAAGAGGCGTTTGCGTCGTCCTTTGGCACGTCGCGGGACGCGTGGCTCGCGTTCTTCCGGCAGCACCTCGCGGAGGCAGCGCGGACGGGCGCACGGTATGTCGTGTTCCACGTCGCGAACGCGCGGACGCGCGAGCTCTACACGCGCCGTCATCACTACGACGACGCCGCCGTCATCGACGCGACGCTCGCACTCGTGAACGAGATCGTGGACGTGCTGCCCGCAGACTGCTGGCTGCTCTATGAAAACCTCTGGTGGCCGGGGCTGACGCTCCGCGCGCCCGCGCTCGCCGCGCGCCTCATCGAGCGCACGCCGCATGAAAAAACGGGCCTCGTGCTCGACACCGGCCATCTCATGAACACGTCGCTCGCGCTTTCGTCCGAGCAGGAGGCCGTCCGCTACGTCCTGCGCACCGTTCAAGCGCTCGGCGATGATCTGCGCCGCCGGATCTATGCCATGCACCTCCACCGCTCGCTTTCGGGCGCGTACGTGCGGCAACGGATGCGGGGTGCGCGGGAAACCGGCCGGCGCCCGCAGGGCTTTGCCGAGATCTTTGACTACATCAGCCACGTCGACGAGCATCAGCCGTTTACGACGCCTGCCGTGCGTGCGCTCGTCGACGCGATCGCGCCGCAAGTGCTCGTGCACGAGTTCATCCAAGCATCGATGGACGACTGGGAGCGAAAAGTCCGCACGCAACGGCAGGCGCTCGGCGTCTATAAAGGAGGGAAAACTGTTTGAAAACGAAGACACGCTGCACAGCGCTGCGCTTGCTCAGCGGCCTGTTTCTGATGGCCTGCTTGTTCGCGCTGGCCGGCTGCAAGGACGTGCGCGGCCCCGCAGCCTCCTCGTCGGACGCCTCGGCGTATGAGGTCACGGACGTGCAGGGAACGGTCATCCAGATGCCGCAGAAGCCGACGCGCATCTTGACGCTCTCCATGAGCACGGACGAAGTCGTGCTCGGTCTCGTCCCACCTGACCATATGGTCGCGGTGAACAGCCTCTTGGACGATCCCGTGAGCTCGAACGTCGTCGACCTCGCACAAAAAGTCCCGGGGCGCGTGAAAGACCCGACGGTCGAGGAAATCGCGGCCATGCGTCCCGACCTCGTCATCGTGCCGGACTGGGGCGACATCACGCGCGTCGCGTCGCTCCGCGACCTCGGCCTCCCCGTCGTTGTCTGCAAGGGCGCGCGCAATCTCGCGGAGATCCAGGAGACCGTGCGCCTCATCGCGCAGGCCGTCGGCGAGCCGGAGCGCGGTGAAAAGCTCGTCGCGCAGATGGATGCGAAGCTCGCCGCCATCACGGAACAGACGAAGGCCATCCCGGAGAGCGAGCGCAAGACCGTCGTCCTCATCTCGCTCATGAGCACGTATGGCGGCATCGGCAGCTCGTTTGACGACGCCTGCACATATGCGGGCGTCACGAACGGCCGCGCGGCGGCAGGCATCCAGGACGGGCAGACGATGAGCAAGGAGCAGCTCGTCGCCATCAACCCCGATGTGCTCTTTTTGCCGACGTACAACAATCACGGCTCGTACGATGTCGCTTCGTTCCGCGCGCAGTACCTTGACGACCCGTCGCTCCAGACGATCCGCGCCATCCGGGATGGCCGCCTCGAGGAGCCGTGCGAGGCCTACATTTATAATTGCTCGCAGGACTTCGTGTTCGGCGTGCAGGAGATCGCTTATCGTGTCTACGGCGATGCGTTCCGGCAGGGAGCCGAAGAGCACCTTTCCGCCGTGGACGATTGAGATCAGAGAAGATAGGAAAAGAAAGGCAGGAAGAAAAGATGAAGAAGAAAAAACTGACGTATGCCATGTTGTCTGCGCTCACAGCCGGCACGCTCTGCGCGTCCGGCACAGCGCTGGCGGCAGAGGCAGACGACGAGGCCACGGATCTCGGCGAGACGGTCGTGACGGCGGAGCGGATTCCGACCCCGACCATGAGCACGCCGGCCGATGTGGCCGTCATCACGGCAGAAGACATCGAGGCGAACCACTACGCCGACGTCGCCGAGGCGCTGAACCATGTGCCGGGCGTCGTCATGACGAACGGCGCGAGCGGCAATGACCAGGTCGTGCGCATCAACGGCGAAGAACGCGTCGTCGTCATGGTCGACGGCGAGCGTCTGAACGACGACCAAGGCTCGATGAGCCGCGCGAGCGCGACGCTCACGCGCATCCCGTCCATGAAGGACATCGAGCGCATCGAAGTCGTGAAAGGCGCAGGCTCGGCGCTCTACGGCAGCGATGCGGTCGGTGGCGTCGTCAACATCATCACGAAAAAGGCGAAAGAAAACCGCACGCAGATCGACCTCAACACGGGCTCGTGGCACACGCACAATTACGAAATCTACAATCAGGGCTCCGACATCGGCGGCCTGAGCTGGACGATTGCGGCGGGCTTGCAGAAGCGCGGCTACTTTGACTACAAAGACCAGCAGGGCGACACGACGAAGATGGGCGGCAGCGACTACAGCAACAACGGCATGTCGCTGAACCTGCGCCAGCAGCTCAAGGGAGACAACTCCATCGGCCTGCGCTTCGCGCACCGCACGATGGACGGCGGCTCACCGGCATACGACAGGTGGGGCTATTACGGTCCGGCAGGCGAGTTCTACTCCAAAAACCAGCAACAGATCATGAACGATGTCTCCGTGACGTATCGCTTCAAGGAAGACACGAAGCTGCCGGGCTATCTGCGGTATTTCAACCATTATAAGGCAAACGATTTTAGCGACAAGTTCCAGACACGTTTGCAAGGCGTTGACTATCAAGATGGCTGGCGGCTAGACGCGAACAACAAGATTGTCGCGGGCGCGGAATGGCATCGGAGCGATTCGTCGAACAAGCAGTCTGGCTATGAAGGCAAGAACATCACGACAACGGCGCTTTATCTGCAAGATTCCATGCGTCTTGCTGACAAGTGGATTTTTGTGCCAGGGGTTCGTATGGATCACCACAACGAATTTGGTACGCACTGGTCGCCAAAAGCTGCGCTGAATTATCGTCCGGATCGCGATACGAAGATTTATGCATCGTGGGGACGCGTGTTCAAGGCACCAACGGCAGACGATTTATATTATGAAGATCCATGGATGCACGGGAATCCGAATCTCGATCCCGAAACGGGCCATGTCGAGACGATTGGTTTCAGTCATGCGTTTGGCGCAGGGACATCGCTTGATATGAGCTATTTCAATTCGAATTTGCATGACGCCATTGTTTGGGGCGCAGATGCGTCGGGTTCCTGGACGCCGTTGAATGTCTATGAAGAGAAGAAGCATGGTTTCACGCTGAGCTGGAAGCAACAGATTTCCAAGCCGTGGAGTTATGAACTTGGCTATACTTATACCCATACGGAAACGCCTGCTACGAACACATCGACAACGGCAGAGTATGTTAAGCATAACAGCATGCCGAACGGCTACCGCGTCGGCCTCCATTACCAGCAGGGCCCGTGGAAGGCGAACCTCGAAGGCCGCATGGGCACGGGGCTCGATAAGACGTATTATGGCGACAGCCGCTACACGGTGTTTGACTTCAATACGAGCTATGCTGCGACGCCGCAGCTGACGATTTACGCGAAAGCGCTGAACTTCACGAACGAGGCGTACTCGCGCTATGCGGGCTGGAATTATCCGGCCCCCGGCCGTTTCTTCCAGATCGGCATGACATACACGTTCTGATGCAGGCATCCTTCTATGAATGAACCGGTTTTGCAGGCCGACGGCCTTTCTGTCGGTTACGAAAGCCGCACGGTGCTCACGGACGTTTCCTTTGCCGTCCGCCCAAGCGAGCTCGTCGGGCTCATCGGGGCAAATGGGGCGGGGAAGAGCACGCTCCTCAAGACCGTGCGCGGGCTGCTCGCGCCGCTCGGCGGTACGGTCGCGCTCCTCGGGACAGGCATCCAGTCGCTTTCGCCGCGCGCGTTCGCGCAGCGGGCGGCGTATCTGTCGCAGCAGACGGAAATCCCGTTCGGCTACACGGTGCGCGACATCGCGATGACCGGGCGCTATCCGTATCTCGGCTGGTGGCAGCGCGAGGGCGGGCGCGACCGCGCGCTCGTGGACGCGAGCCTTGCGTACGTCGGCATGACGGCGCTCGCCGACCGGCCGATGCAGGAGCTTTCGGGCGGCCAACGGCAGCGCGCGCTGTTTGCGAAAGTGCTCGCGCAGCAGACGCCCGTGCTGCTCCTCGACGAGCCGGCGACGGGGCTCGACCTCTTTTATCAGGAAGAGCTCTTCCACTTTTGCCAAGACATCTGCGCCGCCGGGCGCACGGTGCTCATGGTCGTGCACGAGCTCGGCCTCGCCGCGCGCTTCTGCTCGCGGCTGCTGCTCTTCGGCGGCGGGCATCTGCTCGCCGATGGCACGCCAGCGGACGTCCTGACGCCTGCGCGTCTCACTGCCGCCTACGACGCTCCCATCGCTGTCGACGCGCTGCCGACGGGACACTATGACGTCTACGTCGCAGACGGACAGAAGCGCAGCGGGCGGCAGGCGCTCTTGGAGCAGTTGCTTGCACCATAACGTTTGGGGCTCGTTCATTTCCGGTCGAAAGGAGGTCCTATCATGTTGCGGCACGGTGGCGTTTTCGGGATGCTTGGCGCACTCGTGTTATTTGCGCTCGTCGTTTCACTTGCATGGGGGCAGATGGACATCCCGTTTTCTCATGTGCTCGCGTCGCTGGCACAGGGCATGGACCTCCCGCTGTTTTCTGACGTCGTCGTGCCGCCGGACGAGGATGCCGTGCTCTGGCAGATTCGTCTGCCGCGCACGCTCGTCGGCCTCATGGTCGGCGCAGGGCTTGCGGCCTCGGGCGCGGTCTTGCAGGGCATTTTTGCCAATCCGCTTGCGGATCCCGGCATCATCGGCGTGTCGAGCGGCGCGTCCGTCGGCGCGATCGTCGCCATCGCGACGGGCCTCTCCGCCGTGAGCCTCTATGCGCTGCCGCTCTGCGCGCTCATCGGTGCGCTTGCCGCCGTCGCGCTCACGGTGACGCTCGCCATGCGCCACGGCCGCGTGCCGGTGCTGACGCTTTTGCTCGCGGGCGTCGTCGTCGGCATGTTCCTCTCGGCCGTCACGGCCGCGATCCTCACGGCCGTGAACGAGAACAAGATGCAGGCATATCTTTTCTGGACGATCGGCGGCCTCGACTACCGCCGCTGGGATCATGTGTTCCTCGGCCTCGGGCCGATGGCGGCGAGCATCGCCGTCATGCTGCTGCTCGCGCGCCATCTCGATGTGCTCGCGCTCGGCGACACGGAGGCGCGCGCCGTCGGCATGCCTGTGACGCGCTACCGCATGATGTTCCTTGCGCTCGCGGCGCTCACGACGGCGACGGGCGTCTGCATCAGCGGCAACATCGGCTTCGTCGGGCTCGTCGTGCCGCACATGATGCGGCTTTTGCTCGGCCCCGGCCACAGGCAGCTGCTGCCGGCGAGCCTCCTCGCAGGCGGCGCGTTCCTCGTCCTCTGTGATGCGCTCGGTCGCGTCCTCTTGCCCGGCACGGAAGTGCGCGTCGGCATCATGACAGCGTTTGTCGGCACGCCGTATTTCCTCTATCTCCTGCGCCGACAGACGTGGGGGATGCAGTGATTGCGGCATCGTCCGCCAAGGAATTTTTGAAAGGAGACCATTCATGGACAGCATTGTAGCAGGCATTGAGCTCTTTCAAAAAGGCGGCATCGTCATGTACGCCTTGCTCGCCTGTTCGCTTTTCGTCGTCGCGACGGGCGTCGAGCGTTGGGGGTATTTCCGCCGCGCCGACGCCGGCCGCGCGTTCGCGGACGCCTTCTCTGCGGCAGCGGAGCGCGGCGACTGGGAGGCGGCTAGAGAGCTCGCGCAGCAGACGCCGGGCGCGCTCCCAGCACTCCTCGCGAAAGCCATGACGCGCATCGCGGACGGCACGGAGGGCACACACGGCATCGCCGCGTTCCTCGAGGTCCAGTCGGGGCTCGTGCTTGCGCGCTTGCGCGCGCGGCTCTACTATCTGTCTGTCATCGTCACGATGGCGCCGCTCCTCGGTCTCCTCGGCACGATCAGCGGCATGATTTCGGCTTTCAGCGTGTTCAATGTCCAGTCCGCACAGGCCTCGGCCATCACGGGGGGCGTCGGTGAGGCGCTCGTCGCGACCGCGTTCGGCCTCTGCGTCGCCATCCTTGCGCTCCTCGTGCATGCGTACTTCACGCAGCGCGTCGACCGCATCGTCACGGATATGGAAGCCTGCTGCTCGCTCGTCGAGACTTACGTTGCACGGAATGCGCGGGCAAGCTAAAAAAGAAAGAGACAAAAAAGAACGGAAGCCGTTGCGTGGTTGCAACGGCTTCCGTTCTTTTTATCGGGAGAGAAAATGATTCGTTGTTGAGAAATCAGAACAGGAAATCGACCTGGCCGAAGATGGTGTTCGCATCCTTGTCCGTCGCGATCGTCTTGCCATCCGCATAGCGGACCGTGCCAATGACGTTCTTGAACGGCGCATAGTCGAAGCCGATCTCCCACGCCTTTTCGCCCGTCTGCACCGCATCATACGTGTTGGACGGCGTGGCGTACGTGCCGAGGTAGCGGTATGCGAGCCAAGCGCCCCACGTGCCGGCATTCTCTTCATCCGCACCTTTGTACGTGTACTCGATGCTGCCGGACTTCGCCTGATCTTCTGCCGACGTGTTCTGCGCGTAGAAGCCGTTCAGGCCGCTCGTGCCGTCGAAGTCATAGGCGGCCTTGAAGAGCCAGATGTTTGCATCGTCTTTGACTTTCGTCTGCGAGCCATCCGGATACTGGAGGTTCTCGAGGCCGAGGTGATGATAGTCGACACCCGTCGTGAACTTGCCGATCTCATAGCCGAGGCCGGCATACTGGTAGTTCGCCGTGCTGTCGCTCGTCTTCCAAGTATCCGTATCGAAACCCGACCAGCGGCCAGCGCCGAGCGTGAACGTGAGCTGGTTGCCGAACGCGACTTCCGCGCCGGAGAACTCCGTATCGAAGATCGTGTCGTCATCGATCGGGGCGAACTTGCCGAGCTTCACGCCGAAGTTCTTGTAGTCGCCCTGCGCCCAAGCACGGACGAGTTTGAGATGATCTTCATCCGGATCATCGACCGTGCCATTGTCCGATTTCATGTTCGTCTTCGCATCGATGCGCGCATTGACCGTCCAATGATCGTTGACTTCGGCCTGCGGCTCGAGGCGGAACAGCAGCGAGTTCTCGTTGTCCTTTTCCTTCACGCCGGCATCGTTGTAGGAACGATGGCTGTTGTACGTGTATTCGAGCTTGCCATTCCATTTCACCATGTCGGCATGCTTCTCGAGGTTCGAGACGCGGACGCCGAGGTTGTTGAGCTCGTCAGCGAACTCGGCAGCGAGCTTGTCGATCATGGCCTTGTCCGCTGCGGAGACGTCCGTCTTCGCCATGGCCTTTGCGACCATCTGCGCCATCTCGTAGCGCGTGATGGACTTGTCGCCCTGGAACGTCGTGTCGCCGTAGCCCTCGATGACGCCGTCGGCCGCGAGCTGGCTGACCGCATCATACGCCCAGTGGTCGGCAGGGACGTCGGAGAACGGGTTCGCGGCAGCGAACGTCGTGGAGGCAGCGCCGACGACGAGCGCCGTCGTGAGCGCGGAAACGATGGTTTTCTTCATGAGGAAAACTCCTTTCATTAAGCTAGCCGTTAGCGCTTTAGCGCTTACGGAAAGCTTAGTTATTTGCTGCTAGGCAAATAACTTCCTAAAAAATCGGCTGCGCTTGCGCACGTCTCAGGAGTATCCTTGTTGCCTCGTTGGGGCGGTGCGCTTCGCTAGAAGCATTCTAGCAAAAGAACTTTCTCATGCACAAAAGTTATAAGAAGAAACTGACGACGATTATCATCATCTTTCACAAGATTCGCTGAAATGCTGTCGTTCTCGCCGCTTTTGAAAAAACGAGAAAAATTCTCAAATAAACGTCAGCGCTTTCACGGCAGCAAAGTCGATGGTGCTGTCAGCGCCGGGATGCTTCGCGTAATAGTGTTGCGCGTCGTCCGGCGCGGGCGTGAAGCCCGCGAGCGGCAGCGCTTTTGCGACGACGGGACGGATGGCCTTCGTGCGCTCCACAGGGTCGTTGAGCGTGAGGCGCGCGCCCGTCGCGGCGAGCGGCTTGCCGCGGTTCTGGAGGAAGTGCATGTAGTACTCGAGGTGCGGTTCGTCCTCGGCTTCTTCGTACCAGACGCCGGCGCGGTACGCTGCGCCGCGCGCGCGGCCTTGCCCGTCGGGGCTGTGCGGGCTGACGATGGCGAAGAGGATGTCCATGAGCATGGAGAGATCCATTTTCTTCGGATTGTAGCCGAGGCGCACGGCAAAGACTTCGTCGCCGTCGGACGTTTTCGCGCGGCCGACAGCCGTCTCCACGACGCCCGGGACGTGGTCGAAGACCTCCTGGAGCTCGCGCGGGTCGCCGCCGGAAAAACATATGTGTTTCAGATACACAGGAGACTCCTTTCGATAGGAATACAGAACCCGTTCATGCGCTACCCTCTCCGCCTCGCATTCGCTCGGCACCTCCCCCAGAGGGGGAGGCGTAGTTACAGGGCCATTGTATTAAGTGGACGGGTGGAAGAGATCATTCTGCCGCTTTGCCGCTCTTTGTACGTCGAAGATGCCGATGAGTTCGGCGACGGCCTGCGTCGGGGAGATGCTGCCAGAGAGAACAGCCTCTTTCACCTCGGGCATGCGGCCCGTGATGACGGGGTCTTCGAAGAACAGGTTGTGCAGGTGCTCGTCGATCATGCTGTGCATCCAGTCGAGCAGCTGGCCTTCGCGGCGTTTTTGGAAGACGCCGCTTTTTTTCGTCATCTGCTCGAAGGCCTGGATGACTTCCCAGAGTTCCTTGAGGCCGGTCTTCTTGACGGCAGAGGCGAGGTAGGCGTGTGTCGGCCAGCCGGGCGTTGCCGGGCGGATGAATTCGATCATGCGCTCGAATTCGCCGCGCGCGACTTTCGCCTTGACGAGGTTGTCGCCATCGGCCTTGTTGACGACGATGGCGTCCGCGAGCTCCATGATGCCTTTCTTGATGCCCTGCAGCTCGTCGCCTGCGCCCGTCAGCACGACGAGCAGGAAGAAGTCGACCATGGAACGCACGGTGACCTCCGACTGGCCGACGCCGACGGTCTCGATCAGGATGATGTCGTAGCCGGCTGCCTCGCAGAGCAGCATCGTCTCGCGGCTCTTGCGCGCGACGCCGCCGAGCGTGCCGCCGGCGGGCGAGGGACGGATGAAGGCTTCCGGACGGCGCGACAGGGTCCCCATCCGGGTCTTGTCACCCAGTATCGAGCCCTTCGTGATCGCGCTCGTCGGATCGACGGTGAGGATGGCGACGCGATGGCCGTCGTCGCAGAGCATGTTGCCGAGCGCTTCGATCATCGTGCTCTTGCCGGCGCCCGGGACGCCCGTGATGCCGATGCGGAGCGCGTGGCCCGTGCGCGGCAGCAGCCGCTGCAGGACGCGCTGCGCTTTCGGGAAATGGCGCGGGCTGTTGCTCTCGATGAGCGTGATGGCGCGCGAGAGCGTCATGCGGTCGCCGCGCGCCACGCCTTCGACGTAGTCGTCCTCCGTCAGCACCATGCGGCGCGGCGGCTTCATCTTGCCCGACTTCAACGCGGGATTCAGATTGCCGACCGTCGTGTCCTTGATGCCTTCGATGCCGCTCATGACGCCGCAGGCGAATTTCTCGTCGCCCGTCTCCGGCCGCCAGCTCGGGCGAGACACCGTGTAGCCTTTCGGCAGTTCCGTCTCGCCCGGTGTCGCCGTGGCGTGATGCGCTGCGATGGCAGCGTCCTCCGCGCGCTTCTGCGCCGCGTTTTCCTCTGCGATGCGTTTCAGCCGTTCCTCGCCTTGCTCGGCGCTCATGACGCCTCTTCCTTCGCACGGTCCATGAGGAGCTTGAGGAGCTTCATGCCAGCTTCCGGGATGTTCGTGCCGGGCGCGAAGATGGCGACGGCGCCGTGCTCATAGAGGAAGTCATAGTCCTGCACGGGGATGACGCCGCCGATGGCGACCATGATGTCCTCGCGGCCGAGCTTCTTGAGGTCTTCGACGAGCTGCGGCAGCAGCGTCTTGTGGCCGGCAGCGAGCGAGCTGAAACCGACCATATGCACGTCGTTGTCGACAGCATCCTGCGCCGTTTCCTCCGGCGTCTGGAACAGCGGGCCGACATCGACGTCCCAACCCATGTCCGCGAACGAGGAGGCGATGACCTTCTGGCCGCGGTCGTGGCCATCCTGGCCCATCTTCGCGACGAAGATGCGCGGGCGGCGGCCCGTGAGTTCTTCGAACTCGTCGGCCATGGCGCGCGCTTTCTCAAGCTCCGTCTTGTCCGTGAACTCCGAGGAATAGACGCCGGAAATCGTGTGAATGACGGCCTGATAGCGGCCGGAGACCTTCTCGACGGCGTCAGAGATTTCGCCGAGCGTGCAGCGGACGCGCGCGGCCTCGACGGCGCAGGCGAGCAGGTTGCCGTTGTCACGGCTCTCGGCCGCTTTCGTGATGGCTTCGAGCGCATGGCGCACGTCGTCGTCGTTGCGTTCGCGGCGCAGCTTTTCGAGGCGCTCGATCTGCGCGTTGCGCACGGCCGTGTTGTCGATGGAGAGGATTTCGAGCGGGTCTTCCTTTTCGAGGCGGTATTTATTGAGGCCGACGATCGTCTCGTTGCCGGAGTCGATCTGCGCCTGACGACGCGCAGCCGCTTCCTCGATGCGCATCTTCGGCAGGCCGGTCGGGATGGCTTTCGCCATGCCGCCGAGCTGTTCGACTTCCTGGATGTGCGCCCAGGCGCGGCGGATGATCTCGTTCGTCAGCGCCTCGACGTAGTACGAGCCGCCCCACGGATCGATGATCTTGCAGACGCGCGTCTCATCCTGGATGTAGAGCTGCGTGTTGCGCGCGATGCGGGCCGAGAAGTCCGTCGGCAGCGCGATGGCCTCGTCGAGCGCGTTCGTGTGCAGCGACTGCGTGTGGCCGAGCGCCGCGCCCATGGCCTCCATGCACGTGCGCGAAATGTTGTTGAACGGATCCTGCGCCGTCAGCGACCAGCCGGACGTCTGGCAGTGCGTGCGGAGTGCCATGGACTTCGGGTTCTCTGCGCCGAACGACTTGACGATCTTCGCCCAGAGCACGCGGGCGGCGCGCATCTTCGCGACTTCCATGAAGTAGTTCTTGCCGATGGCCCAGAAGAACGACAGACGCTTGGCAAACGCGTCGATCGGGAGCCCCGCTTTGACGCCTGTGCGGATGTACTCGAGGCCGTCCGCGAGCGTGTAGCCGAGCTCGATGTCGGCCGTCGCGCCGGCTTCCTGCATGTGGTAGCCGGAGATCGAGATGCTGTTGAATTTCGGCATGTTCTTCGTCGTGTATTCAAAGATGTCGCCGATGATGCGCATGGACATGTCCGGCGGGTAGATATACGTGTTGCGCACCATGAATTCTTTCAGGATGTCGTTCTGGATCGTGCCGGACATGATCTTCGGGTCGACGCCCTGCTCGATGCCGGACTGGATGTAAAAAGCGAGGATCGGCAGCACGGCGCCATTCATCGTCATCGAGACGGACATCTGGTCGAGCGGGATGCCGGAAAACAGGATGTTCATGTCGAGCATGGAGCAGACAGAGACGCCTGCCTTGCCGACGTCGCCGAGCACGCGCGGGTTGTCCGCGTCATAGCCGCGATGCGTCGGCAGGTCGAACGCGATCGAGAGGCCTTTCTGGCCGGCCGCGAGGTTGCGGCGATAGAACGCATTCGATTCCTCGGCCGTCGAGAAGCCGGCGTACTGGCGCACCGTCCAGGGACGGAAGACGTACATCGTCGAGTACGGCCCGCGCAGGCACGGCGGGATGCCGCTCGCGAAGTCGAGGTGGTTCATGTGGTCGTATTCTTCATGGTTGTAAAAAGGCTTCACGGGGATGTGCTCCATCGTGCGGCGTGTGAGCTCGTCAAAGCTCTTGCCGGCCTCTTTTTCAAACAGTGCCTTCCACTCGGCTTCCGTGTGCTCGGGCGCTGTCTTCAGTCTCATGGTCGTGAAATCTGGGGTAGCCGCCATCAGTCCATCATTCCTTTCTTCTTCTGCAGGAATTCGAGAATCTTGTAGCAGTTCGCGCGGACGGAGATGTAGTCATCGATGCCCGCGCCCTTATACGTTTCAAGCAGATCTTTCGGCGCGGCACCGGCGAGGTAGACCGTGGCCTTCGGCAGTGCTTCGTGGAGCTTTGGCGCGAGCGCGGGGACGATGTCGGGGTACGTCGCGTCCGTCGAGCAGATGACGCAGGCATCGGCGCCGGATTCCTTCGCGGCGGCCGCCGCTTCTTCCACGGTCTTAAAACCGTCGTTGCCGAGCACTTCGAACGCGCCGACCTGCAAGAAGCCGCGCGTGAAGTCGGCGCGCGCCTTGTGCTGCGGGATCGGGCCCATGTTCGCGAGGAAGATGCGGACATTGTCGCCGTCGTGCGCCTTCACGTAGCTTTCCGTGCGCTCGCGCAACGCCTCGAAGCGCTCGCTCCAGCGATGCGGCGCGATGGCATCGACGGTTGCGGCGTCGCCAGCCGCGCCTTTCGCGAGTGCCGCCAGCAGCTCGGGCAGCGTCGCGCCCGCTTCCGCTGCGGCGATGGCGGCCGCGACGAGGCTTTCATCCTTCGCAGCGTCCGCGACCTTCGCGAGCTCGGCGTCTTTGTGGACGTCGTCGATATCCTTGAGATAGCCTTCGATGACGGCCGTGCGCGCCGTGCGGTTCGCAGTGAAATCTTCGGGGCGCGGGTCGAGGCGCTTCTCCGTCATGTTCGGATACATGTTGTTGCCGACGATACGGTCGCGGCGCAGCTCCGAATTCTGGAAGCGCTCCGCGAGGATCGCGGCGATGGCCTGCTGCGGGCGGCCGCTCGCGAGCGACGCCACGATACCGCCATCTTTTTCGACTTGCTGGAACTCCTCCCAGATCTTTTCCTTGATCTGCTTCGTCAGACGCTCGACCGCCCACGAACCACCGGCGGGATCGATCGGCGAGAGCAGGCCGAACTCCTCTTGCAGGATGACCTGCACGTTGCGCGCGATGCGGCGCGAGAACTCGTCGCCCTTGCGGATCGGCTCGTCAAACGGCGCATTCTCATACGAATCGAGGCCGCCGACGACGCCGGAGAAAATCTCCGTCGTGTTGCGCAGCATGTTGACGTATGGGTCGTAGACCGTCTTGAAGAACAGTGCGGGGCGGGCATGGATGTGCATGCGCTGCGCCTCCGTGCTGCCGCCGAATGCCTCGACGATCTGCGCCCAGATCGGGCGGATGGCGCGGAGCTTCGCGATCTGCAGGAAGAAATTCGCACCCATGGAGAACTGGAACATGATCTGTCCTGCCGCCTCGTCAATTGTGAGGCCGCGTGCTAGGAGCTCGCGCAGGTACGTCACGGCCGCGCTGATCGTGTAGGCCGTCTCCTGCACGTCATTCGCGCCGCCGCGGCTGTAGACGTCGCTGCGCGCGAGCACCGTGCGCAGGCCGGGTGCATTCCGCTGCGCCCACTTCGCGGCAGCAGCCATCTCGTCATAGAGCGTTGCGAGCGGTTCCTTGCTCGTGCCGTTGGCTGCGAGCTCGCCGATCGGGTCGGCAGCGACGAAGCCGCGCAGGGCTTTCGTGCCCTTGCCTGACGCTTTCAGCGTCGCCGCGATGAGCGAGAGCATGGGGAGCGCCGTGCGGCCGGCGTAGAGATAGAGCGGATATTTCTCGAAATCAAGGCCATCGAGCAGCACATGCACGTCGTCAAGTGTCGTCAGGCTCACGCCGCCCTCGCCGGGCTGCTTGGCTTTGCGTGCGTCGATGCCAGCTTTTGTCGCGTCATCGAGCACGACGTTGTAGATCGTCGAGCCCTTCGCTGTCTCATGCTTCAGCAGCTCGTTCGTTTCCTCCGGCAGCGTCTCATCGCAGGCCTGCGCGATGCCCCACGGCGTCTTGATGTAGCCCGTTGGCGACGAGCCGCGCAAGAAATCGTCCATGCCGGGGAACGCTGCGCGCGGCAGGATCTCTTCCGTTGTGTTTCGGAAGTACATCGGGTCGAACGTGATGCCCTCGTACGTCTTCGTGTACATCTTCTTCTCGAATGGCGCGCCTTTGAGGAGCGCGATGCAGTTCTCCTTCCACTCGTCATACGTCGGCGGTGTGAACTCATCGAGAGGCACATCCGGGAAGTCCGTCTGTGCTTCCGCCTTCTTCAGGATGGCCTGAAGATCCAGCTCTTTTTCCATATCAGTTCCTCCCTTTGGAAAAGATAGATAGAAAAAGCCGCTCGAAAGGTAAGTCCTTCCGAGCGGCTGATTTTCGCAATCGTAAAACGGCGGCACGGCGCAAAGCGCCGGCCGAAATCCCCATCCCCATCGCTCGCAGGTCAAACGGTGATTGTCGAACAGGCAGTTCTCCTGGCTCCAGGTCATCATGCTGCTGCGCCTTCCCAGAGATGCTTGTCCATCTCCAGTGACGTTCGAGGATTTCTCCTTGCAGCGGCACTCGCTGATACAGTGGCGGGACCGCGCCGGACTGAGCATTTTTGCTCCTTACCGGCTTCTCTATTGAGTCTTGCGACACCTGATCCAATCCATATGCAGTTTTGTCGATTTCATCCGATTCGCATCGACGTTGTTATTGTATCATTCGCGAGAGTTATTGTCAATCGTTGTGGATAACCTTAAATTTCTAATCGCACTTTACCCCCCCCCCGTAAAAAATATACATTTTCAGAATCGCGAACCCTAGAAAATTCAACGATTCGTGGTTCTCTTTTTTTTGCCGTCCCCCCACCGCTGTCCGCGATGCGGGGACGTTTTTTGCGTTAAAGTTGCGTGA
>JAXGCE010000015.1:0-14629 GCA_034186105.1 Selenomonadaceae bacterium
AGGCGAACGGCCTCGATCCAGAAAAATATCTCTCCTATGTCCTGACCGAAATGCGAGGCAAGAGCTTCATCGGCAACCCCGAAATGCTCGAACGCTGGATGCCATGGAGCAAGGACGCCCAAGACAACTGCAAAGCGTGAATCTCATCTCATCCCCATCGATGCGCCGCCTGGCGTACTGATGGGGATTTTTTCTGTTTTGGGGTACGTCATGTTATTAGGCGCTTACCTTTGGATTCCTGTCCCGCAGCTTGCTTCTGCTGCTCCCAGCAGGATAGTTCTTCATCATGTCCACATAGCTGTCCTGTCGGAAGCTCCGGCAGAATCTGCCGACACAGAAGACCTTGTCTCGTGCACAGACGCGGTCGTTGTTGTACCTGTATCGGTCATTGTCGCACATCAACATCGTCACGCGCCGCGCCTTCTTTCTTGCACCGAAAAAGAGCCTTGGCGCCTTTTGACGCCTCGGCTCTCTCTCGAGGTTCATGTGTGGGATAACAAGAGGGTTCCCCAAATGGAGCGTATGGATAAAATTGGAGGTTGCACTATGCTGCTCTCGCAAAGTTCCTGCTATCATACTATCACGATTTGCTGGCGAAATCAGATAGAAAAATTAACAGTTACATCTATTGTAGCAGATTCCACAAGCAATAGAAAGCGCAATTCGCCGCAAACAAAAGAAGCGCCCTAAGCTGTCGGCTCAGAAGCACTTCCTTAACTTCTTTCGTTTTCTTATTCGACTTTCTCCAGCACCCACAGATACGCCGCGAAATCGGTATTGATCTTCACGACATTGATGCCTTCCTGCATGAGCTCGTCGCCGTAGAACGTCTTACCCACGAGCGCGCCCGTGCCGCTGCCGTCGCTGTCGTGCGAGAGCGACTGGGCGGGGACGTAGTCGACGATGCGGTACTGGGCCTCGGGGTCGAGGCCCGCGAGGCGCAGGCGGCGGATGGGGGTCGCGGGCTCGGAGAGCGTCTTGAAGTAGAAGAGCGCGATCTCCTTTTCGTCCTTGGACGTGAACATCCAGGCCGTCTCATTCTTCGTGCCTTCAAATGGCGTCAGGAGGCGCGTGTACGTGCCGAGCTGGATCGTCGGGCGCAGGCGCTTGTAGAGCGCGATGTGCTCTCTGACCTGCTGCTTTTCCGCGTCGCTCATGCGCGTGATGTCCATTTCGTAGCCATAGCAGCCCATCATCGCGGCGAACGCGCGCGTCTGCATCGGCGTCACGCGGCCGAGCTGGTGGTTCGGCGTCACGGAGACATGCGCGCCCATCGTGATCGGCGGGAACGCGTAGCTCGTGCCCGTCTGGATGCCGAGGCGGCAGATGGCGTCCGTGTCGTCGCTCGTCCATGTCTGCGGCATGTAGTAGAGCATCGCGGCATCAAAGCGGCCGCCGCCGCCCGAGCAGCTCTCGAACAGCACGTCGGAGTACGATTGCGTGATGCGCTCGAGCGCTGCATAGAGGCCGAGTACGAAGCGGTGCTTCGTCTCGCGCTGATGCTCGGGCGCGCGGCCTTCGGAGAACGCCTCTGTCAGATGGCGGTTGAAATCCCATTTCACGTAGTCGATCGCGCCCGTGGCGAGGATGTCGCAGACGGATTTCACGACGTAGTCCTGCACGTCCTGCCGCGACAGGTCGAGCACGAGCTGGTGACGGCCGAACGACGACGGGTAATCCTTGACATGCAGCGTCCAGTCGGGATGCGCGCGGTAAAGGTCGCTGTCAACAGACACCATCTCGGGCTCGAACCACAGGCCGAACTTCAGTCCGCGCTTGTGCGCGCTCTCCGCGACGCCTTCGAGGCCGCCCTTGAGCTTTTCGCGGTTGACCTGCCAGTCGCCGAGCGAGCTGTTGTCGTCCTCGCGGTGGCCGAACCAGCCATCGTCGAGCACCATGAGCTCGATGCCGAGGTCGGCGGCGCAGGCCGCGAGGTCATCGAGCTTCTGGTTGTCGAAATCGAAATACGTCGCTTCCCAGTTGTTGACGAGGATCGGGCGCACGCTGTGCTGGTACTTGCCGCGCAGCAGGTGCGTGCGGTACGCCGTGTGGAACGCCTGTGACATGCCATTGAGGCCGTCGTGCGCATAGGCGATCACGACCTCCGGCGTCTGGAAGCTCTCGCCCGCACCGAGCGTCCAAGCGAAATCATCGGGGTTCAGGCCGATGACGACGCGCGTCGTGCCAAACTGCTCGACTTCCGTCGCGATGCGGAAGCTGCCACTATAGATGAAGGAAAAACCATAGACATCGCCAGAAAACTCGCCCGTCTCGGGGCGCGCCAGCGCGAGGAACGGCGACTGCTGGTGCGAGCTCGCGCCGCGCGTGCTGCCCGTCTCCATGACGCCGCGCATCAGGCGGATGCGTTCGAGGCTGCGCTCGGCCGCGTGGCCGCCATAGAGGCTCAGACGGTCGAAATCATGGTCGGGAAAATCGAGCAGCAGGCTCGCCGCGTTTTCGAGGCGCAGCGGCTCGCTCCCCGTGTTTTCAAAACGCACGGAGCGCGTCAACACGCCGTCGCCCGCAAAGACCGTGTAGGAAAGGATCGCCTTCAGGCGGCCTTTTGTGTCCGCGAGCGTGATCTCGAGCGTCTCGGCCTCGTCGTCGTTCGCGTAGAGCGCCGGCAGGCCTTCGAGCGCGGGCTTGCCCTTCTTGATCTCATAGCCCTCATACCAGAGGTCGAGCACGTTCGTGCCGTCCGGCAGCACGACATCGAGCGACGGGATGCGGAAATCGCCATGGCCATTCATCGAGAACTCGAGCGGCAGCACATCGAGCGAGAACGTGCGCTCATTCTCATACGCCCCCGGCTGCGGCGAAAAGCTGCGGTCGACCGCCGGCAGCTCCGCACTGCCACGGAACGCCCGCAGCGGGCGGCCAAAGTAGCGGTGCAAGAGATACTTCCCGCGCGAAAGCTCGATGACGTAGCTGAAGCGGGCGTTCTTCAGGTGGAAGATTTGGGTTTCTTTATCAAAGGTAATCATTGTGGACTCCTTTTCGCCAGAACATCAGATGCCGCGGAACGAGAACGCGAAGTGCTTCGTTTCGTTCTTGACCGTATACTCCTCGAGCACCGGTGCGCCCCAGCTGTCGTCGCCGCCGACGCCGGCCTCTCCGAGCGATGCACGCAGGTACGTGTGATGGACGGCGGGCAGGTCGTAGGGATGACGGGCGTTTTCGAGCTCGTGCGCATTGTAAGGCAGCGCGGAGGCGTCCATCGGCGTGTCAGCAGAGATTTTCAAGCCGCGGCCGCGATGATCCGTGACGGCCATCCAGCGAACGCCCGTGTGGTTGCCGCACTCCTGCGGCATGAGATACGGCTCGAACTCGTCCGCCGCCGTCGTCTCGTAGCGGCCGAGGCGCGCGCCTTCTGCGCGGTCGCAGTAGTTGTCGAGCGGGCCATAGCCGTAGAACTGCACCTGGTCGTAGTCGGCCGAGAGCTGGAACACCATGGCGTAGTCTGGTAGCTCCGGCAAGCCGTCCACCTTTTCATAGTCCATCGCCACATCGACGACGCCGCCCGGCTGGACGGTGTACGTCACGCGGCACTGCGCGGCCGGGCTCGTCGCGAGGTCGTACGTGAAGCGCACGGAGAGCGTCTCCCCTGCTTTCGCGTCGTACTCGGCCGTGCCGTTTGCGCCAAACCACTGGTAGGCCGTCCAGTCCTTGCCCGGCTCCTTCACTTCGATCTTCGCGCACTTGCGGTACAGGCTCGCGAGCTTCCACTGTGCGAGCGCGAAGTCGCGGCCATTGCCATGGTCATTGTCGATCGGTGCGCGCCAGAAGCTCGGCACGGGCGGCAGCTCCAGGAGCTCGACGCCATTGTACTTGTACGACGTCAGATTGCCGACCGCGCTCGAGAACAGGATCTCGAAGCCATCGCCCGAGACGCCGAGGTTGATGTCCGATTTCACGATATGGAGCGGCTGCGCCACCGTCTTCGCTGTGATCGGCGCGGCTGCTTCATAGCGGTTCGGCAGCGTGGAGAGCCACAGCGCTTCGTCCGCGTCCGCGGCCTCGGCCTGATAGACGCCCTGGCCGAACGCGATTTCATAGCCGGCCTCTGCCCAGAGCGTCGCCTCTTTGAGGTGCAGCGATGCCGTCAGCGCGTACTCGCCCGCGCCAAAGTTCGGCGCCTGGACGTCGATCGTCTTGCGCTCGCCTGCTTTCACGCTCGGCGCCGCCTGCGATTTCTCCCAGACCTTTTCGCCATCGCGCAGCAGCGTGAGGCGCAGCTCGTACTCCGCCGCATCAGAGAACAAACTCTTGTTCCAGATTTCGACGCTGCCTTGTTTCACCGTCAGCGTGAAGTTCTGATAGTTGAACTTCACATCCTGCAATTTCGTCGAGCCGTCGCGGTTCGCCATCACGATGCCGTCGCCGCTGAAGTTGCCGTCGCACGGGCGGTCACCGAAGTCGCCGCCATACGCATAGGCGTCTTTTCCATAGCGGTCGCGGTGCCAGATGGCCTGGTCGACGAAGTCCCAGATGAAGCCGCCCTGATAGCGCGGCTCGCGGTCCGTGAGCTCCGTGTACTTGTGCATGCCGCCGATGCTGTTGCCCATGGCATGCGTATACTCGCAGCAGATGAACGGCTTCTCGGGATGCTCGGCGAGGAATTTCTCGATGCCGGCGACGGACGTGTACATCTGGCTTTCCATGTCGCTCGTGGCCGGGTAGCTGCGATCCCAGAAAATGCTCTCGTAATGCACGAGGCGGCTCGAGTCGGCCTTGCGGAAGAACTCGCTCATCTCGAAGATATCCTTGCCGCCGCACGACTCATTGCCGCACGACCAGATGACGATGGCCGCGTGGTTCTTGTCGCGCTGGAACATGGAGTTTGCGCGGTCTAAAAGCATGTCCTGCCACTCCGGGTGGTTATTCGGCACGACGAGGTCGGACGGCACATGGACGCCATTTTTCTGCCAGCTGCCATGCGTCTCCATGTTCGTCTCGTCGATGACATAGAGGCCATAGATGTCCGCGAGGTCATAGATGCGGCTCTGGTTCGGGTAATGTGACGTGCGCAGCGCATTGATGTTGTTGCGCTTCATCGTGACGATGTCGGCCTCGATCTCCTTCGGGTCGATGGCGCGGCCGCGATAGCAGTCGAATTCATGACGGTTCACGCCCTTGAACACGATGCGCTGGCCATTGATCTTCATGATGCCGCCATCCATCCGGAATTCGCGGAAACCGACATTCTGCGGGATGACCTCGACGACCGTGCCTGCCGCGTCGCGCACCGTGAACAGCGCACGGTAGAGATACGGATGCTCGGCATTCCAAAGCTTTGCGCCCTTGACGTCGAGCGAAAGCGTGCCCTCGGCTTCCTGCGCTGCCTCCGTCTTCGCGACGAGCTTGCCTTCCTTGTCATAGAGTGCGAGCGTGACCTGCTTTTTCGCGGCCGTCGCCCAGCGGAGGTCGACCGTCAGCTTGCCGTCCTGGTAGCTGTTTTCCGGCACGGCATGGACGAAGAAATCCTCGAGGTGCTGCTCCGGCGTCGCGACGATCTTCACTTCGCGGAACAGACCGGAAAAGCGCCAGAAATCCTGATCCTCGATCCAGCTCGCGGACGAGAAGCGCACGACGGACACGGCGAGCTTGTTTTCGCCCGCCACGAGCGCATCCGTGATGTCGAATTCCGACGGCGTGAACGTGTCCTCGCTGTAGCCGATGTATGTGCCATTCACATAGACGATGAGCGCCGACTCCGCGCCGCCGAACTGCACGCGCACGCGCTGGCCAGCCCAATCCTCCGGCACCGTGAAATAGCGCACATACGAGCCGACGGGGTTGTCTTTCTGCGGGATGTCGCCGGGCTTGACGTCTTCATGGCCGTCCCATGGGTACGTCATGTTCGTGTACTGCGGCACGCCATAGCCCTCCATCTGGAGGTGCGCCGGCACGCGGATCGTCTCCCAAGTATGGCAGTCATAATCCATCGCCTCAAAGCCGACGGGACGCGCCGCGAGGTTCTTTGCAAAGCGGAACTGCCAGAGCCCGTCGAGGCTCAGCTCATAGGAGCTCTGCCCCGCCACGAGCTCTGCAAGCGATGCATAAAACGCATGCCCGCTGTGCGCCTTCAGGCGGTGCTCTTCAAAGAACGTCGGGTCGGTGAGCTTCTGCCAGTCAAAGTTTTCTGCCATGATGTTTCCCCCTATTTTCTACCGCAAATGGCGGGCAGTCAGTCGTCTGACCGCTCGCCATTTGAAAATCACGAGATGAACTTATTTATTGATATCTTCCCACGTCTCTTCGAGCTTCGCGACGATGCGTGCATGCTCCTGCTCCGTCAGCGTGACTTTTGCACGGTAGATCAGAGCGCCGAGCAGGACGAACACGATCGGCACAGCGAACATGACGAGCTGGAAGTGGAACAGGCTTTCCGGCGTGATGTCCGCCGCCGTGGCGCCGCCCGTCATGCCGACCCAGATGGCGACCATGCCGATGACGCCGCTTGAGATGGCGCCTGCGAGCTTGTCGACGAGCGGGCGCACGCAGAGGCAGACAGCCTCATCGCGATGGCCGAGCTTCAGCTGGCCATACTCGACGGAGTCCGTGATCGTCATGAGGACGACGAGGAAGACCAGCGGCTGCGGAAGGGCGAAGAGGCCAGCGCCGACGAGCGCGAGGCCGACATTCGTGCCGCTCATCGCATAGATGACGAGCGCGACGACCATGATGGCGATCGACGAGAAGAACAGCGTGCGGCGGCTGAACTTCGTCGTCAGCGCCGGAAAGAGAGCAACAGCAATCAGGCCGATGATCGTATTGATGACGCCGAGGATGGAGAACTTCGTTGCATCACCAATGACGTAGATGAAGTAGTAGAGGTTGAAGTTGTTGACGACGTTGATGCCGAGGCCATAGACGAGGTAGGCGATGGCCATCCAGAGCAGCTGGTCGTTCTGCGTCAGGACTTTGAAGACGTCTTTTGCCGACGTGTCCGTCTTGTTCTCGCGCAGCGCGCTGTCCTGCTCCTTCGTGCCGATGCCGAGGATGATGGCGCCGAGCGTTGCGATGCCGCCGCCGATGCAGGCGAAAGCGAACCAGCCCGTCGGATCGCCCGCGCCGCCATTCTGGTTGACGGAGAAATAGAGGACGACCGGCATGACGATGACCGTGACGAGCTGACCGCCGAAGACGGAACCGATACGGGCGACCGTCGCCGTGATCTCACGCTCATGGGAATCAAAAGAAAGGGCCGGAATCATGGACCAGATCGCGACGTCCTTCGCGCTGTAGAAGATATCCATGATGAAGTAAACGATTGCAAAGAGAATCAGGTACGTCGTCGGGCTCGAAGCCGCGAGGCCGCCGAAGTCCGTGAACAGCGCTGCGAGCGAAATCGCAGCGACGAAGGCACCGACGATGACCCAGGGCTTGAAACGGCCCCAGCGCGTCTTCGTCTTGTCGATGATATTGCCGATGAATGGATCGACGAACAGCTCTGCGATACGCAGCACGAGGATGATCGTCGTGACAATGCCGATCATGTACTGATCGTGGCTGGCATTGCCGGAATTGAACAGGTTGCTCGTGACGAAAATCATGAAGTACGTCGCGAGCATTGCGTAGAATACGTCGTGACCAAATGTGCCGCATGCATATGCGATGCGCGGCCACACGCCGCCTTTGTTCTGTGCCATTATTTATGTCCCCCTCAGCCTTTCAGCATCTTGATGTATGCGATGATGGAATCTGCAATCTTATCGAGCGGCTGCTTGCCCGTGTTGACGACGAGATCGTAGTTCTGGCCTTCGCCCCAGTTGCGGCCCGTATAGTAGTTGTAGTAGCGGGCACGCTTCTTGTCCTCGGCATCGAGCTCCTTGAGGCTCTTGCCTTCATAGACCGTTTTGCCGCGCTGCTCGCGGAAATCATCATCAGCGCAGGCGAAGATTGCGAAGTGGTTCGGCTCATTGCGGAGCACGTAGTCCGCGCAGCGACCGAGGATGACGCAAGGGCCGTCAGCGACGAGCTTCTTGATGGCGGCCGACTCGGACATGAACATGCCGCGGCTCGACTCGCCCATGTGCGTGCCAAACGAATGGAACGCGATGAACTGCATGGAGAGCGGCTTGACTTCCTTCTCCATCTCGAGGAGCTCTTCCTCGCTCAGGTCGTTGATGCCGAGCTTGGCGGCGGCGATGTGGACGATCTGGCGGTCATACAGCTTGACGCCGAGCTTGTCGGCGAGGAGCCCTGCGAGCTCGCGGCCGCCGCAGCCGTACTGACGGCTGATGGAGATCACGAAATTGTCACTCATGAATAAGTCCCCCCTGAAGGATGGCGTCTGCTTTGTAAACGATTTCCCTTTTTCGTGCAAAGCAAGGCGCGAATGAAAAGATTGCGAAAGTTTCGAGAGTTGCCTCACCACATCCCACCTTGGTGATTTCTGTTTTCCCTTCTTGGAAAACCTCTCGAAAACGTTTTCCCTTGACACGATTCATTATAGCCTAGTCCCTCGCAAAATGCAAGTACTTTTTTCGATTTTTTATCGAACGCCGCGATTTCCGCGCAAATGCGCAAAAAAGAACGGCCCCAGCCGCCCACTCGCGACTGAAACCGTTCCAATTTATGTAAACGTGTTGCTTTTCCGCGTGTTATTTTGCCATGAGTTTCGCGACCTTGTTCGCGAAGTCCACAGGGTTCTCCGGCAGGATGCCCTCGATGAGCAGCGCCTGCGTGTAGAGGAGGTCGCAGTAATCCTTGAAGTCCTGGCTGTCCTTCCCTGCATCATGCAGAGCTTCGAGGCGCGTGAAGAGCTCGTGATGCGGATTGATCTCGAGGATGCGCTTTGCCTTGAACAGCGGATTCTTCATATCCGAGAATGCCTGCTCCATCGAGAGCGACGGGCCCGCTTCGTCCGCGACGAGGCAGACGGCCGACGACTTCAGGCGCGACGACACCTTGACGTCCGCGACCTTGTCGCCGAGCACGTCCTTGATGTCCTTCATGAGGTCGCCGCTCTTCTTCTGCAGCTCCTCCGTCTCCTTCTTGACCTCCTGGCTCTCGGCATCGTCGAGGTCGAGATCGCCGCGGCTGATGGAGTGGAACTCCTTCTCCTCATAGCTGTGCAGCGTCTCGAGGCAGAACTCGTCGACAGGATCGAGGAGGTACAGCACCTCGATGCCCTTGTCGCGCAGCGTCTCCATCTGCGGCAGCTGCTCGATCGTCTCCTTGTCCTTTGCCGTCGCGTAGTAGATCTTCTTCTGGCTCTCCGGCATGCGGTCGACGTATTCCTTCAGCGTCACGAGCTTGCCTTCCTTCGAGCTCATGAAGAGCAGCAGGTCTTTCAGTTTGTCGCGCGTGTCCGAGCTGCCCGTGTACATGCTGTTGTAGACGCCGATTTTGAGAGACTTGCCAAACTCATTCCAGAACTTCTCATAGCTCTCGCGGTCGTTCTTCAGCTTGCGGCCGAGGGCTTTCAAAATGTTCTTTTCAAGTGCGCGGCCGATGACCTTCAGCTCGCGGCTCTGCTGCAGCAGCTCGCGCGAAATATTGAGTGAGAGATCGGGCGAATCGACGAGGCCCTTCATGAAGCGCAGGTAATCTGGCAGCAGGTCTTTGCATTTGTCCATGATGAACACATGGCGGCTGTAGAGCTGGAGCCCTGGCTCGTAGTCCTGCTGATAGAGGTTGAATGGCGCATGCGCGGGGATGCAGAGGAGCGCCGTGTACGAAACGCTGCCTTCCGCCTTCGTGTGGAAGACCTCCATCGGCTTTTCCCACTCATGGAACTGATTCTGGAAGAACTCGTTGTATTCTTCCTCTTTGATATCCGACTTGTTCTTCGTCCAGAGCGGCTCCATCGAGTTCAGCGTGCGGACCTCCACCTTCTTCTCCGGCTCTGCGCCCTCGACTGGTTTGCCGTCTTTGTCTTTCGGCAGCTCCTCCGTCTCAAAGCTCATCTTGATCGGATAGCGCACATAGTCCGAGTACTTCTTGACGAGGCTCTGCACCTTGTACTGATCCGTGAAATCTTCCTCGGACGTGTCGCCATAGAACTCCTTCGCAAGCTGGATGACGATCGTCGTGCCGCGCTTGTCTTTTTCCGTCTCCTCGATCGTGTAGTTGCCGTCCGCCGTCGACTCCCATTTCCACGCCTGCGGCTCGCCCGCCTTGCGCGTGATGATCGTGACCTTGTCCGCCACCATGAATGCCGAGTAGAAGCCGACGCCGAACTGGCCGATCATCTCCTTGTCGTCGATGCTCTCATCCGACTCCTTCGCCTTCTTCAGCTGCTCAAGGAACGCCTTCGTGCCCGACTTCGCGATCGTGCCAATGTTGTCGATGAGCTCGTCCTTCGTCATGCCGATGCCGTTGTCGGAAATCGTGAACGTATGGCCATCTTTGTCCGGCACGAGGAAGATCTCGAACTGGTCATCGCCTTCGAGCAAATCGCGGTTCGTCAGGCTCTCGAAATGCACCTTGTCAATCGCATCCGACGCATTCGAAATGAGCTCGCGCAGGAAAATCTCGTGATTCGTGTAGATGCTGTGAATCATGAGATCGAGGAGCTGCTTCGTCTCCGCTTGGAATTCATGGGTTTCTTTCGCCATTCTTTATCTGCCTTTCTGCAAAGGGCGCAAAATCGCGCCCGCGATAGATTTGCGTGTTCTGTTAGCACTCACGCTCTCCGAGTGCCAACTCTGTCCCCTATCATAGCGCAGAAAGAGCAAAAAGTCAAATCAACTTTCATCCAAACGCCCCGACATCCTCAAAGACTTCCTTCACGCTCACGCGGAAATCATCATAGAACGACACGGGGATCTCCGTCTTGACCTCGGCACGCTCTTTTTCATCCATGCGCGCGAGATCCTGTTCGTCGTATTCCGTGTAGATGTCGTCGAGCTCGAAGCGGCCGTTTTCATTGAGATAGACCTCGACAGACTTGCCGAGGGGCGTAACGATCCAGTATTCCTTCACGCCAGCCGCCGCGTAATGGCGCATCTTCGCACCGCGATCGTTGCGCGATGTCGAGGGCGAAAGCACTTCGACGACGAGGTCGGGCGCACCATAGATGCCGTCGCGATGGACGATGGAACGGTCGCAGACGATGACGACATCCGGGACATACGTATTTTCTTCATCGAGATGCACATCGACGCCATCGCCAAACGCGCGGCACGTCTTTCCACGCAGATAATTCCCAAAAATACGCGAAATATTCGTTGCCACAACATTGTGTGCAACGAGCGGACGTGGCGACATCATGACGACCTTCCCTTCGATGGTCTCCATCCAGATATGCTCGCTGTTGATGTCGTTCCGTGCGAGATTGTCCATGGTTCCGCAACTCCTCTCCTGCCTTCTGCGCATGAAATGTCTTTGGGGTGAATTCCTCAGAATCCGAGCTCTTCCTTGTGCGCCTGCATGCCTTTGATGCAGCACTCCATGACGTCGCCCGCCTCCATGCCGAGCATTTCAAAGCCCTGCTGGATGACGTCGCGGTTGCACTTCGCTGCGAAGCGCTTGTCCTTGAACTTCTTCTTCAGCGACTTCACGGCCATGCCGTCCAGCCCTTCCGGCCGCATGAGGCCGTAGGCTTGCACGATGCCCGTGAGCTCGTCGACCGTATAGAGGCTTTTTTCGATCGGCATCTCTGGTTTCGGCTCGTCGACGCAGAGGCCCCAGCCATGCGAGATGATCGTCTCGATCGTCTCGTCGTCAATGCCCTCAGGCTCGAGGAATTCGCGCACATGCTTGCAGTGCTCGTCAGGATACGC
Organism: Selenomonadaceae bacterium; assembly: GCA_034186105.1. Lineage (GTDB taxonomy): Bacteria > Bacillota > Negativicutes > Selenomonadales > Selenomonadaceae > Selenomonas_C. The sequence goes on from JAXGCE010000015.1 coordinate 11,733, forward strand.
CTCGTAGTCCACGTCATGCAGATAGCCGACGGCCTCCCAATACTCCTTGTCCTCGCCAAAGTGCTCCGCCATCGCGCCCATCGCCGCGCTGACCGCTGCTGCATGCGTAAAGAGATGTTCCTCCGTCGTATGCTTCTTCAAAATTGCCTTTGCCTGTTCGAGCGTCAACTGTGCCATGAAACCTGCCTCCATTACTTGTCATTTTGTAACTTATCGTAACGCAAGAACATTAAGGCGTTCTGAGCTCATGCATCAAGCTCCGCCGCCTTTTCTGCGCCAAAAAACTTTTCGACCTTCTCTCGCGCCTTTGCTTTGATCTCATCATTGATGTAGACCTGCGCGAGCAGCAGCGCCATGGCGATGGCCGCGAGGTCGTCCGTGAAGCCCGTGATCGGCAGGAAGTCCGGCATGGCGTCAATCGGCAAGATGAAGTAGCCGAGCGCAGAATAGATGCCCGCTTTCACGCGCTTCGGGCAGTCCGGCGCCTGCGCGACATAGTAGAGCTGCAGCGCCTTGTAGACGAGCGCCATCCCCGCCTTCGCCGCGTTGCCCTTCAGCTTTTTCCAGAAGCCTTCCTCCGAATAGTCCTTCTCATGCTCCCCCATGTCCACATCATCGAGGATTTCGGGCTCAATCGCCTCATTCATATCCATCTTTGCCATACGATCATCTCCTTTTTCCCTTTATTATGGCAGATTCTGGCGCGGTTGTGAATCTCTTTTTTTGCAGCAAAAAAAGAACACTGGGAGGAATGTTGTTCCCCTGCAGTGTTCTTCCATACTTAGTGTTTCACGGTTTTCTGGCCGTGGAAGCCGTTTTCATCCACATAGTGGCACGCGCAGCGGCGGTTGCCGAACGTTTTCATGACGGGTTCTTCCGTGCGGCAGCGGTCGGTCGCGTAGGGGCAGCGCGTGCAGAAGCGGCAGCCGTCCGGCGGGTCGATTGGGCTCGGGAGCTCGCCGTCGAGGTGGATGCGCTCTTTCTTATTGTCGGGGTCTGGCACGGGGATGGCCGAGAGCAGCGCCTGCGTGTAGGGGTGCAGCGGATGCTCGTAGAGGTCTTCCGTGTCGGCGACTTCGACGAGCTTGCCGAGGTACATGACGGCGACGCGTTGGCTGATGTAGCGCACCATCGCAAGGTCATGCGCGATGAAGAGGTACGTGAGGCCGAGCTCTTTCTGCAATCGCGACAGCAGGTTGACGACCTGCGCCTGGATGGAGACGTCGAGCGCCGAGATCGGCTCGTCGCAGATGATGACCTGCGGGTTGATGGCGAGTGCGCGCGCGATGCCGATGCGCTGGCGCTGGCCGCCCGAGAATTCATGCGGGAAGCGGTTCGCCTGCTCCGGGTTCAAGCCGACGAGGTTCAGCAGCTCATAGACGCGTGCCATGCGGTCGCGCGGATTGTCGTAGACGTGATGGATGTCTAAAGGCTCGCCGATGATGTCGCCGACCGTCATGCGCGGATTCAGGCAGGCATACGGGTCTTGGAAGATCATCTGGATCTTGTCCTCGGCGAACTTGCCGGGGTCGAGCTTCTGCCCATCGAAATAGACTTCGCCCTCCGTCGGCTCATAGAGGCCGATGACCGTGCGACCCGTCGTAGACTTGCCGCAGCCGGACTCGCCGACGAGGCCGAGCGTTTCGCCTTTGTGGAGCGAGAAGCTCACGCCATCGACGGCCTTGAGGATGGACGTCGGACGGCCGAAGAAGCTGCGCGACGCCACAAAATGTTTTTTGAGGTTCTTGACCTCGAGTAATGTTTCTGCCATCAGTGTAACGCCTCCCTCTTCTGCTGCAGCCAGCATTTCGCGGCATGCGCCGTGCCGCCCGGCACGGCCGATTCCTCTGGCGGCTGCATGGCGCAGATCTGCATGGCATGCGGGCAGCGGTCGACGAACGGGCAGCCCTTGATGTCATAGAGGAGATCTGGCGGCTGGCCGTCGATGACGGCCAGCTCCGTGTCCTTGTCCGCATCGACGCGCGGCAAGGAAGCGAGCAGGCCCTGCGTGTACGGGTGCGCGGGGTGGTGGAAGATTTCCTGCACCGTGCCGCGCTCGATGACCTGCCCGGCGTACATGACGAGCACGTGGTCGCAGAGCTGCGCGATGACGCCGAGGTCATGGGAAATCAGGATGATCGACGTGCCGAGCTTCTTCTTGAGCCCTGCGAGGAGATCGAGGATCTGCGCCTGGATCGTGACGTCGAGCGCCGTCGTCGGCTCGTCAGCGATGATGAGCTTCGGGTTGCAGGCGAGCGCCATGGCGATCATGACGCGCTGGCGCATGCCGCCCGAGAACTGATGCGGATAGTCTTTGAGGCGCTTTTCAGGGAACGGGATGCCGACGAGGCGCAGCATCTCGATCGCACGCTCTTCCGCGAGCTGCTTCGTGAGGTCTTCATGCAAGAGAAGCGTCTCCGTCAGCTGCTTGCCGATCGTCAGCACGGGGTTCAGCGACGTCATCGGATCCTGGAAGATCATGCCGATGTCGCCGCCGCGCACAGCGCGCATCTCCTTGTCGGACATGCCGAGGAGGTCTTTGCCCTCCATCGTGATCTTGCCGTGCTCGATATACGAGTTTTCTTCGGGCAGCAGGCGCATGATCGCATGCGCCGTGACGCTCTTGCCGCAGCCGGACTCACCGACGATGCCGAGCGCCTCGCCCTTGCCGACGGAAAAGCCGACGTTGCGCACGGCATGCACCGTGCCGCGATACGTGCGGAACCGCACGGCGAGGTCTTCGACCGTCAGCAGCGGTTCGGCCGTTTTTGTTTCTGTCTCAAACTTCGCACACGGAAAACATCCCGTATGCCTTGAAAAATCGGCGTGAACTGAATGTCGAAAGCAATTCACGCACACTTCTGTGCGCTCAGACGGCTCATCCAAAGAGCGGGCAA
>JAXGCE010000016.1:0-63068 GCA_034186105.1 Selenomonadaceae bacterium
CGCGCAGCATCTTGAGGCACTGCTCGCGGTTCTGCAGCTGCGAGCGCTCATTCTGGCACTGCACGACGATGCCCGTCGGCTCATGCGTCATGCGCACGGCGGACGACGTCTTGTTGATGTGCTGGCCGCCAGCGCCAGACGCGCGGTACGTATCGACGCGGACATCGGCCATGTTGATGTCGACTTCGACGGCGTCATCGATTTCCGGCATGATGTCACAGGCCGCAAACGACGTATGGCGGCGCGCATTCGCATCAAATGGCGAAATGCGCACGAGACGGTGGATGCCTTTTTCCGACTTCAGGAAGCCATAGGCATTATGGCCCTTGATGAACAGCGTTGCGGACTTGACGCCCGCTTCATCGCCCGGCAGCAGGTCTGCCGTCTCGACGGTGAAGCCATGGCGCTCGGCCCAGCGGCCATACATGCGCAGCAGCATCTGCGTCCAGTCCTGCGCCTCCGTTCCGCCGGCACCGGCGTGGAGCGTCAGGATGGCGTTGTTCGCATCATAGGGGCCGGAGAGCAGCACTTCAAGCTGGAGGTTTTCGAGGCCTTCGGCGACAGCGTCGAGCTGTTCGCTGATCTCGCCCTCAAGCGACGTGTCCTCGTCCTCAACGGCCATTTCCCAGAGCGTCTGGGCATCTTCATATTTCGATTTCAGCGTCTTGAACTTGTCGACGCTGATCTTGACATCATTGAGTTCCTGATTGATCTTCTGTGCCTCTTCGGCGTCATCCCAGAACGTCGGCTCGCCCATCTTGTACTCGAGCTCGGCGATCTTCTCTTCCTTCGCCGGCACTTCGAGCGACTGCTCCATCTGGTCGAGCTTTTCCTGGAGTTCCCCGAGACGGGGCTTGATATCTTCTAGCATTTCGTTCCTTTCTCAGCGGCGTTTCCGTTTTTTCTTCGTCTCTGCCGCGCTGACCTCGTCACCATGTGCCGCCATGGCACTCTGCAGGTGGTCGGACAGCTGGCTGCGCTGCTTCTCGATTTCCTGCTCGGCGCGGCGCTTCTGCGCTTCAGCCTGCATGGCCTCCTGTTGCTCCGGCGTGACGATGCTGACGTGGTACATGAGCGAGGCGATCTGGTCCATGATGGAGCCTTCCATTTCCTCGAACATGTTCAGCGCCTCGATCTTGTACTCGGCAAGCGGGTTGCGCTGGCCATAAGCGCGCAGATTGATGCCATCTCTGAGCATGTCCATGTGATCGAGATGTTCCATCCACTTCTGATCGACGACGCGCAGCATGACGACGCGCTCGAGTTCACGCATGTTCTCTTCGCCAAACAGCAGTTCGCGCTGGTTGTAGCCTTCGAGCGCCGTCTTTTCGAGCGCTTCCTTCAGGCCGTCGCGGCTCATCTCAGCGAGCTCTTCCTTCTTGAGCTTGCCCTGCGGTGCATAGATCTTTTCGGCGTCCTCGATGAGGCCGTCGAGCGTCCATTCCTCAGGGTACAGCTTTTCATTCGCATACTGATCCATTTCCGTCTTGATGATGTGGTTGACCATCGAGAGGATGTTCTCTTTGAGGTTGTCGCCCGTCAGGATCTTGCGGCGCTCGCCATACATGACTTCGCGCTGCTGGTTCATGACGTCGTCGTATTCGAGGACGTGCTTGCGGATATCGAAGTTGCGCGCCTCGACTTTCTTCTGCGCGTGCTCGATGGAGTTCGTGATGAGCTTATGCTCGATCGGCTCGTCTTCCTCCATGCCAAGCTTGTCCATGATCTTCGTCACGCGGTCCGAGGCAAAGAGGCGCAGCAGGTCATCTTCGAGCGACAGGAAGAAGCGCGAAGCGCCCGGGTCGCCCTGACGGCCGGCACGGCCGCGCAGCTGGTTGTCGATGCGGCGGGACTCGTGGCGCTCCGTGCCGACGATGTAGAGGCCGCCGAGCTCTTCGACGCCTTCGCCGAGCTTGATGTCCGTACCGCGGCCTGCCATGTTCGTCGCGATCGTGACGGCGCCTTTCTGGCCAGCGTCCGCGACGATCTGCGCTTCGCGCTCATGATTCTTCGCGTTGAGCACGTTATGCTCGATGCCGAGATGATGCAGAATCGTGCTGAGTTCTTCCGACTGCGTGATCGACGTCGTGCCGATCAGCACGGGCTGGCCTTTCGCATGGATTTCCTGCACGGCCTTGCCGACGGCCTTGTACTTCGCGCGCTTTGTCTTATAGATGACATCCGGATAGTCGACGCGGCGCACAGGCTTGTTCGTCGGGACGACGATGACCGGCAGATTGTAGATCTTGAGGAACTCGTCTTCCTCCGTCTTCGCCGTGCCCGTCATGCCGGCCAGCTTGTCGTACATGCGGAAATAGTTCTGGAATGTAATCGTCGCGAGCGTCTGGCTCTCGCGTTGGACCTTGACGCCCTCTTTCGCCTCGATGGCCTGATGCAGGCCGTCGCTGAAACGGCGTCCCGGCATGACGCGGCCCGTGAACTCGTCGACGATGATGACTTCGCCATCTTTGACGATGTAGTCGCGGTCGCGCTTCATGAGCGCTTTCGCGCGCAAGGCGGCCGTGAAACAATGCGAGTATTCGATGTTCTCCGGTGCATAGAGGTTCTGTACGCCGATGAGCTTCTCGATCTTCGGCACGGCGCTGTCGGCTGGCGAGATCGTCTTCTGCTTCTCGTCGACCTTGTAGTCCACACCCTCTTTGAGGCCGGCAACGGCATGCGCCATCTTGACGTAGATGTCCGTCGATTTCTGGCCCGGGCCCGAAATAATCAGCGGCGTGCGCGCCTCGTCGATCAGGATGGAGTCCACCTCGTCGACGATGGCATAGTGGAGCGGACGCTGCACCATCTGGCGCTCGTCGATGACCATGTTGTCGCGCAGGTAGTCGAAACCGAACTCGTTGTTCGTGCCGAACGTGACATCGCAGCTATAGGCGAACTTGCGCTCCGGGAAGTCCATGTCGTGCGCAATCAGGCCGACCGAAAGGCCGAGGAAGCGGTAGAGGCGGCCCATCCACTCCGAGTCGCGCTTTGCGAGGTAATCGTTGACCGTGACCATGTGGACGCCTTTGCCCGTCAATGCATTGAGATAGACCGGCAGCGTCGCGACGAGCGTCTTGCCTTCGCCCGTGCGCATCTCGGCGATGCGGCCGTCATGCAGGCACATGCCGCCAATCAGCTGCACGTCGAAATGACGCATGCCGAGCACGCGCCGCGAGCCCTCGCGCACGACTGCGAATGCCTCGGGCAGGATGTCATCAAGCGTCTCGCCCTTTGCGAGCCGCTCGCGGAACTCGTCCGTCTTGCCCGTGAGCTTGGCGTCCGTGAGCCCCTGCATCTCCGGCTCAAGCGCATTGATCTTCTCGACGACCTTCTGATAGGCCGCGATGTACTGGTCGTTGTTGTCACCCAGGAATCGTTTCAGAAAACCCAGCAAATGTATCCACTCCTCGAAGGAATCTATTCTATGGGAAATTTTATCCGCTCTGCGTTGTAAAATCTACCGATTAATTCTATCAAACCGTTCCTTATAAGTCAACAAAAGCCCCTGCATCATGCATCACGCAGCATCGCCTGATAGGCTTGCCAAAGGCCTGTTCCCGTGTCTTCCCCTGCTTCAAGCGCCTGCGTGAGGAGCTGGATGCCGTTCCTACGGAATCGCTCTTCTGCCTCGCCGCGCTGCTTCTCAGAAAGATCCTGGCCTTCTTCTTGCAAGAATCTGCCCCAGACAAGCTGGTGAAGCGCCTGCTCTGGAAGCGTCATCTTTGGCGATGGGCCATGATAGCAGCTGACCATCACTCCCACAAAATCATAATCCTTGATGGCAGGGCTCAGCAAGAGCGCGCGAAACATCGAGAACAAAACAGGATGCCCATCCATCATGCACGAGCGAAACCACTGGCAATCATCCATGTGCTCCCTGCGCAGCAGCAACGCACTCATGCCGCCCTGCGGCACCACGCCATAGTGAAGCATCCACTGATAACAAACCGCCGTCGTGATGCGCGCGACATTATCTTCCAGGGTGGCGCCGAGCGAGTGATAAGGAGGCACGGCGGCCGCTGCTTCCTCCGCCCCGTCCGAAATATAAAACGCCAGCGCCTCATCCTGCAGCAAGATGCTCGCCACCATCGCGCGGAGCTTCTGCGGTACGACCGTTTCGCCGGGCAGCACCCATTCCACAAAATCTCCGGTCGCCCGCGTTTGCAGCGCATCAAAAATATCACCACCGGTCAGCCGTGCATCTCCAAGGATGGAAATCTTTCCCGCAGCGGCCAGGCGCATGAGCGACTTCGCAAGAGACGGAGAAAGCGCCCCTGCCATCACGGGAACAAGAATTTCATGACGCGGGAACGCCTCGTCGCAAACGGATGACAAACTCTTCCGGAACGGTGCTTCCTCTCCAAAGAACGGCACGACAGACGTCACGTGTGCCTGTTTTTCTTCCGCCTGCAAGATGGCATAATTCTCTGCGAGCACATTTCCAGCCGCGACGAGATTCTGGAATGCATCTGGCCGCGTCCCATCGCTGTAGCGGAGCGCCTGCATCTTTGCATATCCCTGGAGATTCGCTGGTTCCGTGACCGGATAGCGTTCCTGCCACGATGGTGTTTTTCCCGCCGCCGCCTTTGCCGAAATCGCCCGGTATCCTCCCCCGGCAACCGCATCGACAGAATATTTCGCAGCGATGTTCATCCATGCGACGACAGCTTTCGCGCGGAACTGCTCCTCGCTTCGCCAGTAAAAATGCGCCAGCGTCCCATCGAAGCGCTCCATCGGGACCGACCAGTGATGCGGGTCGTCACGTTTGTAAGCGGAATGGCTCCCCTCGACCAGGCACAGCCGCTCCCGCCGCGCTGCTGCACCGCCCACGATGCACTTGAAACATTCATCTTTCCCTGGCACGCGGCGCAACGGCCGCGTCAGCAAGAACTCCGCCTCTGTTCCGCCAACCGGCACATAAAATTGCCAGTTCACGCTGTAAACACCTTCTGGCGAAAGCGCCTCGAGGGACGCACGAACGTCGCCTGGCGTTTTCGGCAGCAGGAACTCATCGGCATCGAGCGGCACGATGAGGTCGGCGCCGCGCTCTTCCGCCGCTTCGCGGAGAAAGTTGCTCATGACTTCTGCCTGCACATGTGCCGCACGATACTCCGTGCGGATGTCGAGCGGCAACCCCTCGGCACGAAGTTTTTCCAAGATGTCCCGCGTCGCATCCGTGCTCTGATGGTCGCAAATCAAAAGCTCATCGGCAAAACTCAGCGTATGACGCACGAAGCTCTCGATGATGTCCATTTCATTTTTCACCATCGAGATGGCGATGATTTTCATGATGACGGATCCTCCCCTGCCCGTACTGCATCAAAAGTAAACGTACATGGAAAACAAAAAGGACTGCCGCACGCTCCTGCGTGGGCAGTCCCCTGCGAATCTTCGATTATCTCAGCCGATCAATCTTTCTCAGTTGCCGGACTCGATCAGGCCGTAGTTACCGTCCGTGCGACGGTAGACGACGTTGACTTCCTCCGTCTCGCTGTCGCGGAACACGAAGAAGTTGTGGTCGAGGAGGTTCATCTGCATGATGGCTTCCTGAACGTCCATCGGCTTCACGACGAAGCGTTTCGTCTTGACGACCGGGTATTCGGCACTTTCATCGCGCTTGTCGACGGGATGATCTTTCTCCTGCTCCTCGAGGACTTCGGCCTTGAAGCCGCCAGCACGGAAGCGGCGTGCGAGCTTCGTCTTCTGCTTATGAATCTGGCGCTCGAGTTTCTCGACCACCAGATCAATGGATGTATACATGTCCATGGTGGCTTCCTCGCCGCGCAGGACGATGCCGCCCTGGATGGGGACCGTCACCTCGACGATATGACGACCTTTTGAGACGGTGAGGAGCACAGTGATCTCACCGACTTTTTCAAAGTATTTCGTTACTTTGCCGACGCGCTTCTCGACGTACTCACGAAGCGAAGGAGTGATCTCGATATTCTTGCCTCTGATTGTGAATGTTGCCATAAGACACATCCCCTTTCTCATGTTCCTGTGCTTGTACTTGTTATATTCGATAGCGTCATGCAAATTCCTTCCTGTCTCCAAAAATTTTCTGAATAGAAGGAAACAAAATGAATGAAAACGCAGGAAAACAAAAAGCCCTCCCATGCGGGAAGGCTGATCTTTCGTCTTTCGTGCGCTCAGGCCGTCTTGACAACGTTTGCGGCCTGCGGGCCGCGTGCGCCCTCGACGATGTCGAATTCGACATCCTGACCCTCATCGAGCGTCTTGAACCCTTCATCCTGGATCGCAGAGAAGTGGACGAACACATCGTCGCCGTCCTCGCGAGCGATGAATCCGTATCCCTTTTCTGCGCTGAACCATTTTACTTTGCCGACCATGATGATTCCTCCTAAAAATGCGATATGTGACCGCGTGTGCCGGTCACATATCCATTATACGGTTTCCACATGGTGCTGTCAATGGAAGGTTTCGTTGTCCTTTCGTTCAAAAAAACTCTGAAAATAAGACATCCTGCCTGCCTCAGAGGACTTTTGACAGGAAGTCCTGCGTGCGCTTTTCCTTCGGATGATTGAAGACTTCATCCGGTGTCCCTTGCTCGAGGATCTGACCACCATCAACGAACAGCACACGGTCACCGACTTCACGCGCAAAGCCCATTTCGTGCGTGACGATGACCATCGTCATGCCGTCTTCCGCGAGGCTCTTCATGACGTCGAGGACTTCGCCGACCATCTCAGGGTCGAGCGCCGACGTCGGTTCGTCAAACAACATGACTTTCGGCTTCATCGCGAGGGCGCGCGCGATGGCGACGCGCTGCTGCTGGCCGCCTGAAAGCTGTGGCGGATAGCTCTCAGCTTTGTCGGCGAGGCCAACGCGCGCGAGGAGCTTCTTCGCGGTCTCTTCGGCTTCTTCCTTTGCGATATGGCGCACCTTCATCGGCGCGAGCATGATGTTCTCAAGCACCGTCATGTGTGGGAACAGGTTGAAGCGCTGGAACACCATGCCGACTTCCTTGCGGACGTCATTGATGTTCGCCTCGCCGTTTAGTAGGATGCCGTCGACAGCGACTGTGCCATCTGTCGGCACTTCGAGGAAGTTGATGCAGCGCAGCAGCGTGCTCTTGCCCGAACCAGACGGGCCGATGATGACGACGACTTCCTTTTCCTTGATATGGAGGTCGATGCCTTTCAGGATATGGGCGTCGCCAAAGGATTTGTGCAGGTTCTCAATGTCGATCATCGGGGTTGTACCTCTTTTCCAAGAATGCAACGAAGCGCGAAATCGTCAGCGTCATCGCAAGATAGATGATGGCGACGCTGAACCAAATCTCGAGCGAGCCATACGTCTTTGCGATGATGAGCTGGCCGCGGCGCGTGAGTTCTTCGAAACCGATGACGGAGACGAGGGACGAGTCTTTGAGGAGCGCAATGAACTCGTTGCCGAGCGGCGGGATAACGCGTTTCATGGCCTGTGGCACAATGATGTAGCGCATCGTCTGCGTCCACGTCATGCCGAGCGAGCGGCCGGCCTCCATCTGGCCATCGTCGATGGATTGGATGCCCGCGCGAACGATCTCAGCGACATACGCGCCGGAGTTGATGCCGCACGAGCCGACGGCCGCGACATAGGGGTCGATGCGCTGTCCCGTGATGACTGGCACGGCGAAGTAGAACAAAAAGATCTGTACGAGTAGCGGCGTGCCGCGGAAGAAGTCGACATAGACGGCCGCAAGCATGCGGATCGGCCGGATGCGGCAGATGCGCGCAATGCCGACGAACAAGCCGATGATGACGCCGAGCGCGACGGACATAACCGTGATCTTGATCGTGACGCCCGCGCCCAAAAGCAACAGCGGGAACGAGTTGACAACGAGGTCGAAGTTGAAATTCATAAAAGTCACCAAACCTCTGGATTTATATTTATACAGGATTCATATTTTTTTATTCTATTACACTGCCGCGCCCCTGTCAATGAAAACCTGCATCAGATGCGCTTCAGTGGGAATGTCATGCAGTGAGGGCCGCCACCGGCTTTGAGAATCTCCGTGACGGGGAGCTCGATGACTGTCATGCCGCGCTTCCGAAGCTCCTCGTTGACCTTCGTGTTGCGCGCCAGCGAGAGCACGCGATGATCACCGATCGCCTGCAAGTTGCAACCATGCGCAAAGATCGCTTCCTCTGGCACGGGAACGATCTCGATATCGCGCTTTTTAAGTTCCTTTTGGAAATCATCAGGCAGAGCGCCAGGATACGCGACGGCGATGTGGTCGTCGACGAGGTTGAAACACATGTCGAGGTGAAGGTATGCCTCTGGGCCGGGCACGGGCAGCACGTCGTAGCCATACGGTGCAAGGCCGGCTTTGATTTCCTCAAATCCTTTCGCATTCGTGCGCGCAAACATGCCGAGCGCGATCGTATGCTCGTCGAGGAACATGAAGTCGCCACCTTCGAACAAACCTTCCTTTACTTCGACAAGGACCGGCACGCCGAGCTCCTGCATGCGTCGCTCATAATCCGTGTGCTCCTGATAGCGCAGCGGCTCACGGAAACGGCCGAGGATGTACCCCTCGCGCACGCAGCCGCCAAAATCACGGGCAAAGACGGAATTCGGACGCGCCGCATCGGGTTCGAGGAAATCCGTCGCGACACCCGCATCGTGATAGGCCTGGACGACGAGCTCGTGCTCATGGAGCATCTTCGCCACATCGAGCTCCGGCGCCCACTTACGCGCGATCTCGTTGATAGGGGCGGCTTTGAGGTATTGCGGTTTGGAAAGGAGGACGCGCTTCAGGACGCCCGTGCCATTTTTGACAAACATGAATATCGCTTCTTTCTAAAAGAGCCGTTAGCGCTTTAGCGCTTACGGATATTTTAGCCATTTGCCGTCAGGCAAATAGCTTCCATTATTTTCCAAGGAACTCCGCGACCGCTTTCAAGATCAACTGCGGCAGCACATGGAACGTATATGGCTTGTACATGCGTTCCGTCCACTTGTGCGCGTCTTTGCCGTAGCAGCCGAAGTCGATGGCGGGGATGGAAAGGCTGCGGATTCGTTCCGTTGGGACAGGGGAAATCGTCTTTCCGCCGGGGAGGTTGCGATAGAGCGCAGCGACGGAAGCTGGCGTGTCGTCGATCTTGAGATAGCTCGAATCGGAAAGGCTCGGGAAGAATGGCTGGAGATCGAACTGCTCGCCTGTCGCTTCGCCGATGGCTTGCGCGAGCTGTTCGATCTTCACGTAGAGCGCCTGTTCCTCTGACACGTCCTGCCGCAACGTGTTTGCTGGGCAATACGGTGCCGAAAAGAACACAACAGCCAGCGGCCGCGCGGGATGGAGCTCGCGCACGAGATGGCGCACGAGCGTCAAAGAGATTTCGCGCAAGTCGCGCCCCTCGGCACGGAGCTTCCGCGCCATCGCCGCGAGTTCATCGTCAAGCTCTGCCCTTTTTTCGCGCACAGCCGCCACGAGTTCTTCATAGCTCAAGATCTCTGGCTGGAAGTTCGATTTTGTGAGCGACTGATGCGCGAGCTCTGCATAGTGTGCGGCCTCGTCGTCGATGCGCATGGCAACGGTGCGCATGGCATCCGCCACGATCGCTTGCAGCTTTTCGAGAATGTCCGTCACACTTGCGGCATGGACGAAATAATTGAAATACGCCCATGCTTCCTGCGCCGTCTGCACGTTGTACGACGTTTTGAGATCCGCGAGCTTCAGCACGGATGGCGGCAACGTATACGCGCCGCGATAGCCATCGCAGAGTTCCGTATTGTAGTTGAGACGCCGCACGACTTCGGCTGCCGCGACGCTCGCATCAAATCCTTCGAAGCACTGGCCGACATGCGTCTCGCAGCCATGGATGTAGACGCATGGCAGGAGCTTGCCGACAGCACCAGCATAGAGATGACGCACGGGATCGCCGTCGTAGAGCGGGCAGATATAGTCATTGTTGATGGCAAAGAGATAGTCTAGCCCTTCGCGTTCCTTGAGTTCATCAAGGACGTCGAGCCCATGCAGGATGCCCGTATGCTCGTTTTCTTCGACGCAGTTCAGCGAGAGCACGACCGTGCCGGAAAATGCATCCGTGTGCTCGCTGAGGTATTTCAGCAACACGAGGAACACGGCATCGCCGCTCTTCATGTCGCAGGCACCGCGCCCGGGCATCCAGTCGCCCGTTGCGAGGTCGTTGCGCACGGCATCCGGCAGGTCGGACGCCAGCAGCTTCTCGAGCAGCGCATCGGGATCATGCGCCCATGGTTCGAGCGCGCCGAAGTCCTCCGTGCCGACCGTGTCAATATGACCGTGCCACACGATTGCTTTGCGCGATGTTCCATCTTTTGCCGCCTTCGTGCCATGCACATAGGCAAAGACATTCTCGCGCCCGAGCGCATCACCAGGAATCTCCTGCGCGAACGCCCGCTCAGGATACACTGTGAAATACGGAAAGGAACGCAGCCAGCGCAGGATGAACTCCGCGACCTCGCGCTCCCCCGCCGTGCCATTGACACTGCGAATGCGGACGAGGGATTTCGTCAGGGATTCCATTTCGGTGGAAAAGTCAGGAATTTTATCAATCATACTAACGTCACACCTTCGACCAGAATTTTCTCCATCTTGTCAAAGCCTACCTTCGACACACCCACCACCGCTTCACGGTCCCCCTCCCTCGGAGAGGGAAGCATGGAATTCAAGCCAGGTTTTCAATCGGCTGCCCAGCGAAGAAATCGAGGATATTCTGTACGGACTGTGCCGCGAGTGCATGATGCGATTCTTCGGAGTAGAACGCGGCATGCGGCGTCAGAATGACGTTAGAGCGGCCGCGCAGCGGGCTGTGCGCGAGGTCGGGATTCTCCGTCTGAAGCACATCGAGCCCTGCACCTGCGATCCTGCCAGCATCGAGTGCTTCGACAAGCGCTGCTTCATCAACGGCACTGCCGCGGCCGACATTGAGGAAGATCGGCGTGCGCGCCATGGCTGCGAAGGCCTCGCGGCAAAAATAATGATAATTTTCGCGCGCCTCGGCCATATGATTGGAAAGAATGTCCCCCGTCGCAAATGCTTCTTCCTTTGTGACATGGCGAACGCCCGCCGCCTTCGCCGCCGCATCGGTCAGATGATGCGAGACGACGCCGACATCCATGCCGAAGGCCTGTGCGAGCTGTGCAACCCTGCGGCTGATGCGACCCCAGCCAAACAGGCAGAGACACCGCCCGCAGAGACGGTGCAGCCTTTTTTCCGATTCAAACTGCCACGAAAATCCTTCATTTACGTGATGATCGTATGCTTTAAGATGACGTGCGAGCGCAAGCATCAGCGCAAGCGTGTGCTCAGCGACTTCTTCTGTGCAATAGTCTGGCACATTTGTGACGGCAATGCCGAGATCCCGTGCGGCTTCGACATTGACATTGCCATAGCCCGTCGCATGGATGGACACGATGCGCAGGTGCGGCGCGGCCGCGAGCACTTCGCGCGTGATCGGCAGGAATGCTGTCACGAGCGCATCGGCCTTGGAAAGCTCCGCGCGCAGCTGCTGCGGAGAAGCATAGGGAACAACCCGGACATCCGCGTCCGGATACGCCTGCAAGATCTCGTTGCGTTGCCAAGCATAGCTTTCATCCATGGCCTGCGGATAATCGCAGAACAGGACGATTCTCTTCATATAGATTCCTCCTCAAGCAGCCATGCAGAGCAGGATCTCGCGTGTCGCCGCAACAACGGCCTGCATTTCTTCGAGCGTACCGATCGTGATGCGCACGTAGTTTTCTGCGCGTTTCATCGATGGATAGCGCCGCACGAGGATGCCGCGCACCCGGAGTTCCCGCACGTACTCTTCGCCCGAAAGGTAGGGATGCTCGAGAAAGATGAAATTCGTCCGTGAATCGAGCACCGTGAAACCGAGGCTGCGGAGCTCCGTCGTCGTATAGTCGCGCGCTTCCTCGACATCACGCACATGCGCCTCAAGATATGCCTGATCGAGCAGCGCCGCACAGCCGACAGCCATCGTGATGTCGCTGATGTTGTACGGGTTCATGACGCCTCGCACGCAGTCGAGATCGTGGATCAGGCTCTCGCAGCCGTAGGCAAAACCGATATGCGCACCAGCGAGTGCGTAGGCTTTTGACATCGTCTGCACGACAAGCAGATTGTCATACTTGTGGATGAGTGGCAGGCAGCTTTCATTGTGGAAATCGATGTACGCCTCATCGACGACGACGATGCGGTCTGGGTTTGCCGCAACGATGCGCTCGATGTCACGCACGGGCACCATGTGGCCCGTCGGCGCATTCGGGTTTGCGATGACGATATGGCTCTTCTCTTTGCAGAGCGCATCAACATCGAGTGTGAAATCCTCGAGCAGCGGCACTTCGTGATGCTCGATGCCGAGGCCGACAGCGAGACTCTCGTAGTAACCATACGTAATGTCGGGATAACAGACGCTCGCACTCTCAAAGAATGTCAGGAAGATCCACCCGAGGATCTCGTCCGAACCATTGCCCGCAAGCACTTCCTCTGGGCGGACATCGTGGAGGCTGGCGGCGAGCTTCCTCATTTCGAGCGCCGTCGGCTCTGTATAGCGACCGAGGTTTCGCATGCGCGAACTCTCGAGTACGCGTCTCACGCCTGGCGCTGGCTCGCATGATGTCTCATTCGCATTGAGTTTGATATAGACACGGTCTTTCGGCTGTTCGCCTGGGATGTATGGCGTGATATCTTTGTAGCGTTTGCTGATAAAGCGGCTCATGGTAAATCCTCTCCCCTCGAAAAAAAACGCCGCCTGAGAAGCCCCCACAAATGAGGTTTCTCAGGCGGCACTGCCTTTTGCTATGTCATTTTTGATAGTTCCAGTATAATCGAATTACGTCCCTGCGTCTATGTACAAATCACCAAAAATCTGCGCGATTTTTTGCGATTTCTCCAAGATTTTCGAAAATTCGCTTGTCGAAAGTGCGAAAACGTCCTATCATAGAGGAAACATTTCCTTTCAGAAAGGAAGAATATTATGATCCGCCTCAAAGAACTCCTCGAACTCCCGATTTTTCAGAACTTCCACCTCGTCGCCGGCCTCACAGGCCTCTCGCGCGAAGTCCGCAACGTCGACATCCTCGAATACGAGTGGATGAGCCGCAACTTCGACGTCTTTCACCCTGACGATCTCGTGCTAACGTCGCTGTTCTTTGCAAAGGATGATCCATCCCTAATCAAAAAGAGCTTTGAAAAGCTCGCTGCGCGCGCCGTCACGGCTATCGCCGTCAAGACGGTGTTCTACACCGAGCTGCCCGATGACGTCCTTGCGTTCTGCGACGCGCACGACTTGCCACTCTTCCTGTTCGACGGCGCGTTCATGGAAGACATCATCGTCAACTTCAACGATGTCATGAAACTCCAACAGAGTCATCAGCAGAATGAGCAACAGATTCACGAGCTGCTCGCGCCTGCCCGATCCCCTTATGCCATCGAGGCCGCCGTGCGCGAGATCAATCCATCATTCCAGCGTTACGTGACATCGTTCTACCTCATCCACCGCCGCTACCCCGGTTCGCCGCGCGAAGTTGCTTCGTTCCTCGCGCGTCTCTCGTACAAGCAATACAGTAGCCAGGCGCTCGACAATGTCACGTATCGCAAATACCGGAACGGCCTGCTCGTGCTCTACACCAACAGTGAAGCCACACTGCCTTCCGTGCCCGAAGTGCTCTGCCAAAAACTCCTCTCGCGCTATGACACACGGCTCGCGGAATTTTACTGTGGCAGCAGCGAGGCGCTGCCGACATTCCACGCTCTGCCGACGGCCATTCAGCAGAGCATCGACGCTTGCCAGATAGCACGCATCACAGGGACGCCGATGAGCTACGCTTCCCTTGGTATCCACCGTCTGCTGTTCCCTATGAGCCGCGACGAGACGCTCCACACCATCGCTCATGACGCCGTCTCCATCCTCCAGCATTATGACGAAAAATACACGTCGAGCCTTCTCGACACCTGCCGCGCCTACGTCCAGCATCACGGCGAGATCTCGAAGACCGCCACTGCGCTCTACCAGCATCCGAACACGATCCGCTACCGCCTCAAAAAGGCTGAGAGCCTGCTCGAACCCGTCATCGGCACGAAAGACGTCTACGAGCAGCTCTACTTCCTCCTACGAATATATGACCTTAGTCGTTGACCTCATGCTTCCTATGCAATCGCTAGCGATAAATAGGACGTTTACCCCCCTTTTTGCATTTTAATGCAATTATCATTAAAATGCTTTATGCTTTACTTGTTCAATATCAGGGAAACCATGGGAATCATGGGTAAATTTCTGAGGGAACACGGAAAGTTGGGTATCGATTTTAGGAAAGGACGATCCACATGAAGAAATCTACTCTCGCTTTGGCTCTCGCGATGAGCGCCTTTGCTGCAACGGCTTCCGCTGCTCCGGTCGCTGAAGATACGACGGAAACGGCAGATACGGCTGCTGCAGAAGAAGCTGTTTTTGACAACGCAAAAGAGTCCAAGTCCGTTGTCTATGAAGATGCAAAACTCTTTGATGACAACCGCAACTCCGACCAGCAGTTCTCTGTCACGGCACGTTACTTCCATCCGAAACTCACGGCGAAGGTCAAGTCCGACGACATCCAGAAATACTATTCGAGCAGCAACGTCGATCTCGTCGACACGTTGAACATCGATGAGCATTCGAACTCGCCAGAGCTCCTGCTCGCCTATCGCAACATGAAGCTCGACTACCTCCACTTCAGCACGGACGGCACGGCAAACCTCGCAGCTGAGCCGATCAAGGTCAACGATTATGAGTACAACGGCAAGGCCAAGACGGATCTCGACTTCGACTATCTGAAGTTCGATGTCACGAATCCGCTCGTCCATACACCGAACGTCCATGTTGATTGGAGCTATGGCATCGCAGCCATGTATTGGAAAGCAGAGGTCAAAGGCGACGCACGCGCCACGAATGGCAGCACGTCCTACACGGCTCATCGTAGCGAGAGCGTCGACTTCACGGCACCTGTTCCGATGATTGGCTTCAAGGCTACGGCAGCTATCGGCAGCAACCTTTCGGCTCATGCCTCCATCGCCGGCCTGCCGCTCGGTAGCTACGGCCATATCTTCGACGGCGAGCTCGGCCTCTCCTACTTCCCGGCTGACAACGTCGACGTCCAGGCAGGTTACCGCATCATCGACCTCAAGATCGATCACGATGACGACTATGGCCAGTTCAAGCTCGATGGCCCGTGGGCCGGTGTACGCGTCTGGTTCTGATTTTAAAACCGTAAAACCGCATATCACAGCATAAAAACGGGGCTGTTGCAGTTATTTTACAAACTGCAACAGCCCCGTTTTCCCGTTTTATCACATCAGACGAAAATGCTCAAACGCATGATAGAGACCGTCCTTGTCAACATCATCCGTCACATAATCCGCCGCTGCCCGGATCTCCGGGCCACCATTGCCCATGGCAATCCCAACCGCACATTTCTCCAGCATGGGCAGATCGACTTTCGCATCGCCAAATGCATACGTATCCTTGAGATCAGCTCCAATATGCCGCAAGAGAGCATCCACGGAAACGCCCTTGTCCATGTCCTTGACACCGACATCGCCAAACAGCGCCGTTTCGCCAGCGCCGCCCCACGTACCGACCTTGAAGCCCTGAAATTCTTTTTCCGCATCCAGATAATCCTGATAGCTGCGGAGCAGGAAACTGATCTTGTTGACATCGTCACGGTAAAGCTCTGCACCGAAAATCATTTCTGGAAACACGTCGCGCACCTTCACATGACGGTTATCACGGCCCTTTCTTCCCACATATTCCTTGATGGACGGCTCTGCCGCCGTCTCGAAACGCTCCGAACCATACAGGCCGCTGTTCGCCTCAAGATAAAACTCCAGGCCTCGCGCGTGCAGCCAGTCGACAATATGGCGGCAGTCATCTCCGGAAAGATGATTCCAGAGGACGACCTCGTCACCATCCTTCACATAGCTGCCATTCGCGCCGATCAGGCCGTCCACGCCAATGTCCCAGATTTCGCCGTACACTTCCGCTTCCGAGCGCCCTGTGCAGAGATACACCCGGTTGCCGGCCGCCCGCGCCTTGCGGATCGCTGTCACTGCCGTTTTGGGAATCTTGTTCTCGTACGTCACAAGCGTCCCATCAATATCCAAAAAAATAATTTTATTCATCGTTTCCTCCCAAAAACAACGGCAGATCGCTCCAAAGAAGGATCTGCCGCTGTTTTGATCTGTATTTGTCTGCTGCGCGTTACTTCTTCGCGCCGCCGAACCATTTCGCATAGATTTTGTCGTATTCGCCATTTTCCTTGAGCTTTTTGAGTGCGTCGTTGATCTTCGTCGCGAGCTCCGTGTTGTCCTTGGCAACGGCGATGCCGTAGTTTTCAGACGTGAGCTTTTCTTCGAGCTCCTTGACACCCGTCTGGCCGCTCTTCGTGATGAAATATTCGCTGACCGGACGATCGTTGACCACCGCGTCCGCGCCGCCCGTTTTCAGCTCCATGAAGCAGTCCGCCGGCGTATTGAATTCCTTGACCTCGACGCCCTCGATCTTCTTGACTTCCTTCGCGCTCGTCGTGCCGATCTGGACGGCGACCTTGTGCCCCTTGAGGTCTTGGAAGGTCTTGATGGACTGCTCGTCTTCGCGGACGACCATCGTCAGGCCAGATTCATAATATGGATCGGAGAACGTGACGTTCTGCTTGCGCTCATCGTTGATCGTCATGCCAGAGATCAGAACGTCGACTGTCTTGGCCTGCAGCGCCGGGATCAAGCCATCGAACCCGATGTTGCTGATCTCAACTTCGGCGCCCATCTCCTTGCCGATGGCGCGGATGAGATCCATGTCAAAGCCCTGATACTCTGCCTGCCCTTCATCCTGGAACTCGAATGGCGCAAAATCGATGGCCGAACCGACCTTGATCGTCTGCACAGCCCCCGAGCCAGAGCTCGAAGAGGACGACGTTGCTGCCTGCTGGCCGCCGCAGCCGGCAAGCGTCATGACGGACGCGACGCAGAGCGCGCCGACGGTGAGAAGTTTCTTCCACTGGAACATAAGATCCCCGCTTTCTTTACACCCTACATTTACACAAAAGAGCCCACGGAATACATCCTGGGCTCCTTTGCTCATCTACAGGCCTTATTATAGCACAAAAATCTTTTTGTGCAAGACATCCTGTTCACTATTTCGGACAAAATTTCAACGTTTCTTGCCATCGTCGAGCTGGATGTTCGTGATGATGCGGCCGAGGCGCAGGCCGGAGAACAGGTTCCAGAACCACTTGAGGCAGACCGTGATGTTCGTGTGCGCGCCGGAGAGGCGTAAGAGGTGGACGAACATCCAGCCGACCCAGGCGAAAAAGCCCTTCATCTTGAAGCTGCCATTCTGGATAACGGCGCGGCCGCGGCCGATCGTCGCCATCGTGCCAAGGTCATGGTACTCGAACTTCTCAAGCGCCTCGCCGCGGACGCTGTGCATGATGTTACGCGCGCAGACGAGTGCGCCCTGCGTCGCGACCGGCGCGATCGTCGCGAGCGGACGCTTCATGCCCTCGAGCTGGAAATGTGCGCAGTCGCCGATGGCGAACACGCGGTCGCTGCCCTTGACGAGGAGGTTTTCCTCCGTGACGATGCGGCCGCCGCGATCGACTTCGGCGCCGCACTTCGCGATAAACGGCACGGCCTTGACGCCAGCCGCCCAGATGACGGTCTTTGTCGGGATGACGCTGCCATCTTTGAGCTTCAGGTTGTTGCCGTCATTGTCCATGACCTGCGTGTCGAGCATGACATCGACGCCCTTGCTGCGGAGCACGCGAACGACTTCGCCCTGCAAGTCCTGCGTGAGCATCGGCAGGACATGTGGCGTCGCCTCGATGAGCTTGACGCTGACTTCATCGAAGTTGAGGTGATGGTACTCTTTCTTCTGCACAGCGACGAGTTCTGCGAGTGCGCCGGCTTCCTCGATGCCCGTCGGGCCACCGCCGACGACGACGAACGTCAGCATGCGGCGGCGCTCCTCTTCGCTGTCCTCGCGCTTGTTCGCGCGCTCGAACATGTGGAGCACATGGTTGCGGATGTGCAATGCTTCCTGCAGCGTCTTCATACCATAGCTGTTGCGTTCGACGCTCTCCATACCGAAGAAGTTCGTCGTCGAACCAGCGGCGAGCACGAGATAGTCGTACGGGATCTCTCCATGGTTCGTCAGCAACACGCGGCGTGCCTGGTCGACGCCTTCGGCCTTTGCCATGAAGAATTCGACATTCGGATAGTCGCGGAAGAACGAGCGTACAGGATATGCGATCTCATCCTCCGAGAGCACGGCCGTCGAGACCTGGTACAGCAGCGGCGCGAAGAGCTGGAAGTTGTGACGGTCGACGAGCGTGATCTCGACGTTTTCTTTTCCAAGCGTCTTTGCGAGCTTGATGCCGCCGAAGCCGGCACCAACGATGACGACATGTGGTTTCTTCTCTGGCATGGATAACATCCTCCTAGGCTTGAACTGCGGTTCCCTGATATCCCTTGTACGCGATCTGCGTCATTTTGTGCAATCCTTCACGTGCTTTTCTTCACGTGAAAGTTGTCACTTTCTATCGACGTGTCATATACTAGCACATCTTGACAGAATTGCAAGTAGAAATGGACATTTTCTAGAAAAGTAATTGTTTCGTCCGTGGATTTTTGTCAACTCATAGGCGAGTACGTGAAAGAAAAGACAAACGCGAACGCCAAACAGCATCACACTTTTGCAGAACCGTGCAAGCAACAAAAACCATTTAGACTTATATGTTTTCAAAAATTTTCTAGTTGACAACTTCACATGCGTGTTGTAGAATAGCGACAAGTTATAAAACATATAAAAGTGATATGTATAAAATCCTGGAGGCACGCATATGAAACTGACAGTCAATGGAGAGCCGCTCGAGATCGAGCAGCCGATCACGGTCAAGGAACTGCTCGTCGTCGCCAAGGCGGACCAGCCGGAATATGTGACGGTGCAGCTCAATGGCGAATTCGTCGATCATTCAGGCTTCGAATCGACGATAGTGAAAGACGGCGACACGGTTGAATTCCTCTACTTCATGGGAGGCGGAGCACGATGAGCCATCTCTCAAATGAACAGCTCGAACGCTACTCGCGCCACATCATCCTGCAGCAGGTCGGCGGCAAGGGACAGGAAAAGCTGCTCTCTGGCAAGGTGCTCGTCATCGGCACGGGCGGGCTCGGCGCCCCGGCGGCGATGTATCTCGCAGCGGCCGGCGTCGGCACGATCGGCCTCGTCGATTTCGACGTCGTCGACCTCTCGAACCTCCAGCGCCAGATCATCCATCAGACGCCGGACGTCGGCAAGCCGAAGATCCAGTCCGGCAAGGAAACGATCGCGGCCATGAACCCTGACGTCGATGTGCACACGTACAACGAGCTCGTGACGTCGGCGAACATCCGCGACATCATCCGCGATCAGGACTACGACTTCATCATCGACGGCACGGACAACTTCCCCGCGAAGTTCCTGATCAACGATGCATGCGTCTTTGAAAAGAAACCGTTCGTCCATGCCGGCATCATCCGATTCCAAGGACAGCTCATGACGTATGTGCCTGAGCAAGGGCCATGCTACCGTTGCGTATTCCCGACGATGCCACCGAAAGATGCCGTGCCGACGTGCCGGCAGGCCGGCGTGCTCGGCGTCATGGGCGGCGTCATCGGCACGCTGCAGGCGACGGAGGCGCTGAAATACCTTCTCGGCATCGGCGATCTCTTGACAGGCTATCTCCTGACGTTCGACGCGCTGAAAATGGCGTTCCGCAAAGTCAAGATCCCGCGCAACCCGCACTGCGCCGTCTGCGGGGCCTCCCCGACGATCACGGAGCTCGTCGACTACGAGCAGCCCGCCTGCGACCTGCGGAAATGAGGTGCCTGCATGATCGTTCATTTGAAACTTTCGGATTACCTCGAAATGGTTCGCCACGCTCGTGCCGCTACTCCGCTCGAGGACTGCGGCCTCTTGGGCGGCACGATCAACGGTGACGAAAAGACTGTGGAGCAGGTCTTCTACCTCACGAACACCGACGCGAGCGCCGAGCATTTTTCCCTCGACCCAAAAGAACAGTTCGCGGCCGTCAAGGAGCTGCGTGCCAAGGGCTGGCAGCTCCTCGGCAACTGGCACAGCCACCCTGCGACACCCTCGCGACCGAGTGAAGAGGACAAGCGCCTTGCCTTCGACCACACGGCAAGCTATTTCATCCTCTCGCTCGCCGGCGGCGAGCCAGTGCTGAACAGTTTCCACGTCGATAAAGACAAGAACGTCACAAAAGAGGATTTGCGTATTCATTGATATGTAGGAGGAGAGCACGATGGCAGTAGATTACAAGGAACTCAAGAAAGGCGGCTTCATGCGGCAGAAACAGAAAGACTGTTTCTCCATGCGCCTGAAATCGGTCGGCGGCCATTTCACGGCCGCGCAGCTCGGCACAGTGCAGCAGGTCGCCGAAAAATACGGCAAGGGCTATGTGCATCTGACGAGCCGCCAGGGCATCGAGATCCCATACATCAAGCTGCAGGACATCGACAACGTCAAAGCCGCGCTCCAAGCGGGCGGCGTCGAAGTCGGCGTCTGCGGCCCGCGCGTCCGCACGATCACGGCCTGTCAAGGCGCGGCGACGTGCCCGTCCGGCCTCATCGACACCGTGAAACTCGCAAATGAATTTGACAAGCGCTATGGCGGCCGCGAGCTGCCGCACAAGTTCAAGTTTGGTTTCACGGGCTGCCACAACAACTGCCTGAAGGCCGAGGAAAACGACATGGGCATCAAGGGCGGCGTGCTGCCAAAATGGTCGAGCGATGCTTGTATCTACTGTGGCGTCTGCGGCGCTGTCTGCCCCGAGCAGGCCATCACGGTCGATAAGGACGCGCAGACCGTCACGTTTGACAAGGACAAGTGCGTTTACTGCGGCAAATGCATCAAGAGCTGCCCGACGGATGCGTGGACCGGCGATCATGGGTTCGTCATCTCGTTCGGCGGTCTCTATGGCAACCGCATCGCCATCGGCCGTCATTTCCTGCCAATCGTCTTTGAAGAAGCGAAACTGTATGAGATTGTCGATGTGACGCTGAAATTCTTCGAGGAGCATGCAAAGCCGAGCGAGCGCTTCGCAAGCTGCCTCGACCGCGTCGGCTGGGACAAATTCCAGAAAGAAGTGGAGGCGGTCTTATGAGTACAAACGTAGATGATACGATCGACATCACCGATGTCGTCTGCCCGATCACGTTCGTCAAAGTCAAAGTCGCGCTCGAAGACCTCGAGGACGGGCAAAGGCTCGGCGTGCATCTCAACGATGGCGAGCCGATCCAGAACGTGCCGCGCAGCCTGAAGGATGAAGGACACAAGGTGCTGTCGGTGGATAAAAACAGCGATGGTACATGGAATCTTGTTGTAGAAAAAGGCGGACTCGCGTGAGCACCATCAACCTCAGGCCCCCTCTCCGAGGGGGCTGTCAGCGAAGCTGACTGGAGGTGTGGCGAAGGTAGGACGTGAAGATATACAGGATTGTGCAGTCGAAGGAAGTTGGAAGCTCTTTGCGCCTATTGATTTAGTAAACATATATGAATAAAAAAGGAGAGTGATCGGGTATGAAAGCGAAAAAGTGGCTGGCGATTGCAACGGGGCTTTTGATGATGACGGGGGTGCTGGCGGGATGCGGCGGTGGCGATTCGGCGGCCAGCAGCGGCGACAGCGCGGACGGGCAGACGTTCCTCAACGTGTCGTATGACCCGACGCGCGAGCTCTATCAGGCGTTTAACGAGAGCTTTTCCAAGAAGTGGACAGAGGAAACGGGCGAGCATGTGAATTTCACGCAGTCGCATGGCGGCTCGGGCAAGCAGGCGCGCTCCGTGCGCGAGGGCCTTGAAGCCGATGTCGTGACGCTGGCGCTCGCGTATGACGTGGATGAAATCGCAGCGACAGGGCTCATCGACAAGGACTGGATCACGAAGTTCCCGAACAACTCCGCACCGTACACGTCGACGATCGTCTTCCTCGTGCGCAAAGGCAACCCGAAGAACATCCACGACTGGGACGACCTCACCCGCGATGGCGTGCAGGTCGTGACGCCGAATCCGAAGACGTCGGGCGGCGCGCGCTGGAACTACCTCGGCGCCTGGGCATATGCCGAGAAGAAGTTCAATGGCGATACTGCAGAGGTCAAAGGCTTCATCAAGAAGCTGTTCCAGAACGTCGTTGCGCTCGACTCTGGTGCGCGCGGCGCCACGACATCGTTCGTGCAGCGCGGCCAGGGCGATGTGCTCGTCGCTTGGGAAAATGAGGCGCTGCTCTCCGTGCAGGAAGATCCCGACAAGTACGAGATCGTCGTGCCGTCTCTGAGCATCCTCGCCGAGCCGTCTGTCGCCGTCGTCGATGAAGTCGTCGATCAGAAAGGCACGCGCAAGGTCGCCGAGGCGTATATCAAGTACCTCTACTCCAAAGAGGGACAGGAAATCGCCGCGAAAAACTTCTACCGTCCGCGTGATGAAGAAGTCGCCGCAAAGTACAAGAACCAGTTCCCGCAGCTGACACTCGTGACGATTGACGAAGCGTTCGGCGGCTGGCAGAAAGCACAGAAAGAACATTTCGCCGATGGCGGCACGTTCGACCAGATTTACGAAAAGAAATGAGTAAACAGCACTCAAACTCCAGCCTCCCTCTTAGAGGGAGGGGGACCGCGAAGCGGTGGTGGGAGTCCCTTGTAGGACGCAACAAACAACACAGAGTTCCTTCCGCGGGTGCGATAGCAAAAGAGGTGATTCGATGCAATCTACGAACCGTGTGATCCCAGGCTTTCACATGACATTTGGCATCACCTTTTTCTACCTCTCCTTGATTCTCCTGCTGCCGCTGGCGGCGTTCCTGCTCTATGCAAGCGGCATGGGCATGGAGAAATTTCTCGATGTCGTGCTCGACGCGCGTGCCGTCCATGCCTATGAGGTGAGCTTTGGCACGTCGCTCGCGGCGGCGCTCGTCAATGGCGTGTTCGGCCTGCTGCTTTCGTGGGTGCTCGTGCGCTACGACTTCCCCGGCAAGCGCGTGCTCGACGGCCTCATCGACCTGCCATTCGCACTGCCGACGGCCGTCGCGGGCATCGCGCTGACGACGCTCTATGCGGAGAATGGCTGGCTCGGCCAGTTCTTCTATGCGGCGGGCATCCCGTCGGCGTTCTCGTGGCTCGGCATCACGATCGCGCTGATCTTCGTCGGCATCCCGTTCGTCGCGCGCAGCGTGCAGCCCGTGCTGCGCGACCTCGACCCGAGCCTCGAGGAAGCCGCGACGATGTTTGGCGCATCGCCATCGCAGACATTCTGCCGCGTGGTCTTTCCCGAGCTCGTGTCGCCGCTCCTCACCGGCTTTGCGCTTGCCTTTGCGCGTGGCATCGGCGAATATGGCAGCGTCGTCTTCATCGCAGGCAACCTGCCATATGAGACGGAGATCGCGCCACTCCTCATCATGGCAAAACTCGAACAGTTTGACTATCAGGCGGCCGCGGCGATTGCAATCGTCATGATGGCGCTGTCATTTGCCATCTTGCTCATCTTGAATGGCTATCAGCGACTGCGCATGCATCGGCAGGGGGTGTAAAAGGATGCGAAAGAAAAAAGGCGTGCTCGCTTGGGCGCTCATCGCGCTCGCGGCGCTGTTCCTGCTCGTCATGCTCGTATTGCCGCTCGTGCTCGTCGCGAGCGAAGCGCTCTCCAAAGGTTGGCAGGCGTATCAAGAGGCCATCACGGAACCATTTGCCGTCAAGGCACTTTCTCTGACGCTCGAAGCGACCGTGCTGGCCGTCGCGCTCAACACGGCGTTCGGCCTCGCCTCGGCATGGCTGCTGACGAAATATGATTTCCATGGCAAATCGCTGATTGGCTCGTTCATCGACCTGCCATTTGCGATCTCGCCTGTCGTCGCCGGACTGTTCTTCGTCATGCTGTTTGGCCGCATGAGTCCCATTTACCCGCTTTTGCGCGCCGAACATATCGCGATCGTCTTCGCCGTGCCGGGCATCATCATCGCGACGATCTTCGTGACATTCCCCTTCATCACGCGCGAACTCGTGCCCGTCATGGAGGCGCAAGGTCGCGATGAAGAGGAAGCGGCCGCGACATTTGGCGCGAGCGGCTGGCAGATTTTCCGCCATGTCACGCTGCCAAACATCAAGTGGGCGCTCGTCTATGGCGTCATCCTCTGCACGGCGCGTGCCATGGGCGAGTTTGGTGCCGTCAGCGTCGTCTCCGGCCACATCCGTGGCAAGACGAACACGCTGCCTTTACACATCGAGATCCTTTACAACGAATACAACTTCACGGCGGCCTTTGCCGTCGCATCCATCCTCGTGCTGCTGGCCGTCGTCATCCTCGTCCTCAGGAACCTCGTCGAGTGGCGCGCTAGAAGGGGGCTCACCCATGCCGAATCACATTGAAGTCCGGCTCGATCATATCGAAAAATCGTTTGGCTCATTCAAGGCAAGCAACGATGTATCATTTTCCATCGAAAAAGGCCGCCTGATCGGCCTCCTCGGCCCTTCTGGCTCCGGCAAGACGACGATCCTGCGCATGATTGCGGGGCTTGAGACGCCCGACAGCGGCGACATCTTCATCGGCGGCCGCCGCGTCAATGACGTGCCTGCAGGCAAGCGCGGCATCGGCTTCGTGTTCCAGAACTACGCGCTGTTCCGCCATATGACCGTGCGCGAAAATGTGGCGTTCGGCCTGAAAATCCAGAAAGCGCCGAGCGCGAAGATCAAGGAGCGCGTCGATGAACTGACGGAGCTCGTCGGCCTCAAGGACTTCGGCCATCGCTATCCGATGCAGCTTTCCGGCGGCCAGCGGCAGCGCGTCGCCTTTGCGCGGGCGCTCGCGCCAGAGCCGGAGCTCCTGCTGCTCGATGAGCCCTTTGCGGCCATCGACGCGAAGGTGCGCAAGGAACTGCGCGGCTGGCTGCGGCAGACGATCCACAAGCTCGGCATCACGAGCATCTTCGTCACGCATGACCAGGACGAAGCCGTCGAGGTCGCAGATGACATCATCATCACGCATCGCGGCCATGTCGAGCAGACGGGCACGCCCATCGACATCTACCAGCGGCCGCGCACGCCATTCGTCGCCGACTTCATCGGCGAGGCCGTCCATGTGCCGGACTACACGATCTTCAAAGGCTTTGAAAACGGCCAGACGACAGGCGCGCATGAAGGCATCATCCGCCCAGAATTCCTCGAGATCGGTGCGAGCGAGCGCGAAATGGTCATGCCGCTCGCGGCAGAGGAAGGCACGGTGCGCGGCGTTTACTTCCGCGGCAACAACGCGGAAATCGACGTCGAGGTCAAAGGCCAGCTCCTCAAGGGCACGCGCAGCCTCGAAAAGCCGCCGCTCCACGAGGGCGACACAGCGCGCGTCTTCATCCACCGCATCTACAGCTTCGCTGGAGGGAAAACGGAAATTTTAGAGAATCGAGCGAAACAAGTAAACTCCATTGTGATCTGATGGAAGTTCAGCCTCCCTCTTTGAGGGAGGGGAACCGCGAAGCGGTGGAAGGAGTAGTAGGATGCTGGAGCCTGACGACCATGCAGGCTTGGCTAACATCCTTTGAGGTGATATTTTTGAAAACCATCGAGAAAAGCGCCGATGTGCTGATCATTGGCGGCGGCGCGGCCGGCTGTTTTGCGGCGATCACGCTGGCAAAGCAGCATCCAGATCTCTCTGTCCTCGTGCTCGAAAAGGCCGGGCTCAAGCGCAGCGGCTGCCTCGCAGCGGGCGTCAACGCGCTGAACGCCTACATCACGCCCGGCCATGTGCCGCAGGACTACGTCGATTACGCCAGCAAAGACGCGGACGGCATCGTGCGCGAAGACCTGCTGCTGCAGATGAGCGAAGGGCTGAATGATGTCACGCGCGAAATTGAACAGCTCGGCCTCGTGATCCTCAAAGACGAGCAAGGCAACTACGTTTCGCGCGGCTGGCGCAACCTCAAGATCAATGGCGAGAACATCAAGCCAATTCTTGCGAACGCCGTACGGGCGGCAAAGAACGTCGAAGTACTCGAGCATGTCGATGTCGTCGATCTCTTGCAGGATGCGGACGGCCACGCGGCGGGCGCTTGGGGCATCGCCCTGCGCGACGACGCCATCGTCTATGCTCGGGCGCATGCCGTCCTATGTGCGACGGGTGGCGCGGCAGGGCTCTACTGGCCGAACCATCCAGGCGAATCACGTCATACGATGTGGTACCCGCCGTTCAACACTGGCGCAGGCTACGCCATGGGCCTGCGAGCTGGCGCGGAAATGACGAGCTTTGAAATGCGTTTCATCGCGCTCAGGTGCAAGGACACGATCGCGCCGACCGGCACGCTCGCGCAGGGCGTCGGCGCGCCGCAGGTCAATGCGCGCGGCGAAAAGTACCAAGATGCCTACGGCAACACGACATCGGAACGCCTCTACGCCGTCGTCAGCGAAAACCTCGCAGGCCGAGGGCCGTGCTACCTCGAAACGCAGGGCATCACGGAGGCGCAGCAGGACGCACTCGAAAAAGCCTACCTCAACATGGCGCCCGCGCAGACGATGAAGTGGCGCGAGACCAGCCTCGGCCCGCGCGTCGCCAATGTTGAAGTCGAAGGTACGGAACCCTATGTCGTCGGCGGCCATACGGCCAGCGGCTACTGGGTGGATGATGAACGTCAAACAACCGTTCCAGGGCTCTTCGCTGCCGGCGATGTGTCCGGCGGCTGCCCGCAGAAATATGTGACAGGCGCGTTTGTCGAAGGAAAGATTGCTGCTGAGGGCGCAGCATCTTACGTGAAACGCACGAAACATGCCAACCTCGCATCTTCCGCAGAAGCGGCATCCGCCACGCCCGTAAAAACGCCGCAAGATGTTGCCGCCGAAGTCTCCGCCCTGCTCGCGCCGCCTGCCAATCCGCCGCTCTTCACCGTCGACGCACTTGAAGAAGCCATGCAGCAGACGATGGACGAATACGCCGGAGGCATCGGGGCGCACTACCGCTACACGGAGCGCCAGCTCGACCTCGCAGCGAAGCACATCGAACGCATCACGCGCCTGACAGGCGATCTGCACGCGCGTGACGCCTATGGCCTGCTGAAACTTTTCGAACTCCAAGAGCGCCTGCTCGTCTGCCGCGTGCTGATCGCCCACCTCAAAGCCCGCAAAGAAACCAGATGGCACAGCTTCGCCGAGAATCTCGACTATCCAAAGAAAGATGCGGCATTTGAGAAATACGTCAACTCGCGCCTCGTCGATGGCAACGTCGAAATTTTTTTGCGCGACCTCGTAAAAAACGAAAAGGAGGCGGCACGATGAGCATCCGCATCGAACAAGACCACTGCATCGGCTGCGGCCGCTGCACGGACGTCTGCCCGGGCAATCTGCTGTTTCTCAAAAACAAGAAAGCCGTCATCCGCGACCAGCGCGACTGCTGGGGCTGCACGGCCTGCGTGAAGGAGTGCCCAAAGGACGCGATCTTCTTCACGCTCGAAGCCGAGCTCGGCGGCGCGGGCGGCCGGCTTTACGCGCACGACAGCGCTGACACGCTCCAATGGATCCTGCAGCTCGCCGATGGCGCCGAGCAACGCATCACCGTCCACAAAAAACAGGCGAATGCCTACTGAGGCATCCGCCGCACAAGGGGAGAGACACATGGGAAAACGTTCGCACCTCGACGCACTCGAAGCCGAGGCCATCTATATCATCCGCGAAGTCGCAGCCGTTTGCGAAAAGCCGGTCATGCTGTATTCCATCGGCAAGGACAGCACAGTCATGATGCACCTCGCACTCAAAGCCTTCTATCCGGAGAAACCGCCATTTCCATTCCTGCACGTCAATACGACGTGGAAATTCCACGAGATGATCGCGTTCCGCGACGCGCAGGCGAAGAAATACGGCCTTGACATGATCGAGTACAAGAACGAGGAAGGCATCCGCGCCGGCATCAATCCATTCGACCATGGTCCGTCGTACACGGACATCATGAAGACGCAGGCGCTAAAGCAGGCATTGACGAAATACGGCTTCACGGCAGCGTTCGGCGGCGGGCGGCGCGACGAGGAAAAATCGCGTGCCAAAGAGCGCATCTTCTCGTTCCGCAACGCTGCGCAGGCCTGGGATCCGAAGAACCAGCGCCCCGAGCTCTGGAAGCTCTACAACGCGCAGGTGCGCCCAGGCGAAAGCATCCGCGTGTTCCCGCTCTCGAACTGGACGGAAAAAGACATCTGGCAGTACATCCGCCGTGAAAACCTCGAGATCGTCTCGCTCTATTTCGCAAAGAAGCGTCCATGCATCGAGCGCGACGGCAACATCATCATGGTCGATGATGATCGCATCGTCGAGAAGCTGCACCTGCAGCCGAGTGACATCCAGCACAAAGTCATTCGCTTTCGCACACTCGGCTGTTATCCTTTGACAGGCGGCGTCGAGTCGACGGCAGATACACTCGACGCCATCGTGCAGGAGACGCTCGGCGCTGTCGAGTCCGAGCGCACGAGCCGCATCATCGACCACGACAGCGGCGCCGGCAGTATGGAGAAACGCAAACGGGAGGGCTATTTCTGATGAACGATCTCCTGAAATTCATTACGTGCGGCAGCGTTGACGACGGCAAATCGACGCTGATCGGCCATCTGCTCTACGATGCGAAGCTCCTCTATGCCGACCAGAAAGAAGCACTGCTCCTCGACTCGAAAGTCGGCAGCCGCGGCGGCGCCATCGACTACTCGCTGCTGCTCGACGGCCTCTTAGCCGAGCGCGAACAGGGCATCACGATCGACGTTGCCTATCGCTATTTCACGACGGACCATCGCAGCTTCATCTGCGCCGACACGCCAGGCCATGAGGAATACACGCGCAACATGGCCTGCGGCGCGTCGTTTGCTGACCTTGCCATCATCCTCGTCGACGCGAAGCAGGGCGTGCTGACGCAGACGCGCCGCCATGCCCGCATCTGCGCGCTCATGGGTATCCGCTTCTTCGTCTTTGCCGTCAACAAGATGGATCTCGTCGGCTATGACGAACACCACTTTGCTGAGATTGCCGCACAGATCGGCGAGCTCGAACAGGAACTCCAGCTCGAAAACGTCACCATCATCCCCGTCTCCGCGACCGAGGGCGACAATGTCACGAAAGCATCCAGCAACATGGCCTGGTACAGCGGCGAGGCGCTGCTCCCCTATCTCGAACACGTCGATGTGACAGCGGGTGCGGCTGTCGAGCAGGGCTTCTACCTGCCCGTCCAGCGCGTCTGCCGCCCGAACCATACATTCCGCGGTTTCCAAGGCCAGGTCGAAAGTGGCGAGATCGCTGTTGGCGACACGATCCGCGTGCTGCCGAGCGGCGAGACAGCCGACGTCAAGAGCATCCTCGTCGCCGACCATGAAGCGGCGAGCGCGTTCACCGGCCAGCCCGTCACGATCCAGCTGAACCGCGAAGTCGATGTCTCGCGCGGCAGCGTGCTCGAAAAAGAAAGCGGCCTGGAACTTTCTGACGCCTTCCAGGCCGAGATCCTCTGGATGGATGACGCGGAGCTCACGGTCGGCAAGAACTTCTTGATCAAGCTCGGCACGCGCCAGATCCCCAGCATCCTTTCGAAAATCGAATATAAAATTGACATCAACACGGGCGAACATGAGCCCGCCGACACGTTGAAGAAAAACGAGATCGCACTTGCCAGCATCGCCGTGACAGAGCCCATCGTGCTCGCTCCGTTTGCCGCGCATCGCACGCAGGGCGAGCTCATCCTCATCGACCGCATCACAAACAGCACAGCCGCCGCCGGCGTCGTGCGCACGATCAGCGCAGGCGACGAAGCGCGCTTCACCGCGACGCCCGCCATGCGCAGCGCCCTGAACTGGCAGACGCCGCTCGCCATCATCTTCTCCCCCACGACGGACGGCACGAAGCCCTCTGCCATCGCCGAAGCCGAGTACACGCTCGTCCGCAGTGGCCGCCATACGTACCTCTACACGCCGCAGGCAGGCGAAGACGCTGCTGCCGTGACGCAACATCTTCTCGATGCCGGCCTGATCGTGCTTGTCGTCGCGGATGATACGGCAACCGTTGAGACCCTGGCAAAACTCCCGCAGGCGAAGGCATGGAGCGAGTTCACTGGCGGTGCAACGGATGCCGCCGCCATCGCAAACACGATCCTGCGCACAACGCTGCTTGACGCGACCGTCACGCCAAACAACTGGATCATCTGAATGCAAACTCACAAAATGGGGCTGTTGCACGAATGCAACAGCCCCACATGTCGTTACGTATTACTCTTTCTCTTGTGGTTTCAGCAAAGTCCCTAATACAGATTTATGACTTTCAGCGTCCGATGCCTGCTCCAAGACATTTGGCTGGACGGTTTCACTTTCTGCCTGACGTTCGTTCTTCTGCTCCAGTACACGATTCGTCTGATCATCCTGGGCAACGCGTTCCTGCAAGGCCTGCTGCATCAAGCCCTCTTCCTTTTTTCCTTGCTTCTGAATGGCGTCTTGCTGTTCACGAATATCAGCATTCAAGGACCTAATCTGGCTGCCAATGACGCTCATCTCGTCGCTTGCCAGCGTTCCTGACTCCTGCTTCTTTTCAAGCGCACGCACCTGTTGGTATTTCTCATGCAGCACATCCTCTGGGGTCTTGCTGCGTTTTTCGAGTTCCGCACGCTCTTTCTGTAATGCGGAACGATCGCTGTCCGTCAGACGACCATCGTCGTTCGTCAGCGTATCGTCGATTTCCGCGATACGATCCTTGTCACGCGCCACTTGCTCTTTTCCTGCTTTGATTTCCTGCAGACTACTCTCTGCGCCCGTTTCCCGATCGACCGAAAGGCGCGAAACAGCGCTGAGCGTTTTCCCCGTACGGCTGATGCAAACCTCTGCCGCTTTGGAGCCCCACTGCGCTACCATATTTTTAGAGGCATCGGTTGTCTTCTGATGATGTTGCAACGAAAAGGACGGATGGATTTGAGACGTCATGAGATCATGAGAAATTTTCATTTTACAAGCACCTCGTATTACATGTAGATGATTATTGTACGGATCCTTATATAATATATAATTCTTTCTCGAATAGTAAACTCCTATGCTTTTCGTTTTCAGTACCGTTTCCGCTTCACAGACGATGCGATGCCGAGCTGTTCGCGGTATTTCACGACGGTGCGGCGGGAAATCTCGAGGCCTTTTTCTGCGAGGAGCTTTGCGAGCTTGGCGTCCGACAGCGGTTTTTTCGGGTCTTCGGCCGCGATGAGCGCGGCGAGTTCGTCTTTGACCTGCGCAGCACCATAGGCCTCTTCCCCGCCCCGTGCCGCGAGGTTCGCCGTGAAGAACGCTTTCATCGGGTAGATGCCACTCGGCATTTCGATGTATTTGCCTTGCACGGCGCGGCTGACGGTCGATTCGTGGACGTCTGCCGCTTCGGCGACGTCCTGCATCGTCATGGGCTGTAGACGCGAGAGGCCGTCCGTCAGCACGGGGCGCTGGCGGCGCACGATTTCCTCGGCGACGCGGCGGATGGTCTCGCGGCGCGTCTCGATGTTCTTGATGAGCCACGTCGCGGCGCTCAGGCGGCTGCGGATGTAATTCTGCGTCACTTCGTCGTAGCCCGCGGCCTCCTGATAGAGGCGCGAGATGTGGAGCCCCGGCACGCCGCCGCTCGTGAGCTCGATGCGGTAGCCCGCGCCATACGGGCGCACGACGACATCGGGCGTGATGTAGCCGGGATCGTCCGCACCATAGGCCGCGCCGGGCTTCGGCGTCAGCGTGCGCACGATGTCGACGGCCAGTTGGACATCGGACGGACGTACACCCTCGGCTGACGCGATTTCCTTGATACGGGAGTTCGCGACGTCTTCAAGGTGCGCGTCGATGATGCGCGCGACGAGGCCTTCATAGATGCCGCGCCGCTCTGCCTGCAGGCACAGGCACTCCGCGAGCGTGCGCGCGCCGACGCCAGCGGGCTCGAACGACTGGATCGTCACGAGCACATGCGCCGCAACCTCCTCTGTGACGCCCGTTGCGCGCGCAGCCTCCGCGAGCGGCACAACGAGGTAGCCACGGCTGTCGATGGAACCGACAAGGAAGACCGCGACGGCCTTTTCCTGTTCGCGGCCCGCTGGATAGGCGAACTCGACTTGTTCGAGGAGTTCTTCTTCGAGCGTGCGGCTCACGGGCTTTGCCGGCTCGTACGTGCGAGATTCCTGCACGTCGCCGCTATCCCAGCCATCGCCGCGTTCCGGGCTGCCGAGATAGCTCGCAAGCGCCGAGATGTCCTCGGCGCGGTAGGCCTGCTCGCGTTCCTCGCGCGCGTCGCCCTGCGCGTCCGCCGTTTCGCCAAAAGAAAGCGCCGCATGGTCATAGTCGATCTCGAGCGCGGGATTTTCCAGATACTCCTTCTCGATGAGGCCGCGCAGCTCCTGCGCGGGGAGCGCAAGGATCTTGATGGCCTGCTGCATCTTCATCGTCATCGCGAGATGCTGGGAAAGGTTCTGTGAGAGCGCTTGTGACTGTTCCATACGGCGTTACCTTGTTTCTTGCTATGTTATTTGCGCGTGGCGGCGACAGCGGCGGCGATGGCAGCACCGAGGCCGGAACCGCCATTTTCGAGGACGGTCGTGACCTGAGCGGCATCTTCGCCGAGCAGCTCGGAGAGGCCCTTCATGAGGTTCTCTTTCGCATGCGGCATCTTTTCATAAACGGAACCATCGACGGCGATCGTCTGCGGCGCGAGGTGCTGCTCCGCGCCCTGCAGCTGCCAGAGGATGCCGACGAACGACGCAGCGACGAGGCGTGCCGAGCGGTTCACGATGCGCAGCACGAGATCCTGCACTTTGTCGGCGTCCGCGGCATCGACCGTGTGGCCCGTCTTTTCCGCGACGAGCTTGATGATCGCCGGATGCGCGGCATCTTCGTCGTCCATGATGGCCGACATGTCGATGCTCGTAAAGCCGTAATCCTTGCCCTTTTCGCCAAAGAGCTCCGCAAGCGCCATGCCGAACAGTTCGCCCATGTAGCGGCCGGAAACCATCTTTTCGAGGCGCTGCTCGC
The DNA here is from genome assembly GCA_034186105.1 of Selenomonadaceae bacterium. Lineage (GTDB taxonomy): Bacteria > Bacillota > Negativicutes > Selenomonadales > Selenomonadaceae > Selenomonas_C. Next base: position 33,054 of record JAXGCE010000016.1, read on the forward strand.
CCGGCTTCTCCGATGCCTTGTCGAGCTCGACATCGAAACGGCCCGGCGTCAGGCGGTTGAAGCCGCCCGACTCGAGGTTCAGGATCATCGGCTCCTGCGCGCTGTCCGCGTACGGCTCGAGATAGCACGTATTGTGGCCCGTTGCATAGATGCAGCCGATGTTGACGTTGTCATGCTTGTAGGCCGAGGCGAGCTGGACGGCGACCGTGTCGTTGATGACGGCCGTCGGCTCGACGTTGTCGAGGCCTTTCTTGTGCAACGCGTCTTTCAGCAGGTCGTTGACGACCTTGCCCTCGACGCCCGGCGTCGCGAATTCCTTCGTCCAGATGATGAGCTTCGCGTTGTAGAGGTCGGTCTGCGACGACGGGAAGGAGAACGTGTGGCCGAGGAAATACTTCTTCGTGTGGTCGCCCTCGACAGCCTCTTCCACGAGGTCTGCGATGAAGCCGAACATCTGGTCGGCTGTAGCATCCGCGGCGATGTAGTTGTACTTTCCCGGCACGACGAGCGGTTTCGCGACTTTCTTCAGCACTTCGAACTTGCCGTCGCCATCGAGGCGGATGCGCAGCACGCGGACATTCGTGCCGCCGAAGTCGAGCGCGAGATACTCGCCCGTCTCCTTGCGCGTCGGCAGGCCGATGTACGATTTCAGCATGCGCATGGAGCTGAGTTCGGGATCCTTGAGCCCCTGCTTGAGGTCATAGCGGAACGCCCCCGCGATCTCGCGCAGCTCGTCGCTGTCGATGGTGAAATCGTTCAAAATGTCTTCGAATTGCTGCTTGTCAAATGCCATAATGTCAGTTCTCCTTTGGATGATGAATCTATAGGAATATTTTTAAGCAATCGTTGCTATGAAAGAATGATGGAAGTTGCATGTACCAGCCGGCCCCCTCTAGAGGGGGCTGTCAGCGAAGCTGACTGGGGGAGTAGTTAGATGCTGAGGACAAACAAGTATGCGAAACGTTGCTAAAGACTTTAGCAGCATCTGCATCCTCGACAGGATTCAGCATCCTACTACTCCTTCCACCGCTTCGCGGTCCCCCTCCCTCTAGAGGGAGGCTGGTTTACGACCCTTCTGCGATTTCTTCGAGGTAAGCCCAGCGCTCCATGAGGTGGTCGAGCTCGGCCTGCAGGCGCTGCTGGTCTTTTGTGAGGTCGGCGAGCTTGCCGTAGTCCGAGGCGTTCTGCTGCATCAGGAGTTCCGTCGCGCGGAGCTCGCCTTCCTTGCTCGCGATGATGTCCTCGATTTCGGCGTATTCCTTCTGCTCCTTGAATGTCAGCTTCTTCGGACGGTCTGCTTTTTCGTCCGCGCCCTTGGATGCTGGCGCATCCTCGGCGCTGGTTGATGCAACAGACGATGCGGGCGTTTTCCGTGCAGATGATTTTTGTGCTTCATCCGCAGCCGCCGCCTGCTCTTCCGCTTCTTTCTCCTTGTAGTAGCTGTACCCGCCGGGGTACATGCGGAGCACGCCGCCCGGCTCATAGACAAAACATTTGTCCGCGAGCCGATCGACGAAGAAGCGATCATGCGAGACGATGAGAATCGCGCCATTGAAGTCATCGATGAAGCTTTCGAGCACGGCCATCGTCTCGAGGTCGAGGTCGTTCGTCGGCTCGTCGAGCAGCAGCACGTTCGGCGCTTCCATCAGGATGCGCAGCAGATAGAGTCGCCGTTTCTCGCCGCCCGAGAGCCGCGCGATCGGCGTCCACTGCAAGCTACCTGGGAACAAGAAGCGCTCCATGAGCTGCGATGCCGAGATGCGCGTGCCATCGGCAAGCGTGATCGTGTGCGCTGCTTCCTCGATGTACTCGATGGCGCGCAGGCGCTCGTCCATCTCCACGGCTTTCTGCGTGAAATAGCCGATCTTGACCGTCTGGCCGATCTTCACTGTGCCGGATGTCGGCTGCAGGCGTCCCGCGATGAGGCCTAAAAGCGTCGTCTTGCCCGTGCCATTGCGGCCGAGGATGGCGACGCGGTCATTGCGCAGCACTGTGTAAGAGAAATCTTTCACGATGGTCTGTCCATCGACCTCATAATGGACGTGGTCGAGCTCGATGACCGTACGGCCGAGGCGGCTGCCCGCGAGGCCGATCTCCACCGTGCTGCGGTCAAGGTCGGGTGTCTGCGCCTTAACTTCCTCATAGCGCTCGATGCGCGCTTTCTGCTTCGTCGAGCGCGCCTGTGCGCCGCGTCGCAGCCATTTGAGCTCATTTCGCAGGAAATTCTGCCGCTTCGCCTCGCTCGCCTGCTCGCGCTCGATGCGCGCGGCCTTCTGCTCGAGGAAGTCGGAGTAGTTGCCCGTGTACGTGTAGGAATGGCCTTTGTCGAGCTCGAAGATCTTCGTCGCCGTGCGGTCGAGGAAATAGCGGTCATGCGTGACCATCAGCAGCGCGCCCTTACGGCCGGAAAGATACGTCTCGAGCCATGCGATCGTCTCGCTGTCGAGATGGTTTGTCGGCTCGTCGAGCAGCAGCAGGTCGCTGGGCTGCACGAGCGCCGTCGCGAGCGCGAGGCGCTTTTGCTCGCCGCCTGAGAGCGTGCCGACGGGCGCGGCAAAATCCGTGATGCCGAGCTTCGTCAGCACGGTCTTTGCCTCGCTTTCGAGCTGCCAGCCGCCGGCGGCGTCAATGGCCTCGGAGCATCGCGCAAGCTCTGCCTGCACCTTGGCATCGTCCGGCCGCTCGTCCACGGCTTTCAGCGCGAGCTCGTAGGCGCGCAGCGCTTGCATGAGCGGCGACGTGCCGCGAAAGACTTCCATGAGCACGGTGTTTTCCGGCGCAAAGACCTTGTCCTGCGCGAGCATCTCCATGCGCAGACCGCGCCGCTCGATGCGCGTGCCGTCATCGACGGGCGTCAGCCCCGCGACGGCCTTGAGGAACGTGCTCTTTCCCGTGCCATTCACGCCGACGATGCCGACGCGCTCGCCGTCATCGATGCTGAAATCGACGCCAGCAAACAGCGTCTTTTCGCCATAGCTTTTCGTGAAATTTTCCAAGGTCAGAAGCATACAATGGTTCCTCCAAAATGGCATGTCTTTCCATGCCATCTTTCTTATTATAACGTGTTTCCCCCGAAAATCATAGGGGCATGGTCGAAATTTCAGAAACAGTTACTTGTTTCCCTGCCGCAAACTCAGTCCTCGCGCATGTCGACGATCTCGTCGTGCGCTTCGGCAAGCGGCGCAGCGCGATGAATCAGGATGCGCGTGATGCGGACGCCATCGACTTCCTCGACGTAGAACGCGTGGCCGCGGTACGACGCCATCTGGCCGATGCGCGGCGCCATGCCGAGCTGGGCATACAGCCAGCCGCCGATGCTGTCGACATCGACGTCGTCAATGTCGATCTCGAGGATGTCTTCGAGCTCCTCGAGCAGCAGCTTCGCATCGACGGAAAAGATGCAGTCGCCGCGCTGCTCGGCCGTTGGGCGTTCTTCGTCGAACTCGTCCTGGATGTCGCCGACGATTTCCTCGACGATGTCCTCGAGCGTCACCATGCCGGCCGTGCCGCCGTACTCGTCGACGACGATGGCCATCTGCGCGCGCTTTTTCTGCATCGTTTTCAGCAGCACGGAGACGTCCATGCTGTCCGGCACGACGAGCGCCTTGCGCACGAGGCGGCGCAAGTTGATGCGACGGCCCGGCGTCGTGTACAGCGCTTTCATGAGGTCTTTGACATGGATGAAGCCGATGACGTGATCCTTGTCCTCTTTGCAGAGCGGATAGCGCGTGAGCTGCTCCTCGAACACGACGTGGAGGTTCGTGTCGAGGTCATCCTCGATGTAGAGGCAGACCATGTCCGTGCGCGGCGTCATGATCTCGCGCACGTTGAGGTCCGTGAAATCAAAGACGTTGTCGACGAAGTCGGCCTCCGTGTCGTCGATGAGGCCCTGCTTGTAGCTTTCCTCCATCAGGAGGCGGATCTCTTCTTCCGTGTGCGCCTCTTCGCCCTCGCCGGCCGCCTCAAAGCCCATGCGCGCGGCCACCCAGTTCGCGACGTGGTTCAGCAGCCAGACGAACGGATACATAAGGCGCTCAAAAATCAGCATCGGCAGCGCGACGGTCAGCACGATCTTCTCGACATTCTGGATGGCCATCGTCTTTGGCGTGAGCTCGCCGAGCACGATGTGGCCGCCCGTGATGATGGCGAAAGCGAGCGCGAGCGAGATCGTGTGACCGACCGTATCATCGAGGCCGGCCATGCGCGTCAGCGGCAGAATGAGCGTCGCAACAAACGGCTCGCCGACCCAGCCGAGGCCTAGCGACGCGAGCGTGATGCCGAGCTGCGTGACGGAAAGCGACGTGTCGAGATGATCCGTGAGCTTCTTGGCATACGCCGCCCGCTTGTTGCCCGCCTCGATCAGCGTCTCGAGGCGCGAAGGACGGATCTTCACGACCGAGAACTCCGCCGCGACGAAGAAGCCGTTCATGAAGATGAGGAAGAGGACGAGGAAAAGCTGCATGAGTATCGGGATGATATCCATGGACAAGATGGGCCTCCTTTATTTCTTTCGATTGTTCCGGCGAGGTGCATCCATGCGTTGGAAGTCGATGCCGAGCGCCTTTGACAGCTTATCGAGTTTGAGCGCTTCTTTCAAGTCCGCCAGCGTGATGACGCGGCCTGTTTTTCCCGCGCGGCCGGTGCGGCCGGCGCGGTGGAGGTAGGTTTTCGCGTCTTCGGGCAGGTCGAGATTGAAGACGGTATCGACGTCTGCGATGTCGAGGCCGCGGGCGGCGAGGTCGGTGGAGAGCAAGAGCGTCACGCTGCCTTTGCGGAAGTCAGCGAGTGCTTTGGCTCTGGCCTGCTTGCCCTGATGGCCGAGCAATGCTTCGGCGCGGATGCCGTCGTAGCGGAGCTTTTCGAGCGTGCGCTCGGCGTCGAATGTCTTGTTGATGAAGACGATGCCGCGCTTGACGCCGAGGCGGCGCGTGAGCTTGCGGATCTCGGCGACTTTCTCGCGAAACGGCGTCATGCGGTAGAAATGCTGGACGCTTGCGGCGGCCATCGGCGCGGCCTCGATGCGCAGGACTTCGGGATGGTCGAGGAAGTCGGCGCGGTCGAGCGCCTTCTTTGGTGCCGTCGCGGAGAACAGCGCGTACTGAATCGGCTGCTCGCCGCGCGCACGGCGCACGAGCTGGACGATGTCGGCCGTATTCTGCGCGTTCTGGTCGTCAAGCAGGCGGTCGAATTCGTCGAGGACGAGGAATTTCACGTCTTGGAGCTTCAGCTTGCCTTTGTGCGCGAGCTCGATGAGGCGGCCGGCCGAGCCGACGATGAGCTGCGGCTTCTTCTTGAGCTTCTCGATCTGGCGCTGGATGTTCGCGCCGCCAATCAGCCCGAGCACGCGGATCGGGAGCGCGGCCGCCTGCGCGAGCTCCTGCGCCGTCCGCGCGATCTGCATCGCGAGCTCGTACGTCGGCGCGAGCACGATGGTCTGCGCCTGCGCCTTGTCCGCGTCGATGCGCGCGAGCGCGGGCAGGAGATACGCGAGCGTCTTGCCCGTGCCCGTCGGCGCCTGCGCAACGAGGTTGCCGCCCGCCAGCAGGCGCGGGATGGCCTCGGACTGCACCGGCAGCGGCGTCTCGATGCCCTGTGCCGTGAGCGAGGCGACCAAGGCAGCCGTGCGGTCTCCAAAATCCATATCGTTGAAACTTGCCATATATAATCTCCTTGTATTGATAAACATGACTCATACCGAAGGCTCCCTCTCAGAGGGAGCTGTTGAGCGAAGCGAAACTGAGGGAGTCTCACAAGATGGATGTATTTGATTCTAGATTGTGATTTACGCGGGTTGTGCAATTGCTTCATTCGACGCCCGCATAAAAAACAATCGTACATTTCCTACTACCTGCTTGTGAGACTCCCTCAGTCAGCCATTCGGCTGACAGCTCCCTCTGAGAGGGAGCCAACGCACATTGAGTCCCTTAACTGAATGACATTGCCCTCTTAGCCAGAAGCAAAAACTCACTCCAGCACGGGTTTCCCATGCAAATCATCGAACGTCGCGGTGCATCTCGGGTAGTTGCTGCAGCCCCAGAATGTGCCATTCTTGCCGCGCAGCTTCTTCAGATGCCCTTCCTTGCAGCGCGGGCAGAGGATCTTTTCTTTCGGCTTGCCGTCCTTGTCCTTTTCCTCTTTTTCCGCGTCCATCTTTTCGAGCGGGCTTGCGGAGTATTTCGGCTTGTCGTTCCAGTTCTTCCAGTTTTTCGGCACGTAGGGCTCGGGCGGGCCGAACAATGTATTGAGCTCGTCCCAGTCGGCCGCGCTCGGCTGCGCATCGGCCTTGCTTTCCGCATAGGCCACAGGCGCAGGGGCAAAGCTGGACGCGCCGCTGCCTGCGGCTGGCGTGTTTGCACTCCACCGATGACGGCCGCCCGATGCTCTCGCCATGGCCGCTGCCGACCGCGTTGCAGGCTCACGGACGCTGCCACTGCCTGCGAACGTTCCTCGTCCCGACGATGCACGGTCCTTTGCTTCGTCCATATCAGGCTTGCCGTTTTTGTCGTCCGTCGTCAGGCGACATTTCGGGTAGTTGCTGCAACCCCAGAACACGCCATTCTTGCCGTTTCGCTGCACGAGCACGCCATGGCCGCAGCGCGGGCAGACGTATTCGCCATGCACTTCCATCTGAGCGCCCCATGCTTTTTCGCAGAGCTTCTTCGTAAAATCAATCTGCGCCTTGAGAAAATCCTCGAGCGTGCCGTCGCCCTCGGACATCGAGTGCAGGCGGTCTTCCCAGATGGCCGTCGAGTCAGGATACGTCATCTCGTCCGGCAGCGCATCGACGAGCAAGTACGCCGATGGCGTCGGGACGAGGTACTTCTTCTTCCCCTCGGGATGCAGGAACTTGCGCTTGATGAGGTCGTCGATGATCGTCGCGCGCGTCGCTTCTGTGCCGATGCCATAGACGTCTTTGAGCTGCTTCTTGGCCTCGGGATTCTTGACGTATTTGTGGATTTCCTTCATGCCCGCGAGCAGCGTCGCCGGCGTGAAACGCGTCGGCGGCTTCGTGACGGATTTCTTGAGCTCGCCCTGCGTGTATTCGACGCTGTCGCCCTTCTTCATGACGGGCAGCGAGTCATTCTCGTCTTCGCCGCGCTTGTCGCTTTCGCTCTCGTCGCCATTTTCCTCGTCGGACGCTCCCGCCTTCGCCGCTTTCTTTTTCGACTGGTACATGACTTTCCAGCCTGGGTCGCGTTCCGTGCGGCCGCTGGCCGTAAAGAGCTCGTCTTTGTACGTGACTTCGACCTTCGTCTGGTCGTAGACATGTGGCGGGTAGAACTGCGCGATGTAGCCGCGCGCGATGAGCTCGTAGAGGTTGCGCTCCGTCGCTGGCAGCGTCTCAGGATTCACGCGCACCGTCGTCGGGATGATGGCGTGATGCGCAGAAATCTTCTTGTCATTCCACGCGCGGCTCTTGCGCTTCGCGTCGGCGCCTGCCGCCCACGGCGCGAGCACGCTTCCCTCGGCTGCCGTGAGATTCTGGAGGATCGTCTTCGCCTCGCCGAACTGGTTCGTCGGCAGGTATTCGCAATCCGAGCGCGGGTACGTCGTGAGCTTCTTTTCATAGAGCTTCTGCGCCGTGTCGAGCACGAGCTGCGGCTCGTAGCCAAAGCGCTTGCCCGCGAGCACTTGCAGGCTCGACAGCGAGAATGGCAGCGGTGCGGCCTCCTGCTTCTTCTGCTTCTGGTAGCCCGTGAGCTTGCCTTCGCGCGGCGCTTCCGACAGCGCCTTGAGCTTTGCCTCGGCGATGGCCTTGTCAATCAGGCGGTTCTCGCTGTCGAGGCCGGCCATCGTGTCACGCGGCTTCCACTCGGCCGTGAAGCTGCCGTTTTCATGTTGGAATGTCGCCCGCAGATGATAGTAATCGACAGGCTGGAAATTCTCAATCTCGCGTTCCCTCCGCACGACGAGCGCGAGCGTCGGCGTCTTGACGCGGCCGATCGGCAACACGAGGCGGTCATGCCCCGCCCGCCGCGCCGCGAGCGTGTAGGCGCGCGAGAGGTTCATGCCGATGAGCCAGTCCGCGCGGGCGCGCGCGAGCGCCGACTGCTTGAGGTTCCAAAAATCGCTGTTCGGCCGCAAGTGCGCGTTTGCGCTCTTGATGCTCTTTTCGTCGAGCGCGTTCAAGAGGATGCGCCGCACGGGCTTCTTGTTGCCGAGATAGTCGAGCACCTCGTCGACGAGCAGCTGCCCTTCGCGGTCAGGGTCGCCCGCGTGGACGATCTCATCTGCTTTCGCGATGAGCCCTTTCACGATGCCGAACTGCTTCGCACTGTCCTTTGCGACATAGAGCTTCCACTCCTGCGGCAGGATGGGCAGGTCTTCCGCGCGCCACCGCTTGTAGCGCGCATCATACTCCTCCGGCTCGGCCTGCCGCAAGATATGGCCGAACAGCCACGTCACGACGCCGTCCTGCGTCACGAGATAGCCATCGTGCCGCTGCACCGGCCCGCGCAGACACTTCGCGATCTCGCGTCCCATGCTCGGTTTCTCGGCAATATACAAACGCAAACGTCTCACACCTCATGTTTGAAAAATTTCTCTTCTATCTTATCACAAGTCCGCTGCTTCTTCCTAGTCTTTCCCGCGGAATTTCATAGAATAGAAATTGACACAGCTATGCATTTTTTGTTATAATTGATTTACATTTTTACAGGTGCATGTATTGCAGCATTTTATAGGAGGAACACGCATGTCGGAAAAAACGTTCCCGCTCACCTACGACCAGCTCAAAGACGTCGTGAAAAAATTTCCTACGCCTTTCCATATCTATGACGAAAAAAAGATTCGCCAGACGCTCCGCGCGCTGAACCACGCGTTCTGCTGGGCGCCGAAGTTCCGCAACCAGTTCGCCGTCAAGGCACTGCCGAATCCGCGCATCGTGCAGATCCTCCACGAAGAGGGCGCGGGCACGGACTGCTCCAGCCTTGCCGAGCTCGTGCTATCGGACGTCGCGGGCGTCAAAGGCGAAGAAATCTTGCTCACGTCCAATGACACGCCAGCCGACGAGTTCCAGAAGGCCATCGAGCTCGGCGCGATCATCAACCTCGACGACATCAGCCACCTCGACTACCTCGAAGAGAACGCCGGCCTGCCAAAATGCCTCTGCTTCCGCTACAACCCTGGCGACCTCATGGAGGGCAACGACATCATCGGCAAGCCGACGGAAGCGAAGTACGGCCTGACGCGCGACCAGCTGTTCGAGGCGTATGCGAGCGCCAAGAAAAAAGGCGTCAAGCGCTTCGGCCTGCACACGATGGTCGCGTCGAACGAGCGCCGCACGGAAGCATTCCTGTTCACGGCAAAGCTCATGTTCAGCCTCGCAAAGGAACTGCAGGAGCGCCTCAATATCCACGTCGAATTCCTCGACCTCGGCGGCGGCTTCGGCATCCCCTATCGTCCCGAGGAAGAGCCGCTCGACCTCGAAGCCATCGGCGAGGGCATCCACAAGCTCTATGACGAGATGATGGTGCCGGCCGGTCTCGGCGACGTCGCAATCTTCACAGAGTGCGGCCGCCTGATCACGGGCCCCTCGGGCTGGCTCGTCTCGACCGTGCTCCACGAGAAAAAGACGTACAAGGACTACATCGGCCTCGACTCCTGCATGGCAAACCTCATGCGCCCCGCGATGTATGGCGCCTACCACCACATCACGATCGCTGGCAAAGAGAACGCTCCGTGCGACCACAAATATGACATCACGGGCTCGCTCTGCGAGAACAATGACAAATTCGCCATCGACCGCATGCTGCCGGAGATCGAGATTGGCGACCTCTTGATCATCCACGACACCGGCGCCCACGGCAGCGCCATGGGCTTCAACTACAACGGCAAGCTCTGGTGCGCCGAGCTGCTGCTGCGCGAAGACGGCTCCATCGAGCTCATCCGCCGCGCCGAGACGCTTGCGGACCATTTCGCGACGCTGACAGGATTCGACGGCGCGATGATGAAATAACGGAATCCTCCAGCAACACAAAAGCGCCTGCCAAGAAATCTACAGCAGATTTCCCGGCAGGCGCTCTTCTTGTCTTTGAATTTATTTCGTCAGCTCATACAGCGCGATCTCATCCGTCTCGCGGTTTGCGGCGATCAGGATGTCTTTACCGTCGTGGACGTAGTGCAGTACGTTCGCCGCCCCGCGGCCGCGGTCGAGTTCCTGTGCCGTGTACTTGCCATTCTCGTACGTGAACGCGAGCAGCAGACGGTCACCTTTGCGGTTGCCGATGATCCAGGTCGGCTTGCCGCAGACCTCGCCGCCGAAGATGGCATGGAGGAATTCGAGCTTTTCCGGATACGTGTAGGCGAGCTCGAACTTGCCATCTTTCTTCTCATAGATGTTCACCGTATCGCCATGGAATGGTGCGATCGTCAGCAGCTCTTCCTCGCCGTCGCCATTGAGGTCCATGAGCAGGCCGTCGCTTGCAGCATCCGTCGTCAGCGTGACGATGTCCCACGCGCCGCCCGCCGTTTTCGGCGGGACGAACTGATAGACGCCGCCATCGCACGAAACAACGGCACTCGTATGCGTCGCATCGTCCTGATGGAGGTAGTAGCCGTGGTTCTTCAGCATGCCGTCTTTGAGCATCGTGAGCTCGAGTTGATGGTCATCATTGTAGGACGAGAGATCCTGCGGGAGCTCGGCGACGAACACCTTGCCCGGGAAGCGCCAGTCATCGCGATACTCGTGATCGGATTTCAGCGCGCAGGCGATCAGATACCATTTGTCGCCGGACTGCAGCAGGCCGAAGCGATGGACGAACGGCAGGTCACAGAGCGTGCGGACTTCCCAGTCGTCTTTGCCGCGTGGCGTCACGATGACGATCGATGCCTCTTTCGAATCATTCGGCGAATAGAATTTGCGTGTTGCGAGGAACTGGCCGTCCGTGCCTGGCACCTGCACCATCGTCATGACGCCGCCCGGACCTTCCCAGACCGTCTCTTCCTTTTCACCATCGAGGCTGAAGAGATAGCACGGGTTCACTTTTTCTGCCGCGCAGAGGAAATGCTGCTTGCCCTGATAGGTAAGTGTTGCCAGCGAATAGCATTTTTCGAGGCTGCCGAGGACTTTCTTCTTTACGTTCATCACGATGCTTTCCTTCCTTTCATTTCATCCGAATCTGCTTCTGCTGCATCGAGCCATTTGCGCTGGAATGCAGCCGCGTCTGCGATGACCTGCTGCCAGTCCGTGCCTTCCTTGTACCAGAGTTCGGCGACAAAGCGGCGCACGCCGAGCGACCAGGCTTTCTTCGTGATCGTGGCGAAATCGACATGGCCCGTGCCAAACGGGATCTCGCGGTATTTGCCCGGCACGGTTTCCTTCAGATGCACGGCGACGATATGGCCGACGCCCGTGTCCATGTCGGAGACGACGCTCTTGCCATAAAGCAGCGATGCGTTCGTGAGGTTGCCAGAGTCGGGATAAACGCCGAGGTATGGCGAATCGATGGCCTTGACATAGTGCATGGCCTTTTCGACCGTGTCCATGAATGGCGTCTCCATCGTCTCGAATCCGAGCTGCACGCCGCCTTCCGCTGCCATGATGGCTGCTTTCGCGAGGTTCTCCTCGAACATGCGGCGCGTCTCGTCCGTGCCTTCGCTGTAGTAGACATCATAGCCCGCGAGCTGGATCGTGCGGATGCCGAGGTCTGCGGCGAGCTGTACGGCCTTCTCCATGATCTCGAGGCTCTTTTCGCGCTTCGCAGGGTCGGGATCGCCGAGCGGATACTTGCGGTGGCCGGACAGACAGATGGAGCCGATGCGAACGCCCGTCGCACGCATGGCGGCACGCAACGCATCGCGTTCGCCCTCCGTCCAGTCGAGGCGCGCGAGGCGCGCGTCGCTCTCGTCGACGCTCATCTCGACATAGTCAAAGCCCGCATCTTTCGCCGCCTGGAGCTTCTGCGCCCACGTCAGGTCATTCGGCATGGATTTTTCATAGAGTCCCAGCTGGTAGCTGTGCTTCTCGCTCATGCTGCCACCTCAGCCTTTCTGCCCATAGTAGGCGTTCGGACCATGCTTGCGCAGGAAGTGCTTGTCGAGTAGCACCTGCTGCATCGGGTCGCGCGCCTGCGTGAGGAACTGCGTGTGGAGCGCCATCATCGCGACTTCCTCGAGCACGACGGCATGGTAGACGGCTTCCGCTGCATCCTTGCCCCAGGTGAACGGGCCATGCTCATTGACGAGGACGGCCGGGATGTTCATCGGGTCGATGCCGTATTTTTCAAACCGCTCGACGATGACGCGGCCCGTCTCGTACTCATAACCGCCTTCGATCTCCTCTTTCGTCATGCGGCGCGTGCATGGCACTTCGCCATAGAAATAATCCGCATGCGTCGTGCCATAGGCGCGGACGCCTTGGCCAGCCTGCGCGAACGTCGTCGCCCAGCGCGAATGCGTGTGGACGACGCCGCCGACCTTCGGGAATGCGTTATAGATCACGCGATGCGTCTCCGTGTCGGACGACGGGTTCAGCCTGCCCTCGACTTTCTTGCCTTCGAGGTCGACGACGACCATGTCCTCGGGCGTCAGCTTGTCGTAATCGACGCCCGACGGCTTGATGACGAACAGGCCGCTCTCGCGGTCGATGCCGGAAACATTGCCCCAGGTGAACGTCACGAGGTTATGTTTCGGAAGCTGCATATTCGCTTCGTAGACTTCCTGTTTGAGTTTTTCAAGCATACAAATGCCTCCTGTCGATGGATTTTATTGGATTTTGCGTCAAAAAAAATAGGGCTGCTGCTTTTTCGCAGCAGCCCACATGTTTCAAGTAGGGATGTTCAGGTTTTATGGAGGGATGCCAAGGGCTTATTTGAGGCCGGCCGCCTGGATCTTCTCCGTCATTTCCGCCTCGGAAAGGAGGTCCTTGAGGCCGATGACCGTGGCCTTCGTGCCCGTGAACTGGCCGCTGAGCGACTCGGAGCAGAACACGACGTCATAGTTGTTGGCCTGCGACTTTGCATCGCCGACATTCGTGTGGTAGATGTCTGCCTCAATGCCGAGCTTCTTGAAGACTTTCTGGAGCTTCATCTTGATGATCTGAGAGGAACCCATGCCACTGCCACATGCTGCGATAACTTTCAACATTTGAAAAGCACTCCTTTATATTTTGCAAACAATAACTCGATGGAATCAGTCGACGACGACCTCTTCGACTGGCACGCCCTGCTTCTTGGCAAGGACTTCTTTATACTTGTCATAATCCTCTGCGATGAGGAAATAAGTATCTTTGTGACGCTGGTAAATGATCTGCGGGATCGCGAGCAGGGCGACGACGACGAACGCGACGCCGACATACTGGAAATTCTGCATGATGAGACCGATGATCGGCCAAACCGTATCCCAGTCGATGTTGCCATGCCAGCCGCCGAAGTTACCGGTCGTGAAGTAGTACGCTGCGAAGCCGCCGCCGAGCACCTGCAGGATGCCGCAGCAGAACGGGATGATCGCTGCTGCGCGGATGCCGCCGAGGCGGTTCGCAAAGACGGCGAGCGTCGCGTTGTCGAAGAACAGCGGAACGAATCCGGAGATGACGAGGATCGGGCTGTGGAACACGACGAGGCCGAGGATCGCGAGGAACTGGCCGAACGCGCCAAACAGGAAGCCGAACGTCACGGCATTCGGATGACCAAAGCCATACGTCGCGGCGCAGTCGACAGCCGGAACAGAGCCCGGCAGGATCTTGTCGGAAATACCCTGGAAGGAGTTCGTGAGCTCGGAGACGAACATGCGGACGCCGAGCTGCAGGATCGTGAGGTAAACGGCGAAGTTCAGGGATTTCTCGAGGATGTAGAAGCCGAAGTTCTGCGTGTCCTTGAAGCCCTTGTCGATCTGATGCATGAGGTCCGGGCCGAGGATCGTGATGATGCAGCCGAAGAAGATGAACATCAGGATACCTGTAGCGACGACGTTCTCATTGAAGATGGAGAGGAAGCCGGGGAGCTTGAGATTCTCGAGCGATTTCTTCGGATCGCCGATCTTCTTCGCGATTTTCGACGTGAAGTAGATGGCGAACATCTGCTGATGGCCCGTAGCGAAGCCGCCGCCTTCCGTGAGTTTCGCGACAGGTTCGACCGTGAGGTTCGAGGCAACAGCCCAGTACGTGCCCAAGAGGACGCCGAGCATCAAGACGACGCCGGGATCCTGGAGTTCTGGGAAGCAGAACAGGACGAGCCAGAGAGCCGTCGACGACTGCTGGACCATGATGTGGCCCGTGATGAACAGCGTGCGGATCTTCGTGTACTTGCGGAAGAGGACGAGGAGAATGTTCATCGTGAAGGCGATGAGCAAGACCATCATCATCATGGAGAACGAACGGCCGATGTTCTCGACGGACATCTGCGCGGCCGTCTGGCCGAAGTACGGGTCGATGACGGCAGCCGAGAGGTCGAAGCGGTCTTTGAGGCCTGCGAGGACTGGACGGAAGTTGCCGACGAGGCCCCCAGATGCGACGTTCAAGATCATGTAGCCGACGACGGCCTTGATGAAGCCGGCGAGGCATTCATAAATCGGCTTGCGCAGGAGCGCGTAGCCGGCGAAAACGATGAAGCCGATGAAGAACTGCGGCTTCGTCAAGATGTTGTTCTGGAAAAATTCCCAGATGGGCATCAAGATTTCCATGTATTAATCCTCCAATGCTACGAGTTCTTCCGGCGTCTTCGCCTGCAGGAGCTTCGCGACGAGATCATCGTCGGAAAGCGCCTCTGCCATGTCGCCGAGGTTCTTGAGATGCACGGCATTGTCCGTCGAAGCGAGGACGAAGAACAGGCGCGCGTCATGCTCACCATCGTCGGAGAAGCGTACGGGCGTCTCCGTCTTCATGAACGAGATGGCCGTCTCATGGACGCCGAGGCCTTCCTGCGCATGCGGGATGCAGATGTCCGGCGCGATGACGATGTACGGGCCAAGCTCCTCGACCTTCTTGATGATCTCTTCGGGATAGATATCATCAATCGTCCCGTCCGCGAGGAGCGGCTGGCAGGCAGCGCGGACGGCTTCCTTCCAATCGCTGAAGCCCTGCTGGAATGTGTAGTGCTTCTTTTCTACCATTTCCTTGAACATATTTCCAAAGCTCTCCTTTCAAGCTGCGTCCGAAGTGCGGATCAGAGGCACGAACGGAACGGGATGTTCTGCGGATGCTCGAAGCAATCCTCGAAGCCGCGGCGGTGATGGAAGTAGATCTTGTCCTTATCCTGCGGATAGACATAGCGGCCGCCGACCTGCCAGAAGAATGGATGGAACTTGTACTCGTTGCGGTCTTTCTTGAAATCGTAGAGCAGCTTGATCTCGTCGCAGTCGGCCTGGAAGTTCGTCCAGACATCCCAGTGGATGGGGACGACGACCTTGCACTGGAGGTTTTCTGCCATGCGGAGGATATCCGTCGACGTCATCTTGTCCTGCATGCCGATCGGATTCTCGCCGAACGAGCCGAACGCCACATCGACATCGTAATCCTTGCCATGCTTTGCGAAGTAGATGGAGAAGTGGGAATCACCGGAATGGTAGATGTTGCCGCCCGGCGTCTTCAGCAGGTAGTTGACGGCTTTCTCATCCATGTCCGTCGGGCACTTACCCGTCAGCTCTTCGCGATCCGGACCCGTGGAGTCCGTCGTGACGATGCACGTGCGGTCGAAGCTGTCGAGGCAGATGATTTCCGTGTCCTTGATCTTGAAGGAGTCGCCCGGCTTCACGATGCGGCAGCGCTCTTCGGGGACGCCCCACTTGATCCACGTTTCGACGGCTTTCTTCGGGCCGATGAACGGAACCGGGATCTCCTTGCCATTCTCGATCGTCGTCATGCCGCTCTGGATGACGTGCGCCGCCCACTCAGGAGACATGTGATCCTGATGGTAATGCGTGGCGAGCACGGCATCGACCTGCTTAAACGCGAATGGGTCGAAGACGAACGGGATGTTGCGCAGGTTCGGCTGCATCGAGCGGCAGCCGCACATGTTCGCCATCTGGTGGCCGACCTTCATCTTGCCATCGCCATGTGTGCGCTTGCCGTTGCCCGTCCAGAGATCGACGGTGAAGTTCGCGCCGCCCGGCGTCTTGAACCAGATGCCCGTGCAGCCGAGCCACCACATCGCGACCTGGCCTGCCGGGACTTCATACCCCTCGATGTCCTCGACCAGCCAAGTGCCCCACTCGGGGAACGTGTTCATGATCCAGCTGTCTCTCGTGATTTCCTGTACCTTTCCCATGTTGATCCTCCTGATGATGCTTGATGTATTCTGATTGATTCCTGCGTGTTTCCTATCACGCTTTCTATTATACACGTTTTTACGCTCATTTCAAGTCCATTTTGAAAAAATTTTGCTCGTTCAATTATTTTATGCTCGTTTTGCGCTCAAAATTGTTTCTTTTATGCTTGCAATTTCAACGCAATACGATATAATAGAAGCGAGCATAAATGGAAGTTTATGCCCTAGGAATCCAGAACAATCCACAGCGGATGAGAAAGGGGACCCGCTATGAAGAGCAGCAAGAGCATCGTGCTGGCGCGCCAGCAAGCGATTTTGAAACTACTAAAGAAAGAGCACCGCATCGACGTCGATACCGTCTCGGAACGTCTCGGCGTCTCGCCGACAACCGTGCGCCGCGACCTCGCATCCTTTGAAAAGCAGAACCTTGTCAAGCGCTTCCATGGAGGCGCCGAGCTCGTCGAAGGGACATTGAAGGAAGAGGACGTCTTCCTCGGCGATGAAACGATCAAAGTCGACCTCCCGCAGAAAGAAGCGATCGCGCGCTATGCCGCGAGCCTGATCCAAGACGGCGATACGATCTTCATGAACTCGAGCTCGACGACGCTGCTCCTGCTGCGCTACCTCGGCGACAAGCGCGTCATCGTCGTGACGAACAACGGCAACGCCGTCAGCATGCCGACCGGCGAAAACGTCAGCGTCATCCTGACGGGCGGCCAGCTCTACCAGCGGCGCAAATCGCTCGTCGGCGAATTCGCTCTGCACACGCTCGCGAAGATCAATGCCGACAAGGCATTCCTCGGCGTCGGCGGCATCAGCGTCCGCGCCGGCATCACGACATCCGTCCTGCAGGAGACGGCCGTCAATGAAATGATGATGAAGCGCTGCCAGGGCTCGTGCTACGTCCTCGCGGCAAACAAGAAGATCGGCCGCGCCCACAACTTCCTCTCGGGCACGATTGACCAGGTCAATACGCTGATCACCTGCACAGGTGCCGATCCGAAAGAAATCGACAACATCGAAGCGCAGGGCATCGAAGTCATCGAATGCGTCCCGGAAGCAGAATGAAAACGGCAAAGGAGCATAAAAAAGGCAGGCAAGCACCGACACAAAGTCGACAGCTTGCCTGCCCTTTTTGATACGTTCGTTACTTCGTGAGCCGCGCCGTATCGATGACGGAGCCGTCGGGCTGGAAGCTCTGGATCTCAATGGCGTGCGCGTCGCCTTTGACGGTCATGTAGTTATCGATTTCGGGCTGCGGGGCGACGACTTCGTCGAGGGCGTGGTCTTTCCAGAGATTCGGATAGCGGACGTTGCCTGCGACGCCCGTGAGGATGTAGAGTGGGCCGCGCTCGTCGCGGCGGAAGTCGCGGATATGGCCGCGGTTGCGGTATGTATGCAGATGCGCCGAGAGCACGAGATCGACGCCATGCCGGTCAAAGAGCGGCATCCAGGCGCGGCCGTCATCGCTGAAGCCTTCCGCGCGCCCTGGCCGACTCTGGAAGCTGTACTGGATCGGGTCTTTGTGCATCAAGACGATGTTCCATGCTGCCTTGCTCGCCTCGATGTCCTGCGCAAACCATGCCTGCTGCTCGTCCAGCAGCCCTGCATGGAAATCATTTGTCTCGTCCTGCTGCGTGTTGAGCACGATGAAATGCGCGGGGCCATAGTCAAAGGAATAGTAATAGCGGCGGAACGGCTCGCTGCCGACCTCTGGCACGGCGAACTGCGCGAGATACGCTTTCGGCAAGCGTACTTTCCAGTTCTGGTCGTACGTCTCATGGTTGCCCATGATCGGCGCAACGGGGATGCTGGCCGAGAACGGCGCGACGGCGTCGAACCATGCCTCCCACTGACGGTGGTCTTCGCCATTGTCGACGAGGTCGCCCATGTTGATGAAGAAGTCGGCGTCGGGATTGCGCGCATAGGCATCGCGCGCGAGCTGCTGCCAGCCGCTATAGTCGTTCGACTGCGAATCGGGAAAGACGAGCGCTGAAAATGTCTTGCCGTCATCCGCGCGGAGCTTCTGCCAGTCGCCTGCTTTTTCGCCATCGCGCAGGCGGTATTCGTATGCTTTGCCCGCTTCGAGACCGTCGAGGCGCGCCGTCTGCAGGTACGACGAGACGCCGTCATCCGTATAGGGCGCGCTCTCGGCCGCAAATGTCCGCAGCACGTCGCCGCCCTCGGCGCGGAGCTCGACGGCGGCATCTTTCTGCGCAGCGGCCGCCTGCCACATGATCGTGCGAGCCGTCTGGTTATCCTCCGCGACGATCTGCCGCACGAATGAGGCGTCGATCGCGCCCATGGCATCGCCCGCGACGCGGCTTGCCATGCGTCCGAGCGCCCGCTGCTCGTACCAAGCGCCGCCCGCGCCCACAAGGAGCAACGCCCCGCCCGCCAGTTTCAAAAATACGCGTCGTGAAAGTTTCTTGTCCATGAGGAAGCGCCCTCCTTTGTGATTGCTATGTTACATAGCATTATCATAAAGGAGGGCGTTTAAATTGACAAATGCTTCTTATTAACGTTTGTTCATGCCTTATCAGCATGCGTTACAGCAGATCCGTTTTCTGCAAAATGTGATGCTGCGTTGCCCTGCGGTTGCCGAGGACGTTGAAGTTCTCGACGATGACGCCATAGACGAGGCAGCCGACGGAGACGAGGCCGATGCTGACGACGAATTCGAACACGGACGGGAAGTAGTCGCCCGACTTGTACATCGCCGTGAACACGCAGTTCAGCCGGTTCATGACGACGCCGATCACGACGAGCCACGAGTACGTCAGCACGCCCCACTTCTTGTACGCGAGCGGGCTGAAGATGATGGCGAGCGGGATGATGATGCCGAGCACCATTTCGAGGCAGTACATGTTGCTCTGCATCGTGCCGAGGAACACATAGCTCCACTCGTCGTGCATCGTGATGTCGACGAGCTTCATGACGAGGTAGATGGCCATGATCGCACCGCCGACGCGCGTGAGCTGGCGCATGATGTCGGGATCGACTTCGTGGCCATAGTTACGCCGCGCGAGGTCGCTTTCGACGCAGACCATGGCCGAGCCGACGAAGAACGACGAGATCAGGAAGTACAGCGGCAGGATCGGGCTCCACCACAGCGGGAACATCTTGCTCTTTGCGATCAGGAACAGGCCGCCGAGCGATGACTGGTGCATCATCGGAAAGATCAGGCCGATGATGACGAGCACGGGCAGGATCTTCAAGATGTAGGGATGCAGGAACTTGAACATGCGCTCCGTGATGACCTCGTGGAACTCGAGCGTCAGAATCGTCGTGTAGATTGAGATGCACCAGAAGACCTCGAACAGCACGGACGTGTAGCCCCACGAGACGAACGGCCGCCAGAAATGCGGCCAGAGGCCGATGTCGAGGAACAGTCCCGCCATGACGAGGATGTAGCCGAGGAGCGACGTCAGGAGCGCACTGCGCGCGACGACGCCGTATTTCTGCACTTTGAACCCGCTGACGAGCAGTGCCGTCGAGTAGCCGCCGCCCGCGAGCGCGACGCCGCAGAGCACGTCGAACGAGATCCAGAGCCCCCAAGGCGTCTCATCCGTGAGATGCGTGACGTACTGAAAACCCGTCAAGAGCCGCACGAGCGCGACGCAGGCCATGAGCCCCGCGAGCGCGAGCAATACGAGCCGCGCAGGCGTGATCGTGAAATCCCAGCCGTGGATGCGGTAGCAGCGATAGAGTTCGATCTTTCTCATATCATGCCATCCCCTTCCCCATGATCTCCTGCTTCCTTCGCTTCCGGCCTAGCCGATGGGCTGGGCGGCTGCGGCCTATCATCCTTGTGCTTCTTGTAGTAGCGATAGGAAATGGCCGCGAGGAACAGCCCCCACGCCGCCGCGAGGAATGGCACTTTCGACAGGTACGCATGCGTGTACGTCGAGGGCGGAACGTCTTCAAAGTCCGTCTGGAAACCGAGCGCGCCAAACGGCTGGTCGGAAATGTAGAGCCACTCCGTGCCGCCGAGCTCTTTCTCGCCATAGACGTGGTTGACATATCGAGGATCGCGGTCGATGATCGCGTGCGCTTTTCGCAAAAGTTCGTCGCGGTCGCCAAATGTCAGCGCCCCGGTCGGGCAGGCGCTGACGCACGCGGGTGCATCGCCGTTCTTCAGCCGCCCGACGCAGAGCTGGCATTTCGTCACGAGCGGCAGCGGCTCGTCCCACTGGTAACGCGGGATCTCAAATGGGCAGGCAATCATGCAATAGCGGCAGCCGACGCAGAGCTCGGGGATGTAGACGACGGCATGCGTCTCGGGATCGACGCGCAGCGCTTTTGAGAAGCATGCCGACGCACACGACGGTTCGAGGCAGTGCATGCACTGCTTCTTGACGAAGCGCGTATAGCCTTTGCCGTTCGGCGCTTCGACGCGCTTCCGCTGGATCGTCGTCCATGTGTCGTCATCGAGGTCTTTTTCCTCCTTCTGCTTGCGGCTCTTCTTTTTTCCATACGGGAGCTTGTTCCAGAGCTTGCAGGCCACGGAACAGCTCTCGCATCCGATGCATTTCGTGATGTCAACGAGGACAGCCATATCGTTCCCTCCTGTCAAGCCTTCGGCGGCGTGTTCGCCGCATGCTGCGTCTCCGCGTCAAAGATCGCGCCGCTCTTGTCCGTGAAGCTCGTATGCAGATACGTCTCAGCGCGTTCGCTGAGCGGCTGGCCGTAGAATTCGCGGTACAGCGTCTGTACCTCTGCGTTCTCATGGCTTGCGCGGCGCTTTGCCCCACGGTCTTCCTGGTACAGTGCCTCGATGCGCGCGCGGCGCTGCGATGCGAGTGCGGCAAACTCGCTCTTTGGCTGGCCGCCGCCGCCGATGCAGCCGCCGGGGCAGGCCATGAACTCGATGAACTGCCAGCGGCTGCCCTGCCCCGCGCGGATGGCGTCGAGCACCTGTCGTCCCGCCGCCATGCCATTGACGACGGCGACATGCACCGTGCCGACCGTCGGCACCTCGGCCACTGCCTCCTTGACGGACGTCAGGCCGCGCACGCTCTGCCACTCGAGCAGGTCGTCGGGCGGCGCCTCGTGCGTCGCAAAGAAGTACAGCGAGCGTATAGAAGCCTCCGCGACGCCGCCCGTCGCGCCAAAGATGCGGCCTGCGCCCGTGCTTTCACCGAGGATGGAGTCATAGTCTTCTTCGCCGAGGCTCTCAAAGTCGATGCCTTTCCGCTTCAGCAGCCGCGCAAGCTCGCGCGTCGTCAGCACATAGTCGACATCGGCGCCGCCCTCCGTCGCGAGCTCCTTGCGCCGCGCCTCGCCTTTCTTTGCCGTGCAGGGCATGATCGAGACCGTGACGATGCTCGCAGGATCGAGCCCTTTTTTCTGCGCGTAGTACGATTTCACCGTCGCGCCCATCATGGCCGCCGGCGACTTGCATGTCGAGAGGTGCTTTCGGAGGTCGGGGTAGAACAGCTCGCAGAAGCGCACCCAGCCGGGGCAGCACGACGTGAAATGCGGCAGCTCGTCTGTTTTCTTCGTCAGGCGCATGAGCGCTTCGCTCGCTTCCTCCATGATCGTGATGTCGGCGGACGCGCACGTATCAAAAACGGCGTCAAAGCCGAGCGCCCGAAGCGCCGCGACCTGCTTGCCGCCGACGATCGCGCCCGCCGCCATGCCGAATTCCTCGCCGAGCGAGACCTTCGTCGCCGGCGCTGTCTGCACGACGACGAACTTGCTGTCATCCGCGAGCGCCGCCTCGACCTGATCGACAGCCGGCCGCTCGTGAATCGCACCTGTCGGACACCAGAGCGTGCACTGGCCGCAGCCGATGCAGGCCGTCTCGTCCTTCAGCGGCAATGGATAGTAGCCATGGACGCCGATGACCTTGTGGCACGCCTCGATGCACTGGCCGCAGAGGATGCATTTCTCATCGTCGCGCATGATGGACGGATTGCGCGGCGAGATGGCCACGCGGCCACGGAGCTGGGCGGGGAAGTCACCTCTTCCCCCATACTGCTCCGGCATCCAGCCGTCGCCGCCCTCGTCCTTCGCTTCCGACGCACATCCCGAAGCGAGCACGCCGAGTCCGAACAAGCTCGTCCCCGACGCCAGCTTCAGGAAATCCCTGCGAGAGATCTTTTGCGCCATATCCCTCATCCTCTCGAAATTACTAACATTTATGATTTCCTATTGTGAAATAAATAATTTGAATTGCAAGACAATTTACTCCACGTCTCCTATCATAGCACAAGCCTCACATGTTTTTCCAGTAGAAAACATGGAATTTCATACGTAAACCAATAGAAAACGAAACAATATTGTGGAATTTGTTAATCAATCAAACTTACTGTGAAATTTTCACAGCACAAAAAGTCAACAGGATTTTCTCTATCTTTGTCGAATCCTTCTTTAAGATAAGGACATCGAAAGGAGATGGCACCATGCCTGCAAAACACTGGCGCACCTGCCGCCTCAACATCAATGGAACTCCACGCAAACTCTCTTATAGCGACGAAGCCATCAAACGACTATTCGAGCCTCTCTTGCGCCGCCTGACCGATCTTCGCCATCGCCTCGGCCGCCGCACGATCGTTTACCTCACCGCGCCAGCGGACACAGGCAAGACAACACTCGCACTCTTCCTCGAGCGCCTGGCCCTCATGGGGAATGCCTCAGGCATCGTGCCGATCCAGCGCCTCGGCCTCGAAGGATTCCAGCGGCCAGCGAAAGAACTCGCCGCCGAGCTCGATGCCGATGGCAAGCCGCTCTCGCCATATGGCCCACAAGCCTACGATCTCGAAGCACTCTCAGGGAAACTCTCCGCCCTCGCAGCTGGTCATGACATCCGCTGGCCCGTCTACGACCGTGCGCGCCGCGAGATCGTGCCGGACATCACGCCCGTGCGCAAGCCCATCGTGCTCGTCGAGGGCTGCTGGCTGTTGCTCCAGAGCCATGGCTGGGAAAATTTCCGCTCGTTCGCCGACTACAGCGTCGCCATCATGGCGCGGCCGGAGGAACTCGCCTCGCGCACGCAGGAGCACCTCGTCGCGCGTGGCCTCACGCCGAAAGAGGCAGCCGAGCGCTACGATCGTGATTACCGCCCGTCCATCATGCAAGTGCTGACAGGCTCGTGGCCGGCAAATGAAACGTGGATCTACAGCCCCGATGGCGACTACCTGCCACAGCCCGACCGTCTGCAGCATTACCGCGCCAAGCAGAAGAGCACGCAACAGGACTTCGATTCCGTCAAGCGCAAAGACGAACCGATCTTTCGCGCCTACGAAGAACAAATGGCCTCTGGCCACGGCAAAACATATGCCGTTGGCTACCAGCAAGGCCTCGAAACAGCCCGCCGCAACATCCTGCGCCGTCTCGCGAGCACGAAAGGCATGGGCCGTGAAGCGCTCAAGGAGACCTTCCATCTCACAGAAAAAGAGCTCCAGGATCTCTTGTCCTGAAGCTCTGGCAATTACTCTCCTGCCATATAGGATTGATACTGCCGTTCCGCATCGACTTTCGCGCGGCTCCACTCTTCATTGACACGCTCACCGATCAGGCGCTTGCCATCCACGTCGGGATGCAGGCCGTCGAGTGCGAGCTCCGTCGGCAGCACGCCGTCGGGGCAGACGAATGCGGCTGCTGCGTCGATGCAGGCTTGGTCGCGGATGTAGCTGTTCACGCGCTCAAACCGCATCTGCCAGTCCGGCGTCGTCGGCTCGTCAAAGACATGCGCGATATTCTCAGGATTGATCGGCGGCAACGTCAGGAAGACAGGGCGGATGCCATGCGAGAGCGCGAGCACTTTCATCGTCTCAAGCTCGCGGATGACACCATCAGGATCCTCGCCCGCGCGCAGGCTGTTCGTGCCCGTGAAGATCATCAGGTATTTCGGATGAAATGGCAATACGTCACGCTCAAACCGCTCCCGCGTCATCGACGCGAGATCGCCGGACGACGACAGATTGATCGCCGGAAAATCGAGATACGCGAGCCAGCTGAACTCGAAGTCGGCCGGGCTGAACGAATAATGCCCGCCGCCGTGACTGATGCTATCGCCGAGCACGGCGACGTTCCAATCATCTGACGGCTCTGCACGCACTTGATGGAACTCCGACCACTGGCCGAGCGGCTGGCCGTCTGCATCTTCCGCGCGCACGCGCCATGCATACGTGCCGATGCGCGGCTCGCGGTCATAGATTTCCGTGACGTCGGAATGCAACGTCTCGACGAGCGCGGCCTGTCCCGAGGCCGCCGTCTCCGGCGTGCCCGCATAGAGCTCGACCGTGTAGCCCGCCGCACCCGCGATGCCGATCCAGTCATAGACAGGGTACAAGAGCGTCGAGCCATGGCCTTTGCCATATTCGGAAAAGATGACGGGGCGGTCGAGGTCTTTTTCGTCTGCCGACGTGTAGAGCGTCGCGAGCTTGCTGAACTTGCTGACCGGCTGCCCGTCAAATCCGATGGAGCGCACGCGCCAGTAGATTGGCTGCTTGCCAAGATACTCCGCCGCGAACTCGCGAAGCGGTACGTTGTAGTGATTCGTGTAGACCTTCCGCGTCTGGTAGATGCGGTGGTTCACGTTTGCATCCGGGTCAGAAAAAAACTCGATTTCATAGACGACAGCTTGTGTGTCTTTATCCCACGACAAGAGCGGCGCATACGCCGCAGGCTCTGCCTCCGTCGTCTCTCGGAGCCCCGTCGGCCCCTCTGCGACTGGCGTCCGCGCCTGCTCTGCATGCGGCCCGGCTTTCCAAGCGCACGCGCCAAGCGCCAAGACGAGTACGACGAGCGCGACAGCCGCCATGCCTTTCTTCTTCGTCCCTTTCATCAGGATCACCTTGCTTTCATGACATCCTATCATCTCAGTATATCATGAAACCGTCGTCTGCGTCACAGATTTTCCGCGCACAGAAAAAGGCCGTTGCGACCAAAACGCAACGGCCTTTCGTATGGTTTAACGACAACAGATCACACGAGTCCCTGTGCCATCATGACTTCTGCTACTTTTTCAAACGCTGTGATATTCGCACCTGCGACGAGATCGTCGGGCGTTGCGTATTTCTCGGCGTTCTTTTTTGCGCTTTCATAAATGTTCTTCATGATGCCCTGCAGCTTCTGATCGACTTCCTCGAACGTCCACTGCAAGCGCTCGGAGTTCTGCGCCATCTCAAGCGCGGAGACGGCAACGCCACCCGCGTTCGCGGCTTTGGCAGGCGCAAAGAGGATGCCCTGCTGCTGGAAATAAGCGATGGCTTCGAGCGTCGACGGCATGTTCGCGCCTTCGCCGACGGCCGTGACGCCGTTCGCGACAAGCGATTTCGCGCTCTCGATATCGATCTCGCCCTGCGTCGCGCACGGCAGCGCGACATCGCACTCGACCGTCCAGACGCCCTTGCAGCCTTCGTGATATTCCGCTTTCGGATGGTCGGCGACGTATTCCTTGATGCGGCCGCGACGCACCTGCTTGATCTCTTTCACGGCATCGAGATCGATGCCATCCGGATCGTAGACATAGCCGTTCGAGTCAGAGCACGTCACGACCTTCGCACCGAACTGCTGCGCCTTTTCGATGGCGTACTGCGCGACGTTGCCCGCACCGGAGACGACGAGCGTCTTGCCCTTGAGATCGATGCCTTTCGCGTCGAGCATGTTCTTCACGAAATACAGCAAGCCGTAGCCCGTCGCTTCTGTGCGCGCAAGCGAGCCCCAGTAATCGACGCGCTTGCCCGTCAAGACACCAGCATCATAGCTGTCGCGAATGCGCTTGTACTGACCGAAGAGATAGCCGATCTCGCGGCCACCGACGCCGATATCACCAGCCGGCACGTCAACATCTGGCCCGATGTGGCGATAGAGCTCCGTCATGAAGCTCTGGCAGAAATGCATGACTTCATTGTCGGACTTGCCATGCGGATCAAAATCCGAGCCGCCTTTCGCTCCACCGATCGGCAGACCCGTCAGTGCATTCTTGAATACTTGCTCGAAAGCGAGGAACTTCAGGATGTCGAGCGTCACGCTCGGATGGAAGCGCAGACCGCCCTTGTACGGGCCGAGCGCGCTGCTCATCTGCACGCGAAAGCCACGGTTCACTTGCACGTTGCCCTTGTCATCCTGCCACGGCACGCGGAACTGCACGACGCGTTCTGGTTCTACCATGCGCTCGAGCAGTTTCTGCTGCTCGTACTCTGGATGATGATCGAGGACGGGCGCGACCGTTTTGAGGACTTCCGTGACGGTGTCATGGAACTGCTTCTGGTCGGGATCCTTCTTCGCTACGAGGTCTAACACGGCTTGGATATACGTTTTGCTGTCTGACAAGATGAAACACTTCCTTTCACATTACAAGTATACAGTATTTTAACAGCCGTGTAAATCGAAAAGTCTGCGATTGGCACATATTTCAGGCCACGGAATTTATGCCAGTTGATAGGCTTTATGCATCTTCTGGCATGATTTTATTTTTCATTTTGACTATTTTCATAAGATCAGTTGTGCACTACAATGAGTCCATCTTCCAAAAATAAAGGAGCGATGCCTCATGGCAGAGAACAGTGCAAAAGATCAATATGAACTCAATAAACAACTCGCGCAGATGCTGAAAGGCGGCGTCATCATGGACGTCACGACGCCGGAGCAGGCAAAGATCGCGGAAGCGGCCGGTGCCTGCGCCGTCATGGCGCTCGAACGCATCCCCGCCGACATCCGCGCGGCTGGCGGCGTCTCGCGCATGAGCGATCCCGCCATGATCGAGGGCATCCAGCGAGCCGTCTCCATCCCCGTCATGGCGAAATGCCGCATCGGTCATTTCGTCGAGGCGCAGATCCTCGAGGCCATCGAGATTGACTACATCGACGAGAGTGAAGTGCTGACGCCAGCCGATGACATCTACCACATCGACAAAACGAAATTCCGCGTGCCATTCGTCTGCGGTGCGCGCGACCTCGGCGAGGCGCTCAGACGCATCGCTGAAGGCGCATCGATGATCCGCACGAAAGGTGAGCCAGGCACGGGCGACGTCGTACAGGCCGTTCACCACATGCGAAAGATCCAGCAGGAAATCGCCCGCGTCGCAAGCTTGCGCGATGACGAGCTCTTCGAGGCCGCGAAAGAATTCCAAGTGCCGTACGCACTCGTGAAATCCGTCCATGACGAGAAGTGCCTGCCCGTCGTCAACTTCGCGGCTGGCGGCGTCGCGACACCAGCGGACGCCGCGCTCATGATGCAGCTCGGCGCTGAAGGCGTCTTCGTCGGCTCTGGCATCTTCAAATCTGGCAATCCCGAGAAACGCGCAGCCGCCATCGTCAAGGCCGTCACAAACTACACAGACGCCAGCCTCATCGCAAAGCTCTCGGAAAACCTCGGCGAAGCCATGGTCGGCATCAATGCCGACGAAATCGCAACGCTGATGGCGGAGCGTGGCAAATGATCGGCGTGCTCGCGCTCCAAGGCGCTTTCATCGAACATGAGAACATGCTCCGACGCCTCGGTGCCGACTGCCACGAGATTCGCGAACGCGCTGACCTCGATGCCCCGATCGACGGCCTCGTCCTGCCAGGCGGCGAAAGCACGACACAAAAGAAACTGCTCGCAGACCTCGGCCTCTACGACGAGCTCCGCCGTCGCATCCAGAATGGTCTCCCTGTCCTCGCAACGTGCGCCGGCCTGATCCTGCTCGCTGAGGACGCCACGCAAGATCAGTGTCCTTATCCGAGCTTCGCGACGCTCCCTATCCGCGTCCGCCGCAACGCCTATGGCCGCCAGCTCGGCAGCTTCGTCACGACGCATGATCTCAAAGGCCTCGGTCCTATCCCCATGACCTTTATCCGCGCCCCCTACATCGAAGCGGCCGCCCCCGACGTCGACATCCTCGCTACCGTCGATGACCACATCGTCGCCGTGAAATACCGCCACCAAATCGGGCTGGCCTTTCACCCCGAACTCGGCAGCGACACCAGAATCCACGAAGCATTCCTGAACATGACGGCTGCAAGCTAAAAACGTGCCCGCGAAGAGAGAACGCTCTCTTCGCGGGCACGTCGTTCATGATTCTTTTTCTGCCTCGATCTTCTCCAGCATCTTCGCCGCGAGCGCATCCGCCTTTTCCTTCTCCGCGCCCGTCATTGCCTTCACAGCCGCGCCGATGCGGACGTCGGCACCTTTGATATGCCCCGTCAGCCAGCGCGCGAGGAAATCAAGTACTTCGAGGATATGCGCCTGCTGGTTTTCGTCGATCTTGTCGAGATCGATGCTGTCGAGCTTCGCGATGAACGTCAGATGCTCATGCTTCTCACTCCAGATGTACTGGAAATCGATGCCTTTCATGAACTCTTCTTCATCCGCGAAATGAGTCTTCGTGTAATCCCGAAGCTCTGCAAGCACATCGACAATGCGATCATACTTGTCCGTCACGAGCTCGTCATGCAAGAGATCATACGTCTGATTCGCCAGCTCGAACAGCCGCGCATGCTGCTTATCAATGAACTCGATTCCCGTCAGGAAATCGTTTGTGAATTCATACTTCATCTATCCCACAACCTTTCCTGTTTTCCTTTATTCTAGGCCTCTTTTCTTTGATTGTCCAGAGAGCAGAAAAAAGAAGCCACTGCAATCCTGCAACAGCTTCTCTCCACTCTTCGATACGATTACTTTTTCAGCGTGATGTCCTTCCCGAACCACTTCTCGGAAATCTTCGCGACCGTTCCATCCTTCACCATCTCGTCGAGAACTTTCTGCACGTCGTCGCGAAGCTTCTGGTTGTCCTTTGCAAACGCGATGCCAAACTGGCTGACCGGGCCGACAGCGACGTCAACGGCTTCGAGGCTGTCCGGATGCTTGCTCATGTAGTAGCGACCAACGATCTCATCGCCGATGACCGCATCGATGCGGCCATTCTCGAGATCCATGAACGCCGAGACGAAGTCGGAGTATTTTTTGACTTCCTTGACTTCTTTCTTGAAGAAGTCCGCGCCATCAACGTATTCCTCTGCCGTGCTCGCGCTCTGCGTGCCGACAGCTTTGCCTGCGAGGCTCTTCTCATCCGTGATATCCGCCCGACCCTTCTTTACGAAGATGATCTGACGGTTGTCCATGTATGGATCGGAGAACAGCATGTTCTCCTTGCGCTTGTCCGTGATATCGAGGCCGTTCCAGAGCACATTGACGCGGCCACTCTTGAGCTCGGCCTCCTTGCTCGACCAATCGATGGCCTTGAACTCGACATCGCGGCCGAGACGCTTCGTTGCTTCCTTCGCGAGATCGATGTCGAAACCGACGATCTCGTTGTTCTCATCCTTGAACCCCATCGGCGGGAAATTGTCATCGAGGCCGACAACGATCTTGTCACCCGCTGCGCCCGAGCCAGAGCCCGAACCAGACGACGCTGCCTGCTGACCACCGCAGCCCGTGAAAAGCGCCGCTGAAAGAACGGCTGCCGAAGCAAGTGCTACGAGTTTTTTCCATTTCATCATATCGATCTCTCCTATCCAATAGAAGTTTTCTTCTCATGACGTTGATTATACTTTAGTTTGGTAAAATACGAAACCATCAAAGAGTTGAAAATTTACAGATTTACATGCAGATGCTCTTTTTCTCGCGAAATTTCTTTGCTTTTCACAGCCGTTCGTTTTTCTCTGAAGAAAATACGAAAATTTTCTTTGAATCAAACGTCTCATCTTTATCGAAAATAGCAGGGAAACGGGCGTAAAGGTCGAATTAGGGTAAGTAACGAAACTCAAACTTCGCAGGTGCTGAGCACCCGTAAAGTCTTGTGAAATTTATGTTTGTGGAAAAATAAATAGCATGAACTGTGCCAATTTAGTATAATTAAGGTGTGAAACAAAACATACTA
>JAXGCE010000017.1:0-36132 GCA_034186105.1 Selenomonadaceae bacterium
CGTTCGCGGCCTGCGACATCATGCCGGAGATCGATGACAATGTCGAGGTCAACATCAACATGTCGGATGTCCGCGTCGACACGTACCGCGCGTCGGGCGCTGGCGGCCAGCACATCAACAAAACGTCGTCGGCCGTCCGCATGACGCACGAGCCGACGGGCATCGTCGTGCAGTGCCAGAATGAGCGCTCGCAGCTGCAGAACCGCGAGCAGTGCCTCAAGATGCTGCGCGCCAAGCTGTTCGAGCTCGAGCAGGAAAAGAAAGAGAAAGAGCTCGCGAAGCTCGAGGGCGACCAGCAGAAGATCGAGTGGGGCAGCCAGATTCGCTCGTATGTCTTCCAGCCGTACACGATGGTCAAAGACCACCGCACGAACGAGGAGACGGGCAACGTACAGGCCGTCATGGACGGCGATCTCGACCCGTTCATCCGCGCATTCCTCGCGGCGAAAGCCAATCACGAGATCTAAATCATGAAATCGAAGGTTTCATTTTTTGCCATCCTGCTCGTCGCCATCGTGCTCGCGTTTGGCGAAGTCGTCGCTCCGGCACTCGCTGAGAGCACGGTCGCGCACCGCATCACGGAAAAGACGGGTTCGCAGGACGTCACGGTGCAGTTTTCCTCGACGCCGCGCTTCTTGATGCTGCTCGGCCAGGTCGATCACGTCCATGCTGTCGCGCATCAAGGACGCCTCGGCGAAGTGCTCGTCAGCGAGCTCGCGCTCGATGGCTCGGACGTGCGCCTCGACATGCCGGAGCTCGTGAATGGCGAAGATATCCAGATCAAGAGTGCCGGCGAGCTGAAGCTCACGGGTGTCGTGACGGAGGACAATCTCAAGGAACTGCTCGCGCGCAAGGCGGACAAGCTCGAAAACGCCGAAGTCACGATCGCGCCCGATGGCGTGACGGTGAAGGCGAATGTCAAGATCTTTGGACGCATGGCCGACGCCGAGCTCACGGGCACGGTCGTCGATGATGGTGGCCAACTCATGTTCCACATGACGAGCCTCACGATCTCAAATGCGCCATTTGGCAAGGCGAGCCTCGGCAGCCTGTTCGGCGACATCCCGCTCGTGAAGCGCGGCAAGATGCCGCTCGGCCTGCGCGTGACGGACACGAAGATGCAAGCAGGCAAAGTCGTCATCACAGCAGAGTATGATGCAAACGCTCAGAACGCTGACGTGCTCGCACCATACTATGAATGAGAAGGAAACATTTCGCATGAAAGTTTTCACATACAGCAAATTCCTGATCGCCGTCATCGTCATCGGCCTCGTCGCAGCGCTCGCGATCGACGTGCAGCGCCACCATGTCGAGACGGCGAACACGCGTGTCGACATGGCGATCGACTACGAAGGCCTGCAAGAACTCGCGCAGCGCGAAGGCCTGCCGGAATCGGACGTCCTCGCACAGGCGAAAGAGGCGGGCATCACGTCGCTCGCCGTCTATGAGACGACATTCAAGAAGCTCAATGAGAATGGCAAGACGACGGCTGTCGCTGGCTCGCGCATTCTCGAGAGCTATCACAATGGTACGCTGACGGATCCCGCGTGGCGCAGCCTTGTCGAAAGCGGCAAGATCATTGGCACGCAGTCGTATGTCACAGGTCATGATGCCCAGACGTACAAAGAGGTCAAAGAAGATCTCATGCGCCGTCTCGGCGCTGACCGCGTGACGGTGCTCCAGGCAGGTGGGCAGGAAGTGCTCGCTGTCAAAGCGCACTATGAGTCGCTGCTCAAAATGAACCTCGGCATGCCAACGGATGAGATGAAAGCCGTCAACGACGCTGGCTTCTATGTCCTCGCTCGTCCGAGCAACTACGAGAAATGCACGCCAGACGATGTCAAGGCCGTGTTCGAACGCCTCGACGGCTTCGAGATTTCCGAGGTCGTCTTCTCGGGCAACCAGTCGCTTGGTGCACCGGGGGCACTGATGGCAACGATCGACGAGATGAAGGCGCGAAACCTCAACCTCGGCCTCATTGAAGCCGTCACGCAGCTGCAGTTCTACAAACAGGATGGCATGGAGGAAATCGCGAAGAACCTCGGCTATGACCATGTCGCGCGCCTCTATTCTATCCCGAAGGACGAGCAGCCGAAGCTCAAGATTGACACGGCGGTCGAGCGCTGGGCGAATACGGACATGGAGCGCAACATCCGCATTGACCTGCTGCGCATCTATGACAAGCCGTCGCCGAACATGACGCTCATGGAAACGAATATGAAGTATTTCCATGATACGCATGATGCACTCGTTGCGCACGGCTTCACAGTCGGCCCGTCTGATACATTTGAGAAATTCTATCCGTCGAAGATCTTGCGCGGCATCCTGATGCTCGGCGTGGCGGCAGCGGGGGTGCTCTATCTCTCGCTGATCATCCCGCGGCTCAATGCTTCGACAAAATGGCAGATCATCCTGTTTGTGGTGTTCGGCCTGTGCGCGGCCGTGCCCGTCTTTATGGGCGCTGGCTCGAAGATTCGCGTGCTTGCGGCGCTCGCGAGCGCGAACCTCTTCCCGTCGATTGCCGTCATCTGGCAGCTCGACCGCATTCGGGCGAAGCGGGACGAGGCAGGCAAGAGCCTGCCTGTGCTGATCGTGACGGCAGCCATCGCGCTCGTTGTCACGGGGGCGCTGTCGTACATCGGTGCGGCGTATCTTTCGGGTTCGCTCGCCGATACGGAGTACTTGCTGGAATTCCAGATTTTCCGCGGCATCAAGCTGACATTCGTTCTGCCGCTCGTGCTCGTTGGCATCGCGTTCCTGCAGCGCTTCGACATCTTCGACGGCCGCATGGACGACACGCAGGGCGTCGTGGAGCAGCTGAAGCGCATCCTTGATATGCCCGTGCGCATCAAGACGCTGATCGGCCTCGCCGTCGTCGGCGTCGCTGCCATCGTCTTCGTCGCGCGCAGCGGCCATACGAGCGGCATGCCCGTCTCGCAGACGGAGCTCCATTTCCGCGCGATGCTCGAACAGGCATTCTACGCGCGTCCGCGCACGAAAGAACTCTTGATCGGCCATCCGGCGTTCATGCTTGCGGCCATGGCATTCTGGCGCAAATGGCCGACGATGGTCTTTGGCGCGCTCGTGCTCGTCGCGACGATCGGGCAGGGCTCGATGGTCGAAACGTTCGCGCACATGCGCACACCGATCTACATGTCGTTCA
Organism: Selenomonadaceae bacterium; assembly: GCA_034186105.1. Classification (GTDB taxonomy): domain Bacteria; phylum Bacillota; class Negativicutes; order Selenomonadales; family Selenomonadaceae; genus Selenomonas_C. The sequence goes on from JAXGCE010000017.1 coordinate 3,164, forward strand.
TGCGCGGCATCGGCGGCATCGCGCTCGGTGCCGCGATTGGTGCGGCCTGCATGGTGCTCATCGAGCTCTGGCAGCGCCTGCTCGCGAAAGTGACGGCAAAACATTAAGCAGCAAGACCGCAACATGAATTTTGAGATGTTGCAGAAGGAGATTCTGAAAGGCCTATGAGGAACCTTGTGGTATCCGGATACTACGGCTCAAAGAACGCGGGCGACGAAGCGATGCTCGCGGCGATGCTGGAAGTCCTATCCGACCTCGACCCAAAACTGCATATCACGGTCATCTCGGCGGATCCGGAGGACACGAGAGAGCGTCACGGCGTCGACGCCGTCGGCTGGCTCGACATCACGTCCATCCTGCAGCTCCTCGGCCATGCAGACCTCCTGATCTCGGGCGGCGGCAGCCTGCTACAGAATGTCACGAGCCGCCGCAGCCTCTACTACTACCTCGGCATCATCTTCCTCGCACTCGCCGTGCACACGCCCGTCATGCTCTACGCGCAAGGCATCGGCCCCATCGAGGGCGGCCTCGCGCGTTGGCTCATGAAGAAGATCGTGAATCGCACGAAGCTCATCACCGTGCGCGACCATGGTTCGCTCGAAGAACTCGCGCGACTCGGCATCCAGCGGCCGCGCATCGAGGCGACAGCCGACGCCGTGCTTGCCATCCATCCCGTCGACAAGGAAGCGGGCCGCCACATTCTGACGGATGCCGGTGCCGAGGGTGCAAAGCCCGTCATCGGCATTTCTGTGCGCGAATGGTGCGGTTGGACGCATTACAAAGATGTGCTCGCGCAGGTGGCACAGGATGTTGTCACGCGCTATGATGCGCGCGTCGTCTTTTTGCCGATGCAGTATCCTGAGGACGTCCGCGCAGCTGAGAGCATCGCGGAGCACATCACGGGCGCGGCAAAGGCGCAGGTGACGGTGCTGCAGGGCGAATATCGAACACACGAGCTCTTGTCGCTCGTCGGCAACATGGATCTCGTGATTGCCATTCGCCTTCATGCACTGATCTTTGCCGGTGTCATGGGTGTGCCGATGATCGGCATCTCGTACGACCCGAAGATCGATCGCTTCCTCGACTCCATCGGCGAAACGCCCGTCGGCAGCCTCGAAACCGTCACGCCGGACGAGCTCCTCGCGGCCATCCAAGACAAATGGGAGCACCGCAAGGCCATCCGCCAGCATACGGCGGCACTGCTCAAAAAACAGCGAGGCCTCGCGGAACGCAGTGCGGAACTCGCGGTAGAACTATTGGAAAAGAACTGATGAGATAAGGCTCTCCCTGCGGGAGAGCCTTTGCATATACAGACAGGGAGGTTCCTTCCTTTATGATCCATATGAAAAACGTCTCGAAGATCTACGACAACGGCGCAGTCGCGCTCGATCGCGCGAGCGTCGATATTGAGAGCGGCGAATTCGTCTTCATCGTCGGTGCGAGCGGCGCTGGCAAGTCGACGTTCATCAAGATGCTGTTCCGCGAGGAACTGCCGTCGTCGGGCGAACTCGTCGTCAATGGCCACGACATCCTCAAGATGACGCGGCGCGAAGTGCCGTATCTCAGGCGCGAGCTCGGCGTCATCTTTCAGGACTACCGCCTGCTGCCGGACAAGACGGTCTTTGAAAACGTCGCGTTTGCTATGCAGGTCATCGAGGCGCCGCGCCGCCTCATGCAGCGCAGCGTGAATTCCGTGCTCGACGTCGTCGGCCTCCGGGACAAGTACAAGTGCTTCCCGCACCAGCTTTCAGGTGGTGAGCAGCAGCGCGTCGCCATCGCGCGTGCCATCGTCAACGACCCTGCTATCGTCATCGCTGACGAGCCGACGGGCAACCTCGACCCAGAGACGAGCTGGGACATCATGGACATCTTCACGCGCATCAACCGTGCGGGTACGACGATTGTCATGGCGACCCACGACAAGGCCATTGTCGACACGATGCGCCGCCGCGTCATCGCCATCGAAGATGGTCATATTGTGCGCGACGAAGCGCGAGGGGGGTATGGGTATGAAGCTACAAACAAGTGAATATTTCATTCAGGAAGTCTTCCGCAGTCTGCGACGCAACAACTGGATGAGCTTTGCCTCCATTGGCACCGTTGCTGTCTCACTGTTCGTGCTCGGCGTGTTCCTGCTGCTCGTGCTCAACATGAACCGCATGGCGTCGGCACTCGAGTCGCAGGTGCAGATCAGCGTCTATCTCGAAGACGGCCTCAAAGCCGACGACCGGCAGGACATCGCCTCTGACATCGAGGCGCTGCAGGGCATCGAGAGCATCCGCTATATCAGCAAGGACGAGGCGAAAGCGCGCCTCGAGGACCGTCTCGGCGATCAGAAATATCTCCTGGATGCGCTCGGCGACAAGAACCCGTTGCCGGATTCCTTTGAAGTCGTCGTCAAGAGCCCGGATCTCGTCGAGACAGCTGCGAAAGCTATCGAGCGCATGGACGGCGTCGAAGAAGCGAAGTATGGGCAGGACGTCATCGAGCATCTGTTCGCCATCACGCGCCTCATTCGCGTCTTTGGCCTCGTGCTCATGCTATTGCTCGCGGGCGCGACGCTCTTTATCATCAGCAACACGATCCGCTTGACCGTGTTCGCGCGGCGCAGAGAAATCGCGATCATGAAATACGTCGGCGCGACGGACTGGTTCATCCGCTGGCCGTTCCTGCTTGAAGGCATGGTGCTCGGCTTTGTCGGCGGCGTGCTTGCGGCCATTGCACTCCGTAGCTTTTATGCGGCCATGGCAGCAAAGATCTACGACACGCTGACATTTTTTCCGCTGCTGCCACAGTATCCCTACATGAACTATGTGACGATCGCTATTCTGCTTTCTGGCATGGCCATCGGCGCTCTTGGTTCCGCGCTCTCGCTGAAGCGTTTCCTGGAAGTCTGAGGAGGCGATGAAGATGAGAAAGAAACAAGTACTCGCGCTCACCCTCGTCGTAGCTCTCGCCACCACGCCACTCACATCATTCGCCTCCTCTCTTGAAGACGAGCAGAAGAGCTACGAAGAACAGGCGCAGCAAAAAAAGCAGAAGAGCGATGAGATCCAGAGCCAGATCGAAAGTTTTTCTGAAATCAAGCGACAACTCGACGAAGAGGCCGACAAGGCCATCGCTGAGCACAAAGAACGCAAGGCCGCGCTCGATGAGACGGAGAGCCGCATGAAGGAGAACGAGGAACGCCTCGACGTGCTCGGAAAAGATTACGAAAAAAAGAGTGATCGTCTCGGCAGCCGTGTGCGCGACATCTACATGCATGGGCAGATTTCCTATCTCGATGTACTGTTCGGCGCGAAGGATTTCGGCGATCTCATGACGCGCATGGATCTTTTGAAGCGCGTCATCCACGACGACTACGAACTCGTACATACCGTGCTCGATGAGAAACAGGAGATCGAGACGCGGCAGGCCGAGCTCGAAAAAGACAAGAAGACGCAAGCAGAGGAAGAAAAGAAGACGCGCGCGGCACGCGAAGTCATGGAACAGAAAGTCGCAAAGCAGCGCGCCCTCATCGAGAAGATGAAGAGCGACAAGGCCGTGTTCGACCAGCAGTACGACGAGCTCATGGCAGCGTCAAAACAGATTGCGAACATGATTCGCGGCAGCCATTACCATGTCAATCCGTCTTCCGGTGGCGGCAGCGGCTCTGGTGCCATGGTCTGGCCGATTTCCGGCCCGATCACGAGCGAGTTCGGCTGGCGCACGCATCCGATCACGGGCGATCAGCGCTTCCACAGTGGACTTGACATCGGCGGCGACTATGGCGTGCCCGTCTGCGCAGCGCAGGGTGGCACCGTCACGTATGCGGGCTGGATCTCTGGCTATGGCAATACCGTCATCATCGACCATGGCGGTGGTATCACGACACTCTATGGCCACAACCAGTCGCTCGCCGTCAGTGAAGGGCAGTCCGTCTCGCAGGGTGAGGTCATTTCCTACTGCGGCTCGACCGGTAACTCGACGGGCCCACATTGTCATTTCGAAGTCCGTCAGAACGGCGAACCCGTGAGCCCGTACGGCTATCTCTAAGAGGAAGAATTTATGAAGAAGAAACATATCCTGCTTGGCATCCTCGCTGGTCTCGGCTGTGCGATTGCTGGCAGTGCCATCACGATTGCCGGCATCAGCTATGCCATCGGCTTTTCGGGGGACAGCATCCAGAACCTCGTGCGCTTCGTCGGCGTGCGGCGCTTCATCGAGTCGCGCTATGTCGGCGATGTCGATGACACGGCGCTCATGGACGGCGCCATCAGCGGCATGGTGCAGTCACTTGGCGACCCGCATTCTCTGTATATGGACCCGAAGATGTACGGTCAGCTCATGGATCAGACGGAAGGCACGTTCGGCGGTATCGGCATTTACATGGGCTTCAAAGATGGAAAAGTCTCCGTCATTTCCGTCATGGACGGCACGCCAGGTGAAAGCGCTGGCCTCCAAGCGGGTGACGAGATCATCGCCATCGACGGTACGCCCATCAGCGAATACCAGCCCGAGGAAGTCGCGCTCCACATTCGCGGCGAAGTCGGCACGAGCGTCACGCTGACGATCCACCGCGAAGGCGCGGAGGATGCGGACTACACGATCGAGCGCGCGACGATCCAGATGAAGACCGTCGGCGGCCGCATGCTCGAAGGCGGCGAAGGCCTCGGCTACATCCGCATCGGCAACTTCGCGGAAAATACGGGCAAGGAATTCCAAGAGCAGCTGACGGCGCTCGAAGGACAGGGGCTCAAAGGCCTGATCATCGACTTGCGAGAGAATCCCGGCGGCCTGATCAAATCATGTGCCGAAGTCGCGAACCTCGTCGTGCCGAAAGGTCCAATCGTCTCCGTCGTCGACAAGAACGGCAAGACGCAGGAATACGACTCCGACCTCGCGGAAAACAAGTACCCAATCGTCGTCCTCATCGACGGCAACAGTGCGAGCGCGGCCGAGATCCTCGCGGGCGCGCTGCAGGACACGGGCGCCGCGACGCTCGTCGGCACGACGAGCTACGGCAAAGGCTCCGTGCAGGTCGTCGTGCCGATGTACCACGACGATGCCGTCAAGCTCACGATCGCGAAATACTACACGCCAAGCGGTCGCAGCATCGACGGCACCGGCATCGACCCCGACGTCGTCGTCGAACTGCCGAAAGGGGCAGGGAGCGACGTGCAGCTCGACAAGGCAGAAGAAGTCTTGAAGGAAAAAGTAACGGAATAAAAAATGCCGCATCGAAGGCAGGTCGTCTTCGATGCGGCATTCTTCGTTTTGTGCTTGTTATTTCAGCGTCACGAGCTCATACTCGCGCGAGCCCATGCCGAGCTTTTCGGCGTGTTCGAGCGTTTCTTTCCAGCGCACGTTCGGGTTCGAGTCGAGGAAGTGGTCGTGATGGTGCTCCCAGTCCGGCTTTGCGAGGTTGTCGGCGAGCTGGCTGTTTGGCAGCGGCGTGGCCTTTAGGCACATGTCGGCGGCCGCCTGGTCGATGGCGACGGGGTCGAACGACGCGAACATGCCGATGTTCGGCAGGATGGCGGCGTCGTTTTCACCATGGCAGTCGCAGTTCGGCGAGATGTCGCGCGCGATGTTGATGTGGAAGCACGGGCGGCCATCGACGACGGCCCAGGCGTACTCGGCCATTTTGCGGTCGAGCAGGTCGTTCGCGTCCCACGTCTCGTTGCTGATGGCGTCGAAGCCGCAAGCACCGATGCAGCGGCCGCAGCCTTTGCAGAGATCCTTGTGGATGTGCGCCTTGTTATTCTCGTACGTGATGGCGTTCGAGCCGCACTCTTTCGCGCATTTGCGGCAGCCTTTGCAGAGCTCTTCGTTGACGACGCACTTGCCCGACGAATGCTGCTCCATCTTGCCCGGGCGGCTGCCGCAGCCCATGCCGATGTTCTTGAGTGCGCCGCCGAAGCCCGTGGCCTCATGACCTTTGAAATGCGCGAGGCTGATGAAGACGTCGGCGTCCATGATGGCGTGGCCGATCTTCGCCGTCTCGACGTACTCACCGCCGCGCACGGGCACCTCGATATCGTCCGTACCCTTGAGGCCGTCTGCGATGATGACCTGGCAGCCGGTCGAAATCGGATTAAAGCCGTTGAGGCTCGCGCAGTCCATATGCTCGAGCGCATGCTTGCGGCTGCCGGGGTACAGCGTGTTGCAGTCCGTCAGGAACGGGCGGCCGCCCTGTTCCTTGCAGATGTCAGCGACGCATTTCGCATACTGCGGGCGCAGGTACGCGAGGTTGCCGAGCTCGCCGAAATGCATCTTGATGGCGACGAACTTGTTCTCCATGTCGATGTTCTTGATACCGGCGGCCAGGCAGAGGCGGCGGAGCTTGTCCGTGATGCTCGTGCCGACAGGGCAACGGAAATCGGTAAACCAGACTTTCGATTTGCTCATGATGGTTCCTCCTACAGAAAATTCACACGTTCAGTATATCAGTTTTTCCGTCGCGTGTCATGAAAATCCCAATGAGAGAATCCGGGAGCTATGGCGGAAAAATCATCTAGAATGTCTATAGTGTGAAGACATTATAGATGAATGTACTTCAAAAAGAATATAGTCTCAATCTCGTCCACTCAGAAAGAACAAAATTACAGAAAACTGCTTGAAAAATGTGCACCAGTAGTGTATACTAGTCCCTGTTATCATTCATGGAAGCTTCAAGGAAGAATCCAGAGAAAGTTAGGAGTGTTCCTCATGCTGAAACAGATTGGAAGAAAATATCAGGAGACGGCGCTGATCAAGCTGATCGCGGTCGGCCTCGTGCTCGGCATCCTGCTCGCGGTCACGATGCCGCAGGCCGTGCCGGTTGTCTCGATCCTCGGCGACCTGTTCGTCAAGGCACTCAAAGGCGTTGCGCCGATCCTCGTCTTCGTGCTCGTCATGAACGCGATGGCGCAGAAGAATGCGGACGCGAGCGCGTCGATGAAGCCGATCGTGAAGCTCTACATCTTCGCGACGTTCTTTGCCTCGCTCGTCGCCGTCGCGTATTCGTTCGCGTTCCCGACGACGCTGCATCTCGTCGTTGCGCCCGATGCGAAAGTCGCGCCGCCGTCCGGCATTATCGAAGTCCTGCACAACCTCATCTTGAGCGTTGTCGACAATCCGATCCACGCGCTCGCGAGTGCGAACTACATCGGCATCCTCACATGGGGCGTGCTCTGCGGCGTCGCGTTGCACTCCGCGAGCGATGGCACGAAGGAAGTGCTGAACGACCTTGCGAAGATGGTCACGAAAGTCGTGCAGTGGGTCATCCGCTTCGCTCCATTTGGTATCTTCGGCCTCGTCGCGAATGCAATCGGCACGGCCGGCATCGAGGCGATCATCGGCTATCTGCAGCTGCTCGCGGTGCTGCTCGGCGCGTTCTTCACGGTTGCGCTGATCATGAACCCGATCATCGTCTACAGCCAGATCCACCGCAATCCGTATCCGCTCGTCTGGACGACGCTGAAGGAAAGCGGCCTCTATGCGTTCTTCACGCGCAGTTCTGCCGCGAATATCCCTGTAAACCTCGGCCTCTGCAAGCGCCTGCACCTCAATGAAGACACGTACTCCATCTCCATCCCGCTTGGCGCAACGATCAACATGAGCGGTGCGGCCATCACGATCGCCGTGCTGTCGCTCGCGGCCGCGACGACGCTCGGCATCGAGGTCGATCTGCCGACGGCGCTGCTCCTGTGCATCGTTGCGACGGTCGGCGCGTGCGGCGCCTCGGGCGTCGCGGGCGGCTCGCTGCTCCTGATCCCCGTCGCCTGCGCGTCGTTCGGCATCGGCAACGACATCGCCATGCAGGTCGTCGGCGTTGGCTTCATCATCGGTGTGTTGCAGGATTCCTGCGAGACGGCGCTGAACAGCTCGACAGACGTCCTGTTCACGGCGACAGCTGAGCTCGCGCAGAAAGCAAAAGACGGCACGCTGAAGGCGGAAGACCTCGTACCGGAGCATAAATAACAACTAGATATCGAACGAACAGTTACAGTTTGCGCGTTTTTCACTGCTGTAACTGTTCGTTTTTTGAACATAAAATGTAATATGTAAATTTGTCAATCCCCGATTTTGGTACGCGATCGGGGATTTTTTCATGCCTTTCGATACGATATGATGGTAAAGAGGCAAATTGTGTACAACATTCGGAACCAAATGAAGAAAGGGGATAGCTGTTGATGAGTGGAGAAAGGATGAGGGAAAGGCGGAAATACGGACGGGTGACATGGCTGAGGAAAGCGATGGTCGTCGTCCTCTGTTTTTGCGTGATGTTGCTGTTTATGGGATGCGGCGGAGACGACGGCGAGTCGTCTGGCCAGGCGAAGATCCAAGGGCTCGGCGAAAAGACGACGGGTACGTGGGTCGTCGAGATGTATGTCTGCGGCACGGATCTCGAGTCCGAGAATGGCGCAGCGTCTTCTGACCTCGCGGAGCTCACGAAGAATCCGCCGCCAGAAGGCGTGACATTCGTCATCCAGACCGGCGGCGCGAAGAAGTGGCAGAACAAGGAGGTCAAGCGCAAGGAGATCGACCGCTTCGTCTACGACAAGGACGGCCTGCGGAAAGTCGAGCATAAGAAAGACGCCGACATGGCGGCGACGGACACGTTCGCAGATTTCCTGCACTATGCAAATGACAATTATGCGGCAGACCACCGCATCCTGATCGTCTGGGATCATGGCGGCGGCACGGTCGGCGGCGCATGCTACGACGAGCGCTCCGGCAACATGATGAGCCTGAACCAGATGCAGGACGCGCTTGCGAGCACGTATGAAAAGAGCACGGAAAAGCCGCCATTCGACATCGTCGGCTTTGACTGCTGCCTCATGGCGACGTACGGCGTCGCGAATACGTTCGAGGGCTATGGCCGCTACCTCGTGGCCTCGCAGGAGCTCGAGCCTGGCAACGGCTGGTACTACACGGGCATCGTCGACGGCTTCAACAAGGGCGTCGGCAGCGATCCGCTCGTGCTCGCGAAAGTGATCTGCAACGCGTACATGGAAGGCTGCGAGGATGTCGGCACGGATGACCAGGCGACGCTCTCCGTCACGGACCTCTCGAAGCTGCCGCAGCTGCGCGCCGCGTATGAAAAGATGGGCGACGAAGCGATGAAGGTCGCGCAGGCCGATCCGAAGAAATTCTTCTCGCGCTATGGCCGTCAGGCAAAGAAGTCTGAGAACTTTGGCGGCAACACGCGCGACACGGGCTTCACAAACATGATCGACCTCGGCGATTTCGCGCAGCGGACGGAAAAGCTGCTGCCGAAGACGTCAAAGGAAGTCGTATCGGCGCTCGATGCAGCCGTCGTCTACCGCGTGAGCGGCGACCTCAAGAAGGATTCGCACGGCCTGTCGTGCTACTATCCATACCAGGTCGAGCAGCAGCCGGCATTTGAAAACGTGCGCGCCGCGAGCGACAGCTACAAGAAGCTCTATCGCTACCTCGCAACGGGCAAGGTGCCGAAGGGACAGTCGCGCTCCGCGATGTTCGACGTCAGCAGCATGGAAGACCTCCCGCTCGACGCCGATGCCGATGGCACGGTGTTCTGCAAGCTCACGGAGCAGCAGATGGAAAACCTCGCGACCGTGCGCTGCGATCTCGTCTGGTACAACGCGGATCAGGATGCGCTCGTCATGCTCGGCAACGACGCAAATGTTGACATGGATTGGGAAAGCGGCATGTGCAAAGACAATTTCGACGGCACGTGGGTCATGCTCGACAAGCATCCTGTCTACATCGACGTGACGGATGAGACGGAGAGCCACATCACGTATGCGATCCCGATCAAGTTGAACGGCAAGCAGATGAACCTGTTCGTCTCGTTTGACAGGGGCGCACAAGCGTACAAGATTCTCGGTGCGCGCGCCGGCCTCAATGAAAAAGGCGCCGCTGACCGCAATCTCGTGAAGTTGAAATCCGGCGACCAGGTGACGACGCAGTTCTACGGCGCGTCTATCAATGGCGCAGGTGAGGACGTCGCGCTCGTCGATGCCGATACATTCACGATCGGCGACAACCCGACGGTTTCCGACGAGCTGCTCGAAGATGGCACGTATGCGTACATCTTCGACTTCATCACGCCGACCGGCGACTACGCGATGTCCGACATGGCATCGTACGAGCTGAAGAACGGCGAGATCACGACGACGGTGTACGAATAAAGGTATAGAAACGAAAGGAAGATGACCACCATGGCTACGCATGAATTGAAACTCCGTTTTACCGACAAGCAGGGCAACCGCGGCAAGATCAGCCTGTACTATCCGAATCTCGATATCGATGAGTACGATTGGTTCGAGCTCGACGGCGAAGACGACGGGCACATCGTCGTCGCGTTCGACGAGAAGCCAGATCTCGACGAGATCTTTTCTGACGACGAAGAGCCGGAGATCATCAAAGGCACGGATGAAGACGGCAACAAGGTATACATCATTTACGCCAACATCGACGACCTCTCCGATTTCGAACTCGAAGGCGAAGACGACGAGATCATCGGCGTGAAATATGACGGCGGCGACAGCAGCTCCGGCAGCTCGAAGAACAAGGCCGGCCGCATCGCGGAAAAACTCCGCCGCAATCGCGACCGTGACGGCCGCTTCACGCGCAAATCCGGCGGCGGCCGCGGCGGCAAAGGCGGCGGCCAGAAATGCACGAAATCCATGATCAACAAAGCAGCTCGCGCCGCCGGCGTCAGCACGACGACGTACGCCTCCATCATGGGCTACGAGCTCCTCTCGGAAGACGAATACGAAGATTACATGGACTCCGATGACTTCGAAGAGTTCGAGCTCGAAGACGACGACGACATCGACTGGGACGACATCGACGACGATGATGATGACGACGACGATGATGACGACGACGATGATGACGACGACGATGACGATGACGACGATGACGACGATGATGAAGATGATGACGATGACGATGATGAAGACGACGAAGATGATGAGGATGATGACGAAGACTACGACGATGAAGACGATGAAGATGTAGAAGACGAAGAAGAAGATTACGAAGAGGAGGAAGAAGAGGACTACGAAGAAGACGACGGCGGCGAAGACTACGATGATGGTGGCGACGACGGCGGCGATTACGACGAAGAATGATTCGCATTTGATGACACGAAATGCATTTCGTGCCAAAAAAATGCATTTCGTGCCAAAAAAATGCATTTCGTGCCACATTTCGCCAGAACCGAAGCGAAATATGCTATGATGCCATCAGATCAGGAAATGTGGCACCGCCGTCTGGCGGACAAGGAAGGATGTGTTTCATCATGAAATTCACCATGAACAACCAGAAGAAGAACAAACGTCTCGCACTGCTCGTTGCTTGCTCGTTCGGCTTCAGCGTCGCGTTCGGCTTCGCGCCGATCGGGACAACGAATGGCGCAGGTCTCGGCGGAAGCATTGTGGAAGCTGCTTCCGCTCAGACGACGACCAGCAACCTCGTCGGCCACGACAAGAAAGACAAGAAGAAGGGCAAGAAGCACCGCAAGGCAAAGAAGCCGACGAAGCCGCAGCAGAAAGTCAAGAAGGACGGCCGCGGCAAGAACCAGAAGTGCACGGCGAAGATGCTGTCGAGCGCTGCCTCCCGCGCCGGCCTCAGCATCCCAGCCTACGCATACTACATGGGCTATATCATCGTGACGGAAGAAGAGTATACGGTCTATATGTCCTCTCCTGACTACGTAGCCTTCGTGCTCGTCGATGACAGTGACGTCGATTGGGACGACATCGATGAAGAAGAAATCGAAGACGAGACGGAGGAATGGGAGGAATACGAGGAAGAGGAAGAAGAATACGAGGAGGATGAGGACGAAGACTTCGACGACGACGAGGACTACGACGACGATGAAGACATCGACGACGAGGACTACGACGAAGATGAAGACGACATCGATGATGAAGACGAAGATGTCGATGAAGATGAAGACGACATCGATGATGAAGACGAAGATGTCGACGAGGATGAAGACGACATCGACGACGAAGAAGACGTTGATGATGAAGATGAAGACATGGACGAAGACATCGACGAGGAAGATGACGCCGATGACGAGGACATGGACGAAGACTTTGAAGAAGACGACGCCGACGACATGGAAGAAGACTACGATGACAGCGCCGATGAAGATTATGATGACGGCGGCGACGAGGACTATGGCGACGACGGCGGCGACTACGATGAGTAATCGCACGCACATGCGCGTCGCCTGACACCCAAGGAGGTGCAGCATGGGATTCTTGGATTTCCTCGACAAGAAGATCGACGAGTTCGGCGAGAGCGTTGACCGCCTCAGCGAGAAGGTCGACAAGTATTCCGATGACCTCGACAAGCTGACGGAAGAATACAAGAGCCTGAGCACGGACGAGCTCCTCGAGATCCGTGACCAGTCCGGTCATTCACTCGACATCCTCCAGAAGCGCGCCGCTGCCGCACAGGCACTGAAAGCGCGCGGCATCGGCGGCGACGACGATGACGACTAGGGAAGACGGCGTGCCTCGGACGGATACGGTTCATCGCTCCGAGGCCAACTCCTTACTCCTTCCCACATTCCCATCCCTACGAGAGGAGGGCTGCTGCAGATGCACAGCCCTTTTCTCATTCCGTGGACAGATATTTGAACAAAAATGGAGGAATCCTTATGGCAGAAGAAGAAAAGAAAGATGACGAGAAGAATTTTTCCGACCGCCAGACGAAGCTCGTGGCGCTGACGGCCCTGCTGCTCGCATCTGCGCGACGTTCTCGTCGCTGAAGGCCGGCGGCCTGACGAACGCAGCGATCCTCGCGCAGAGCCAGGCGTCCGACCAGTGGGCATACTATCAGGCAAAGAGCCTGAAGGAGAACACGTACAAAGTCCAGATCGACCAGATCAAGCTGCACGAAGGCCAGTTCGAAAGCGAGCAGGCCGAAAAGACCATCGCAAAATATCAGGAGAAGAAGCAGATCATGTTCTGGTATGCGAGCATCGTCGTCGGCGTGATCGGCGTGTACTATTTCTTCTCGACGATGATGCTGTTGTAACACCAACACCAAGGGAGGAATCTTCATGAAACGACTGTTTTGCTGCCTCGTGCTCGTGCTGAGCCTGCTGACGAGCACGGCATTCGCGGCCGATTTTTCCGATCTCGTCATTTTGCATACGAATGACACGCACGGCTATGACCAGCGTGCGGCCGACAGCGGCGTCAATGGCATGGCAACCGTTGCCGAAGTCCGAGACGAGCTCATCGCGCAGGGCAAGCACGTGCTGCTCGTCGATGCCGGCGATGCCATTCAGGACAACAACCTCGTGAATTTCAGCAAGGGCGCGTCGGCCATCCAGTTTATGAATGCCGTGGGCTATGACGCGATGTGCCTCGGCAACCATGAATTCGACTATGGGCAGGACGTGACGCTCGCGCGTATCCGCGAAGCACATTTCCCGATGATGGCCTGCAACATCGTCATCGAGGCGACGGGCGACCTCTTCACGCTGCCGTCGACGATCATTCACAAAGGCGACCATAAGATCGGCGTCATCGGCATCACGACGCCGGAAGCGGCCACGAGCGCCTCGCCGATGGCCGTTGCGGGTCTGAAATTCCTGCAAGGCAGCGACCTCTACGCCGTCGTGCAGAAAGAAGTCGATTATCTCAAAGCGCAGGACTGCGACCTCATCGTCGCGGTCGGCCACATGGGCAGCGAGAATTTCAATGTCGGCAACCGCTCGAATGACGTGCTCGAAAACGTCAAGGGCATCGACATCTTCATCGACGGCCATGACCATCAGGTCAAGAACCTCTATGTGAATGGCGCCCTGCTCGCAGAGACGGGCAGCTACACGCACAACATCGGACAGGTCGTCTACAAGGACGGCAAGTGGCAGGAAGAAATGCTGCCATTCGATGAAAACCGTGCGCAGGATGAAATGGTCGAGAAGCTCATCGACCGCGTCGCAGCTGATGTCAATGCGCAGCTGTCGAAACCGATCGGCGAAACGCCGTTCCTGCTCGATGGCGCGCGCGATCCCGGCGTGCGCACGATGGAGATGAATGCGGGCGACTTCGTTGCCGACGCGTTCCTCTGGCAGGCAAATCAGGCGACGGTGCTTGACGGCGTGACCGTCGATGCAGCCATCACGAATGGCGGCGGTATCCGCGCGAGCATCCCCGCAGGCACCGTGACGCTTGGCGACATCTCGCGCGCCGTGCCGTACAACAACGTGCTCTATGTCATGACACTCAAAGGCAAAGATCTCCTCGAGCTCATCGAGGCCGCGACGTGCGCGACGCCGCGCGCCATCGGCGCGTTCCCGCAAGTCGCGGGCATGAAGTATACGGTCGATACGCGCGTGCCGTATGAAAACGGCCGCCAGTACCCTGCCAGCACGTACTTCGCGCCGAAAAATCTTGGCTCGCGCGTCACGATCACGGAAGTCGGCGGCAAGCCATTTGATCTCGATGCGACATACCGCGTCGTCACGGTCGAATTCGTCGTCCGCGGCGGTGACGCCTACGGCCACTGCGTCGAGCCTGGCGCCATCACATCGACGAGCATCGGCTACGTCGACAAAGACGCCATCCAGAACTACCTGAAAGAAGAACTGAACGGCGAGGTGCCCGAAAGCTACCGCGCACCGCAGGGCCGCATCACGATCTTGGAGTAAGCACCACAAACTTCTGCCTCCCCCTTCGAGGGAGGGGGCCTAAGTATGATTGATCTGAATATCATTTAAAGGAATACCATGTTGCAAAAATCTACCAAAGTTTTCATTGGCGTGGCAATCGCTGTCCTCGCACTCATCGCTATCGTGCTCTACGAGTCACAAAGCGAAAAGCAGCCCACGCTGCCTGCGACGCAGGAGCAGGCGCAGGAGACGCCTGCGGAGCCCGCCTCCCCTGCCCGCGTCTTTGCGGCGGACGACCTCTCGAATCTTGCGCCGGACGCGCCGGACGTCCCCGTCTACGACAAGCACACACTGGCTGAGCGGCGAGCGGCGGGCCTCCCGACCGCGCTCCCCGACATCGCGCCCTACCGCACGGGCAAGACGGTCTATCTGACATTTGACGACGGGCCGGACGGCAAGAACACGCCGGCCGTGCTCGACATCTTGAAAGAGGCCGGCGTCCATGCGACATTCTATGTCACGGGCAAGCAGTCCGAGGCGCATCCCGATGTCCTGCAGCGCATCTACGACGAAGGCCACGCCATCGGCAATCACAGCTACGACCATCGCTATGAAAAGCTCTATCCCGATGTCAATGGCTTCCTTGCCGAAATGGAGCGCACGGATGAGATCATCCACAGCATCCTCGGCGTGCGGCCGCTGATCCTGCGCGCACCCGGCGGCACGATCGGCCACTTCACGGCCGCCTACGCGCCCGCCCTCCGCGCGAATGGCTACGTCGAGCACGACTGGAACGTCAGCTCGGCCGACGCCGCACCCGGCCATCCCGTCGCGCAAGACTTCATCGACAACATCTCGTTTGAGACCGATCAGGAAGTCGCCGCCCGCACGGCCATCATCCTCATGCACTCGTCCGAGGGTCACGAGGAGACGGTCAAGGCGCTGCCGAAGATCATCGAAATTCTCAAAAACAAGGGTTATGCGTTCGGCGTCGTCACGCCGATGACGCCGCAGCCTTGGTAAATTTGGCAAATTTTGGAGAAAAAGTAGGCACGAAGTGCATTTCATGCCATTCTTATTGCAAGGATGTGGATATAAAGATGAAACGTATAACACGTTTTCTGTGCGCCGGCGCACTCGGTACGGCGTTGATCTTCGTGCCGATGATGTTGCCTGTGCTGACGATGCCAGTGGTTTTTGCGGCGACGGACTGGGACGCGATGGACGAGGACGAATTCTATGAGCGCCTCGGCGGGCTCTCGGGCGAAGCCGTCATTGCTGTCATGCAGGACGAAGACCTCGACGATCCTGACATCCAGTCCGATGTCGAAGGCGAGATCTGGAATCGCGCTGGAGAAGAGGGTTGCGACCATCTGCTTGATGACGAGCTCGTCGAAAAGCTCGCGGAGCAGGCCATCGCCATCGCATGGGAGGAATTTCCGTCCGGCACGCTCGATGATGAGGATGACGAAGACTGCGACGACGGATCGTGCGACGATGACGAGTACTATGACGATGATGACGATGAGTATTACGACGATGAGGACGATGACGACGAATCCTACGACGACGATGACGAGTATTACGATGATGAAGATGACGACGAATCCTACGACGATGACGAAGATGATGAGGACTACGATGATGTAGATGACGGCGACTATGCCGACTACGCCATCGGCGTGCTCGACGCTGTCAATGAGAACCGCGCCGCGTACGGCCTCGCGCCGCTGACGCTTTCGGGAGACCTCTGCGAAGACGCTGACATCCGTGCCGAGGAAATTGTCGAGAATTTCTCGCATACGCGTCCCGATGGCTCGTCGTGCTTCTCGATCATCGACGGCAGCTATCGCCGCGTCGCAGAGAACATCGCGGCCGGCCACGCGACGCCGGAAGAAACGGTCGAACAGTGGATGAATTCGCCGGGGCATCGCGCGAACATCCTCGACCCCGAACTCGAAGAACTCGGCGTCGGCTACTGCCACGACCCGAACAGCACGTACGGACACTACTGGGTGCAGCTGTTCCGCACGCGCTGAGGAAAGGAAGCGACCCATATGAACGACATCACATGGCCCTATGGCTATCCGATCGTGAAGCGGTTTGTGGAAGATGGCAAAGGATGAAGGCGTAGTCATGATGTGATGGGAAGAGAGATCGTTGCTGTTGCAGCGGTCTCTTTTTTGATGGATTCTCAAAAGAATCCAATCCTGTGTCAAAATTGGGGCTTGACAGGAATTTTTATAAATTTTACAAAACTACATGTGCTATGGTAGTGAACAAGAACGAAAATACCAGACAAAAGGAGGGGGTTGCATGGAGAGTGAGTGGCTCATTTACATCTGTGATGACGAGGCGGCGTCGGTCGAGGCCATCGAGACGCTGATCCATCAGGAGCGCACGATCCGAGCACGCGTGGAGGCGTTCTCGTCGGGCGAGGAGTTGCTGCCGGCACTGAAGACACGCCTGCCAGACCTCTTGATTCTCGATATCTTCATGGAGGGCATGGACGGCATCGCCGTGCTGCGGCAGATCCGCAGCATCGCGCGCGACCTGCCTGTCGCGCTCTACAGCACGAGCACGGACTTCGCAATGGAGGGCTACCGCCTGAAGGCCGTGCGCTATCTCGAAAAGCCCGTGAAGCAGGCCGATGTCCGCGAGCTGCTGCGCTTCTTGCGCAAGACGCAGAACGCTCGGCCGTCGTTCTACCTCGGGCAGAATGAATCCGTGCCGCTGTCGGACATCCTGTATTTTGAGCAGCAAAAGCACAAGATCGTGCTGCATCTGACGACGGGCGAGGAACGGACGTACTATGGCCGGCTCGACCAGCTCGAGGCGCTGAGCCCTGCATTCGTCCGCAGCCACAAGAGCTATCTCGTGAACCTCGACCATGTCGTCGCCATCGACCGCGAGCTGTCGGTCTTCCGCATGCGCAACGGCTCCATGGCCTACATCCGCAAGGGCGAGCTGCCGGCCATGAAGCGGCGCTATGAGGAGCGGCTCATCGAGCGCGTGAGGTCGGAGTGATGGCGCGGAAGAAACGATGGACGACCGGACATGCGATTGCGGCGGCCGTCGTGCTGCTCATCATGCTCGCCTTTACGCTCGCGCTGCCGTACCGCCTCCGCGTGCTACCTGGCGGCGCGGTGCCGACGCAGCATGTCGAGCAGGTGACCGTCACGGTGAATGGCGAACGGCAGCAGATGACGCTGCCGCATACGTTCTGCGACCTGCCGCCTGAGACGCCGATCGCCATCACGTTCCCCTTCGAATCGCGGACGCCGTTTTCCATGCTCGTGAAGACGGTCTATGCGCCGGGCGAAATCGCGTTCAATGGCGAGACGGTCAGCGTGTATGGCATGGAGGGGACGTATCCGTCGTTCCTCGACGACCCGCCGACGACCATACGCATCTACAATTTCCGCCCAGATATGGATGGCGACGGGCAAAATAACGTCATGGTCACCTACTATTTCCCGCACGACCGCGCACAGCTGC
The DNA here is from genome assembly GCA_034186105.1 of Selenomonadaceae bacterium. Taxonomy (GTDB): domain Bacteria; phylum Bacillota; class Negativicutes; order Selenomonadales; family Selenomonadaceae; genus Selenomonas_C. The sequence continues at coordinate 21,255 of JAXGCE010000017.1, forward strand.
CCGTCGCGCCATTTGCCATCGGCAACACATCGGGCATCTTCCGCTATGAATTCATGGGGCTCATGGGCTGCTTCTTCCTCGAAGCATTCTTGGCGATCACGGGACTCGTGCTGATCCTGTTGTCGCTGTCCGTCTACCGGCTGGCGAAGGGGCGCAGGATGCTGCTGTATCTCGGCTTGTTCTTCCTCGCGGTCGGCGCTTGGAACATCGGCGAGAATGATTTTTCCGTGTTCGTATTCCGAAATCCTACGTTGCTGTACATGATCGCGTTCGTGGGGCTGTTCTTCGTCATCGCGCCGCTCTATGGCTTTGCGCTGAATGCCGTGTCGTTCCGCTGGCGGCGCCTGCTGACCATCGTGTTTTACGCGTCGGCCGTGCTGCCGGCCGCTGCAGTGCTGCTGCAGCTCGCGGGGCTCGTCATGATGATGCAGAGCCTGTTCTTCTTCCACGTCTTTCATCCGGCGGCGCTGCTGTTGCTGACGGCATCGCTCGTCCATGAGGCCGTCCGTGAGGACAACCGCAAGGCAAAGTGGATGCTCGTGCCGATCGCCGTGCTGCTCGTGTCGGCCATCGTCGAGGTGCTGAACTATTACATGTTCCGCCAGTTCGAGTTCTCGCTGATCTTCCTCGTCGGCTCATTCATCTTCCTCTTGATGATGCTCGTGCTCGCAGGCATCATCCTGCACCGCGACGCGCAGATGCGGCAGGCATACGAGCGGCAGCAGCACGAAGGCGAGCTCATGGCCGTCCGCCTGTCGGCGGAAAAGAAGCGCCACGACATGATGATGAACGAAGAACGGCACCTCGCGAAACTCCGCCATGACCTGAAGCACCATGTTGCGCTGCTATCGTCGTTCATCGCGGATGGCGAATCGGAGCGCGCGCAGGATTATCTCGCGGAGCTCGCAGACGTCATCCGCCGCAAATCGTCCGCGCCGTGCTGCGAGAATGTCTCCGTCAGCGCCGTCGTCGAGCACTATGCCGCGATGGCGCGGCAGGACGGCATCACCATCGTTATCGACACGGATGTCCCCGAGCATCTCGGCCGCCTCACGGACACGGAGCTCGCCTCCGTCTTTGGCAACTTGCTCGAAAATGCCGTCGAGGCCTGCCGCCGAGGAACGGGAAAGACCGCGTCCATCGAGCTCAAGGCACGCGTCCTCGACGGGCGGCTCGTGATCTTGATGGAAAATTCGATGTTCGAGCAGCCGAAAGCGAAAGGACCGTTCTATGGCACGTCCAAGCGTGGCGGCGGCCAGCACGGCATCGGCCTGCGCTCCATCGCCGACATCGCAGCGGCGCATGGCGGCATGGCGCGCTTCGAGGCAGATGGCGATACGTTCCACTCGTCCGTGATTCTGGAGCTGACACCAGAGTGAGCAGACAAGGGGGGGAAGACAGATGAATGACATGCAGATCATGATCCTCGATGACGATCTCGAGTCGCGCTCGCATCTCGAGCGACTTGTCGAGTACTGGATGACGAAAGAGCATCAGGAAGTGTTCCGCGTGCGCACGTATGGCGATGCGGCTTCGTTCCTCGAGGCGTTCCGCGCGCATCCGGCCGAGATCGTCTTCCTCGACATCCTGCTGGAAAAAGACGTCAACGGCATCGGCGTCGCGGCCGAAGTGCGCGAGCTCGCGCCGGAGTGCGTCATCTTCTTCACGACGGGCAGCGTGGAGTACGCCGTCGACGGCTTTGCCGTCCATGCGCTGCACTACTGCGTGAAGCCGATCCGCCCAGCCGACATTGCTGAGTGCATGCGGCGCGCGCAGGAAGCAATCCACTGGGCAGACGCCAGCGTCGAGCTGCGCATCGCTGCGCAGACGATCCCGATCCCGATCCGCGACATCACGTATATCGAGAGCGAGCTGCACGATCTGATCGTCCACCGCGCGAAAGGACAGGCACCGCTGCGCACGCGCATGACGATGGCGGAGGCAGCGGCCGTCTTCACCGACCCGTGCTTCCTGCGCTTGAGCCGCAGCTTCCTCGTCAACATGGACGCCATCGCGCAGGCGCGCGCGGATGTCTTCGTCCTCACGGACGGCACGGAGCTCCCCCTGCGCCGCCAAGGCCGCGCCGAGTTGCGGCGGACGTACGAGACGTATCGGATGCAGAAGATGCGGGAAATATAAAAATATAAAATTTTCGTGGCGCGAAGTGCATTTCATGCCAAAAAAATGCATTTCGTGCCACTTTTTGCCACGAGGCCGCTGTTTTCTGGTACAGTAGAGGTGAGAAAGAAGGTGCTGGATATGGAGACGAAACGACAGGCTTCCTCGGCTCGGTCGCTGACGCTCGGGCTGCCGCCCTGTGTGCTGGCCGTCGATGACGATGAGATGAGCCTCATGATGATCGAGCACATCCTCGGTGAATCGTACGATATCGTGAAAGCGACGAGCGGCGTGGAGGCGCTTTCGTATCTCGCGGCGCACACGGTCGACCTCGTGCTGCTCGACTACATGATGCCGGATATCGACGGCATGACGGTGCTCACGCGCATCCGCGCGACAGCGGAGACGGCAGACCTGCCCGTCATCATGCTGACGGGCGACATGACGCCCGATCTCGAGGCACGCGGCTTTCAGGCTGGTGTGACGGATTTCTTGCACAAGCCGTTTTTCCCCGACGTGCTGCGCATGCGCGTCGGCCGCATCCTGCGCTATGAATATTTGCAAGCACATCTCGCGAGCGAAGTCGAGCGCAAGACGGCGCTTGCGGAGGAACGGCTCGCGTCGAGCGAGCGGCTGTTCAGCGAGCTCATCCTCGCACTCGCGAAGACGATCGACGTCAAGGATCGCTACACGAGCGGCCATTCGGAGCGCGTCGCAACGTATGCGCGCGAGATCGCGCGGCGGGCAGGCGACAGCGAGGACGCGCAGGCGACGATTTACGCCGTCGGCCTGCTGCACGACATCGGCAAGATCGGCGTGCCTGTGAACATCATCAACAAGCCGTCGCGCCTGACGGATGAGGAATTTAAAATCATCAAAGCGCACACGACGGCCGGCGCGAGCATCCTGAAGACGGTCGCCGAGTTCCCCGAGCTCTCTGTCGGCGCGCGCTCGCACCATGAGCGCTACGACGGGCGCGGCTACCCAGATCGTCTCGCAGGCGAAGACATCCCGCGCATGGCGCGCATCATCGCCGTCGGCGATGCCTATGACGCCATGACATCACGCCGCAGTTACCGCGACGCTTTGCCGCAGGCCGTGGCGCGGAGCGAGATCGAGAAGGGCCGCGGCACGCAGTTCGACCCGCAGTTCGCGGACATCATGCTGCAGATGATTGATGAGGATACGGAATTCACGATGTGCGATAAAACGTGAATTTTGGTTCCCTCTGAGAGGGAGACTTAGAGAGGAGGTAACCCATCATGCGAGTCCTTGCTGGCATCGGCACGATCTTTTTCATCGTCTTCCTGCTGCTCGCGGGGCTCGGCGCTTCGCAGCATGCCGTCGAGCGGCCGCATGCGTATCGCGTTGGCGTGCTCATGATCGGCGATGCTGCGATGAGCAGCTGGAACGCCGCACACATGCAGGGCCTCACGAAAGTGGCGGACGAGCTCGGCCTCATGCTGCAGTACAAGGAAAACGTGACGCCGGAGACGAGCCGCGCGGCGGCCGACATGCTGATCGCCGATGGCTGCAATATCATCGTCAGCACGTCCATCGCATTCGAACCCGAGATCGTGCAGGCGGCCGAGGCGCATCACGACGTCATGTTCTTGCAGGCAACGGGCACGCAGTCGCGTCCGAACCTCGTGCCGTACATGGGGCGCATGTATCAAGCGCGCTATCTCGCGGGCCTCGTCGCCGGCAGCACGACAAAGACGGGCGCGATCGGCTATGTCGCAGCGACGGAGATCCCCGAGACCATCCGCGGCATCGATGCATTCACGCTCGGCGTGCGCCGCGCCGCACCGACAGCGAAGGTCTATGTTCATTACATTGGTTCTTGGTCAGAAGATGATGAGGCAAAACAAGCGACAGAACAGCTGCTCGCTGACGTGCCCGCCATCGACATTGTCGCGATCCATGCTGACACATATGGGCCGCTCGACGTCGCGCGGGCGCATGGCATCCACGCCATCGGCTGCAATTTCGCAGATCCCGCGTATCGCGACATCCTGCTCACGGCGCCGATCTGGCACTGGGACACGATTTATGGGAAATACCTGCAAGAGGCCATGAAAGGCCGCCTCTCGGGCCGCAGTTACCTTGCGGGCATCGAGACGGGCATCGTCGGCCTCGCGCCGCTTGCAGACGGCGTGACGCCAGAGACTGCGCGCGCTGTGCGCCAGATGACGACGTTGCTCGAAGATGGCGAGATGGATGTGTTCTATGGCCCTGTACGCGACGCCGCGGGGACGCTCCGCATCGCCGCAGAGGAAAACCCGTCAGACGCCGAGCTCTTTGACCGGCTGGACTGGTATGTCGAAGGGGTGGAGCTGCGATGAAGCCGATCTTGGGAAAACACACGCTCGTCTTCGCGTTCTGTGCCGTCGCGCTCGCGCTCATCGCCGGCATCTTTCAGCTGCTGTTCTCCATCCGGCAGCAGGAGGACGACGTTGCCGTGATGAAACGGCCGCGCATCGGCCTCGTGCTCTATGGTGGGCAGGACGAAGCCGGCTGGAACCGCCAGCATGCGACGGGCGTCCTCGCGGCAGCGCGCCGCGTCGGCGTCGATGTCGATGTCGTCGATCATGTGACATTCGAGACGGCGCGTGCCGAGGAGGCGCTCGCGCGTCTTTCTGAGGCCAATGGCGGCCATGATTTCACGATCGCCACGAGCGCCGAGTTTTCGCCGGCGGCCGAGGCGCTGCACGACGATGGCAGCCATATGGACGTCGCTGTGCCAAAGCTCGATGAGAAAGGCCGCAGCTGCGTGCCGTATTTCGTGCGCCTGTACCAAGGCGAATACCTCGCGGGCATCCTCGCAGGGCTGGAGACGCAGACGGGCAGAATCGGCTACGTCGCCTCGACGCGCAACCCCGAAGTCTGCCGCTCCGTCAATGCGTTCTTGCTCGGCGCACAGGAGACGCGGCCCGACGTGGAGGTGCTCGTCCTCTTTGTCGGCAGCTGGAGCAATCCCGACGCCGAGCGGCAGGCCGCGGCGCGGCTCGTTGAGCACGGCGCCGACATCCTGAACAGCCATCAGGACACGATGGCCGTGCAGGCGTACGCCGACGCGCATGGCGTGATGTACCTCGACTACCTCGAGCCGTATGAGACGTCATCCGGTCTCGGCCTCGCGACGGTCGAGTGCCGCTGGGACATGGTCTATGAGTCGATGCTGCGCGACTACCTGCGCGGCCGCTTCCGCAGCATGTACTGGATCGGCATCGAGGATGATGCCGTCGGGCTCAGCAACTTTTCGCCGCGCATCGACGAGGCGGTGCGGTCGCGTGTGTTGGCAGAGGAAGCGCGCATCCGCGAAAACGGCAGCGTGTTCTCCGGCGCAATTTATGATACGGATGGGAAGCTTCGCGTCGCTGACGGCGAGACGCTCTCAGACGCTGCGCTCATCCATCTCGACTGGTATGCGGAAGGAGTGGTGTTCCCGTGAAATCACGAAAGATCCTTCGGCTGCTCGAAAATCGCCGGACGGCGATGATCCTCTTTCCCGTGGTGTTCCTCGTGCTGCTCATCACCGTCGGGGTGCTCTTGCAGCAGCGCATTCGCACGATGTTCCACACGTATGTCGAGCAGGAAGTCGCCATGAATGTCGACATGCTCGCGAACCGTCTCGACGCGCGCTTCGGCGCCGAGCTCATGGGCATGGAGAACCTCATCCGCATCAAGGGCACGGATTCGTGGGAGAGCCTGCTGTCGGAAAATGATGTCGATGGCATGGGCATCAAGCGCATGGGCGTGCTCGCGCATCGCGGCCGCGCCATCGTCGGCGACTCGCTGAAAGTCAGCGAGTGGGACGGCATCCGCCAGTCGTTTCAGGGCTACCCTGCCATCAGCTACGCGAAAGGCAAGGGACTGCTCCTCACCGTACCTGTGTTCTATGGCGAAAACATCCGCTATGTGCTGTACCGCCACTACACGGAGCAGGAGCTCGCGAAGGAATTCGACATCGACTGCTTTGACGGCGCAGGGCGTGTGATGCTCGTGCTGCCCGGCGGTACCGTGCCGATGAGCAGCGGCGAGTGGTCAGAGGAAGACCGCAGCTACATTGACCGCATGGAGCTCGGCGGCATCCTGCGCCAGCTGCGTGCACGGCTCTACAGCGATCCATCGGCCGCGCTCTACGACCAAGAGGAAAACGTCGTATTCATGGCCGACATGAAGCGCATGGAAGGCCAGGTCATCGGCTTTGTGCCAGCATCGGCACTCGACGGCGGCCTGATCGCCGTCACGCGGCTCGTCATTTGGGTTTTCGCGATGCTCGTGCTTCTTTTTGCCGTCAGCGCGGCGTATCTTTTCACGCGCGAGCGGCGCGTGCTGGAGGCCGATCAGGCCAGCCAGGCAAAGACGGCATTCCTTGCGCACATGTCGCACGAGATCCGTACGCCGATCAATGCCATCCTCGGCATGAATGAGATGATCCTGCGCGCAAGTCCTTCAAATGACATCCGCACGTACGCGCACCGCGCGCACGAAGCCGGCGAGGCACTTTTAGGCATCGTGAACGACATCCTCGACCTCTCGAAGATCGAGGCCGGCAAGATGGAGCTCGAACCAGCGGAATTTCGCATGGCCGACGTGCTCGAGCGCACGTGCACGATGATCCGCATGCGCGCGGAGAAAAAAGGACTTGTGTTCTCCGTCGGCGTCGATCCGACGATCCCTGCCGTGCTGTATGGCGACGGCGCGCGCGTGCAGCAGATCATGGTGAATCTTTTGACGAATGGCGTGAAATACACGCGCGAAGGCAGCGTCACGCTCACCGTCACGCGCCTGTCGCAGAACAAATGGCCCATGGGGCTGACACTGCCAGAGGTCGCGCCCGTCGTGCTCACCATCGAAGTGCAGGACACGGGCATCGGGATTAAGCCTGAAGACCAGCGGCGGCTGTTCGGCGACTTTGTGCGCGTCGATGCACGGCGCAACCGCAACATCGAGGGCACGGGCCTCGGCCTCGCGCTCACGCGCCGCTTCGCCGAGCGCATGGGCGGCATGATCACGCTCACGAGCACGTATGGCAAGGGCTCGACATTCACGGCCTACGTCCCGCTCGAAGCGCGCTCGGCGGAGAAAATCGGCGCGTTCGACATGGAGCGGGACACGGAGCAGGTGGCCGTGCATCACGCGCCATTCCTCGCACCGCACGCCCACATCCTCGTCGTCGATGACAACGAGATGAACCGCTTCGTCGCAAAGAGCCTGCTGAAAGAGACGCGCGCGCACATCCGCCTCGCCTCGGGCGGCAAGGAGTGCATCGACCGCTTGCACGCCGAGCATTACGACCTCGTGCTGCTCGACGACATGATGCCGGAGCTCAGCGGCACGGAGACGCTTGCCATCATCAAGAAGTCGCACATCGCCGAAGGTACGCCCATCGTCGCGCTGACGGCAAACGCCATCGCAGGCGCGCGCGAGCAGTACATCGCATCGGGCTTTGATGACTATCTCGCAAAGCCCATCGATCCAGAAGCCCTCGGCGCACTTCTGCGGCGCACGCTGCCCGATCAATTGCAGGAAACGGCAGCGCCATCAACGAATATAGAACCCATGGAAGGTGCAAAGCCTATGGAAGCCGTAGCAACCCCCGTTCCTGTGCCGGTGAACCCAATGGAAGAAACGCCTGGCGAGGTCAGCGAAGCCGATGCAGACGCGCCGTTGCTCGACACGGCGCTTGGCCTGAGCTACGCTGGTGATGTGATGGAGCTCTATCAGCCCATGCTCCAGATGTTCGTGGGCCTCCAGCCCGAGAAAGCCAAACACATCGCGGCCGCTTATGACGCCGCAGACTGGAAGACGTACGCCATCGACGTCCATGCCCTGAAATCCAACGCGCTCTCCATCGGCGCCCGCAGCCTGTCCGAGCTCGCAAAAAATCTCGAATTCGCCGGCAAGGCCATCGGAAAGGAAGAGACAACAGAAGAAGAAAAGCAGGCGGCAGAAGCCACCATCCGCGCACATCACGCGGAACTCATGGACATGTATGAAGCTGTCGCGGCAGAGGCGAGGAAAGTGCTCAAAGGAACGCCATAAAGTCCTGCAAACCAAGAAAAAGGAGGAACACATCATGGGACTCATCAAAGCAGCCATCGGTTCGGTCGGCGGGGTGCTCGCCGACCAGTGGAAAGAATTTTTCGTCTGCGAGAGCCTCGACGCCGACACGCTCATGGCGAAGGGCGAGAAGCAGAAAGGGAGGCGCAGCGGCAATAACGGCAGCGACAACATCATCTCGAATGGTTCCGTCATTTCCGTCGCGGACGGCCAGTGCGCCATCATCGTCGAGTCCGGCAAGGTCGTCGAGCTCACAGCTGAGCCAGGCGCTTTTACCTATGACAAATCGTCGGAACCGTCCATCTTTACGGGCGACCTCGGCAACAACATCATCGACATCTTTGGCGAGATCGGCCGCCGCTTCTCGTTTGGCGGTGACACAGGCAAGGATCAGCGCGTCTACTACATCAACACGAAGGAAATCACGGGCAACAAGTACGGCACGCCGGGCGACGTCCCATTCAAAGTCGTCGACCAGGCGTCGGGGCTGAACCTCTTGGTGCGTATCCGCTGCTTCGGCCAGTACAGCTACCGCATCACGAACCCGATCCTCTTTTACACGAATGTTGCGGGCAACGCCGCCGATGTCTACACGCGCGACCAGATCGACAGCCAGCTCAAGACGGAGCTCTTGACGGCGTTGCAGCCCGCGTTCGCGCGCATCTCGGCGCAGCACATCGACTACACGGAGCTGCCGGGCCGCACGATGGAGCTTGCCGACGCGCTGAACGAAGTGCTGTCGAAGAAATGGCGCGACCTGCGCGGCATCGAGATCGTCTCGTTCGGCGTCAGCAGCGTGCGCGCGAATGAAGAGGACGAAGAAAAGCTCCAGAAGATCCAGATGGGCACGGCCATCGGCGGCCGTCCCGACATCGCCATGGGCATCACGGCCGACGCCGCATCCGACGCCATGCGCATGGCCGCACAGAATGAAGGCGGCGGTGCTGCCATGGGACTGTTCGGCATGCAGATGGCCGGCCAGATGGGCGGCGGCCTCTACCAGCAGGCGGCGCAGCAGGCAGCGCAGCGTCCGGCGTTCCAGCAGCGCCCCGCCGCGCCAGCAGCCGGCACGTGGACATGCAGCTGCGGCACGGCGAACACGGGCAAGTTCTGCCAGAACTGCGGCAAGCCGCGTCCATGAGGTTTTGAAATGAGGTGAGCCTATGGCTGCAACATCGGTCAGCTACAAATGTCCGAACTGCGGCGCGCCGCTTTCGTATCTGCCCGGCACGGATCACGTGACGTGCGAATACTGCGACGCGACGTTTGACACGGAAGTCATCGAAGACATGTTCCAAAAGGCGCAGGAGCGCGCTGCGGACGCCGAGCGCGAGCAGGAGGAAACGTGGGCGACAGAAGCCGCCGGCGAGGGTTGGAGCGAAGAAGAAGCTGCCAGCCTCCATGCGTTCCACTGCTCGTCGTGCGGCGCCGAGCTCGTCACGGACGCAAACACGATGGCGACGGAATGCTGTTACTGCGGCAACCCGACGATGCTCCCCGCGCGCTTTGACGGCGCACTGAGGCCCAACGAGATCATTCCCTTCCAAAAGACGAAGAAGGACGCCGTCGCCGCGCTCAAGGCGTTTTACGAAGGCAAGTGGCTGCTGCCGGCCTCGTTCAAGAAAGGCAACCGCGTCGAGGCCGTGCAGGCCATGTACGTGCCCTACTGGCTGTTCGACGCGAAGATCAAGGCGCAGGCGTCGTTCCGCGCGAAGCATATCCACGAGTACGACGACGGCGACGAGAATGTCAAGGAGATTTCCGTCTACGACTGCTACCGCGAGGGCAAGATGACCTTCGTGCGCGTCCCCGTCGATGGCAGCGTGAAGATGGACGACACGTTCATGGAAAGCATCGAGCCGTTTGACTACAGCCAGCTCGAAACCTTCACGCCTGCGTATCTGACGGGTGCGCTCGCCGACCGCTACGACGTTGATGCCGACGCCGCCATCCCGCGCGCCGACGAGCGCATCACGCAGAGCGCTGCCGACCTCCTCAAGGACACCGTCGAGGACTACGACGAAGTCGAGATCAAGGGCGCGCCGAAGATCCGCAAGCGGAAGGGCGACGTCTCCTACGTCATGGCGCCCGTCTGGATCCTCACGACGCGTTACGGGGACACGCCGTACACGTTCCTCATGAACGGCCAGACGGGCAAGATGGCCGGCAGCCTGCCATACGACAACCGGAAATCCTATATCATCATGGCGATCGCCACGCTGATCTCCTGGCCGATCCTCTACTTTCTGATCGACTTCGTCAGTGAGGACGATGGCATCCGATTCTCCCTCCTCGTCCTCTTCGTCGCGTTCGTTGCTGCCCTCTTCTGCGGCTACGGCGTGCGAAAATACTTCATTGACCAGATGAGCAACGTCCATCCCGCACCCGACGCGACGGAGTACCTCAAGAAAGGCAGCTTCCGCCTGCTCGATGAAGACGACACGTATCTCTACACCCGCACGTTCCGCACAAAGAAAGGAAGCCGGCGGGACGACGACTAGGGAAGCAAAATAATGAAACTCGTGCTATACTATGAGGTAGCACGAGTTTTTTATGAAAAGGTGAATGCAGATGAACGAAGGGAATCCCAGCAAGAAATCCAATCTCACGACGCTCTGCTATCTCGAGCGCGACGACAAATATCTCATGATGCACCGCGTCAAGAAAGCGCATGACATCAACCACGACAAGTGGGTCGGCGTCGGCGGCCATTTCGAGCCGGACGAGAGTCCGGAGGAGTGCCTGTTGCGCGAGGTAAAAGAAGAGACGGGCGTGACGCTCGAGCATTACCGTCTGCGCGGCATCATCACGTTCGAGTCCGACCGCTGGCAGACGGAGTACATGTTCCTCTACACGGCCGACCGCTGGAGCGGCGAGCTCATCGAGCGCGATGCTTGCAGCGAAGGCACGCTCGCATGGATCGAGAAAGCGCTCGTGACGGAGTTGCCGATCTGGGAAGGGGACAAGATATTCTTTAAGTTACTCGAAAAAACAAACCGCCCAGTCTTCTCGCTGAAGCTGCGCTATGTCGGCGACAAGCTTGTCGAGAAAGTACTGGACGGAAAGCCACTCTGATGTGTTTTATGCCGCCTCGTGCGGCTTCTTTTTTTGCTCTTTGAGATATGCCTCGATGCGGACGTTGACATTTTCCTGCAAGTTGCGGTAGAAGAAGCGGTAGTCGTAGATGTGGAAGATGCCGTCGTCGTAGAGCTTGCCGGGGAATTTCTGCGGCGAGATGTCCGTGCATTTGAGCGCGCCGCGCTCGGGGTCGATGTAGGCGCCCGTGAGTGCGGGATATTCGTCTTCGACGGTGCCGTCGGGATTGACGAAGCACGCGCCCTTGTTGAGGCTGCGGTCGGCGACGGTGCCGTCTGTGCGCCAGTTCAGCGGGTTGATGGCGAGCGCGTGGATGCCGCGCGGCAGGATCGGCGAGTCTTTGACGCCTTCGGCTTCGCTGTTGAACGCGACGATGACGCCCGTATCGTCGGCGCGGCCGGCGAAGCGGAGCTGCGGATACTTGCGCATTTCTTTTTCTGTGATGACCCAGCCGATGGCGTAGGCCGCGATGAGCTGCTTTGCGATGCGCATGTCACCCGTGCGGGCTTTCAGCAGGCGCAGCACATGGTCGGCGCCCTGCGAGAAGCCGGCGATGATGAACGGCCGTCCTTCATTATAATGCTCCATGTAGTAGTCGAAGGCATCTTCGATGTCCTGATGCGCTTCTTCGATGCATTCTTCGCGGAAGTCCTTGTCGAACGAGTAGACTTCAAAGCCTGCCTGCCGATAGTACGGCGCGAAGAAGCGGCTCTTTGCATCGTAGATGCCTTTCTCCATGCGGATGACCTTGCGCAGCGCGGCTTTTTCCTGTTGGTTCGAGAGGTCGAGGTAGTACGGCTCGTAGCGGCCGAGGCAGGCCGTCGGGCTGATGAAGAAGACATCGGCCGGCGCGTCGTCTCCTGCCTTGCTCGTGTCGGCGAGGAATGCCCAGTTGTCTGCGCGGCTATAGTCGATCGGCTGGCGTGGCGGCTCCGCAAACCAGCCATGGATGGTTTCGCGGACGTTCGTTGCTACGTTGTGCACTATATGAAACAAATCGCGCATTTTCATCGAAATCACCTCGCATTTCTATTTATATCTTCTTGCTTTGTAGTATTCGCCGCTGGAGGGAAAAATCCTTTTCTGGCATGCACATTCGCTCCATTTTCCATTGTGCATCGCGAACAAAAATTGAGGAAAAAGCTTGTATATCTTGTCGTTGCCCGTGCAGGTCCCCGATGGTAGAATGACATTGTCAACAGGGAACAGACAAAACAACACAGAGAAAGAGCACAGGCGCTCATGCTTTACGAATTCGTTCGTAGCATGAGCGCTTTTCTGTTTCCATTATTTATCGAAAGGGAGTGGCGGATATGGCAGAAATCGGCCGCATGTATATCGATGGCGCGTGGGTGCCATCGGCCTCGGGTGCGACGCGCGACATCATCAACCCCGCCGATCAGTCGGTCATCGGCACGGTCTACGAGGGCGATGCGGCGGACGTCGACAAAGCGGTGGCGGCAGCGCGAACGGCGTTCGAAGATGGTTCGCCTTGGCGGACGACGAAGGCGGGGGAGCGGGCAAGCCTGCTGTTCGCCCTCGCCGACAAGCTCGAAAGCGAGGCGGCAGTATTCGCACACCTCGAAGTGCTCGACAGCGGCAAGCCGCTCCGCGAAGCGGAATGCGATGTCAGCGATGCGGCGAACTGCCTGCGCTACTACGCAGGCCTCGCGACGAAGCCGACAGGCGTGACGTACGACGTGCCGGAGGACATGCAGGCGCTGACGGTGCGCGAGCCCATCGGTGTCTGCGCACAGATCGTCCCGTGGAACTATCCGCTGCTCATGGCGATGTGGAAGCTCGCGCCGGCGCTTGCGGCTGGCAATACGGTCGTGTTCAAGCCCGCCGAGATCACGCCGCTGACGACGATCAAGTTCTTCGGTCTCATCGAGGCTGTCGGTTTCCCGAAAGGTGTTGCGAATCTCGTGCTCGGCGCGGGCGCGACGGTCGGCGCGGCGATGAGCGCCCACCCGGGCGTCGACAAGATCGCGTTCACGGGCGGCACGGTGACGGGCAAGAAGATCCTCGAAGCGTCCGTCGGCAACCTCAAGCGCGTGAGCCTCGAGCTCGGTGGCAAGTCGCCGAACATCGTCTTCGCTGATGCGGACTTCGAAACGGCCGTCGATTATGCGCTGTTTGCAATCTTCGCCGGGCAGGGCCAGATCTGCGCAGCGGGCTCGCGGTTGCTGCTCGAAAAGAGCATCGCGCCGAAGTTCATCGACCGCCTCGTCGAGCGCGCGAAGAAGATCGTTGTCGGCCCCGGCCTCGCCGAGGGCACGGAGATGGGGCCGCTCGTCTCAGAGCGCCAGATGGAGAAAGTCCTCCATTACATCGATCTCGGCGTGAAGGAGGGCGCGACGCTTGCGTGCGGCGGCCACCGCATGATGGACGGCGACTTCGCGAAAGGTTTCTTCGTCGAGCCGACGATCTTCACGGATACGACGGAGGACATGAGCATCGTCAAAGACGAGATTTTCGGCCCCGTGCTCGCGGTGCAGGTCTTCGAGGATGAAGCCGACGCGATCCGTATGGCAAACAACACGCGCTACGGCCTCGCTGGTGCCTGCTTCACGCAGGACGGCGCGAAAGCACTGCGCGTCATCAAGGCGCTCAGGGCCGGCATCACATGGATCAATGGTTACCACTCGACGTACAACGAAGCGCCGTGGGGCGGCTACAAAGAGAGCGGCAACGGCGGGCGCGAGCTCGGCACGTACGGTCTCGAAGAATACACGGAGGTCAAGCAGATCAACATCAACACGAATGTCTGCCCGATCGGCTGGTTCGCGAACTGAGCAATCGCGAATGTCGCTCCGCAGGAAAGGTGGTGTGGCCAATGCAACAGCAACAAGATTAAAAATCATCAGAATCATGTGTATATAGTCGGAGGAGGAGTGCAGAATGGAAAAAATGGATTTCAGCAAATTCGGCTACGGCAACGTCGCTGATCACATTGAAGAACTCAAAGACATCGTCGGTCCCGAGAACGTCATGACGGCCATGCACGACCGCGCCATGCGCGCCGCGTCTTGTGCGCCGTTCCCAATGCAGCGCTGGGAAGATCACATCCCCGATGTCGTCGTGCTGCCGGGCTGTACGGAGGAAGTCGCGGACGTCATGAAGCTCGCGAACAAGTACAAGCTGCCCGTCGTCCCGCGTGGTGCTGGCTGCGGCCTCGCCGATGGCGCGTTCCCGCTCAACAAGGGCATCTGCCTCGACATGAAGCGCATGAACGAGATCCTCGAAGTCGATGACATCAACCGCACGGCGACCGTGCAGCCGGGCGTCAACATGCAGGAGCTCAACAAGGTGCTCGACAAAGTCGGCATGTACTACCCGGACGATCCTGCCTCGTACGGCACGGCCGTCATCGGCGGCCGCATCGGCACGAATGGCTGGAGCGTCGGCGGCGCTGGCTCCGGCCATCCCGCGAACCTCGTCTGCAGCATGGAAGTCGTCCTGCCGACAGGCGAAGTGCCCTGATGGCCGAAGAAGAGTTCGAGCATGCGGTAGCCTGCTGACGAGTTGCGGCACTTCCTCGAGCCGCCCTTGCCGAGCCAGACCACTTCGCCTGTCGGCAGGACGACTTCCATGC
>JAXGCE010000018.1:0-6009 GCA_034186105.1 Selenomonadaceae bacterium
GCATGGAAGTCGTCCTGCCGACAGGCGAAGTGGTCTGGCTCGGCAAGGGCGGCTCGAGGAAGTGCCGCAACTCGTCAGCAGGCTACCGCATGCTCGAACTCTTCTTCGGCCATCAGGGCACGCTCGGCGTCGTGACGGAGATCGTTGTCGACTGCTGCCCGAAGCCGGAAGTCGAATTCCCGTCGTATTATGGCTTCGCGAGTTACGAGGAAGCGTACAACGCATTGTTCCAGATCGGCATCTCGGGTGTCAAATGCGCCGTGAACTACATCATGTTCGACGATGAGAAGATCGACTTCCTGCGTCGCGACGATGAAGCGTTCATCCCGCTTCCGGAGTCCGTCAAATGCGTCGTCATGGCGACATTTGCCGGAACGGAAGGCGAAGTGCTCGCAGCCCGCAAGAAAATCCTCGGCATCATGAAGAAGATGAAGGGCACATACCTCGGCGAAGAACAGGCCTGGGGCGACTGGGCGACGCGTCATGACCGCTACCATCTCGCCGTGCACTGCCGCGATGGCGAAGGCCAGGTCGTCACGATGTCGTGGCACTGCGAAGACAACTGCATGATCCACAGCGAGTTGCCGGAATTCACGCACGGCCTCCACAAGATCGTCAAGAAGTACGTCGACAAGTACGACAACATCTTCAACGATGCCGGCTGCTTCATCTACTGTGGCGGTCCATACCGCACCTGGGGCGACTACCTCGCAGAAGTCGACGTCTTCATCAACGAGTACGCGATGACGCCGGAGCTCTGGGAAGTCTGGCTCGACATGAAGCGCGAGATCGCAGAGCTCGCCGTTGACCTCGGCGGTTCGATCTCCATCTGCCATGGCGCCTGCCGCGAAGGCGATGTCGATGTCTTCATCGAGAAAGAATGCGCGGACGGCCAGTTCGAGATGATGAAGAAGATCAAGAAGCTGTTCGATCCGAACAACATCATGAACCCGGGCAAGTATCGCCTCGACCTCGCCTACTGAGCACAGGCGGGAAACACAAAACCAACGGAAAGCTATGTGTGATCGAGATAGGAGGGCTGGATATGGAAATCCTCAGCTATAAGAAATTCTACGAAGACCCCGTGAAAGCCGGAGAAAATGTCGACGACGAACTCTCGAAAGACTGCTACAGCGTCTTCGCTTGCCGCCATAAGTTCTGCCGTGAGTGGTGCCCAGACTACGTCGAAGAGGGCAACGAGTCGTACACGTCGTATGGCTACCACACGGGTCTCCTCGCGCTATCGCGCGGTAATGGCGACCTCTCCGAAATGAAGAACGCCTACATCCATTGTCTCGAGTGCGGCCAGTGCGAGCTCAAGTGTCCGAACACGATGTTCGGCGGCGACTTCTACCGCGTCACGACGACGACGGTCGACCTCGTCCGCAAGATGCGCCGCGACCTCCATGCGCAGGGCATCGACTACGACGGCTTTGAAGAAGTCCAGAAGACGATCGACGATTTCAAGTCGCATGACGAAGGCCCGGACGAAGACCTCACGAGCTGGGCGGCCGGCCTCGATCTGCCATTCGCCGGCGAGACGATGATGTTCGTCGACTACTACAATGCATTCCAGACGCGCGAAGTGCCGATTGCGGCTGCAAAGATCCTCAAGGCTGCCGGAGTGGAATTCGGCATCCTGAAGCATCCGCACATCACGACGGGCGAGCTCTACGAGACGGACGAAGCGGCCTGGGTCGACGCCGCGAAGAAGAACGTCGAGGCGCTGAAAGAAGCGGGCGCAAAGACGGTCATCGTCGTGAACCCGCACGAGTATTCCTATTTCATCAAGGAGTATCCGCGCTACGTCGGCGAGCTGCCGTTCGACGTCGTCTTCATCACGGACTACGTCAACGACCTCATCAAGGCCGGCACGATCAAGTTCGTCAAGCCGTACAACAAGAAAGTGACATTCCACGATCCGTGCAGCCTCAACAAGCTCTGCGGCAACTACAAGGCGCCGCGCGAGATCATCGAGGCGCTGCCTGGCACGCATGCCGAGATCGAAGACCCTGTGCTCCAGTGGAAGTACTGCTGCGGCAACGGCGTCTCGAGTGCGTTCCGCAAGGCGCTGCCGGACGTTTCCTATAAGATCGGCGTGCGCCGCCTGAAGCACGCCAACGATGTCGGTGCCGAGGTGCTGCTCGTCGCGTGCCCGCACTGCAAAGATATGTTCGCTGAGACGAAGACGAAGTCCGGCATCAACATCGAGCCGGTTCATATCCTCGAAGTCGTCGCTTATTGCATGGGAATTGAGGTGTGATGCATCATGGCAGAGAAAGTTATCAAGAAAGCCGATCATTACGAAGTCGAGCCGTGGAGAATGACGGGCTACATCCATCAGCAGGTCATGAATGACGCGGCCATCCAGAAGATCATGCAGGACAAGATGATGTACCTGACATGGATGCACAAGCAGGAGGCCGGCCGCTGCCTGCCCGGCTACACGAAAGAAGAGCTCGAAAGCTGACGGGGGTGAACGCCATGCATATCGTCGTCTGTATCAAGCACGTCGTGGACAGCACGGAGATCCACGTTGACAAGAAAACGAACGAGCTCGTCTTGCGCGGGCTCTCCACGAAGATCAATGACTATGACAAGAATGCGGTCGAAGAAGCCGTGAAGATCAAGAATGAGCTTGGCGGCACGGTGTCGCTCCTCTGCATCGGCCCGCGTGACGCGCAGAAGACGCTGAAGGAGGCGCTCGCCATGGGCGCTGACCAGGCGTATCTCCTGACGGTCTCGCCGCGCCAGCAACTCGATACGGCGCAGGTCTCACTGATCCTCTCGAAGATGGTTGCGAGCATCGAGCCCGCCGACCTCGTTCTCTGCGGCGAAGTCTCCGAGGACGGCTACAACAGCCAGACGGGCGCGCGCCTTGCCGAGCGCCTGCACCTGCCGCAGGTCAGCTACGTCACGAAGCTCGACGCGCAGGAAGGCGGCTATGTCGCCGAGAGCACGCTCGAGTCGACGGTCGAGACCGTGAAGGGCGCGACGCCAGCGCTCCTCACGATCTCGAGTGCCATCAACGTGCCGCATCTGCCGACGGCCATCCAGATCATGAAAGTGCGCGGCAATCGCATCAAGTCGCTGAAGCTCAGCGACATCGGTCTCGATGACAGTGTGCTCGAACAGCCTGCCGTCAAGATGCTCGGCTACGAGATCCCGGAGCAGGAGCGCAAGAACATCATGATCGACGGCTCGGCCGCAGAAGCTGCCGCTTCGCTCGTCAAATACTTGCAGGAAGAGAAGGTGATGTAAATGAGCAAGGTGCTACTCTATGCAGCGGATGCTGAGGAAGCGAAAGCGCTCGCCATCCTCGCCGAACCCCTCGCAGGCGGCCCGCCGGCCGCGCTGCTTGCGGGCAGTGGATTGCCGGAGGTCGAGGCGGCGGCGCTCGCGGCGACGTCTGGCGAAGTCGGTGCCGACATCATCATCGCCGCCGCATCAAAGAAAGGCAACGAAGCCGCTGCGCGGGCGGCCGAGATCCTTAGTGCCGGCTGCGTGACGGAGGCGCTCGCCTTTGAGGAAAAAGGCGGCGCCCTGACGGCGAAACGCGCCATCTATGGTGGCGTCGCCATCGGTGAATTCGCGTTTGAAAAGAAGCCGGCCGTGTTGACGATCGCGCTCTCCGCACTCGCTGGTGCCGAGGGCGATGGCAGCTATGGCGAGGTCTCGGCGACAGCGGGCGAAGATGCCGGCTACAAGAAGGAGCTCGTCAAGAGCGAGCCGCTTGCGAAGACCGTTGATCTCACGAAGGCAAAGCGCATCGTCTCGTTTGGACGCGGCCTCGCGAAGAAAGAGGACATCGGCGAAGTCGAAACGCTCGCGAAAGGCCTCGGCGCCGAGATCGGCTGCTCGCGCCCGATCGCCGAGGAGCTCAAGTGGCTGCCGCAGGAACACCAGGTCGGCATCACGGGCGCCATCGTCAAGCCCGATCTCTACATCGCGCTCGGCATCTCTGGTGCGATCCAGCATTTCGCCGGCATGAAGGACGCGAAAGTCATCGTGGCCGTCAACAGCAACAAGAATGCGCCGATCTTCCAGTTTGCAGACTATGGCATCGTCGGCGACATCTACGAAGTCGTGCCGGCGCTCGAGCAAGCGATTGGCGGCTGAACCCCGGTGTAGGAGGGCGGTGAACTTTTATGGAGGCAGTCAGGGAATTCCTGCCATTCATGCCGGCAGGCGCGGGAGCGATCATCTATCCGCTCTCGATCCTGTTCTTCGGCTGCATGGCCTATGGATGTTATTGGAGGTTCCAGCGCTATGGCGTGAGCCTCAGAGACGCTTGGAACGAAGTGAGGGGAGACGCAGAGGCAGATGGCCTCGCGCGTCTCAAACAAGTCATCCGGCAGGCACTCTTGCAGAAGAAAGTCCTGCGCCGCCCATTCGCCGGCGTGTTCCATGGCGGCATCTTCTTCGCGATGCTTGCACTGACACTCGGCACGATGATCGTCGCGTTGCAGCAGGATCTCTTGGGCAAGCTCGGCTTGACGGTGTTGAAAGATGGCGTCTACTTCGCGTTCGAGTTCGCGCTCGACACGGCGGCGCTCGCGTTCATCGCGGGCTGCCTCGCCGCCCTTGGGCGGCGGCTGTTTGCAAAGCCAGACGACCTCGAGAATTCTGCAGAATCGTACGCTGTGCTCGGTCTCTTGCTCTTCATCGGCGTGACGGGGCTGTTGCTCGAGGGCATGCGCCTTGCGGCGCACCCCGTGCCATGGGGCTTCTGGTCGTACGTCGGCAGCGCCGTTGCACTCGCCGTGCCAGCAGCCGCCGTGCCGATGATCTATCCCGCCATCTGGTGGACGCACCTTTTCGCTGCGCTGACGATGATCGCGCTCGTGCCGTTCACGAAGCTCTATCACATCATCGCGATCCCCGTCAACGTCTTCCTCGAGCCTGTCGGCACCGCGAAAGCGAAGCTCTCCATGCCGTTCAACCTCATGGAGATGGCCGAGGACGATGACGAGGAACCGACGATGGGCGTCGGCCGCGTGCAGGAGTTCGACTGGAAACGCAAGTTTGCCGTTGACGCCTGCGTGAACTGCGGCCGCTGCGAGAGCGTCTGCCCGGCGCATGCCGCCGGCCGCGAGTTGTCGCCACGCTTGATGATCCAGGGACTCAAAGCGTCGCTTGCCGCGACGGTGCCAGCACCAGCGCTGATGAAGAAAGCCGAAGCGAGCGATCTGATCCTCGATGAAAATGAGGTGCCGACGAAAGCTGGCACCGACGGTGATATCTTTGCAGACGGCGTCCTCAGCGAGGAAGCTGCGTGGTCCTGCGTGAATTGCGGTGCCTGTATGGAAGAATGTCCGGCCTCCATCCATCATGTCGAATACCTGTTGGATCTCCGCCGGCATCTCTTTTCCGAAGGTCGCGTCAAGGACAAGCAGGCGACGCTGCTCGAAGCGGTCGACCGCAACGGCAACCCGTATGGCCTGCCGTCGTATGAACGCACGGAGTGGCTGCTCGACAAGGGCATCCCCGACATCGAGGACAACCCCGACGCCGACTACATCTATTGGATCGGTTGCGCCGGCGCCTATGGCATCCGCAACCAGGAAGTCACGCTCGCGACACTGCGCCTGCTGAAAGCTGCCGGCCTGAACTTCGCGATCCTTGCGGAGGAGAAGTGCTGCGGCGAAGTCGTCAAGCGCCTTGGCGAGGAAGGCCGTTTCCAGCTGCTTGCGGCAGAGAATGTGGAATATTTGACCCCCTATGCGGACAAGACATTCATCACGAGCTGCCCGCATTGTTACAATACATTGAAGCACGAGTATCGCGACTTCGGCCTCGAACTGAACGTCGTCCATCACACGGAGCTCCTGGCGCAGCTACTCGCGGACGGGAAGCTGCCGCTCGAAACGAAGGATGCGAAGCTCGCGCACATCGCGTATCACGACCCCTGCAACCTCGGTCGCTTCAACGGCATCTACGATGCGCCACGCGACGTCATCGAGCGCTTGCCGGGCGCGACGCTCGTCGAGCCGGAAAAGCACGGCGACA
>JAXGCE010000019.1:0-95682 GCA_034186105.1 Selenomonadaceae bacterium
TGTATTCAAGGAACCCCCATGCACAGCTCTCTGCTGACGCAGATTCGCCGGTTTCAAGGGGGAAATGCGGGGAATCTCCCGTGCGTCTACTGGTTATGGACGAGATTCTGAAAATCTATACGGAACCACGGTCGTCACCATCGGTCTTGATGCCAATGCCCGTGTTTCTGCCAGCTCTGCCGCGAGTGCCTCGCTTGACGCCATAACATTTGCGAGTACATCTGGCATCGTATTCTCGCTGTATCGAAGCATGGGAAACGGCACCCGTCCGTCCAGTTTGCAAGGCGTCCATGCATCGATATTCTCTCCCTTCGGTGGTATCTCGCCCTTGCGAATTTGTGCGAACATCTCACGATATCCGATGCCAGACACGGTATTAAGACCATATTTGCCAGCGATGTTCGGCCAACCAACCGCATACTTCGATCGAATCTGTGCCGGACTGCGCCAAGGGAGATGTGCGAGCTCCATTTGTTCGCAAGTGTCTCCGCAATCACCTCTCCGTACGCTTGCTGTCTCCTGTATGATCAAGTGATTTCCTTCGCTGAGGCGGACGTGCTCCCGCCGGACGAAGCCGCCATGGACAACAATTTTCTGCGAAAACTGCGATGGTGCACGAAGCAACGGCACCGAGAGCGCGAATGTCCCTTCTGGTATGCCTTCGTCATCTGAAGGAGCATATTGCCACCATGGAAGAGCGCGTACGTCCTCAATGGCAAGCGTCTCCAAGAGGTCACGAACCACCCCTGTCCCCCTCGGCACAAGAAACTCATCTCCATCGAGCGGCAGTACGAGGTCAGCCGCGTAATCATCCGATGCTTCCCATAAAAGGTGCGTCATTGTCTCTGCCTGTACATGGCGCGCTGCTGCTACGTCCTCGATAATGATTGGCAATCCCTCTGCTTGCAGCGCTTCAAGGATTTCCCGTGTCCGATCCGAGCTCTTGTGGTCAGCAACGATGAGCAAATCAGAAAATCCGAGCGTATGCCGCACAAAGCTCTCGATGATGTCCATCTCGTTCTTGACCATCGTGATGGCGACGATCTTCTTCATCAGAACTCAATTCCTTTCTGTGCCTTGATGCCCTTCTGATATGGATGCTTGACGAGTTTCATTTCCGTCACGAGGTCGGCACGTGTGATAACCTCGGGTGCGGCGTCGCGACCGGTCAGTACGACATGGAGCGCTTTCGGGCGCTCGTCGAGGAGCGCGAGCACGTCGGCAACTGTGAGCAGGCCGAACTTCACAGCGTAGTTGATTTCATCGAGAATGACGAGATCCCAAGTGCCAGAGGTCAGTGCTTCGTGCGCAGCCGAGAGCGCTTCCTTTGCGGCCTTCTCATGTTCTTCCTCAGGCACGCTCCCCTTTCGTGTGAAACCTTTTCCGAGCTGCCGCACTTCGATACGGCCACCTGCGCCAGCAGCCGATGCGTTGCCAAGCGCCTCGATGGCGCGGAGTTCACCATACGTCCAGCCGCCTTTGATAAACTGCAACATCAGCACGCGCAGTCCGTCGCCCCACGCGCGCATCGCGAGCCCGAGCGCCGCCGTCGTCTTGCCTTTGCCGTCACCCGTATGCACGATGACGAGCCCGTGTGGTTCCTGTTTCGTTTTCTCGTCCAAAAAATCACATCCCTTGCCTGTTTATGGTATACTAGAATTATATCATACTTCAGGAGCCTATATCTTTTGAAAACATCGATTTTGAAATTCTTCTCGTTCCTCGTCATCATCTTTGGCTGCATCGCCTCTCTGATCTTCGTCTGTGAAAAGACCGACCCGCTCGGGCGCGAGGGGCAGCCGCTCGCGGCGTCGTTTGTCGAAACAGAAAATGGCCGCCTGCGACTGACATGGGAGAAACTTCCCTATCCGTGCTGGTACCGCGTCGAGACGTACGCAAAAACAACGGGCCGCATCGAAGGCGAGCCAGAGTATCACCTGCTCACGACGGGCACGACCCGCGAAAATGCCTATGACGTGCCGACAGGCGCGATCCCGATGTATTACCGCGTGACGCCGTACGGCCTGTTTGGCCCGCTTGGCGAGGCCTCAGAGCCTGTTGCCAATCCCATTTACCGCGATCCGCCGCAGCCTGTCCCTATCACGCATTATCCGCAGAGTGCCCCCGCGAGCCCGATGCCTTTCCTCGTCTGGCATGGCGTTCCCGCCGCTGTCTGCTACGAAGTCGAGTTGCTGTCAGAGCCGCCTGCCGTCGAGGGGGGCACAGCTCTCTCGAAAAACGGCCATCTCGAGAGCACGCGCAACGTCTTCACGAATGGTTGGCAGGCAGACCTTCGAAAATACGCGAAGTACACGCAACTTTACTGGCGCGTACGTGCGCTCGGCCTGCATCTCGATGCCATTGGCGAATGGTCGAAGGCCGAACCGCTCGTCATCGACTGGACGCTCGATGCACCAGATGCGCCGCTCCTCAATGATTTTGACGACATGCCCGGCGCGGAAATGCCGATCTATCCCGTCTATCGCTGGATCCCGCTCCATGGCATCACGCACTACGAAGTCGAACTCATGACGCAGCCGCCCGCCGAGGAAGGCAACACGCAGCCAACGCCCGACCGCGTCTGGAACCGCGTCGTCGATTCCGCTGCAAACTGCTACGACGAGTATGCGCGCCCCTACGCTGGCGACTACTATTGGCGCGTGCGTGCACTCGACAAACAGGGAAACACCATCGGCCATTATTCAAAGACAGCGCATTTCATCATGCCTGCGCGCGACCATGTCCGCGTTGCGATGTTTGGAGACAGCATCACACATGGTGGCGGCGCTGTCTCCTATCCGCCATCGGCACTCGAGTACAGCTATGGAACGTATCTCGACTTCCCCGCCGTCAACCTCGGCCGCAGCGGCGACACGAGCAAGACGACGCTCGCGCGTTTCGAGCAGGATGTCGTGCCGATGCACCCGGAGAACCTCTTGATCCTCACGGGCACGAACAGCTTGCGCGATCCAGGGATTTCCGCGGACGATGTCATCCGCGACCTCGCGCGCATCAAGGCGCTCTGCGATCAGTATGGCATCCGTCCCGTCTTCCTGACGCTCATGCCGATCCATCCGCAGAACATCAAATTCGCATTCCGCACAGACACAGACCCGAAATGGCATGCAAAAATGGATCACATCAATGCTTACATCAAGGCGCAACCGTATTTCATCGACCTCGAGCCGTATTTCTACGACCAGACGCACACCGTCCTCGATCCTACACTCTCCATCGACGGTCTACATCCGGATATCCGTGGCAAGCAGCTCATGGGCGAGGTCATCAACCTGCACCAGGACGAGTTGCAATAAAACGTGTCGGATTCCCCCAAAATAAAGCTCCCCTCAACGGCCCGGTTTCCTCACCGGCCCGTCTGAGGGGAGCTTTCCTATTTTCCATCTGCATCTCAATGGCAGAGAAGTTCCACGATCTCGCCGTAGTGCAGATACTGACTTGCATCGCAGGGATCACCGTTCGTGACGGCTTCCTGTGCAGCCTTGAGGTTCTCATCCGCGATCTGGACGCGACCTTCTTTGACTTCCTCGAGGACCTTGTTCCAGAGAAGCTTCTTTGAAGCTTTCGTATCCTTGAACACTTCTTTGTTGTAGAAAATGTTCATGGACGTTTCGGATTTTTCCTCGTCGCAGTTGAAGAAGACATATACCTTCTTCGCAGATGCTTTTGCTGTAGCCATACGCTAACCCATTCCTTTCTTCCCTTGTCTCTTTTCTGTCTTGATCGCAATATCGGTTACGTTGTTATTATATGCTTTTCAACGAAAGCTGTCAAAATCAGGCGCTCCTTCACATGATCGTGATCGGGTCGATGTCGATGGCAACATCAGTGCGGAGGTGGAGTCCTTGCTCTCGCAAGAACGCTTGGACGCTTGCCAGATCGATCGCTTTGATCAGGACAACGAAGCGGTATGTGCCACGAAAGCAAGCAATGAGTGCTGGAGCTGGGCCAATGACAGTGTTCGTCGTTGGCGCCTTACCGAGCGGATCGTAGGCCCCCATGGGAAAACGTTGTTGAAAGGCTTGAACAAACGCGACGGCAGCCTGTTTTGCAGTTGCTTCTTTTTCGTTCTGGAATAGCAGCTTCACGAGGCGCGTGAATGGCGGATAGCCGAGGGCTTTGCGCAAGGCAATTTCCTTTTGATAAAAGCGTTCGTAGTCCTGATGGATACCACACTGCACGGCGTAGTGCTCCGTGTTGTACGTCTGCACGAGGACGTGGCCACGCGCGCCGACCGCTGTGTGGCGGCCAGCGCGTCCTGCTGTCTGCGTGATGAGCATGAAGCAGCGCTCGGCCGCGCGGAAATCCGGCATGTTGAGGCTCGCGTCAGCGCTGATGATGCCGACCGCCGTAACGTTCGGGATGTCGTGACCTTTTGCGACCATCTGCGTGCCAAGCAGGATGTCGAATGCACCGCGGTGAAAGCGGCCGAGGATTTCCTGATGTGCGAACTTGCCGCCCGTCGTGTCACGATCCATACGGCAGACGCGCGCCTCCGGCACGAGCGTGCGCAGTTCCTGTTCGAGTTTTTCCGTGCCAGAACCGAAGTATTTGATGTAGCGGCTGCCGCATTTCGGGCAGACATCGGGCACGGGCTTTCGGATATCGCAGTGATGGCAGAGCAGCACTTTGCCGCGCCGCGTCTCATGGTAGACAAGCGGCATGCCGCAGTCGGGACACTTGATGACTTCGCCGCACGAGCGGCACATGACGAACGTCGAATAGCCACGGCGGTTCAGCATGATGATGAGCTGTTCGTGCGCGGCGATGGTCTTGCGGATCAAGGCTTCGAGTGGCCGCGAGATGATGTGGCGGTTGCCCATGCGGAGCTCTTGCCGCATGTCGACGCACGAGACATCCGGCAACGGAATGTCACCGACGCGATGCTGCATCCTGAGCAGGGTCAGCTCTCCTGTCTTCGCGCGATGATACGTCTCGAGCGACGGCGTCGCGCTGCCGAGTAGAAGCACGGCGCCATGCAGGTGCGCGAGCTCCTCGGCGACGACGCGCGCATGGTAGCGCGGCGATTCGTCCTGCTTGTAGCTCATGTCTTGCTCTTCGTCGAGGATGATCAGGCCGACATTGTCTGCTGGCGTGAACAGTGCAGAGCGCGCACCGATGATGATGCCTGCCTCGCCGCGCCGCACGCGCAGCACGGCGTCGTTGCGCTCCGCAAGTGTCAGCCGGCTGTGCATGACGATGATGTCGCCCGCAAAATACGATTGGAACGCGCGCACGAGCTGTCCGGTCAGCGCGATCTCGGGCACGAGCACGATGACCTTGCGGCCGCGCTGCCGCACGAGGCGCGCGAGCTCAATGTAGACCTGTGTCTTGCCACTGCCCGTGACGCCATAGAGCAGGAAACCGTGATACTTTCTTGCCGCAATGGCAGGCTGGACGGCCGTGACGGCCGCCTGCTGTTCGTCTGTCAGCGTGCGCGGCTCATGCGAGGCAGTTGCTCCAGCGTAGCTGTCGCGCAATACGCGGCGGCGGCGCAGCGCGACGATGCCAGATGCCGCGAGCTTCTTGGCCGCATCGGCGTGGATGCCTTCACTTTCAAGCTCTTTGAGAGTTGCCGTGCCATCATGCGCCGTGAGATAGCGCCAGAGCGCGAGCTGGGCACGGCGGCGGACAAAGGCTTTCTCCTGCTCGTCCGTCAGCGGTTCTTTCAGGACGACATAGCGTTCATAGAGTGCGGCGTCACGTTTTTCCGCTGCGTATTCCTTCGTCACGATATGGTAGCTTGCGAGTTTTTCCAGCATGGCCGGCAGTTCGTCCGCAAGGTCAGGCAGCGCCTTGCGCAGTGCTCCGCGACGCATCGGGCCGTTTTCTGCGATTGCCTCATAGAGCCTGCGATACGATGCCATACCGAGCAGGACGTGGTCATCCTTCGTCTCGTCCGCGGCATACTCGACTGTGATCTTCAGTCCGCTCTTGCCGGGCATGAACAGCCGCATGATCTCGGCAAGCGAGCAAAGATAGAAATCAGCGAGCCATGCGGCGGCTTTCAGTAAAACCGGCGTGAACCACGCTTCTTCATCGACCGTCGCAAGGATATCCTTGACGGCGAAACCGAGAGCATCGAGTTCTTGCTCGCTCTTCTCCGCCACAGCAACGACGAAGCCCTCGACTTTCCGCCCACCGAAGGGGACAAAAACGCGCCAGCCGACGCCCACCGAGGCGAGCGCGTCTGGCACGCGATATGTGAATGCTTGTGCGATGCTCTTGACGGGGAGGTTGACGAAGACCTCCACCGTCCGCACGTTTTTTTCTTCCAAAAAAATTCTCCTGTCACTCGAGGCTCAAACCAACGTCGTTGCGCAGCTTGATGGCCTCGCCTATGTCGCGGGCACCGATCGAGTCGCCACCTCCGAGGTCGGCGATCGTGCGCGCGACTTTGATGATGCGGTCATAGGAGCGCGCGGAAAGATGCATTTTCTCAAACGCAGCCTGCAATAGCTGTTGCGCTGCGTCGTCGAGCGGACAGAGCCGTTGGATCAATGCGTGGTTCATCTGCGCATTGGAATAAATGCCAAAGGGTTTCAGCCGCTCGTGCTGGATGGCGCGCGCCGCTTCCACACGGGCACGGATGGCAGAGGACGGCTCGGCTTTCTCACGCGAGGCGAGTTCTTTGTACTCGACACGCGGCACGCGGATGTGGATGTCGATGCGATCGAGCAGCGGCCCCGAGATCTTCCGCGTGTATCGCTTGATCTCGCTCGGCGTGCACTCGCATTGGTGACCGCCCGTCTCGTCGCCATGGTAGCCGCACGGACATGGATTCATCGCTGCAATCAACATGAACGACGACGGAAATTTCAGCGAAGCATGAACGCGACTCACGAGGATTTCGCGATCTTCGAGTGGCTGGCGAAGCACTTCGAGCGTCGATTTGCCGAACTCTGGCAACTCGTCAAGGAACAGCACGCCATGATGTGCGAGTGTGACCTCGCCAGGGCGCGGGATGCTGCCGCCACCGATCATAGCCGTCATGCTCGTCGTGTGATGTGGTGCGCGAAATGGCCGCTCCGTCACGAGGCCGCCATCATGCTTCAGCAGCCCGGCGATGCTGTAGATCTTCGTGACTTCGAGCGCTTCCTCTGGCGTCAAGGCTGGCAGGATGGAGCTCATGCGTCGCGCGAGCATCGTCTTGCCGCTACCCGGAACGCCGACCATCAAGACATTGTGCCCGCCGGCCGCTGCAATCTCGAGCGCGCGTTTCGCGGCGAACTGTCCCTGCACATCCGCAAAGTCATCTGTCCAGCCTTGCGCAGCAGGTACGGACTGTGCGACAGCTGGCGCGAGCTCCGTCTCGCCTTTGAGGAACGCCACAAGGTCAGCGAGCGTCGCAACGGCATAAACGGTCAAGCCCTGTACGAGCAACGCCTCATTTGCATTCGCCGGCGCGACGAAGATCGCACGAAATCCCTGTTCCTTCGCCGCGATCGCCATCGGCAGCACGCCTTGCACGGGACGACACTCGCCTTCGAGCGAAAGCTCAGCGGAAAACAGGCAACCTTCGAGTTTTTTCACGGAAAAAAGCCCATGCGCCGCGAGCAATCCCACAGCGATGGGCAAATCGAGACCGGGACTGTCCTTGCGGATGTCGGCTGGCGCGAGGTTGACCGTGATTTTCTCCTGCTGGAGCTTCAGACCAGAATTCTTGATCGCTGTGCGCACGCGCTCCTTACTCTCACGCACGGCCGTATCTGGCAGGCCGACGATGTCAAATGCAGGCAATCCGTACCCCGCATCGACTTCCACGTCGATGATGAGGCCGTCGACGCCCATCGTCGCCGCACCATATGATTTTGCAAACAAAGAAAAGCCTCCCCTCGCCTTGCCTAACTCGATCTCATGCCTCGAACGCGCCCTCGATCTGACGCACCTGCCATGCGCCGTCCGTCATCGCATAGACTTCGATGACGTCAAAGCGGCAACGGCAATCCTGTAAGTGCTTCTCCATCAGGTACCACTGCGCCGTGCGGATGATCTTGCGCTGCTTGTAGTAGTTCACGGCCTCGGCGGGTTTGCCGTATTGGAGTCCCGTACGCGTCTTGACTTCAACGAAGACAAGTGTTTTCTCGTCCTGCCAAGCGATGAGGTCAATCTCGCCAACTTTCACGCGGTAATTACGCGCAGCAAGCACGTAGCCTTTGCGCTTCAGGAATGTAGCTGCCTCGTCTTCGCCTGCGCGGCCAAGACGCTTGCGCCCGTCTTTGGGAGGTGTTCCCATGCCAAGTTGCCGTCTCATGGCTTCGGCTCCTGCTTCTTGCGTTCGCCGCGTTCGCGATCCATGCGGTAGACATAGGCCATGACCTCAGCGATGGAACGATAGAGCTCGGGCGGGATCTCGCGGTCGAGCTCGAGCGCCATCAGCATGTTGACAAGCGTCTTATTCTGGTAGATCGGCACCGTACTCTTCTGCGCAGCTGCGAGAATGTTCTCCGCGACATAACCGCGCCCTTTTGCCGTCACGCGCGGCGCATGGTCGCGCTGTTGGTCATAACGAAGCGCAACGGCTTTTTTCTCAGCATTGGGATCCGTCTCTGGCTCGATCGGCGGGGCCTTGCGTTCTGGTCTCATTCCATCACCTGATTCCATTCTCTGGCGTACGATACCTCCATGGTCATCGTCCAGTTGCTTATTGTTTCATTATATCTTTTCCATCGCCGAGCGTCAAGTTGATGTTTTCTTTCGCCGTTCCCGCCGCTCGCGGAAAAAGCGCTTCATGATAGCGGCACATTCCTCCTGCAGCACGCCCGCTGTCATCTCCGGCGCATGGTTCAACGTCGGATGGCCCGGGATGTTAAAGAGCGACTCGCAGGCTCCGGCTTTTGCGTCCGTGCTACCGTAGACAACGCGGTCGACGCGGCTCATGACGATGGCGCCGGCACACATCGGACATGGCTCAATTGTCACATAAAGCGTAAGACCAGAAAGTCGCCAGCGGCTGAGGCGTTCACAGGCCGCACGAATGGCGATCATCTCGGCGTGCGCCGTCGCGTCGTGCTCCGTCTCGCGCAGGTTGTGGCCGCGCGCGACAATCTCGCCCGCCTCGTCGACGAGGACGGCACCGATCGGCACTTCACCGATATCGTAAGCGGCTTGCGCTTCCTTCAGCGCTTCACGCATAAAGTCTTCATCTGTCATCTGACATCCCCTCTTTTCCATAAGCATGAAGAAGCCTCCCTCGATTGGGAGGGAGGCTTCTTCATAAGTAGCTGATCAATATCAGCGGAGCGACTTATTTCAGTGCATCGCCGAGCTTGGAGTTCGTGTTGCGAGCAGCTGCAACGGACTCGTCGAACTTCGACTTCTCGTCGCCTTCGAGCTTGTACTCGACGATCTTCTCTGCGCCGTCTTTACCGAGGAGGACCGGAACGCCGATGCAGAGGTCTTTCTCACCATACTCGCCATCGAGGTAGACGCAGCACGGGATGAGCTTCTTGGCATCGAGAGCGATGGCCTCAACCATGGCTGCAGCAGCAGCGCCCGGAGCATACCAAGCAGACGTGCCGAGGAGCTTCGTCAGCGTAGCGCCGCCGACCTTCGTGGACTCAACAGCTTCCGTGAGCTGCTCAGCCGTGAGGAGCTGCTTGACGGGGATGCCACGATACGTAGCGATGCTCGTCAGAGGCACCATCGTCTTGTCGCTGTGGCCACCGATGACCATGCCATCGATGTCCGTCGGCGTTGCCGGATAGCCAGCCTTCTGGAGTGCCTTGCTGAGGAAATAACGGAAACGGCTGCTGTCGAGCATGCCGCCCTGGCCGATGACGCGGTTGCGCGGAAGCTTGCTGTCTTTCAGCGTAAGGAACGTCATAGCATCCATCGGGTTCGAGATGATGATGAAGATGGCGTTCGGAGAATACTTGAGGGCCTGGTCGACAACGCTCTTGACGATCTTCGCGTTGACGCCAATGAGGTCTTCGCGGCTCATGCCCGGCTTGCGCGGCATGCCGGACGTGACAACGACGACGTCGGAGCCAGCCGTCGGAGCATAGCCTTCCTCATCGCCGACCTTCGCCGTGACGCCCGTGACCGTCGTGTCGAAGTTCAGCATATGAGCCGTCTGCATGATGTCCATGGCCTTGCCTTCGGAAACGCCTTCCTTGATGTCGACGAGGACGACTTCGCTGGCAAAGTTCTTCTGGGCGACGACGTTTGCGACCGTAGCACCGACATTACCTGCACCAACAACTGTTACTTTCATAATTCAAACAGCCTCCTTAAAGCTAGACGACGCATCTCTCGAACCGTGGCGAGGAACGCTCCATCTTCTTCCATCACGCAGCCTGCATACCGTATGCACGAGCCTGTGATTTTCTACTTCTTGATTATAGCAAACTGTCGTCAAAAAAGCAACGAAAAAATACACAATTTCTATTCTACCATCAACAAAGGTTATGCAGCTTCATTCCATTTTTTCCTGCTTTGGCAACAGAACTTTTTTCACACGCTGCGTGACACCCAGAAAGACATCGCCCGAAATCGCAAGCTCTTTGCCGAGTCCACTTCCCATATCGATCTCCGGGCGGTTCGTGCCGTGGAAGTCAGTACCTGCCGTCGGCAACAGGTCATATTTTTCAATGAGGTACGCAGCGAACGCGCGATCATCGTCCGTATAGTTCGGGTACCAGCACTCCATACCGTCGAGGCCGAGCGCATGGAGCTCAGCGATGGCCGCCTCCTGTTCGGCGCGCGTCATGCCCTTGAGCCCAATGCGCTTGTGAAAATGCGCGAGCGACGTGATGCCGCCTGCCGCATGGATGACAGGCAACGCTTCCTCGGGCTCGATGATGCCTTCGAGGCCGAGTTCGTGAACAGCGGGGTCGAGGTAGTTATCCCAGAGCGGTTGCGCATGTTCATACAGGTGAAGCGAAACGAGATAACGCATAATGGCGTAGCGGTCAGCGGGGCCATAGGCAAAGCGCTCGACGTCCGTCATCGTGATCTCAATGCCGCGTGCGTGTACGAATTCAATGATTTCTGGGATTTTCGCCTCTTTCGACGAGCGGACCTTTTTATAAAACGCCTGAAATGCTGGTGCGTCGCGGTCAAAGCCGAGGCAGACGATGTGGAGCTTGCGCCCATGGAAGCGCACGGAGAGCTCGAGGCCAGGCACGAAGCCGAGGCCGAGCTCCTCAGCGGCTTTCCATGCAGCCGCATCGCCTGCGATGTTGTCATGATCTGTCAGCGCAAACGCCGAAAGACCGCGCCCTTTGGCGTACCATGCAATGTCCTCTGGCGTCATGCTGCCATCGGAGACGAGGGAGTGGACGTGGAGATCGGTAAAAAATGGCTTCATGCATGTTCCCCTTTCCATTCACGCTGGGTAGCGAAGAACTGATAGACGGCCTCGGCTGCCGGGCGGTTCATGCCTGGTGCCTGCGCGAGCTCATCGACGCTCGCGGCCTTGATCTTGGCAATCGTGCCGAACGTGTCCCAGAGCGCCTTGCGACGCGTCGGGCCAATGCCGACGATATGGTCGAGTACAGAGACGAGGTTGCGCTTGCCGCGCAATTTTCGATGATACGTGATGGCGAAGCGATGCGCCTCGTCGCGGATGCGCTCGATGAGGTAGAGCGCCTGGCTGTGGCGCGGCAGCACGACGGGGTCGCTCTCGCTTTCACGGAACACGAGTTCGAATTGCTTCGCGAGGCCGACGACCGGCACGTCCTTGTGCCCTGCGCCGCGGATGATCTCGAGTGCAGACGATAGCTGCCCTTTGCCGCCATCGATGACGATGAGATCTGGGAGCTCGTCCTCGGGCAGGTCACCATAGCGCCGCTGCGTGACTTCGCGCATAGAGAGAAAGTCATCCGGCTTTCCTTCCGTGCTCTGAATCTTGAAGCGTCGGTAATCGGATTTTTTGGGCAGACCGCCTTCGAAGACGACCATGGAGGCAACGGTCTCCGACCCCTGAATATGCGAGATATCGAAGCATTCCATGCGGTTCGGCATTTTTTTGAGCCCGAGATAGCGGCCGAGCTCCTCGACGGCGCCGAGCGTTTGCGCATTCGCCTGCTGGATGCGCGCAGCTTCATCCGAGAGAAATTTCTCGGCGTTGCTTGCCGCCATCGCGACGATGTCGTGTTTCGTGCCGCGCTGGGGCACGGCGAGCTGCACCTTCGCGCCTTTCTTTTCGGTGAGCCATGCTTCGAGCAGCACCCGCTCGTTTTCCTGGAGCTCCATCGGCAGCAGGATCTCGCGCGGCAGGAAGGTCGCGCGGTGGTAGTACTGCTGAAGGAATGCCGAAAGCAGCGCCTCGTCAGACTCGTCCTCGCTCCCTTGCAGTAGAAAATGTTCACGACCGATCATCTTGCCGGAACGGATGAAGAAGACCTGCACGCAGACGCCGATCGCCGACCGCGCCATGCCGATGGCATCTTGGTCGCCCGCACCCGTCACGATGTTCTGCTTTTCCGCGACCTTGCGCACGGCCGCGAGTTGGTCGCGCAATCGCGCCGCGAGTTCGAAGTGGTACTCCTCCGCCGCTTTTTGCATACGGTATGCGAGCTCTTTTTCGACGTCGGCCGTGCGCCCTTCGAGGAACAGCAGCACGGCGCGGATCATGACGCCATACTCCTCTTTCGTGATCTTGCCAGCACATGGAGCGAGGCAGCGCTTGATGTGGTATTCGAGGCATGGGCGGTCTTGGAGCGTCTTGCAGTTGCGCAAGGGAAACAGCCGCCGCAGGAGCTTCAGGCTCTCGTGCACAGCCGTCACATTCGTATAAGGGCCAAAGTAGCGCGCGCCGTCCTTCGTGATGCGGTGCGTCAGGAACACGCGCGGAAAATCATCCTGCACCGTGACTTTGACGTACGGATACGACTTGTCGTCCTTCAGGCTGATGTTGTAGCGCGGCCGATGCTTCTTGATGAGGTTGCACTCGAGGATCAGCGCCTCGACCTCGCTCGCCGTCATGATGAATTCGAAATCCGCAACGTTCGCAACCATGGCGCGGACTTTCGGCGTGTGGTTCCGCTGACTCTGGAAATACTGCCGCACGCGGTTCTTCAGCACGACAGCCTTGCCGACGTAGATGATCTTGCCCGCCGCGTTTTTCATAATGTAGACGCCGGGACTCTCCGGCAGGAGCTTTAGCTTCTCGCGGACGACGTCGGGGATGACACGTTCTTCCATGGATGAGACCTTTCCAAAATATTGTTCAAATATACAAGAAACGGCCCGCCCGTGAGGCGTGCCGTCTGATTTTCATGGTGCGGATGAAGGGGGTCGAACCCATACGCCTTGCGGCACTGGATCCTAAATCCAGCGCGTCTGCCAGTTCCGCCACATCCGCAGGAACGAAATCATTATAGCAGATGAAGAGAAGGTGCGTCAACCTTAAAGCTTCGGCAGCATCCAACCGAAAACGGAGACGAGTGCCGAACCAAAGGAAAAACCAGATTCTGCTTTTTCTGCGGCGAGATCGACGGAACCGACAGGCTTGCCGTCGTAGCGCAGGACGATCTTGCCGACGATCGCGCCATCTTTGACGGGCGCTTCGAGGATCTTTGGCAGGTCGTATGTCACGGTGTAGCGCTTCGGATCTTCGCCGCCGATGATGGGATAGTTGATATCTTCGACGGGATGCACGGCAACGGTCGCCTGCTTCGCGCCCTTGACCCAGACAGATTTCTTCAAATGGTCACGCTGGATGCCACGCTTGAGCTTCGTACGCGCGAAGCCATAATCGAGGAGCTTGCGCGCATCGTCAAAGCGTACATTCGCGTCTGGCGCTTTCATGACGATGGCGATGAGTTCCAGGCCATTTCGTTTCGCCGAAGCCGCGAGACAGCCGCCTGCTGCCGTCGTCCAGCCGGTTTTGATGCCCGTCATGCCATCGTAATGGCCGAGAAGCTTGTTCGAGTTTTCCGTCATCAGCACTTTGTTCTTTGGCAGTGACCAGCGCACGGGAGCCTGCTGGATGGCAACGATTTCGCGGAATTCCTTCTTCGTCATGGCATAGCGTGCGAGCTTCGCCATATCACGTGCCGTCGAATAGTGACTCGGTAGTGTCAGGCCATTGGGGTTCGCAAAGTGCGTGTCCTTCATGTCGAGTTTTTGTGCCTCGTCATTCATCTGCGCGACGAATTTCTGTGCGGTGCCTGCCGAGGCTTCCGCGATGGCAACGGCCGCACCGTTGTCCGAGACGAGCATCATGCCGCGCAAGAGCTCATCAGCTGCAAAGACGTCGCCCGCCTGGAGGCCAAGCGGCACATCTTCTGTCTCGGCTGCGTTCTTCGAGATCACGATATCTTGATGACGGCCAAGCATCTCAAGGCCGAGCAGGCATGTCATGATCTTCGTCATGCTCGCGGGTGAGCTCTGCATGTCCGCATTCTTTTCGTAGACGACACGCCCCGTCGATGCCTCAATGACGATGGCCGATTGCGCCGCGATGGTCGGCTCCATCACGTCAGATGCTACCGCCGCGCTCGATGATAGCATGAACAAGCAAAGTGCAACAACACAGATCAAAAGCTTTCGCAAAACGATTCCTTTCTAATAAATCCCAGTATCAGAGTCGGTCGGGGTATACTTCTTTGTGCACCTGCTTGTAGACGACTTTGAACATATAATACTCGTAGGGATGATACGCTTTGATATAGGACTGATAGCCAAACTTTTTCAGATATGATGCGATCTCTTCTTTGTCAAAACTCGGCAGTGCGACCCACGTCTTCGCCCCTTCGTCGTAGTACTCTGGCGATGAGCCGCCGTCCGTCGACTGGCGGAAGCGGCGCACTTTGTATGTGCGGCTCACCTTTTCGCCCGTCCCATGATAGCTGACATAGCCTGCGCCATAGTACTGAAATCCGCCGGATTCATACGTATTGCACGACTCAAGGTCGACATACTCGCGGTCGTCTGCATGGTAATACGCCACAGGATACATCGGATTGTTGTCGAGATACTGCGGCGAAGCCTGCACTGTAGGCTGGCCGAGCACCAGTAGTGCCGCAAAAAACATGGTTGCCGCCAAACAGCTGCTGCTCCGGCTCCATCGAAATGTCATTTCAAAACACACCTTTCCTTCTGCTGTCCCCTATTCTACCACAGAAATGGAATTTCATGGTATAATGTTTTTGATTCCTTGTTTTTATGAAAGGTGCTTCCTATGTCTATTCGCCCTTACCGCACATCCATCTTGCTCGGCATCACGTTTACGCTCTTGCTCTCGACGTTCTGGTTTTTGCCGCAGCTCGCGTTCATTATCTTTATTTCGCTACTACTGCAGCTCCTTTTGACGCCGCTCGTCGACCGCATGGCGCGAAAGATGCCACGCGCCGTCGCCTGTGGCCTTGCACTGCTCGCACTGCTTTTCGTGTTGTTCGGCATTTTGACGATCGTCACAAGCACATTCATCCCGACATTTTCCCGCTTCATCACGGATTTCCCCGAACTTTCGGCCAAGCTGGAGCATCTGCCTCTCATCGAAAATTCGCCCGTGCTCGAAGACGGGCTCGACAATCTCTGGGTCGAGCTCAAGAATGTCAGCGTCGACGCGCTCAAGGGATCACTCGATATCATCCTCTCGCTATTCGGCAAAGTCATCGACTTCGTCATCATCTTGTTCGTAACATTTTACCTCTTGAAAGACGGCGAACAGATTAAAGCATATCTCGCAAGCCGCTTTCCACGCCGCGACTACACACGTGTGCTGAACCTTTTTGATGGCATCCTGCACGCACTGCGCATCTACATCGTGAGCCAGCTCATCATCTGCTGCATCACGGCGACGATCGTCTTTCTCTACTACACGCTACGTGGCCTGCCCTATGCCTCCGTCTTCGCTGTCGTCTCGGGACTCTGCGAGTTCATCCCCGTGCTTGGACCGACGGTCGCTTCGGCCTTCGGCACGATCCTGACGGCGACGGTCTCGCCGATGGTCGCGCTGCAGACGGTGTTGTTCTACCTCGTATTGACGCAAGTGAACCACAACATCGTCTCACCAACGCTGATCGGCAAAACGCTGAACCTTCACCCGATCGCCATCATCCTTGGTATCATCCTCGGCGGCGAAGTGCTCGGTGCACCCGGCATGTTCCTTGCCGTGCCGTTCATCGTCATCTGCAAGCTCGTCATCGAGGATATCTATCGCGACCGCATCGAAACAAAAGATAAATTGAAACGCTCGCGCTGGTTGAACCATAAAACGGGCGAATGAAATGAAAAGGGGTAGCGACATTTGAGTAATCCTCAAATGTCGCTACCCTCTTTTAGCATCTTGTTACCACACTTACTTGATGACCATCACCGGGATCGGCGATTCCTCGACGACTTTCTGGCTTACAGAGCCAATGAGTGCCCCTTTGAACAGGCCGAGGCCGCGGCTGCCCATGATGATCATGTCGCTGTGCTCCTGTGCTGCGACGCGCAGGATGGCTTTCGGGATACTGCCCGTCTCGACATGTTTCGATGCCTTGAGATCATCTGGCAGTTTCTCCCAGATGCGGTCAAAGACGATATGGCTCGGGATATCCTTGTTGATGTTGCTCGCGACATAGACGAAATCAAGGTCTGCCTTGCATTTCTCGGCAAAGAAGATCGCCTCATCCGTCGCTTTGCAGCCGTTCACGGAACCATCGACCGGAACGAGGATCTTGTTGATCTTTCCCATAGTAAAACCCCCTTATTTTCGTTCTTTCTATAAGGAAGTATTCGATACCAACGGAAAAAATCCTGTCAGGGAAAGAAATAATTTTCAGTCATCGCATGGGCACGTGCGTTTATCAAAATACTTGTGGATGATCTCGACAGCACAATAGTCGCCGCACATCGAGCAGGCGCCTTCGTCCTCAGGATTGCGTGCGCCACGTTTCGCGCTGGCGAGCTCGGGGTCGATGGCGAGTTCCATTTGCGCGTTCCAATCGAGCTCCTTGCGCGCCTCGGCCATCTTGCGATCCCAGTCGCGTGCGCCTGGGACATTTTTCACGAGATCTGCCGCATGCGCCGCGATACGTGCCGTGATGACGCCGGTGTGCACGTCCTCGATCGTCGGCAGCGCGAGATGCTCCGCCGGCGTCACATAGCAGAGAAAATCTGCGCCCGACGCAGCCGCGAGCGTGCCGCCGATGGCTGACGTGATGTGGTCATACCCCGGCGCGATGTCCGTCACAAGTGGCCCGAGCACGTAAAACGGCGCATTGCGACACAGGCGCTTTTCGAGCTGCATGTTCGCTTTGATCTGGTCAAATGGCACATGCCCCGGCCCCTCGACCATGACCTGCACGCCGCGCCGCCACGCGCGGTCGACAAGGCCGCCGAGCGTGATGAGCTCTGTGAGCTGTGCGCGATCCGTCGCGTCCGCCGTGCAGCCCGGCCGCATGCCGTCGCCGAGGCTGATTGTCACATCGTATTTCTCGCAGATATCAAGGATATCGTCGAAATGTTCGTAGAGCGGGTTCTCCTGCTCGTTGTGCAGCATCCAGCCCGTGATGAAGGAACCGCCACGACTCACGATATCCATGACGCGCCCCTCGCTGCGCATGGCTTCGATGGCCGCCCGCGTCACGCCGCAGTGCAGCGTCATGAAATCCGCGCCATCCTTTGCCTGTGCTTCGATCGTCTCGAGAATGTCGTCGTCCGTCATCTCAACGACGGCGCCGTGCTCGCGGATGGAGCGCACGGTCGCCTGATAAAGAGGCACCGTGCCGACCATGATCGGCGAATGCTCGATGATGCGCCGACGCGACTCGTCGATACCATCGCCCGTCGAGAGGTCCATGACGGCATCCGCACCGCAACGGACCGCCTCGTCGAGCTTCTCGAGCTCCGGCGCGATCTCGGGAAACGTGCTCGACGTGCCGATGTTCGCATTGACTTTCGTCTTCAGCCCAAAGCCTACGCCGCGCGGCTGGAACTTGCCGTATGCGATGTGGTTCACATTCGCGCAGATAGCGATCGTGCCGCTCGCGACACGATCCCGCACCATCTCGACAGCGACATGCTCCTCCTCTGCGACATGGCGCATTTCCTCCGTGATCTTGCCCTCACGGGCCAGTTGCATCTGTGTTGCCATGAAAATAGACCTCCTAGACAATGATGAACATACAAGAAACCGCAAAACAAAAAACGCCAGACGGTGGTACACCGTCTGACGTCAAACGCGTGCCACTTCCCTACGCAGGTATTACCCCAACAGGTTCCAAGGGTCGACGAAACGTCTCTCAGCAAAAAAGCTCCCCTAGTGGAATGTTTTCGATTTGTTCTCAGTCTAGCAAAGAAACGCGGAAAAAGCAAGATGAAGAACGGTTTTTACGATTTTTGAAAATAATGCTTGACATGGCACGGTCACATGCTTATAATATTACTTGTGTTTACGGGATGTGGCACAGTTTGGTAGCGCGCTTCGTTCGGGACGAAGAGGCCGCAGGTTCGAATCCTGTCATCCCGACCATTTGAAAAGTCAGCGGACATCGAAGGATGTCCGCTTTTTCGTATCTCGTATGCACAGAAAAACAGGAGCCGTCGCAACATATCGCCTTGCGACGGCTCCTGTTTTTTATGCTTCTGCTCAGCCAACGAGCTTTTCTTCCTTTGCATCGGCGGCTTCCATCTTTGCGAGGAACGCATCCGTGACATGGAACTCGATCTTCGAGACCTGCGGCGTGCTGAACGCCTCGACAAAAGCCTGGTCGCCGAAGACCTTCGCGAGCTCGGCCGGATTCGCTGCGATGCCTTCCTCGGCAAGGTAGCGGACGAGGATCTTGTAGTCCATGGACTCGGCCTCTGCCTGCGTGCCATCGGCTTCATAGACGAGGAACGACGGCTGCTCATGCGTGCCCGTGAAGATGAGGACGCGGTCGGCACCGACGCCCTGGCGGCGATCCGCGAGCAGGCGGATGGCTGCAGCGCCCGGCATGACGCGCATCGTGCTTCCATTCAGGACCATGTATTCTTTCTCGGCCGTCGTATAATTCTTGATTTCCATCATGTCGGTCGCCTCCGTTTCAATTTCTGTGCTTAGTATAGCAGGCATTTTGTGCAAGAGAAATGCAAGAAGTGCTGTAAAGATTGCAAAAAATGCCCTGCTCGACTATAATAGGCACAAAGGAGGCGTTACTTTGGAGACGTACGAAAAGAAAGGCTACCTGCTACGCGATTTCCGCGTGTTCCGCTTGAAAGACCAGCGGCTGTCGCCGATTCCCTTCCATTACCATGACTTCCACAAGATCATCTTGTTTCTCGGCGGCAAGGCGGACTACATCATCGAGGGCCGCAGCTACCCGCTCGTGCCGCGCGACATCATCTTTGTGTCGGCGGGCGAAATCCATCGGCCCATGCTCTCGCCGGACGTGCCATACGAACGCATCGTCATCTACGTCGCGCCCGCGTTCCTCGCACGCTGCCAGAGAGACAGCGACGACCTCGCCGCATGCTTTCAGAAAGCACGGACGGGGTCGTCGGTCATGCATGCAGGCACGGGGCTTTCCCACGACCTGCTGTTCCATATGGAAAAGCTCGAGCGGACGTCGCACGAGGAAGGGTTCGCCAACGGGCTCTACACGGAGATCCTGTTCATCGAGTTCATGATCCTGCTGAACCGCGCGATGCTCGCGCACGAACTTGGTGAGCTGCATGCGTCGTCGTATGACGAGAAGATCCAGCAAGTGCTCGCCTACATCAACAGCCACCTCGACGCTGAACTCTCGATCGACATGCTCGCAGAGCATGTCTACCTCAGCAAATATTATCTCATGCGGAAATTCAAGCAGGAGACGGGGTACAGCATCCACCAATACATCACGAGCAAGCGGCTGCTCTCGGCGCGATCGATGCTCAGCGGCGACGAATCCGTCACGGACATCTGCTACGCCTGCGGCTTTCGCGATTACTCGACATTCTCCCGGGCATTCCATGCGATGTTCCACATGACGCCGAAAGAGTGGCGCACGCAGGTCACTTCGCTGCCTTCGCTTCCTCGATGACAGCGGCCGCCTGTTTCTCGGGCACGACTTCATAGCGCAGGAACTGCCGCGCGTACGTGCCACGCCCTTGTGTCTGGGAGCGCAGGTCGGTCGCGTACTGGTAGAGCTCGGCTTCGGGGACTTCGGCGCGGACGAGCATCCAGCCTTTGTCGCCCGTCTCCGTGCCGAGGATGCGGGCGCGCTTGCTGTTCAGGCTGCCGATGATGCCGCCGACGTAGTACTCCGGCGCCGTGACCGTCACGGTGTCGATGGGTTCGAGCAACACGGGGTCGGCTTCGAGAATGCCTTTCTTCAGCGCGATGGCCGTCGCGGACTTGAACGACGCCTCGGACGAATCGACGGGATGGTACGAACCGTCATAGAGGTTGACTTTGACATCGACGACGGGATAGCCCGCGAGGATGCCGCCCGCGAGCGTCTCCTGCGTGCCTTTCTCGACGGCGGGGATGAACTGACGCGGCACGCTGCCGCCGAAGATTGTCTCGGTAAACGCGTTGCCCTCGCCTGCTTTCTGCGGCGTGATTTCGAGCAGCACATGGCCGTACTGACCGTGGCCGCCGCTCTGCTTCTTGTACTTGCCTTCGGCCTTCGTCGCCTTCTTGATCGTCTCGCGATAGGCGATGCGCGGCTTCGTGAGCGTCAGGCCAACATGGTACTTTCCTTCGAGCTTTTCCTCGAGGACTTTGAGCTGCATTTCGCCGATGCCTGCGAGGATCGTCTCCTTCGTGCCCGCTTCCTTGCGCACGGCGAGCGTCGGGTCGGCTTCCTCGCATTTCGCGATGGCAGCAAAGAGCTTGTCTTCCTCGCCTTTCTTCTTTGGATGAACAGCCATCTCGAGCATCGGCGTCGGGAACGCGGCCGTCTCG
Organism: Selenomonadaceae bacterium; assembly: GCA_034186105.1. Taxonomy (GTDB): domain Bacteria; phylum Bacillota; class Negativicutes; order Selenomonadales; family Selenomonadaceae; genus Selenomonas_C. The sequence continues at coordinate 20,828 of JAXGCE010000019.1, forward strand.
TAAGCGATGGGCGCAGATGCATCCGCAAGCGTATTACCCGTCTGGACGTTCGCGAGCTTCGACGTGACGACGATGTCGCCCGCATGCGCGACGGCGACGCTGTGCGCCTGTTTGCCATGGAGTGTCTGCAGCGCGCCGATGCGTTCCGTACGGCCGCTCGTGACGTCGAGCACACTCTTGTCGGCTTTCAGCGATCCCGAGTAAATGCGCAGGAACGTCTGACGGCCGGCGAGCGGGTCGACGGTCGTCTTCCAGACAAAGGCCGAGAACGCATCTGAGGCGCCGCGCTCGATGAGCTCTTCCGAACCCGGCACCGTGCCAATGACCGTACGGTCCGCGGGCGACGGCAGGTAGGCCGCGATGCCATTCAAGAGTTTCTTGACACCGATATCAGCTTTCGCTGAGCCGCAGAACACAGGAAACAGCTTGCCATCGGCGATGCCTTTCCGCAGCGCTTCGCCGACTTCGTCTTCGCTAATCTCCTCTCCTTCGAGATATTTTTCAAGCAGTTCATTGTTGTAGTCCGCGATCGCCTCGATGAGCGCCTGACGCGCCATCTCGACATCGTGGTCAAGGTACTCAGGGATATCCGTCACGACGCAGTCATCTTCATCATGCGGCACGATCTTGCCGTGCATCTTTAAGAGGTCGACGACGCCCTGGAATGCGGCTTCTTGGCCAATCGGCAGCTGGACCGGCACAACGCCCGTGCCAAAGCGCACGCGCAACTCGTCGACGACGGCATGGAAATCTGTGTGCTCGCGATCCATCTTGTTGAGGAAGAACATGCGCGGCAGCTCCATGTCTTTTGCGAGGTTCCAGAATTTCTCCGTCTCAACCTCGATGCCCGAGTGCGCCGAAACGACGATCACAGCGGCATCGGCCGCATTCATAGCCTCGATGGCTTCGCCGACGAAATCGGGATAGCCCGGCGTGTCGAGGAGGTTCAGCTTGCAGTCGCCCCACTCGCAGGCCGCGAGCTTCGCTTCGAGCGTGAGCTGGCGCTCCTGTTCCTCTGGCGTCGCATCGAGGAGACTCGTACCATCATCGACACTGCCGCGGCGTTTCGCCGTGCCCGTGTGGAAGAGCGCATCGTCGAGAAGGCTCGTCTTGCCGCAATTTCCGTGACCGAGGAAGACGACGTTCCGGATGTCCTTGCTTTGCATTTCTTTCATCTATGACCCCTCCATGTTTTGTTTTTTGTTCCTGTTACATAATATTCGCGCTATCAGAAAAAACTCCTGCAAAATCTGACGAAATTGCAGGAGTTTTCGAATCGTTGTTTCTTATTGTGACAACGCGCCTCAGGCGTCCGTTTCCTCGAGCCGCATCAGCAGAAATGCGTAGTCGGACAGGCGGTTCAAAAAGCGGCGGTCCGTGCCGTGGACGGCTTCGTGCTCGGCAAGCTTGCAGAAGCGGCGCTCGGCGCGGCGCACAATGGTCCGCGCATGGTCGAGGCAGGCACCGGCTGGCGTGTCGCCTGGGATCAGGAACGATGTGAGCTTTGGCAGCCGCGCTTCGATCGCGTCCATGGCCTGTTCGAGCGCCGTCACGTCTTCCTCGTGAATCAGTGGCTTCTGGTCAAGGCTCGCAATGTCAGCCATGAGACTCGACAGTTTTTTCTGGACATCATAGATTGCCGATTTGACTTCTTCTTTCTTTGCAAAGGCACGCGCCATGCCGAATGCGGCATCGGCTTCATCAATCGTGCCATAGACATCGACGCGCAGCGAGGCTTTCTTCACACGTTCCCCCGTGTAGAGGCCCGTCTCGCCTGCGTCGCCGGTCTTTGTATAGACATGCATGGGTGCTCCCCCTCAGCAAAAAACTTCAGGCATCGTAGATTTCTGTCTCATTGAAGAAAATGTGGATTTCGCGCTCGGCACTCTCGGGGCTATCGGAAGCGTGGACGGCATTGCGGCGGCCGCTCGTTGCATAGAGTTTGCGGATCGTGCCCTCGGCGGCCTCTGCGGGGTTCGTCTTGCCGTGAAGCTCGCGCACACGATGGATGGCATTGTCGCCCATGAGTACCAGCGCGACAATGGGGCCAGACGTCATGAAACCGCTGAGGTCTTCATAATATGGACGGCCGATGTGCTCGGCATAGTGGATGGACGCGAGGCGGCGATCCATCTGGAGCATCTTCATCGCGGCGATGCGGAAGCCTTTCTCCTCATAGATCTTGATGATGTCGCCCACATGATGGGCAGCGAAAGCATCTGGCTTGATGAGTACGAGCGTTTTTTCCATAAAGTTGGTTTCTCCTTTGAGTGGTTTGTGCGGCGTCCGCCTTCAGAGCAGTTCCGCCTTGTATTTCTTTGCGAGCTCCGCATGCGCGAGCGCAGAGTCGTGCAGCGCCTGGATCTCGTCATCGCGTAACGCACGGATGATCTTTGCGGGGTTGCCATAAACAAGAGAGTTCGCAGGGATCTTCTTGTGCTGCGTGATCAGCGAATCCGCACCGATGATGCAGTTCTCGCCGATCTCCGTGTAGCCGAGCAGGATCGCGCCCATGCCGATCAGCGTGTTCGAACCGATGGACTTGCTGTGCACGATGGCATTGTGGCCGATCATGACATAGCTTCCGATCGTCAGAGGGCAGTCGCCCATGACGTGCACGGTCGCGTTGTCCTGGATGTTCGTGTAGCGACCGATGCGGATGGGCTGGAAATCGCCGCGCACGACACTACTGAACCAAACACTTGAGTCCTTACCGATCACGACGTCGCCTGCAACACAGGCCGTCGGCGCCACAAAGACCGACGCGTCGATCTTCGGCCGTTTTCCCTTATATGGTACGATGAGACCCATGAAAAATCGCCTCCATGATGAATTTTTGAAGTTTCGAATTTGTTCGCATATATTCTTCTTCTCTCCTATTATAGCCGAAAGGAATTCATATGTAAACACTTCCAATCAATTCATTATCAAGATTTGCGGTTCTAGTTTCGTCGCGCCGTGTTCATGCTTTCATAAGAACCCGAAGGCGTTGTACTTGCTGCGCGAACACCCAGTCGCCGATAGCGGAGCCAGAGAGCGCTGTGGGGGCATCGTGACCGGAGATTTTTTGAAGTTCCGTTGCCCAAGCTCTGCCATGTAAGAGATACGGTGGCAGGCTGCCGTGGTCGGCACGGATGACGGCGTTAAAGCCATCGAATCCCAGTGGCGATTTCGCGACATGGAGCAAGAGTTTTGCGATCTTCCCCGCTTTCGTCAATCGTGCAGCACGCATGTGCTCGCGGATAACAAAGGCCGCAGCCTGCCGCCATGTTTTGGGGAAGCGCATGCGGGCCGCCCAAGCTGCGAGAACGTCGCCGCCTGCGATTTCGTGGCCGTAATGATGTGGCAGCATGGATTTCGGCGTCACGCCCTTGCCAATGTCATGAGCGAGTCCGCAAAAACGTACGAGAACATCCTCTGTCTCCGCCGCAACTTTATCAACGATGAGCATCGTGTGCTCGAATGCATCGCCCTCAGGGTGGAATGCGGCAGGCTGTGTCTTTCCAATCAGCGCATAGAGCTCGGGGAACGTTACATCGAGCAGACCTGCGGCGTGCAAATATCGGAAGAAGTGCGATGGCCGCCGTGCAGCGAGGGCACGTTCGAGCTCGCCAAGCACGCGCTCAGATGGTTCATCCCGGAGCTCGTCGCGGCAGGCATGCATGTACTCCAGCGTATCATCCGTGATTGTGAACTCAAAAAGTGCTGCCTGCCGCGCCGCCCGCAACGCCCGCACAGGGTCTTCCATGAAATGATGCGAAACGGCACGAACCACATGCTTCCTGACATCCGCCTGTCCGCCATAAGGATCGAGCAACGTGTCGCCGGGCAGCTCTCGCGCCATGCTGTTCATCGTTGTATCGCGACGGTAGAGGTCTTCCTCGATCGTGACATCGGGCGAAAACGCGACATCGAAGCCGCGATACCCTGCCCCTACTTTGCGCTCGCGCCGCGCGAACGCGACTTCTGAGGCACGGCCATCGATCTCGACGAGATAGACGGGAAACGAACGCCCGACACGTGGTGCCTTCGGGAAAAGCCGCTGAAACGCTGCCTCCTCGATGCCGCTGACGACATAGTCCCGATCCGCTGCTGCCACGCCGCGCAGTGCATCACGCACACAGCCGCCGACGAGAAAGACGCGGGCACCCGTAGTACGGAGGATTTCGACAAATTGCGTTTCGGTCATATTCTTTCCTCCATAAAAAAGCTGCTGCACGCTGGCAGCAGCTTTTCAGTCGCGTGAGTCACGCCGTTCATTGATGATATGCGCCCCACGCGTGTCGAGGCCGAGGTACTTGATCTCCGCCTGGACGCCATGCTGTGCGAAAGCTTCGCGCATGGCGTTGCCGACGGCTTCTTCGCAGTTGTCGTAGGCTTCGACGAACGAGATGAGGCACGGACCCGCGCCAGAGAGCACAGTGCCAAGAGCCCCCGCCAAGCGGGCAGCGTGGAAGACGTCGTACATGCCGGGAATGAGTTCGGCACGATACGGCTGGTGCAGTGCATCATCGAACGACCGACGCAGGAAATAGGAACTCCCCTTCATGAGCGCAGCAACGAGCATGGACGCGCGTCCGATATTGAAGATGGCATCCGTGCGCGGCACCATCTCGGGGAGCACGTCTCTTGCTTTCTTCGTCGAAAGGAAGAAGTCCGGCACGGCGACAACGAAGCGCAGACGAATCTTGGGCAAGAACGAGAAGCTCTCGACGTGGCGTCCCTTCATCGTGCTGACCGTGATACCGCCGAAGATAGCAGGCGCGACGTTGTCGGGATGGCCTTCGATCTCCGTCGCGAGCTGCAGGAGTTCTCGACGATTGTAGCGATTGCCGACGATGACATTCGCGGCTTTGAGGCCAGCGACGATGGCGGCCGCACTCGAGCCGAGGCCGCGCGACAGCGGCACGTCGTTCTTCATGCGGATGATGGCACCCTGGTACTCTTTGTCATGATGTGAACGCTCGAGCAACAGGCGGATGGAACGCCAGACGATGTTGCGGTCGTCTTCTGGGATGCGTCCCGCGCCCTCCCCTTCGACGGAGAACGTGACGCCCGGCCGCTCTGTCAGCGTCAGCACGAGTTCATTATAGAGATTGCACGCGAGTCCGAGCGTGTCGAAACCAGCGCCGAGATTGGCGCTCGTGCCCGGCACGCGGACGCGGATGCTACGATCTGGCATATATGATTACCCCCGGTCATTTTCTACGCGGATGAGATTGCGGACTTCGCTGACGACGGGCAACGCGCGCAACACGCCGAGTGCCGCGAGAATGTTCGCATGTGTGACACAGTGCGTGATGGCAACGATCTCCGCATGCTCGTCTTTGTCGCGCTGCGTCTGGATGACGGACTGCAGGCTGACGTCCGCGTTGCCGAACGCCGTCGCGATGGCACCGAGCACGCCGGGCTTGTCTTCGACGAGCAAACGTACGTAGTACGACGACTGCGTTTTTTCCAGCGGGCACAGCACTTTCTTGCGGTAGCATGTGCAGTTCAGTCGGCCGAACGAATGCGTGACGATGTCGCGCGAGACATCGATGATATCCGCGACGACAGCCGACGCTGTCGGCAGGCTACCCGCCCCCGGGCCATAGAACATCGCCTCGCCGATGGCGTTGCCGCGCACGAAGATGGCATTGTAGACGCCATTGACGGATGCGAGCGGATGCTCTTTCGGCAGGAACACCGGATGGACGCGCACGTTGATGCCGTCTTCCGTCTCCTTGCCGATGACGAGCAACTTCACCGTGTAACCGAGGTTCCTAGCATAGCTGATGTCTTCCGGCGTGATCTTCGTGATGCCTTCGACGGAGACATCGTCAAGGCTGATGCGCGTGTTGAACGCGATGGACGAAAGGATCGCGGCTTTGCGAGCAGCATCGAGGCCATCGACGTCAGCGGACGGATTCGCCTCAGCGTAGCCTTTTTCCTGTGCCTCTTTGAGCACGTCATCATAACTCATGCCTTCGTCGCTCATCTTCGTCAGCATGTAGTTCGTTGTGCCGTTGACGATGCCGAGGACTTCCGAAATACGATTCGCCGTCAGGCACTCTTTGAGCGGCAGGATGATCGGGATGCCGCCACCGACGCTCGCCTCAAAGCGGAAGTCGACATCGTGCTTTTCCGCCATATCAAAAAGCTCATGGCCGAACTGCGCAACGACATCTTTATTCGCCGTCACGACGCTCTTGCCCGCCTCCATGGCGCGGAGCATGTACTCTTTCGCTGGATGCAGACCACCCATGACTTCGACGACAACCGAGATTTCCTCATCCTCGAGGATGTCTTCCACGCGATCCGTGAGCTCGACGTCACCGAGATACGGACGCGGTTTCGATTTGTCGCGCACAAGGACTTTCGCCAGCACGAGCCGTGTGCCGACGCGCGCCGTGATTTCCTCCACATTTTCCCGCAGGACGCGGACGACGCCCGAACCGACCGTGCCGGAGCCGAGGAGTCCGATCTTGATGGCTTCTTTCATCATCGACACACCTCTTTCCTTTATGCCTGACCGAGGACTTCGAGGCGCTTGACGCCATCCACCATGCGGAGCTTATCGAGGAGCGCCTCGAGATCGACAGAGAGCTGCGCCGTCTCGATGGAGACCGTCGCATTCGCCACGCCCTGCAGTGGGATGCCCTGATTGATCGTCAGCACGCTGCCGGAGTCGGACGAAATCGTGTTGAGCACGCTCGAGAGCACGCCCTTCTTGTGCTCGAGCAGGAACGTCAACGTGACGATCTTGTTCTGGCTCGCCTCATAAAACGGGAACACATAATCCTTGTATTTATAATACGCGCTACGCGAAAGGTCCATCTTTTCGACAGCTTCGTTGATCGTGCGCGCATCGCCGCGCTTCAACATTTCTTTGACGCGGATCGTCTTCTTGATCGCTTCCGGTAGAATTTCCTCACGGACGAGGAAGAACCCATTTTTCTGTTTTTCCATATTCTGACCTCCAAGGTATCATATAGGTATGTTTATTTAGCATTTTTGTTCATGTCTGTGGGATATTATACCATTAAACGTCTCTAAATGCTACCCTGCATTTTCAAAATGTCCGCGAAAAGCGGGCAAAGCTTTGAAAACGTTACAAAAAAGCTGTTGTCGCCAGCTTTTGAACTGACGGCAACAGCTTTTCCTTCTATCGTTTTTACTTCTTCAGCCGGAAGTGACTGACGACCTCGTGGAGGTCTTGTGCTGCTTCGGACTGCTGCTTGCTCATAGCGTTGACTTCGTCGACGGAGTCGGAAACTTCGTTGACATCCTGTGAGACTTGGGACGAGAGTTCGGCTGTATCCTGTGCAGAGTTGGCAATCTGCTCGATGGCCTGGCTGACCTGTTCCATCGTCTCATTGACCTGCTGGCTCGTCGCGGCGATGTGCTCTGCGACAGTACGGAACGTGTCAGCGTCTGTACCGTACTGACCAGCGACTTCGACGAATGTCTCGTACTGCGGCGTCACGGTGTCGTTGAGGAAGCCGAGAATGGCTTTCGCGTCACCGGAGAGACCGGCAAAGGCTTTCTGCACAGACTGGATGGTCTTCTGGATTTCTTCGACCGTGTCAGCGGTCTCGGTTGCGAGCTTGCCAATCTCGGAAGCGACGACAGCAAAACCGCGACCTGCCTCACCAGCGCGAGCGGCCTCGATGGAGGCGTTCAGCGACAAGAGGTTAATCTGCTCGGCGATGCCGGAGATCGACGTCGCCATGGCACCGATCTGCTCGACGGTCTTGGCCTGTTCAATAGAGGCCGCGAGTTTGTCGCTGAATTCGCGACCGAGCTTTTCCGCTGAGCGGCTCGCTTCCGTCGATTCTTCCTGCACGGATTTTGCGCGAGCGCGGATGTCATCGGCCTGGCGGAGGCTCTGGTGCGCTTCCTGCGACAGCTCGTGGATGGCACTCGTGACGTGCTCGACAGAGGCGTTGACTTCCTCCGTCGCGGAACTAGCGTTCATCATGGCTTCGGAGATGGAGCGCATCTTGTCCTCGATGGACGTGAAGCCTTGCTGCAACGTATCGGCAGATGTGCCGAGCGTCTGGCTTGAGGCGGCCATGTGATCGGCCTGGCCAGAGATGCTATTGAGGACTTCCTTTGTCTTGCCAAACATCTCGTTCATGGCTGTGCCGAGCAGACCAATCTCGTCATTGCTCTTCGGGTGATTGTCCTCACGCGCGTAGTTGCCGTCCGCGAGGTCTTCCGCGAATTTCTGGTTGACGGCGATACGATCGACGTAGCTCGCAACGGTACGATACGCGGCAAACATCAGGAGCGCAAGCACAATGAGCGCGAGCACGGTGAGCTTCAGCGCGAGCGAACGCGCGGATGCGTAGAGCTCAGACGACGGGATCGTGAGCACAAGGCTCCAGCCTGTGTCTTTCATCGTCGCGTACGTGACGACCTGCTCGACGCCGTTATCATCTTTGTACGACGTGACGCCCGTGTCATTTGCGATAGCTTCCTGCATGACGGCGGCGAGCGACGCATTCTTTTCCTCCGTCGCTTTCGCTCCTTTTTCAAGTTCCTCCGCCGGGACACCAGCGACGTAGACGCCCTTATCCGTGACGAGATAGGCATGGCCACCCTCGCCGATCTGGATGTTGTCGATGAGGTCAGAGATTTGTTTCAAAGAAATGTCGACGGTCGCGACGCCGAGCAACTTGCCGCTGCCCTTTGCGTCGTAGATCGGCGACGCATACGTCACCATGAGGACTTTGGCTGCCGCATCGTAGTACGGATCCGTCAAGTACGACTTGCCCTGGCCAGCATTCTTGCCGCCCGTGTACCATTCTTCATTGAGATATGGGCCGCTTTCCTGCACGTAGTTCTGGTCGACCTTCAGACTGCCGTTCTCGCGGAACGTGAACGGGCAAGTGTACTCTTTATCCGGACGATACGCATACGGCTCAAACCAGAGGCCACCGCCATTGGCAAGGCTCTCGCCGTTCAATTCGTCGACGATATCCTGCGCAAGGCGATCCTCCGTCTCCTCGGCATAGTCAAAACCGGCGTTGTACGCCATGTGGCGGCATGAACGCTCCATCTGGTAGAGCATTTCGTGGATCTCGGCGCTGTTCGTCTTCAACGTCTGCTGCATGTTCGCTGTCGCGAGTTCGGAGATATCACTGTAACTTTCCCTATTCCCCCGAAAGCATGATGATTCTCTTTCGATCCTTGTTGCTTCCTTTTTGCTCTTATTCGAGATTACAGGGGGGATTCCTGCCTCACAAAAGATTTTTCTTCTGCTTCCTCGGTCGCCCGCGCTTCTTTGGTGCCCATGCACCAGGCCCTTGTTCCTTGTAGCCGGAACGTCTTGCCAAAACGACAGGGACGTACCAATAGCGTCGCATCTGCATGACCGCGAAAAAAGGACTTTCCCCTTGCGGCGTCGAATTTCTTTCTACAAACTACAACAACAGATGGTGATCCAACACAATGAATGCAACGAACCTCAAAGACCTCGAGACGAAGCTCTGGAGCACGGCGGACGACCTGCGAGCGAACTCGAAGCTCACGTCGAACCAGTACTGCATGCCGATCCTCGGCATCATCTTCCTGCGCTATGCCTACAGCCGCTACCGGCGCGTCGAGCAGGAGCTCCTCAAAGGCCGGCCGATGCGCGGCGGGCGCCCGCGGCCGCTCGAAGCGAAGGACTTCACGAAGAAGAGCGCACTCTACCTGCCGGAGGAAGCGCAGTACCGCTACCTGCTCGCGCTGCCGGGCGACGTCGCGCAGGCCGGGCTCGTGAAAAACGATGGCACGCCGATCGACTCGCTCGGCGTCGCCGTCAACTACGCCATGGAGCTCATCGAGCAGCAGAGCCCGTCGCTCGCGGGCGTGCTGCCGAAGAACTACGACATCTTCGATGACAGCCTGCTCGGCAACCTCCTGCGCACGTTCGACGACTCCGCGCTCGACGATGTCGGCGGCGACGTCATCGGCCGCATCTACGAATACTTCCTCAACAAGTTCGCGCAGAACATCGCCTCGGATGACGGCGCGTTCTTCACGCCGAAATCACTCGTCAAGATGATCGTCGGCGTCATCGAGCCGACGCGCGGCACGCTGCTCGACCCCGCCTGCGGCTCGGGCGGCATGTTCGTCCAGACGGGCGACTTCGTGAACCAGAGCGGCATGGCCGCGAACAAAGTCCTGACGTTCTACGGGCAGGAAAAGACGGAATACAACGCGAACCTCTGCCGCATGAACATGGCCGTGCACAACCTCAGCGGCAAGATCGTCTCCGGCGAAGAAGCGAACACGTATTACCACGACTACCATGGCCTCGCTGGCCAGTGCGACTACGTCATGGCCAATCCGCCATTCAATGTGGACAAAGTCGCCTGGCAGGGAGTGCAGGAAGCCGGCCGCCTGCCATTTGGCGCACCCGCCATCAACAAGGCCGGCGAAGTCAGCAACGCAAACTACCTCTGGATCTCCTACTTCTACGCCTACCTCAACGACCACGGCCGCGCAGGCTTCGTCATGCCGTCGTCCGCAACGGACAGCCGCAGCCGCGACGCCGACATCCGCCACGCGCTCGTCGCGACGGGTGACGTCGACGTGCTCATCAGCGTCGGCAACAACTTCTTTTACACGAAATCGCTGCCGTGCACGCTCTGGTTCCTGCGCAAGGACAAGCCCGAAGCGCTCCGCGACACCGTGCTGTTCCTCGACGCGCGCCAATACTACACCGTGCTCGACCGCAAGCACAACGAATGGAACACCTGGCAACTCGCGAACCTGCTCGCCATCGTCCACCTCTATCGCGGCGAAACGGAAAAGGCCGAGCATCTGCTGCAGCGCTATCAAAAAGCTGTCTGGCAGGAACGCGCCGACCTCTGCACACTCCTCGACGACAGCCGCCCGCTCTTCGGCACGATGGGCGGCGACCTCCGCGCCGCTGTAGATGACCTCCTCGACGAAACGCTCGCCATCCCCGATCGCTGCGACTGCTTCCTCGACGACTACGACGCGCTCAAGAGCGTCCTCGTCGAAACGCAGGAAGCCATTCTCGCCACGCTCACACCGCTGCGCGGCGCAAAAAAGAAAGCCGCACTCGCAGAACTCCTCGACCGCGACGACCTGAAATTCAACGACTACAAGAAGCAGCTCGGACAGACGGTAGAGACGGCGCTCACCGCCATCGAGACAGCACAGGAAACGCTAAACGAGGCGAAATGGTTCGCCGAGCGCTTCGGCGACCTCCAGTATCACGACATCGCCGGCCTCTGCAAAGCAGCGACGCGCGCGGACATCTACGCCAAAGACGACAGCCTGACGCCCGGCGCCTACGTCGGCGTGCCCGATCCCGAAGACGACGGCATCGACTTCGGCGAACGCATGGCAGAGATTCACGAAGAGCTTGCGGGATTGCAGCAGGAGTCGGGGAATCTGATGGATACGATACTGAAGAACTGGAAGGAACTGCTGAAATGACATTTCAAAAAATCAAACTCGGTGATTATTGCGAAATCACATCCAGCAGACGATGTCATCTATCAGAACGTTCAGCCACAGGCGTTCCCTTCTATCGTTCGAAAGAAATCATTCAGCTCTTCAACGGAACCATTGTTGATGATTGTGATTACATTTCACGCGAAATGTACGATAGCATCAAAAGAAAATACGGCGTTCCACAAGCAGGTGATCTTCTCATTACGTCCAGAGGAACGATTGGCATTCCCTATCTCTACAAATCGACAGACGAATTTTATTTTGCAGATGGTAACTTGACATGGCTGAGAAATTTTCATAAAGATTTATCTTCTGCGTTCCTATTTCACCTTCTTTCCGATGCAAGAACCGTATCGAAGATTGATAACCTCGCGCAGGGTGCAGCACAAAAAGCCTTATCAATTGCCGCACTAAAAAATTTCGAGTTTTTGCTCCCTGAGCGATCCGTTCAAAATCACATCGTTTCCATGATTGATGCTTACGACCGCCTCATCGAAAACCACCGCCGCCAGATTACCCTGCTCGAAGAAGCGGCGCAACGAATCTACAAGGAATGGTTCGTCGATTCGCATCCCTCACATGATGCTTGGACTTCCTGCCCTCTCCCAGACCTGATGGACGTCTGTTATGGCAAAGACCACAAAGGACTCGCTGACGGGCCATATCCTGTCTATGGCTCTGGCGGCTATCTCAGAAGTGTCGATCAATATCTGTACAATAAAGAATCCATTCTGATTCCGCGAAAAGGCTCTCTGAACAACATCTTGTATGTTGATGAAGCTTTCTGGACGGTCGATACGATGTTCTACACAAAGCTCAAGCGTCCTGATGTCGGCTTTTATCTCTACAATTATCTTTTGCGCATCGATATGTATGCGATGAATACTGGCGCAGCTGTTCCGAGCATGACGACGAACGTCTTGAACAAGATGATGATTCCATTACCGCCCCAAGATGATCTTGCCCATTTTTCTGATGCAATCACACCCATGCATCAAGAAATCAAATTCCTAAAACACAAGGTTCAATTACTTTCGGAGGCTCGCGACCGCCTGCTTCCCAAGCTGCTATCAGGAGAGATCGAGGTGTAGCGCTATGAACGATTACTCCGAAAACACGCTCGTGCGCGATACGGCTGGCGCTTTTCTGCATGATACGCTCGGCTGGGATGTCCAGATGGCGTTCGATCAGGAGACGTTTGGTTCAGGGCGACGTTCGACGTTTGGGCGCAGCTCGGCGCATGAAGTCCTGCTCACGCGCTATTTCCGCCGCGCGCTCCAAAAGCTGAATCCCTGGCTCGATGACAACCAGCTGCACATCGCTGAAAACCTCTTTCGCGAGCGGCCGGGACAGGACTCCCTGCTTGCCTGCAACGAGCGGAAGTACCAGCTGATCCGCGACGGCATCCCCGTCCCCGTGCGCCGCGCTGATGGCACGATGGAGACGCACCGCGCGAAGGTCATCGATTTCGATCATCCCGAAGCGAATGACTTCCTCGCGGTCAAGGAGCTGACCGTGCAGGGCGAGCTCTACACGCGCCGCGCCGATCTCGTCGGTTTCGTCAATGGCATCCCTCTGCTCTTTGCCGAGTTCAAGAAGCCGAATGTCGCACTGCGCACGGGCTATGAGCAGAATTACCGCGACTATCAGCAGACGATTCCGCACCTCTTCCGCTACAATGCATTCGTGCTGTTTTCCAATGGGCGCGAGTCGCGCATCGGCACGCTCGGCAGCAAGTATGAATTCTTCAACGAGTGGAAGCATCTCGCCGAGGGCGATGAGAGCAGCGTGTCGCTCGAGACGATGCTGCGCGGCGTCTGCACAAAGGCGAACTTCCTCGACCTCGTCGAGAATTTCATCATGTTCGACCATGCGCATCACCGCACGGCGAAGATCCTCGCGCGCTGCCACCAGTATCTCGGCGTCAATGAAGCCATCGAGGCGTACCGCAGCCGCAACGCGCTGCATGGCAAGCTCGGCGTGTTCTGGCACACGCAGGGCAGCGGCAAGAGCTATTCCATGGTGTTCCTCGTGCGCAAGATCCAGCGGAAATTCGCCGAGGCGCCGACGTTCGTGCTGCTGACGGACCGCGACGAGCTGAACCGCCAGCTCAGCGAGACGTTCGCTGGCTGCGGCGTCTTTGGCACGGTGCCGGCGAAGTCGTTCATCGCGCAGAGCGGTGCCGATCTCGTCCGGCGCTTGCAGAGCCATCCGAGCTTCATCTTCACGCTGATCCAGAAATTCAACCAGCCGCTCGCAGAGCCGCTGCACCCCGACCATGGCGTGCTCGTGATATCCGACGAGGCGCATCGCAGCCAGTACGGCACGTTCGCCGAGAACATGTGCCGCCTGCTGCCGGAGGCCGCGCGCATCGGTTTCACGGGGACGCCGCTGCTCACGGGCGACCAGCTGACGGTGCGGACGTTCGGCTCGTATGTGTCGATCTATGATTTCCAGCAGGCCGTCGAGGACGGTGCGACGGTGCCGCTCTACTACGAGAACCGCGGCGACCTGCTGCGCATCGAAAATCCCGCGATCAACGAGGAAATCCTCGACGCCATCGAGGCTGCTGATCTCGACGAGCAGCAGGAGGAACGCCTCGCGAAGGATTTCCAGCGCGAAATCCACGTCCTGATGGCGCGGCCGCGCCTCGATGCCATCGCACGGGATTTCGTCGAGCACTACACGTCGCTCTGGCAGAGCGGCAAGGCGATGTTCGTCTGCCTGAACCGCATCACCTGCGTCATGATGTACGATCTCGTGCAGCAGTACTGGGCGGAAAAGATGCAGGCCGTCGCCCGCGCACGCGATGCCGCCCGCGACCAGCAGCAGGCCATGGAGCTGCAACGGCAGCTGGACTGGATGCAGGAAACGGAGATGGCCGTCGTCATCTCGGGGACGCAGAACGAGCAACAGACATTCGCAAAATGGGGACTCGACATCACGCCGCACCGCAAGAAGATGGTGCATCGCGAGCTCGACCGCGACTACAAGGATCCCGAGCATCCGTTCCGCATCGTCTTCGTCTGCGCCATGTGGCTGACGGGCTTTGACGTGCAGACGCTCGCCTGCCTCTATCTCGACAAGCCGCTGAAAGCGCATACGCTGATGCAGACGATCGCACGGGCGAACCGCGTGGCCGAGGGCAAGGCGAACGGCCTCATCATCGATTATGTCGGCGTCCTCAAGGCGCTGAAGAAAGCGCTCGCAAGCTACACGACGCGCGGCGGACAGGGGCCGTCGCCCGTGACGCCGAAAGACGAGCTGCTCGCGCATGTGACGGAACTCATCACGGCGGGCAAGCAGTTTCTCGCCGCACATGGCTTTCCGCTCGCTCGCCTCGTCGAAGCGCAGGGCATGGCAAAGCTCGCACGGCTCCAGGACGCCGTCGAGGCGGTCTGCACGCCGCTCCTCGTACGGCAGAATTTCGCGCGGCTCGGCAAGGAGCTCCGCCGCCTCGCGCGCTGCCTGACGCCCGGCGACCTCTCCCCCGCCCTGCAGGCAGAAAAAGACGCCCTGCTCGCCATCGCGGAAAACCTCGTGACGAAGCAGGCGCCCGCTGACACGACGGATCTCCTCGTGAAGATCCACGGCATCATGAACGAGCACGTCACGGTCGACCGCGTGGCCGAAGGGCGTGAAGCTGTGCGGAAGTTCGACATCAGCAGCATTGATTTTGACCTGCTGCGCAAAGAGTTTGCGAGCCGCGAGCATCCGCGCTTGAAATTCAAGGAAATCAGCGACCTCGTGCACGGCGAGCTCGACCGCATGATCCATGCGAATCCGACGCGCATCGACTATTACCGCCGCTATGAGGAAATCATCGCGGCCTACAATGAGGCGCAGGACAAGGCCGAGATCGAGCGCATCTTCATCGACCTCATGAACCTCACGCGCGACATGAGCGAGGAGCAGAAGCGCTACACGCGCGAAGGATTCACGAGCGACGAGCAGCTGACGATCTACGACCTGCTCGTGAAAGACAACCTCTCACGGCAGGACATCCAGAAAGTCAAGGCGCTGTCCGTCGAGCTGCTGACGGCCATCGAGGACAAGATCCGCTCGTACAGCCATTGGACGGAAAAGGACACGACGCGCGCTGACGTCGAAATGATGATCCGCGACAAGCTCTGGGAAGAACTGCCGGATCCGTCGTATCAGCAGGACGAGATCGACCGTTGCAGCGAAAAGGTGTTCCGCTATGCGTTAGAGCATTTTCAGGACGTGGCGTGAAACGTTTTTACATTTTCATCGTTTTCCCATCATGCAGCAGATAGAGATACCGCTCGCTGATGGGCCTGCCGAGCACGGCGCTGACGGCTTCGCTGTAGAGGTCGAGCTGGAGGGCGTAGCGGCTCTTGATTTTTTCGGGGCGCGTGTCGCTGTCCGTCTTGTAGTCGACGAGGACGAGCGTGCCGTCATCTTCTTCAAATAGCAGGTCGATGACGCCTTGGATGAGCAGCGTCTCGCCCTCTTCTGCCGTTTCATAAAAACGCTGCGCTGGCAGCAGGCGGCTGAATGGCAGCTCGCGCCAGAGGCGCGTCGCATGGCGCAGGCGCTGGCCGATTGGAGACGCATAGAACATGGTCACGGCACGCGCATCGACATGCGCGGCCTCGTCTTTCGTCAGCAGTTCGCGCGTGACCATCTGCGCGATCTGCTCGCGGATGCCAGCGGGCGTGAGCTCGCCTGCGAGATCGACGTACTGCAGGACGCTGTGCATGAGGCTGCCGTATTCCGCGCCCGTCATGCGCGTCGTCTCCTGGATGAAGCGCGGGCGCTTCCATGGCTCGGATTGCTCGGTCTTCAGCAGCAGCGCCGTGCCGTCTTCCGCGGCTTCCTGCTCAGCGAAGCGACGCTTGAGCTCGCTGACGGAGAGCTTTGATGGGACATCGGCAAGGCCATGAACGTCGTAGCTCCACCCGAGTAGCGCTTCGACGGCGTCTTTCTGTGTGCTTTCTTCGAGTTTTTTCCCCTGACGCACGGCGGCGAGGATGTCATGTTCCTCGGCCGCCGTTTTCTTTTCGTGTGAGAGCTCACTCGTCTGGAGCACGCTGATCTCCCAATCGGCGCTTTCGTGCCAGTCGAGGAACGCGGGCGTTTGGAGCGGCAGACCGGCCTCGGCACGCAGGTCGCGCGCCGCTGCATGATGCACGAGTGCCATGAGCAGCCAGTCGAGGAACGAATCGGCCGCGAGCGGCACGTCCTCAGGCAGCGCGGCCGCCGTACGCTGCGCATAGCGGCCCCAGCGCTGCACGCGCGCTGTGAGCTTTTCCTCCTTGCCCGCCGTGCCGACGAGGATCAGGCGCTCGCGGGCGCGCGTCAGCGCAACGTAGAGCAGGCGCAGCTCCTCGGCCTTGCTCTCCATGACGATGCGCGTCGCGACGGCCTGCCGCGCGAATGTCGCATAGCGCACGGCATCCGGCGCATCGACGGCATAGGGGCCGAGGCCGTAGTCGCGGTGCAGCAGCAGTTCCTCCGTGCTGTCGCGCAGGTTGAACTTGCCGCCGAGATTCGCGACGAAGACGAGCGGGAACTCGAGTCCCTTGCTGCCATGGATCGTCATGATGCGCACGACGTTCTCGCTTTCGCCGAGCGTGCGCGCGGCCGCGAGGTCCGTGTCCATGGCCCGCATGCGCGCGACGAAATGAAGGAAGCGGAACAGACCGCGGAAATTCGTCGCCTCGTACTCGGCCGCCCGCGTCGCGAGCATGCGCAGGTTCGCCTGCTTCAACAGGCCGCCCGTCAGGCCGCCGACGTAGTCGTAGTAGCCCGTCTCACGATAGAGCTGCCAGATGAGCTCCGGCACGCCGAGCTCGCGCGCGAGGTCGCGCCAATGCGTGAGGCGCGCGAGGAACGCGGCCGCTTTCTGCTGCACCGTCGCGTCGATGTCCTTGTCCGGATTCGCCGCCGTCAGCAGCGCCGTGAAGATGTCGCCATCGGGCGCGGCGAGGCGCACGGCCGCCATCTCGGCGATCGTAAAGCCGCCGATTGGCGACAGCAGCACGGCCGCGAGCGGGATGTCCTGCCGCGCATTGTCGAGGATGGATAAGAGCGACAGCATCAGCCGCACTTCGCGCGCCTCGAAATAACCGGCGTCGCTCGATGCATAGGCTGGGATGTCGTTTTGCTGCAGCACTTTCAGCACGTCCTCGGCCTTGCCCGCGACGCTGCGCATGAGGATGACGATGTCGCGGTACTCGATCGGGTGATACTTTCCATCGTCCTTGTGGTAAACCTGCGTGCCCGCCGCAAAGAATGCATGGATGCGGTCGGCGATGTACTGCGCCTCATGAGCGATGGCCGTGCGGTCTTCCTCGTCGCCATCGCCATCGGTGCCGTCGTTTGCCGTGCCGCCCGCCGCGTCCGCATCGCCATCGTCCTTGCAGAGCAACACGAGCTCTTGCGGCCCCGCGAGCATCTCGCCTTCGCATGGCGCATAGTCAGGGCCCGGGTGCAGCGCAGCCGCGTCATCATAGGCGAGTTCCATCGTCTTTTTGACCATGACCTGCGCGAAGATGTAGTTGATGGCTGCGAGCACTTCGGGACGGCTGCGGAAATTCTGCGAGAGATCGACGCGCGCGCACGTCTCGGGGTGCTGCGGGTACGTCTCATACTTCGCGTTGAAGAGCTCGGGATTTGCGAGGCGGAAGCGGTAGATGCTCTGCTTGACGTCGCCGACGACGAAGAGATTTGGCGGCGCCTGCCGCGCGACGAGGTTCACGATGGCTTCCTGCACGCCATTCGTATCTTGATATTCATCGACCATGACTTCATGATATTTTTCGCGCAGCGCCAAAGCGACAGGCGACGGCGCGAGCGGCGCATCGGGATCGGCTGCATGCGCCGCATGGTCGACGAGGATCGCGAGCACGAAATGCTCGAGGTCGCTGAAATCGGCAAGCCCCTTCTCTTTCTTTGCCGCCTGATACGCCGCATGGAACGCGATTGTCAAGTCTACGAGCTCGCGTACGTCAGGCGCGGCATGGCGCAGGCTGGCGACGAGCTCGTCTTCTGGCGCATAGAAATATTTTTCCGTGAGCTTCGCGAGCATCTTCTTCAGTTCGTCGCGTCGCGCCTTCAGCGGCTCCGTAATCGCCTTGTCCGCGCCGCGCACAGACTTCAGCTTGCTGAACGATGCCGTCGAAAATGCATCGTAAAGCGCTGCCCATTCACCCGCTTCCTCAGCCTGTTGTAAGGCGTGCAGCAGCGCGGCGTCGTTCTGAAACGTCTCGGCATACGGCGCGAGCCCTTCGGCCTCAGCGTCCTCGACAAGCGCTGCAGCTTCATCGGCCAATGAGCGCAAGCGCAAGCGGATTTCCTCGCGCACGACCGTGTACCAGATCGTGTCCGACAGATGCGCGTCCGGCGCGATGTCGAACGCGGCCGCCTGCTTTTTCAACCATTCATCGGGAAATGGCTGCGCGAGTGAAAAGTCATAGAGCCGCTCGACAAGCGCATAGAGCAACTCGTCGCCACGATCGCTGCCATAGTCGGTGG
The DNA here is from genome assembly GCA_034186105.1 of Selenomonadaceae bacterium. Taxonomy (GTDB): domain Bacteria; phylum Bacillota; class Negativicutes; order Selenomonadales; family Selenomonadaceae; genus Selenomonas_C. Next base: position 39,788 of record JAXGCE010000019.1, read on the forward strand.
CGAGCTGCAAAAATGCGGCCGCGCCCTCTTCATACTGCTGTTCGAACAGTTCTTCGAGCACGTCCTGCCGCAGTAGCGCGAGCTCCTGCGATCCGCCGAGACGGAACTGCGGATCGAGATCGATGGCCTCGAAATGGCGCTGCAGCACGCCCATGCAGAACTTGTGCATCGTCGAAATCGACGCGCCGGAGAGCAGCACGAGCTGGCGCTCGATCTTCGCCGCCCGTGCGCGGTCGTCCGCCGCTTCCAGCGCTTTTTCGAGCGCGGCCTCGACGCGTTGGCGCATCTCCCGCGCCGCTGCGTCCGTGAATGTCATGACGAGCAATTTGTCGACATCGACATCCTCGCACGTCACCTGCCGGATGATGCGCTCGACGAGCACGGCCGTCTTGCCCGAGCCAGCAGCTGCCGCGACGAGCAGGTTCCTACCGCGCAGCTCGATGGCTTCTTTCTGCTTCGGTGTCCATTCAGGCATGGTCGATGTCCCCCTTCGCTTCTTCCGTTTCCATCTGCGTGCCGCCCTCGAGCCGCATGATCTCGTCCATGAGTTCTTCATCCTTCCGCTTCGCAAGCCGCCGATATGTGCAGCCGTCAAGCGTCGGGTCAAAGCCACAGATCGCGCGATACGGGCAGTAATCGCAGGCCGTGCGCTTGCCCATCTGGTATGGGTGTGGCGCGATGTCGCCTGCGAGGATTTCCTCGCCCGTCTTTTCGAGCATGATGTCGACGTATTTCAACAAGATGTCGAATTCCTCCGCCGTCTTGACCTTTGGCCGGTCGCTCGCGTAAAACTCGCCTTTCGCCGTGATACGGATCGGTAGAAAGCGCCCGGTCGCGTCGATGGCGCGTACAACGTCTTCATCCGCGAGCACCCAGCCCGGCATCTTGAGTGCCTTGTCGAAATGCTTGCGGATCTCCTCTGGTGTCGCCTTGCGATCCGTCTGCCACCATTCGTATTTAAGGAAGCAGTACAGCATGCCGGCCGGCACCATTTCGTGATCTTCTGTCTTCTTCAAGAGGTTCGAGGCGACGAGCAGGTATGTCAGCAGCTGGAGCTTCAGTCCCTCGTAGACTTCGAGCAAGTTCAAGCTCATCTTACCCGTCTTGTAATCGACAACGAGGAAATAATGGCCGGTTTCATCAAAGTCAATGCGGTCGATCTGACCGCGCACATCGAGGCGCACGCCATGCGGCAGGTCGTACGACAGTGGCGGCATCGCGCCCGTCCCGCCGCCAAACACGCGCTCGAACGCGACGGGGTGGAACTTGCTCGCGCTGTCCATCGAGACGAGGCGCGCGAGTGAGCGCTCCGCCGTCAGGCTGATGCGCGCCAGCAGGTTTTCATAGGCTTTCGTGCTCAGCAGCAATTCGTTCTGCAGGCGCGGCGCGATCTCGCCGAGCACATTCTGCACCATCTCGTGACCTTCCTCGTCGCCGACATCGCGCCAGCTGCGCCCGTTTTTGTGCAGCTCCTCGCCGCAGGCGCGCAGACAGCTGTGCAGCAGCGTGCCGAAATCAAACGCATGCATGCCCTGCTCGCGCCGCTCCTCGAGCCGCAGGCCATAATGCGCGAAATGACGGAACGGGCACTGCGCGAACTCCTCGAAGCGCGTGACGCTGCCCGACAGGCGGCGGTGTTTCGCAAAGATTGCGAGGGCGACGGACTCCGGCAAGCGCTCCTGCGGCGGCGGCGCGAACAGGCCCGAAAGCGCGAGACGGAGCGGCAGTGCGAGCTCTTTTTGCTCTCCTGCCCAGTTGTAGACGTCACGCCAGTACGGCGCGAGCGTGCCGCGTTCGCGCAGGCCGCGCAGCGCGGCCGCGAGTCCCGTGACAGACTTGCGCCCGTCCGCGAGGCGCAACTCGGCCTCGCGGCTGAGATCGGTCGTGCCCTCTTCCTCGGGCACGTCGAGGCTTTCGAGCGGCAGCGACAGGAAGTCCGCATCGGGCAGCAGGCGGCGCAGACGACCGATGTACGCCGATGGCGCCAGTCCCTCGCCCTCGGCGCCCGCGAGTGCATACGACACCCAGAGGTGCTCGCTCGCCTCCGTGAAGCCGCGATACAGCAGGAATTTTTCCGCAAGGCTGCCATCGAGGCCACCCGAGGCGATCTCGAGCCCCGCTTCCGTCAGGTGCTGGCGGTCGGCATCGGAAAACAACCCCTTCTCGCGGCTGCGGCGCGGCATGACGCCCTCGCCTGCGCCGAGGATGTAGAGCGCTTTCGCATTCATCAGGCTGTTCTGATCGAAAGACGCGACCGTCACATAGTCGAGCCCCGGCGGGATGATCTTCATTTCGAGCGCGTCGAGGCCGTCGCCGAGAATGGCTTCGTAGTCGCGCCGCGTCATCGCCTCGTCGCCGCCTGCCTCGACGAGCTGGTCAAAGAGCTCGAGGAGATCGTCCCAGACCTGCCGATGCTCGGCGGCCGACGCAAGGCGCGCGTCGTGCTCGCTCGCCTCCGACCACTGCGTGAGCTTCGCAGGCACGTCGAGCGCTTCGAGCAGATGGTAGATCGCGGCCGTGTAGTCACGCACCGTCCTGCCCTGCGCGAGCTCGGCTGCAAAAGCGGCGAGCGGCGCCGCAGCCTGACGGCGCAGGTCGTCGATTTCCGCGAGCGCCGCGACGTCCGCATCCGTCATTTCTTCCTCTGCCTCGTCGAGCGAGCGGCGGCGGTGCCACGGCCACGGCTCCTGCATCGTCCAGCGCTTCGCGCCGCGCACGCCAAACTCCAGCACGTAGTTTTCGAGCTTGTCGATCTGCTCGCGCGTCAGCGCGGAAAAACCCGTGCGCAGCGTGCGGATGACAGGCTCGTAGCGCCAGCCGCGCACGGCTTCGAACGCCGAGCGCACGAGCTCCGCGAGCGGATGATGCACCGTCTCGCGCTGCCCGTCGATGAAGAACGGGATATGGCGGTCTTCGAGCACGAGCTTCAAGAGGCCGAGATACGACTCCTCCTCGCGCACGAGGATGCCGATGTCGCGGTAGCGCAGCCCCTCCACACGTGCGAGGCGCAGGATGTCGGCCGCTGCCGCCTCAACCTCAATGCGGCGATTCGCCGCCTCGACAATCTGGAGGCCGGCGCCGCTCCCCTGCACAGGATGGATGGGATGGCAAAAGAGCCCTTGCTCGATGGCCGCAAGTGCAGGTGCCTGAAAGCGGCCGTCCGCCGCATCCTGAGGGCCAGAAAGCGCCTCGTCCTTCACGGTTGCGCCCATCGGCTTTGCGACACTCGCGATGAGGTCGCCGCGCGTGCGCCACGAGCGGTTGAACAGTCCCGTCGGCGACGTGTTCTCGAAGCTCTTTTCCATCGCAGGATCGAGCGGCAGCGTCACCGTGACATCGCAGCCCGCCGCGAGCAGCGCTGCGAGCACCTGCCGTTCCTGCGGATTGAAGAAGATGAAGCCATCGACCCAGAAGCGCGCACCGCGGATGAATGGCGACGCAGGCAGCTTCTCGATCAAGAGGTGCATCATGTCTTCGGCATCGTCATAGCGCCCTTCCATGGCTGACTGGAACTCCGCCGCGAGCAGCGCGAGATCGCGCAATTTGTCGGCGAGCGCATCCTCGCTTTCCTCGAAATCGTCGGCCGCCTTGCTGAGCTTTTCTGGCGTCAGCTCGTAGCTCTTGAGCTCTTTGAGCGTCTCGGAGAGCGTCGCGCCAAAGCCGCGCTGCTTCGCGGCACGACGGAAGAACGCGAGTTCCTCGCCGCGCTGCGTCAGGATGCGCCGCAGCATGAGCCGCCGCCCAACCTCCGTGATGCGCGGCCGCAGCAACCCGCCCGTGCCCAAGAGCACTTGCCGCGCAAAGCGGCGGAAACCGAACACATACGCGCGCAGAAAGCCGTCGCCCGTGAGTCTCGCCGCGAGCTCGCGCTCGACGCGGTACGTCATGTGCTCCGGCAGCAGCAGCACGCACGCGGGGCCGATGGGCGCCCGTGCGAGTTCTTGTGCGATTTCCCGCTCACAGAGCGCCGTCTTGCCTGCGCCTGCGCGCCCTGCGATGAATCTGAGCGTTCCTGCCATGTTGAAATCCTTTCTCTCCAAACGAGTTATTCCGATACCGTGCCATGGACGAAATGTGCCGTGCTCCCCGTCCGTCCTTTGACGATTTCGAGGCGATCGGGGATGCGCGCGGCGAGCTCTTCGACATGCGAGATGATGCCGACGACGCGGCCGCCTGCCTGCAGCTTCATCAGCGCCTCGAGCGCCATGTCGAGCGTCTCGCTGTCGAGCGAACCAAAGCCCTCGTCGATGAACATCGTGTCGAGGTGGATGCCGCCCGCATAGCGTTCCACGACATCGGCGAGGCCGAGCGCGAGCGCGAGCGATGCGAGGAACGACTCGCCGCCTGACAGAGACTGCGTCTCGCGCGTCTTGCCCGTGTAGCCGTCGTAGACGGCGATTTCGAGACCGTCCGCCTTGCGTCCGTCCGACTGGCTGCCGAGCGCGAGCGCATAGCGCCCCGCACTCATGATCGTCAGCCGCTCGTTCGCCGCCGCCATGACATCGCGGAAGATCGACCGCTGGATGTATGTCTGGAAATGGATGCGGTACGGCGCCTCGGCATTCGCGACCTGTGAAAGCCTACCGACGACGCGCGCCTCTGCCTCAAGCGCGGCCTGTGCCTTGCGGAGCTTGCCGAGGTGATCGAGCATCTTCTGCTCCTGCGTGATGCGGAGCTCGGCTGCCTTCTCCTGCCCGACGGTCTGCTGCCACGCCTTTGACGCCGCCTGTGCCGCCTCTTGAAGCGCGGCGATATCCGGCCGCACCTTGCCGTCCGTCTGCTTTGCCGCCTCTTGGCGCTGGTTTGCATGCACGAGCTTTGCATCGTCAAATTCGCGGATATGCTGCTCGACCTGCTGCTGAAACGATGCCTCGCGCCACTTGCCCGCGATGGCCGCTTCATAGTCGGCCGCGTCTGCAAAGCCTGCGGCGATGCGTGCCGCCTCAAAGGACTGTGCGGCGGCAACGGCTTTTTGATGAAGCTCAGCTGCATACGCCGCGCTGCTTTCCGCTTTCGCCTGCGCCGCTGACCGTGCCGTCTGCGCTTTCTGGTCGACGAGGCGCGCCTGCTCATAGGCGGTTTCCAGCTTCTTGGCCTGCGCCTCGGCCGCGCGAACTTCTGCCGCGACGGCCGCAAAACTGACATCGCCCTGCTCATCTTTTGGCAAGCCTTCGGGCAGAGTTTCGCGAGCAGCCGCCAGTTTGCCTGCCAACTCTGCCGCCTCGGCTTCTGCTTTCGCCTTTGCTGCCTGCCCTGCGCTCCGCGCCTGTTCCTTGCGTGCAAGCGCGTCTTCCGCGCGACGAACTTCTGCCTCGGTCGGCACGATGTCCTCCGTCGCGGCAGGATGAGGATGCGCGGTCGCACCGCAGACCGGACAAGGCTGGCCGTCCTCGAGTGTCTGCGCGAGTGCAAACGCCTTGCCCGCGCGTTCCAGCAGGCGCAATCGTGCGGTTTTCTTTTGGGCCGTTTCGGCTGCTGCTTCGGCTTTCCGGCAGGCTGTTGCTACTTCTTTTGCCTTCTGGCTCGCGGATTCAGACTGTTGACGAAGCGTCACGAGATCGCGAAGTTTTGCCTGAGCTTCCGCGAGCTCCTGCACGTGCCGCTTTGCAGCTTCGCGCTGCTCCGTATCCTGCTGCACGGCCTGCCATGCTGCCTGCGCAGACGCCGCAGCCGCCTCGGCTGTTTTCATCGCTTCTGCCACCTGCTTCGCCGTGATCGCCGCCTGCTCTGCACTCTTCCTTGCCGTCTGCGCCAGCGTTTCCTTGTCAAGTAGCCCCGCCGCCTGCTTTGCTCGGCCAAGCCGTTCACGATATACTTCGACGTCCGGCTGTTTTTTCGCATCATCCTGCATGGCCGCTTCCGCCTGCGCCATCCGCACGAACCAGGTTTCGAGCACCTGCGCGTCGTTCAACGCTTTTTGTGCCTCGCTGTTCTGTGTTTCGAGCGCGTCTTTGGCTTTCTGGATGCGCGTGAGCAACTTGGCATCCTCTGCCATCTGATTCCGCAGGCCAGTCTCATCCTCGACGCCTGCCTGCGTAAAGATGTTTTTCTGCTGCTCGAGATTCTTGTCATTCTGCGCCACGATGTCCGCCGCACGCTCCTTGAGCTTTTGCTCGAGCCGCGCATACTGCTCCGTATGGAACAGCACGCGCATGAGCTCGCCGCGCTTGCGCGAATCCGCCATGAGGAACGTGCGGAACTCGCCCTGCGGCAACAACATGACCTGGCGGAACTCCTCAGAGTGAAACCCCGTCAGTACCTCGATACGCTCCGTGACATCGCTGAAGCCACTGACGACGAGGTGTTCGCCGCCGTCCTCGGCTACTTCGTAGAGCTCAGCGCGTGCCGGCGTCGCGCTCTTGCGGTCTTCGCGCTGGTATTTCGGCCGCCGCAGGACGCGATACGACCGCATGCCGAGAGCGAATGAGAGTTCGACCTCCGTCTCGACCTCAGGCGCAGCATTGCCTGCACGCAACATCGTACCCGTGCGCAACGAACCGCTGGCCCGGCCATAAAGCGCAAACGAAATCGCATCAAGAATCGTTGTCTTGCCCGCGCCCGTCATGCCATGGATCAGAAAGAACGTACTGCCTGCAAGTCCCGCTTCGAAATCGAGCTCGATGCGGTCGGTATACGGGCCAAAAGCCTGCATCGTGAGCTTTCGCAGCTTCATACATCCTCCCTCCCCTCGCGTTCGAGCTCATCAAAGCACTGGACGAGCACCTGTTCTTGTTCCTCCGTCAAAGCTTCGTCCGTCATTTCTGCAAAGAAATCGCCGAACAGCGCAAGCCCTGATTTTTTGCGCAGTTCCTCCTGCCCGCGCATGGCGAGCTCGTCCGCGCTCTTCGCCTTCCAGTTTGGTCGCGTCAGGGCGAAGAGATTTGGATAAATGGCCTGCAGCTTATCGTAGGCATTGAGGATCGTATCGGTGTCGAGCAGATCGACGCGCACGTAATCATCATGCGGCAACGGATCAAAACCAGCTGTGCGCAGCTCCGCAAGCGTACCTGTCACAATGCGCACGTCATGGCGCGGCACGAGTGGCACGAACTCTTGCTTGACTGTACCATCGGCCGCGAGATCGACGATGCTCGCGCCTTTCTGCTGCTTTGCCTCGTCAAATGAATACTTCAGGAGCGAACCAGAATAGCGGATGTTCTCGCCACCGGCGCGCTGCGGGCCATGCAGATGGCCGAGCGCCGTATAGCTGTAGCCTTTGAAATGCACGGGCCGCACCTGATCCGAGCCGCCGACGGAGAGCGGCCGCTCCGACTCTGCGCTCTGCCCGCCTGCGAGGAACGCGTGCGCGATAGCCACGGAACGCGCACCTGTGGGAATCTTTGCTCGCGCATCCTGCACGACGATTTCCATGGCCTCATCGTACGAGATCGTCCGCTCGATGCCAAAGGTTTCGCGCACCTCCGGCGGCGCGGCGAACGGCAGCAACGAAAAATATACCGGCCCATGCGCATCCTCGAGCACGACGGGCTCTGCGTCTTTGACGATTTTGCCGCGTACGTAGACGCCGCTCTGCTCCATGACGCTGCGGCCAAAGTCGATGCGGCTCGCGCTGTCATGGTTGCCCGCGATATAGAGCACGGGGATGTGCTTTTCCACGAAACGCGCCAGCACCTCGCTCATGAGATCGACGGCCTCAGCGGGCGGCACGCCGCGATCATAGATATCCCCCGCGACGACAACAGCATCTGCTTTCGCTTCTTTCACAAGCGAAAGAAGCTCTTCGAGCACGTAGCGCTGATCTTCTGTCTGATAGCGCTGCCCGAAGAGCTTGCCCAGATGCCAGTCGGCGGTATGAAGAAAACGCATATATTTTCCTCCTTGCCGAATGGTATTTCATTATATCAAAATTACATGATCGATGGCGTATACGGCGTCGATACACGCACGAATGTACGGCCGCATGTGCAAGGCGCGCGCCGAAGACTCACGGCCTGCCCTGTCCGATAGCGAATGAGCGGCAATGCCTCCGCTGCAAGCGATGTCAAAACGAGTTCGCCCATCGCACTTTCATCGCTCATAGGCTCGGACTGGCCAAACGCGACAATCTCCGGATACCAGAAATCTTCTTGCACATGCTGTCCCTGCTGCGCCTCGCATTGATAGAGCACGCCGGCCGCGCCAAGCTCTGGTGCCGAGTAAAAATCGAACAAACTCGCTTTTGCGCGCTCGACAACATGACGCTGCAGGAGGTTCTGCAGTCCCGTATCATTGAGGCAGAAAAACCGACGCACGGGCGTGTCCGCAAGTTCTTTTCCCGCCGCCTGCATCTGAATGAGGAGCTGCATGATGAGTTGCGGTGTGCTGACGATGGCATCGATGCTGACGAGGTCGAGGAGCCGCAACCAATGCTGGTAATCCGTGCTGAGCGGCACAGCCGTCGCGCCGAGGAACTCCAGCGCATACTGCACATCTTGTAAACGGCTGTCCGACATATCTCCCTGCACGCCGACCGTCGATGTCTTGTTAATCCCGCCTGCGACGAGCGCACGCGCCATCATCTCGACATTGTGCGCGATGTCGCCGTTGCTGTAAAGCGAAAGCGTCTCACTGCCCATCTGCTTCTGATAGCTCACGCGGAGCACGCTGCTCATCGGCATCGTCAGACGATCCATCGCAGCAGCTTGATGCAACTCCAGACTCGTGACGAACGGCAGCTTGCGGATGTCTGCGAGCGTCTCAATATCTTCAGGATGAACGCCCGCTGCATCGAACTTCTGTTGATAGAACGCACTTTTCTCCGCCGCCCATTTCACGGTTTTCTGCAGGCGCTCGAGTTGCAGGGCTTCCAGCCGCTCACGCGGCATCGTCTCAATCTCAGCATTTGCATACATCACAGGCATAGCGGACAGCTCCCGTCACAAAACAATCAATTCAACGGCTTCTGGTAGAAGAACGGCTGGAAACTCGTGTAGCCGAGCTTGCGGAAGTTCAAGATCGCTTCCGTCGCACCGACGAACAAGATGCCGCCTGGTTTCAGCGCCTTGAAGAAGTTCGCATACAGCTGGTCTTTCGCTTCCTCCGTGAAATAGATGACGACGTTGCGGCAGAGGATCAGGTCAAAGCCGGACTCGAACGGATCTTTCAGCAGGTTGTGGCGCTTGAACTCAATGACTTTCTTGATCTCGTCCTTGACGGCAAACTTGCCACCGTCCACGCGGTCAAAATATCGCGCACGGCGTTCTGGTGTCATGCTCTTGAGCTCGTTCTCCGTGTAGACGCCCGCTTTCGCCTTCGCGAGGATCTCGATATCGAGGTCAGATGCGAGGATGCGGTGTTTGACGCCCGGCGTCAGCTCCTTGAGGATGATCGACAGCGAATACGGTTCTGCGCCGATCGAGCACCCAGCGCTCCAGATGTTGAGGTGCGCCGAACGTTTCAGAAGATCGGGGATGACATCCGTTTCCAGCTTGCCAAATTTTTCCGGTGTACGGAAGAACTCCGAAACGTTGATCGTCAGGTACTCGATGAATGCTGCAAAATCATCCTTGTCCTGTGAGACATGATCGAAATACGCCGTATAGCCCGGGAATTTTCCTCGCGTCACAAGGTTGCCGATGCGCCGCTTCATCTGCGGCTCTTTATACAGGTCGAGGTCGATCTCTGTCTTTGCCTTGAGCTTCTTTTTGAATTCTGCCCAGTCTCTATCGTCCATCATAGGGAACCCCTCCTCATGTGAGATGATCTGCATCTACGTAACAATTTTTTCTATTGTTCTATATTCCCTACTTTGCAACGAAAATCCTTCTTTTGCAAAAAAATAGTGGCAGAAGATCGTACTTCCGCCACAATATATCGATTGCTGTGCCTTATTTAATATCAAATACCGTCTTATTGGCATCATCGTGCAATTTCGGCAGCACGACATGGAGTACGCCGTTTTCAAACGAAACGCTCACTTCGTCCTTGTTGATACCGTCGATTTCGAACGAACGTTCGAACGTGCCCGTACGACGCTCATGGCAGATGTAACGGACACTTTCTTCTTCCAGTTCCGGGCGCTCAGCACGAATCGTCAAACGCGCATCCTCTTCATAGGCCACCGTGATGTCGTTCTTCGTGAAGCCCGGCAGCTCGGCGAAGAGTTCATAACGGTCTTCCGTCTCGATCGCATCGACGCGGAACGGGAAGATGACGCTCGCGGCACGCCCCACAGGATTGTGTGCCTGCTCCATCGCGAAGTCCCAGAAACGATCCACGACTTCACGGCTCTTTTCCTGGGCATTGTTCTTGAAGTTGAATGGAATGGTACGGAACATCTAAAATTCCCCCTATCGTTTTCTTTCCTCCATTATACCTGTCTGGAGAGAAAATTTCAATCATTCGCAGAAGAACCTGCGTTGTCCGTTCCGGCAACAAAGCAGACACCACCGCCGAGCTTCTGCGCTTCAGCACGAGCCGTATTGCCTTGGAAAATGAGTTTGTCAATCGGCGTTCCCGCCTTGCACTGTGCGATACCAGCATTCGCCACCACACGCTTCATGCGCTCATCCATCGCATACATTTGTTGCAGATGTTTCTGGAATTCTTCAACGCGGTGACGCACGCCTTCGACAGGATGCTGGCCACGGAGCAACACGCCAAACTCATCGCCGCCCATACGAACTTTGAGTTCCTCTGGGAATGCGTCGCCAAGCTCTTCTGCGGCAATCTTCAGCACAGCATCGCCGAGTTCGTGACCATAGCGCTCATTGACCTCGCGGAAATGTTCGAGATCGATGGAGACGAGCATGAGATCTTCGTTCTTGCATTCCTTTTCCACATACTGATGGAAATATTCGCGATTGGAAAGACCGGTGAGCTTGTCTTCACGCGTGAGGCGCTGAATCGTGTTCTTATACTCATTCTCCTGCGTTACATCGCGCGCGATCCCCACCGTACCGATGATCGTTTTGCCATCTTCATCAAAAATCGGTGTCTTGTACGTCTTGAGCTTGCGAAGGCCCTGCGCGCGCATGACCTGCTCATCGAACAAGCATGTCTTGCGTGCCTTGATCACATCGTCCTCCGTCTCGACGCAAACGTAATCGCTGCGCTCGTAAACGGCACGTGGGATGCCCCAGATGTAGTAATGATCGTGCCCCTCGATGTCCTCGCGTGGCTTATTGACTGCCGTGCAAAATGCATCATTGACATGAAGATGCAGCCCTTTGAGGTCTTTGAACCAAATCATGTCAGGAAGCGTATTGATCGTCTGTTCGAGATATGTCTCCCGCAGCCAGGCATCCTTCTCTTCTTTCAGGAGCTTCTGCAATCGACGGAATCGGAACTCTGCAAGCTCTATGAGCTGTTCGCGCGGCCAGACATCATTGACACATGCGAGATCCTCCGCCGGAATCGCCCCTGGATGATCGCTGCAGAGGATGATCTTGCCTTCCGGCCCGATGTCCTGACGCAGCATCTGCATCTGGAGCGGGGCTTTGTCATCCAGGAAGACGACCTGATTCCGCCCGGCCGGCAGACGCATAGAACGCGAAAATAAGTGAAAGACATGCTCGAAACGCGGCAACGCTTCCATCTTTTTCCAGATGCGCACGACACCTTCATCAATGCCGCGGATCCAGAAATGCAGCTGGACATGATACATCAGATCTCTCTCCTCTCAAAATCCCCTCATTCTTATCATATCATACACCAAAAAGCCCCCTCCTTCAATGAGGAGAGGGCTTCATTTCTATGAGTGTTTCAGCAAATCAAAGCATTAGCCGAGGATGACGAGCGAGTCATGCACTTTGACACTCTGGCCAGCAGCGACGTTGAACGTCTTGACCGTGCCGTCTGCATCTGCCGTGATCTCGTTCTGCATCTTCATAGCTTCGAGGATGAGCAGGACATCGCCAGCCTTGACAGCCTGGCCTTCGGAAGCGACGAGCTTCACGATCTTGCCCGGCATCGGAGCGTCGATGGAGTGCTCGCCAGCGCCAGCAGCGACAGCAGCCTTTGCAGGAGCAGCAGCAGGAGCAGCCTTCGGTGCAGGAGCAGCAGCCTTCGGTGCCGCAGCTTTCGGAGCAGCAGCGACAGCGGACTTCACTTCTTCGACTTCGACTTCATAAGCGTTGCCGTTGACCGTGATGTTGAATTTCTTCATTTGATGTTTCCTCCAATTTCAGCTAAAGAGCTTGTTGACTCAGCGCTTGCCGCCGCGAGCGGCCAGGTTCCAGGCGTTGCTCGTGCGATGGATGCGCACGGCGACGACCTTGTTCCCCATCATCATCTGGACCGCAGCCGAGATAGCAGCCACGACCTCAGGCGAGACGTCTTTTGCATTGATCTTCATAGGTGTTCCCCCGATTCCAGATTACAATGGAATATTGGCGTGCTTCTTTGCCGGGCCGACCTCGCGCTTGCTGGCAAGGGCGTTGAACGCCGTGATGACGAGCGGACGCGTCTCCTTCGGCTCGATGACCATGTCGACATAGCCGCGCTCTGCTGCGACGTACGGGGTTGCAAACTCGTCGATGTAATCCTGCGTCTTCTGTGCCTTGGCTTCCGGCTCTTCCTTGCGGAAGATGATGTTCGCTGCACCAGCAGGACCCATGACAGCAATCTCAGCCGTCGGCCAAGCCATGACCTGGTCAGCGCCGAGCTCGCGGCAGCACATTGCGATGTAGGAGCCGCCATATGCCTTGCGCGTGATGACCGTGACCTTGGGCACCGTCGCCTCGCTGTAAGCATAGAGCATCTTCGCGCCGTGGCGGATGATGCCGTTGTGCTCCTGATCGACGCCCGGCAGGAAGCCCGGAACATCGACGAGCGTCAGCAGAGGAATGTTGAACGCATCGCAGAAACGGACGAAACGTGCCGCCTTGTCAGATGCATTGACGTCGAGGCAACCTGCCATGACGTTTGGCTGGTTTGCGATGACACCGACGACGCGACCGTCCATACGCGCATAGCCGATGATGACGTTCTGCGCGAACATCTCCTGCACTTCGAAGAACTCGCCATTGTCGACGATGCCGCGAATGACATCCTTCATGTCGTACGGTGCATTCGGGTTATCCGGGATGACCGTGTTCAGGCTCTCATCCTGACGATCCGGATCATCCGTCGACTCGACGGATGGAGCATCTTCCATGTTGTTGCTCGGGAGGAACGACAGGAGCTCGCGAATCTTTGCAATGCAGTCATCCTCATCCTCGCAAGCGAAATGCGCGTTGCCGGAAACAGCGTTGTGCGTGACAGCGCCGCCGAGCTCTTCCGCCGTGACTTCTTCCGCCGTGACGGACTTGATGACGGCCGGGCCCGTGATGAACATCTGGCTCGTGCCCTTCACCATGAAGATGAAATCCGTGAGTGCCGGGCTATAGACAGCGCCGCCTGCGCACGGTCCCATGATGACGGAGATCTGCGGCACGACGCCCGAAGCTGCCGTGTTGCGATAGAAGATACCAGCATATCCAGAAAGTGCGTCAACAGCCTCCTGGATGCGGGCACCGCCAGAGTCGTTGATGCCGATGCACGGAGCACCCATCTTCATCGCGAGATCCTGGACTTTCCAGATCTTATGTGCATGTTTCTCGCCGAGCGCACCGCCCGAGACCGTGAAGTCCTGAGCAAATGCATAGACGAGGCGGCCGTCGACCGTGCCGTAGCCCGTAACAACGCCATCAGCAGGCAGGTCCTGCTTTTCCATGCCGAAGTTCGTGCAGCGATGCTTCATGAACATATCGAGTTCGACGAACGTGCCTTCATCGAAGAGCTTCTCGAGGCGCTCGCGAGCCGTGTACTTGCCCTTTGCGTGCTGCTTCTCGATGCGCTTGGCACCACCCGCCTGGCGGATGTGCTCTTTCTTGGCGTTCATCTGAGCAATTTTTTCTTGAACCGTTGCCATGTTTACCCTCCTAGATGTTCTGCAATCAAATCGGGACTCCTTGAGAGAGCCTCAGTCGCGCTGGCAGAGCTCGAGGAGGACGCCATGCGAAGCTTTCGGATGAACGAACGCGATCTTCGCGCCGCCAGCACCCTTGCGCGGCTTCTCGTCGATGAGGCGGACGCCTTTCTCTTTGAGATCAGCGAGTGCCTGCTCGATGTTGTCGACGCGCAGTGCGATGTGCTGGATGCCGCCGCGGCCATTGTTCTTCTCGATGAACTTCGCAATCGGAGAAGCCGGCTCCGTCGCTGCGAGGAGCTCGATCTCGCTGCCGTTCGGCGTCGGGAAGAAGCCCGTCGTGACTTTCTGCTCTGCGACGGTCTCTTCGCCGTTCGCGGGGAGGCCGAGCGCGTCACTCCAGAAAGCACCGACTTCCTTGAGATCCGTGACAGCGATGCCGATATGGTCGACTCCTAAAACCTTGAACATAGTTTGTTGCCTCCTAAGATGTGCTCTTTTGAGGAAATCCCTCAGCGGAGCATCTCCTTCATGATATCGCCGACGACCGTGTACGGGTCGGTCTCTCTGGCCTTGATCTTCTCGACGTAGCCATCGAGACGCCCGTTGTCCACGATCTTTCCGGTGATGTACTTTCCAATGTTGCTCGAGAGGATGTCGAGCATCTCATCTTTCGTGCGCTTTGTCCGGCGTTCGGCCAAGGTGCCATTTGCCTGGATGTACGCAAAATGCTTCTCGATGTCAGCGATGAGTTCCTTGACACCGATGTTCTGGTTCGCGATGACCTTGTCCACAGGCGGACGCCAGTACCCGAGCGGCGTATTGCCCGCCGCTGCACCGCCGACAGCCATGTGATGGAACTGGTCGGCAAGCGCTTTCTGGGTGCTGTTTTGCGGGGCGGCCGCCGGCCCGTGGTCGTCGAGATCGAGCATCATGTTGATCTCGCGCACGAGCTTGTCCGCTCCATCATGGTCTGCCTTGTTGACGCAGAACACATCGCCGATTTCGAGGATGCCGGCCTTGATGGCCTGGATGTCATCGCCCATGCCGGGGATGAGTACGACCATCGTCGTGTCGGCTGCCTTGACGATGTCGACTTCGGACTGGCCGACGCCGACGGTTTCGACGAAAATGACATCTTTTCCGAAGGCATCCATCGCCTTGACCGCATCGGCCGTCTTGTGCGAAAGTCCGCCAAGGCTGCCGCGCGTGCCCATGCTGCGGATGAAGACGCCTTCATCGAGCGTGAGGCCGTTCATGCGGATGCGGTCGCCGAGGATGGCGCCTCCCGTAAACGGGCTCGTCGGATCGACGGCGATGATGCCGACGGTCTTCCCCTGATTACGGTACTCGCGCGCGAGTTTGTCTGTGAGCGTGCTCTTGCCGGCTCCCGGAGGCCCGGTGACACCGAGAACGAACGCATGGCCCGTGCGTGGATAAAGCTTCTTCATGATTTCCGTCGCTTCATCGTACTCGTTCTCGATGGCGGTAATGGCGCGGGAGAGGGCCAGGCGGTTGCCTTTGAGCACTTCTTCTGCAATATCCAAGTGTCGCCCTCCTTCAAAGATGTTTTCGTTGATTTCGCATGTTTGAAATCAGAGCTTCACATGCTCCTTGATGAAATTGACAACGTCCGTCGTCGGCGTGCCCGGCGTGAAGACTTCGGCAATGCCGGCCTCTTTGAGGGCAGGGATATCGGTGTCAGGGATGACGCCGCCGCCGATGATCAGGACATCGTTCATGCCCTTCTCGCGGACGAGGTTGACGACTTTCGGGAACAGGTGGCCATGAGCACCGGAGAGGATGCTCATCGCGACGACGTTGACGTCTTCCTGCAACGCTGCTTCAGCGATCTGCTCCGGCGTCTGGCGGAGGCCCGTGTAGATGACCTCGAAGCCTGCATCGCGCAGGGCGCGTGCAACGACTTTCGCACCGCGATCATGACCATCGAGACCCGGCTTTGCAACTAATACTCTGATCTTCTTCTCCATTTTGTATGTCCCTCCACAAAAATTACAGGTTCACGTGTGCCTCATACTCGCCAAAGACTTCGCGCATGACGCCGCAGATTTCGCCGAGCGTTGCATACGTCTTGACGGCCGCGAGGATATGCGGCATGAGGTTCTCGTTCTCGTCCTGGCAGGCAGCCTTGAGGTCTTTGAGTGCGGCCTCGACAGCAGCGTTGTCGCGCTTTGCCTTCATGTCATGCAGCTTGGCGACCTGGCGCTTGCCGACAGCCTCGTCGACCTTCAGGAGGTCTTTCGGCGGCTCCTCGTTTTCCATCTGGAACTTGTTGACGCCGACGATGACGCGGGCACCCGACTCGACATCCATCTGCCACTTGTAAGCGGAATCCTGGATTTCTTTCTGGATGTAGCCCTTCTCGATGGCTGCGACAGCGCCGCCCATCTCGTCGATCTTGTGGATGTAGTCCCAAGCCTCTGCCTCGAGCTTGTTCGTCATGGCTTCGACATAGTACGAGCCGGCGAGCGGATCGATGACATCAGCGAGGCCGCTCTCATAAGCGACGATCTGCTGCGTGCGGAGTGCGATCGTGACGGATTCCTGCGTCGGGAGGGCAAGAGCCTCGTCGCGGGAGTTCGTGTGGAGGGACTGCGTGCCGCCCATGACAGCTGCTGCCGTCTGGAGCGCGACGCGCACGATGTTGTTGTTCGGCTGCTGAGCCGTCAGCATGGAGCCTGCCGTCTGCGTATGGAAACGGAGCTTCATGGACTTGTCCTTCTCAGCGTGGAAGCGCTCTTTCATGACCTTCGCCCAGATGCGGCGGGATGCGCGGAACTTCGCAACCTCTTCGAGGACATTGTTGTGAGCGTTCCAGAAGAACGAGAGACGGCCAGCGAAATCATCGATATGCAGGCCGGCCTTGATGGCTGCCTCGCAGTATGCGATGCCGTCCGCAATCGTGAATGCGATTTCCTGTGCTGCCGTGGAACCAGCCTCGCGGATATGGTAGCCGGAGATGGAGATCGTGTTCCACTTCGGGACGTTCTTCGAGCAGTACTCGAAGATGTTCGTGATGAGGCGCATGGACGGACGCGGCGGGAAGATGTACGTGCCGCGTGCTGCATACTCCTTGAGGATGTCGTTCTGGATCGTGCCGCGGAGCTGGTCTGCTGCGACGCCCTGCTTCTCAGCCACTGCGATGTACATCGCGAGCAGGACGGAAGCCGGGGCATTGATCGTCATGGACGTGGAGACCTTGCCGAGGTCGATCTTGTCGAACAGGACTTCCATGTCGGCGAGCGAGTCGATCGCGACGCCGACCTTGCCGACTTCGCCTTCCGAAATCGGATCGTCGGAGTCGTAGCCGATCTGCGTCGGCAGGTCGAATGCGCAGGAAAGACCCGTTGCGCCGTTCTCGATCAGCATGCGATAACGCTTGTTCGACTCCTCAGCCGTCGAGAAGCCTGCATACATGCGCATCGTCCAGAAACGGCCGCGATACATCGTCGGCTGGACGCCGCGCGTGTACGGATACACGCCCGGGAAGCTGATTTCATCTGCGTAGTCCGTGTCCTTGATGTCGAGCGGCGTGTAGAGGCGCTGCTCCGGCAGGTGTTCACGCTCTGGGAAACGCGCGATGGCTTTCTCTACGCTCGCCTGGTACTTTGCGAGCTCTGCCTGGATTTTCTCATGTTCCGTGCTCATATTCGGTTTTCCTCCTGGTTCAGTTCAGTTCTATATCGTACAAGGTATGTCCTTGCATCTGGCCTCTTATTTCTGCATGGAGCCGTTCTTGAGGAAGCGCTCATGGAATGAAAGTGCCTCTTCGAGGATGTGCGGCGTATTCGCATGCTTCGTCGCCTCGTCTGCACGATGGAAGTAGTCGAGCAAGATCGGACGATAGTCAGGATGTGCGCACTTGTTGATGATTTCGAGCGCACGCTCTTTCGGAGCTTTGCCACGAAGGTCTGCCACGCCCTGCTCCGTGATGATGACATCGACATCGTGCTCCGTGTGGTCGATATGCGAGCAGAACGGAACGATGGACGAGATCTTGCCATCTTTCGCCGTCGACGGCGTGTAGAAGATCGTGAGGTACGCGTTGCGCGCGAAGTCGCCACTGCCGCCGATGCCGTTCATCATCTTCGTGCCCGTGATGTGCGTCGAGTTGACGTTGCCATAGATATCACACTCGATAGCCGTGTTCATGGCGATGACGCCGAGACGATGCACGACTTCTGGGCTGTTCGAGACTTCTTCCGGACGGAGCAAGAGGTACTTCTTGTACTTCTGGACGTCAGCATAGAAGCGCTTCATGCCCTCTGGCGACGGAGAGAATGCCGTACCGGATGCAAAGTTCAACTTGCCAGCATCGATGAGGTCGAGCATGCCGTCCTGGATGACTTCCGTGTAGACCGTGAGGTCTTTGAGGTCAGAATCGACGAAGCCTGCAAGCACGGCGTTTGCGACGTTGCCGACGCCCGACTGCAACGGCAGCAGGTTCTTCGGCATGCGGCCGGCCTTGATCTCAGCATCGAGGAACTCGAGCGTGAGCTCGCTCATCTTCTTCGAGTTTTCATCGATGGCCTTCAGCGGGCGCGTGTGATCCGGCACATCGCACGGAACGATATACTTGATCTTCTCCGGCGTGCACGGGATGTACGGCGTGCCGACGCGGTCGCTGGCCTTCACAATGGGGATCGGCAGACGATTTGGCGGATCCATCGGGATGTAGACATCGTGCATGCCTTCGAGGTCGAGCGGCTGGCTCGTGTTCACCTCGACGATGACGGTGTCGGCAGACTGTACATAGGAAGCCGCGTTGCCGAGCGACGTCGTCGGGATGATGTTGCCGTCCTCGTCAATGGCGCAAGCCTCGACGATGGCAACGTCGATGTGGCCGAGGTAGCCGCAGCGGGAAAGCTGTGCCGACTCGGAGAGGTGCAGGTCGAGGTAGTCGACGCTGCCGTCATTGATTTCGCTGCGGAGCGCTTTGTCCGTCTGATACGGCAGGCGCTGCTTGATGCCATGCACCTGTGCCAGTGCATCATCAAGCTCCGGGCCCGTCGATGCGCCCGTCCAAAGATTGATGGTGAAAGGTTCCTTCTTCATGCGTTCGGCAAGTGCCAGTGGCACGGCTTTCGGGTACGCCGAAGCCGTGAAGCCGCTCGTGGCGACATTCATGCCCGGCTTGATGAAAGCCGCAGCTTCTTCCGCAGAAACAATCTTGCTCTGCAGGCCCTTGTTGCGAACGCGGTCGAGAATATCAATCATCAGAAATCCCCCTTGTTCTTACGCATGGTGTGCCATAACCATTTGTTATAACGTCTATATGCTATAATTATGGTTTATGTTACTCCCATGCCTCATTTATATCCCAATCAATAGAATAGCACATACGGAAAAAGCCGTCAAGATTGACTCGACGGCTTTTTGTCATATTTTCTCTTATTTTTACGTCAATTTTTGTAAAAGCTGACGTTAACGAGCGAAATCACATGCGTGTGATGTGGTACGACAGGCGTGAGAGGCCGATGGAAAGATCTTCGTTGACGATGTGCATCGTCTCCGGCACCTGCATCTTGATCGGCGCGAAATTCCAGATGCCCTTGACACCGGCTGCGACAAGCTTGTCCGCCACGTCCTGCGCAAACGCTGCCGGCACGGCGATGATGCCGATCTGGACATTGCGTTCGCGCACGATGCGCGTGAGGTCGTCGATCGCCTCGACCTTCACATGGTTCTGCACCGTGCCGATGACCTTCGGGTCCTGGTCGAACAGCGCGACAAGGTTGAAACCGAGCGTCACGAAGTTCTGGTAATTCGCGAGCGCGGCACCGAGGTGGCCGATGCCGACGATGGCGAGGTTCCAATGGTTGTCGAGCCCGAGGATCGAACCGACGTTGCGCTTGAGCTCGTTAACGTAGTAGCCGACGCCTTTCTTGCCGAACTGGCCGAAAGACGCTAAGTCCTTTCGAATCTGCTCCGGCGTGATGCCGAGCCTGCGGCCGAGCTCGTCCGACGAGATGACATCGATGCCCTCGTCCTGCGCGAGCCTGAGCGTGCGGAAATAGAGCGGCAGGCGGTCGATCGTCGCCTTCGAGATGATGCCGCTGCGTTTTGCCTCTGTCATGCCGTCTCCCCCTTCCCTTCTGAATCATTTCCCTGTTCCTGCTTCGCCATGTGTGAGAGCTCGGCTGCGAGCGCGGCGAGCATCCAGAGCAGCATGGACGACGGGATGTTGAACAGTAGGTCATCCGTGACGCCATTGAGCGCGATGGAGACGAGCGCGAGCCCGACGCCGAGCGACAGACCGGCCGCGAGGCGGCGGCTGTCCCACGACAGGACTTCGGAAATGCCGTCACTGAGTGTCCAATGATACGTCTCCTTTGGCGCCAGGCTGTCCTGCACGGACTGCAGTTCCTGGTCGACGGCCTCGTCTTCCGAGAGGTCTGTCGCTTTCGGAAGACGGTTCGCCGCCTCCTCTGCCTCAATTTCCTCGGGCGACTTGAAATGCGTGCGCAACGCCGTAAACATCGTGCCGAAGAAGAACCAGAAGAACGCGATTGCGCCAACGACGCCGATCTCGGCCATGTAGTTCAGATACATGTTGTGCGCGTGGACGATGACGATCTCCTTGCCCGCCGCGCCCTGCATGTAGAAGTCGTAGAGCGGATAGACCATCCAGTACGCGCCCCAGCCGATGCCGAAGAATGGATGATCCTCGATCATCGCGATCGTGCTCTCCCAGAATGCGAAGCGCATCTCCGTCGATGTATCGACCGTCGTGAAGACGGACGTCAATCGCCCGACAAGCGCTGGGTCGGCCGCAAAGATGCCCGCAACGACGACGACGCAGGCGACGAGCACGCGCCAGTCGCGCAGGATGCCATAGCAGGCAAAGACGACGGCAATGGCGAGGCAGGCGCCGCGCGCATACGTCATGGCGAGGCAGGACGCAAGCGCGACCATCGCGAGCGCGAGCGCGATGCGTTGGCCGCGTGCCTTCATCTTGACAAAGAGACCGAGTGCCATGCACAGCGCGATGTCGAGATAGCCTGCAAGGATGTTCGGGTTTTCCCATGTCGAGAACACACGCTTCTTGAGCTCGGGGAACGCGTTGCCATCGACCCATTTCATCGCACTCGTATCGATACCGAACGCGAACTGGTAGTAGCCATACAGCACGACACAGAGCGCCGACAACGCGAGCGCCGTGAGCAGGTCTTTGAAATCCTTCGCCGTACGCACATTCTGCCCGATGAAGAAGTACATCAGGAGATAAACACCGACGAGGTTGTAATAGTTGTAAAAGCTGAACGCCGGATCTGGCGAACCAGCGACCGACGCGAGGCCGAACGCCGCGAAAATCACAGCTGGCACGTCGAACGGCAGGCGGCGGAACTTCATATCGACATCGACACGGAGCTTCCAAAGCGTCAGCAAGCTGCCAACGATGACGACGATCGTCGCCACGCCTGGCCAGAGCGCGAGCGTGAAGCCCTCGAGCACGAGCGCAAGGCGGATCAGGCGGTTCAGCTGCCGCGTGCGACGCTTCTTGCGCAGGCCTTCGAGCACTTCATTTGCGTCTTGGGGTCTTGCTTCGTCAGCTGGCATGTGGGAGCCCCCTTCCCGCCTCGCAGAGCTTGTCTGCTTTGCCGAGCAATACCTGTCGCAGGCCGCCGATGAGATACAGCGAACCCGCTGCGACGAGCAACCGCCGCCCGCCCGCGAGCTCCATGGCCCGCGCGAGCGCCTGGTCGTTATCGTCAAATGCTTCGACATGATGTGCGACGGTCTTTGCCTTTTCGGCAAGAATTGCCGTCGCTTCGGCGCGGTCGGATTGAGGTGGCGTCACGACGACGATGTCATCGGGCCGCACGAGGATGCGGAGCATCTCGTCGACAGCTTTGTCATGCAAGATGCCGAGCAGCAGCACGCGCGCGGCTGTCGGGAAATAATCGTCAAGCCCGCGCCGCAGTACCGTCATGCCGGCCGGATTGTGCGCACCATCGATGACGACGATCTGATCGTCTGCCGCGCCGATGGCCGGCACTTCGAGCACCTCGAAACGGCCGGGCCAGACGACGAGGCGCAGCGCCTCATGAATCGTCTGCTCGTGGATGCGCGCATCGCTGTTGTGCAAGAGATACGCTGCCATGATGGCGAGGCCAGCGTTCTGCACCTGATGCGCGCCGAGCAGATGCAGCGCATACGGATCGCGACTGACGCCCGTGATCGTCGAGGAAAAGAAGAATTTCTGGCCACGCGGCGAAATGTCGCCAGCTTCGACCGTGAAGTCCTCCCCTTCCACGAAGATGTCCGCATTGTGGTTTTCCGCCGTCTCGCGGATGATGGCGAGCGGCATGCCCGTCGCGGCCGTTACGACAGGGACGCCTTCCTTGATGATGCCGGCCTTGTGATGCGCGACGCCTGCGAGCGTGCCGCCGCAGAGCTTCGCATGCTCGAGCGCGACATTCGTGATGACGGAGACCTCTGGCGTGATGACGTTCGTCGAATCGAGCAGCCCGCCGAGGCCGACTTCGATGACGGCGTATTCCACATGCTTCTTTGCAAAGTAGTAGAACGCCGTCGCCGTCAATGCCTCGAACTGCGTCGGGCACTCCGCGCCCTCGGCCATCATCTGCTCGATATAGCCGCGCACGACAGAAATGCACTCCGCGAATTCCTGCTCAGAAATCGGCTGTCCGTCAATCTGCATGCGCTCCGTGTACGAAACGAGATGCGGCGAGATGTAGAGTCCCGTGCGGATGGACGACTGCTGCAAAATACCCGCAAGCATCGCGGAGACCGACCCCTTGCCATTCGTGCCCGTCACATGGATCGTACGATAGCGATCCTGCGGCGTGCCCAAGAGTTCCAAGAGTCGCTGGATCCGTGCGAGGCCGAGCCGCACGCCGAAGACATTCAGCCCATCGAGATAGGCCAATGCTTCCCGATAGTTCATATTTTATGCCTCCATCAGAGCTTCTTGAGGTCCGCAAGACGTGCTTCGAGCGACTTCATCTTTTCCTCATAGCCCGCGAGCTTCGTGCGCTCGCCCTCAACGACCTGCGCCGGCGCTTTCTTGAGGAAGCCTTCATTCGACAGCTTGCCGTTCAGCTTCTTGATCTCTTTTGCGAGCTTGTCCATTTCCTTCGTCAGGCGCGCCGTCTCCTTCTCGACGTCGATGAGGCCTTTGAGCGGCAGATAGATCTCGACGCCGCCGACGACACCAGCCATGGCGTTTTCCGGCTTGCCCGCGCCAGCCGTGAGCAACGTGACAGGCTCGGCGGCCGCGAGTGCGACGAGATAGCCTTTATGCGCTTCAAAGACCGAGCACAGCGACTCATCTGTGAAATTCAAGATGACTTCGCTCTTCTTGCCCGGCGCAGCACCGACTTCGGCGCGCAGGTTGCGGACCGTCTTGATCGTCTCCATGATGGCCGTCATCTGTGCTTCGATGTCATCATGGATCATATTT
Organism: Selenomonadaceae bacterium; assembly: GCA_034186105.1. GTDB lineage: Bacteria > Bacillota > Negativicutes > Selenomonadales > Selenomonadaceae > Selenomonas_C. The sequence goes on from JAXGCE010000019.1 coordinate 63,085, forward strand.
TCATCGCCCGTTGGCCAATCAGCGATCATGATGCTCTTGACTGCTTCGTCATGCGGCACTTTCTGCCAGATCTCCTCTGTGAGGAACGGCATGAACGGATGCAGCAGGCGCAGCGTGTGCTCGAGAACGTACGACAATACGTAGAGCGCCGTGTTCTTCGCGCGCGGGTTCTCTTTGTCATAGAGACGCGCTTTCGTGAGCTCGATGTACCAGTCGCAGAACTCGTTCCAGATGAACTCGTAGATCATGCGGCCAGCTTCGCCGAGCTCGAACTTGTCAAGGCTTTCCGTGACATCGCGCGCCGTGCGGGCATAGCGCGAAAGGATCCAGCGGTCGGCGAGCGTGTAGTCGTTCTCTTCGGGTTGGAAGTTCTTGTCAAATCCCTCAAGGTTCATAAGCATATAGCGCGACGCGTTCCAGATCTTGTTCGCAAAGTTGCGCGCACTCTCGACGCGCTCCCAATAGAAGCGCATGTCGTTGCCCGGTGTGTTGCCCGTGATCAGCATGAAGCGCAGCGTGTCCGCCCCATACTTCTCGACGACCTCGACCGGGTCGATGCCGTTGCCAAGGGATTTCGACATCTTGCGGCCCTGGCTGTCGCGCACGAGACCGTGGATGAAGACATGATGGAACGGGATGTCTTTGCCGAATTCCAGTCCCATCATAACCATGCGCGCGACCCAGAAGAAGATGATGTCATAGCCCGTGACGAGCGTCGACGTCGGATAGAATTGCTTGAGGTCTTCCGTCTGCTCCGGCCAGCCAAACGTCTCGAATGGCCAGAGCCCCGACGAGAACCACGTATCGAGCACGTCCTCGTCCTGGTGGATGTGCTTGCTGTGGCAGTGCGGGCATTCTGTGAGATCCGTGCGGCTGACGCTCGTCTCGCCGCAGTCATCGCAGTACCAGGCCGGGATGCGGTGGCCCCACCAGAGCTGGCGCGAAATGCACCAGTCGCGGATATTTTCGAGCCAGTTGATGTAGATCTTCGTGAAGCGCTCCGGCACAAACTGGATGCGGCCATCTTTGACGGCCTCAATCGCCGGCTTTGCGAGTGATTCCATCTTCACGAACCACTGCTTCGAAACGAGCGGCTCGATCGTAGAATGGCAGCGCGAGCAATGGCCGACGGCATGCTCATGCTCCTCGACCGATACGAGCACGCCCGTCTCCTCGAGCTCCTTGACGAGCGCCTTGCGGCACTCATAGCGATCCATGCCCGCATATTTTCCGGCACCTTCGAGCATCTTGCCCGTGTTGCCGATGACCTTGATTTCTTCGAGGTGATGGCGCTGCCCCATCTCGAAATCGTTCGGATCGTGCGCCGGCGTGACCTTGACAGCGCCCGTACCGAATTCCTTGTCGACGTATTCATCTGCGAACAGCGGGATGCGGCGATTCACGATCGGCAGGATCAGCGTCTTGCCGACGAGGTCTTTATAACGCTCGTCATCTGGATGCACAGCGACACCCGTATCGCCAAACATCGTCTCCGGGCGCGTCGTCGCGATCTCGACGAATCTCCCCGATTCACCCTCGACAGCATAGCGCAGATGCCAGAGATGACCCTGCTCCGTCTCATGCTCGACCTCGATATCGGAGATGGCCGTGTTGCACGACGGGCACCAGTTCGTGATGCGCGTGCCCTGATAAATGAGGCCCTTTTCATACAGCGAGACAAAGACTTCGCGCACAGCACGCGAGCAGCCCTCGTCCATCGTGAAGCGCTCGCGATCCCAATCGAGCGACGAGCCGAGCGAACGCAGCTGGAACATGATGCGGCTGCCGAACTTTTCCTTCCAATCCCAGACGCGCTCGAGGAACTTTTCGCGGCCGAGCTCATAGCGGTTCGTGCCCTCCTCGCGCAGCGCGCCCTCGACCTTTGCCTGCGTCGCGATGCCGGCATGGTCGCAGCCCGGCACCCAGACCGTGTTATAGCCCTGCATGCGATGGTAGCGGATCAAGATGTCCTGCAGCGTGTTGTCGAGCGCGTGGCCCATGTGCAGCTGGCCCGTGACATTCGGCGGCGGGATGACCATGCTGTACGGCTTCTTCGACTTATCCACGTCTGCATGGAAGAACTTGTTGTCCTCCCAGAACTTGTACCACTTCTTCTCAAACGACTGCGGATCGTAGACTTTCGGGATGTTGTTTCCCTGCTCCTGCTCTGCCATGAAAATCCTCCATTCATACAAAAAGCGCCTTCGCCCCGAAGGACGAAAGCGCTTGCTTCCGTGTTACCACCTAACTTCCCCTATGATCGTCAAAATCACAACAGATCACAAGGCTCATCATCTATAACGCCGATGACGCGTCTCATGCTACGTTCTTTCACATGAACAGCTCCAAAGCGACCTTCACTCCACGTTGCCAGAAACTTTCACCAGCCGTTTCCTCTCTCCGGGCTCCCGCGCAGTTACTCCTCTTCTTCCTCGCCTTTGTCTGGCAATTATCTTAGCATAAATCAGAAAATCCTGCAATAGTAAGAATTCAAAGCATCCTCAGCGATGACCGGCGTGGATCTTGCTTTCCGTCCCTGAGAGCAGGCGGCCGATGTTCGCATGATGGCGCACAATGATCAGAAGCGCCGCGAGCAGGCCGAAGAGGATATACTCGTAGCTATACCCCCAAAGCCACGCCATGATGGGCACGAAGGCGGCGCCGACGATAGATCCGAGCGAGACGTAACGCGTGACGGCGACGATGGCAAGCCAGACGGCGAAGACGATGAGCGTCGGCACGGGCATGAGCATGAGGATGACGCCGAGCCCCGTCGCGACGCCTTTGCCACCATGAAACTGCAGAAAGATCGACAGTGAATGCCCGATGATAGCGAAGATGCCGCAGAGGATCATCGCGACGGGCGTGCCGACGAACACGCTGCCGAGCCAGACAGAGACGAGGCCTTTGAGCATGTCGAGCAAAAAGATCAAAAAGCCTGGCCCTTTGCCGAGCGTGCGCCAGGCATTCGTCGCGCCAATGTTGTGGCTGCCATGCTGGCGGAGGTCCGTCTGCCAAAGCGCCTTGCCAAGCCAGAGACCGTTCGGGATGGAGCCCAAGAGATAGCTCGCGACGAGCGAAAAGATCAGCATGAGACTCATGGGTTATGCCTCCTCGTCTTCATTGCGCTTGCGGACGATGAGCACGAGCGGCGTGCCTTCGAAACCGAACTGCTCGCGCAGGCGGTTCTCGATAAAGCGCAGATACGAAAAATGCATGAGTTCGGGGTCGTTGACGAAGATGATGAATTTCGGTGGCTTGACATCGGCCTGCGTCATGAACAGGATCTTGAGCTGGCGGCCGCGATGCATCGGCGGCGGGTTGACGGAGACGGCGTCGCGGATGAGCTCGTTGAGAACGCTCGTCTTGATGCGCATGGACTGCTGCTCGGCGACGTACTTCACGAGCTCCGTCACGCGGCCGACGCGCTGGCCCGTCAGCGCCGAAGCGTAGAGGATCGGCGCGTATTGCAAGAAGCCGAGTTCGTCGCGCAGGTCTTCCGTGAAGCGCAGCGTCGATTTGTCGTCCTTGTCAGGGTATATGTCCCACTTGTTGACGACGATGACGACGCCACGGCCAGACTCATGCGCGTAGCCCGCGATCTTCTTGTCCTGCTCCGTGATGCCTTCGGCCGCATTGATCATCATGAGCACGACGTCGGCGCGGTCGATGGCGCGCAGCGAGCGCATGACGCTGTAGCGCTCGACCGGCTCGTCGATCTTGCCGCGACGGCGCATGCCGGCCGTGTCGATCAGCATGTATTTCTGATCGTCCTTGACGAAATGCGTGTCGATGGCGTCGCGCGTCGTGCCAGGGATGTCGCTGACAATGACGCGGTCTTCGCCGAGGATCTTGTTGACGATGGACGACTTGCCGACATTCGGGCGGCCGATGACAGCGATGCTGATTTCGTCCTCGGCCTTGTCCTCGCCGTCTTTCTCGGGAAATGCCGCAACGATGACGTCGAGCAGGTCGCCGAGGTTCATGGCATTTGATGCCGAAATGCCGATCGGGTCGCCGAGGCCGAGACTGTAGAACTCATAGACGTCCATCTGGCGCTCGGGGCTGTCGACCTTGTTGACGGCGAGGATGACAGGCTTCTTCGTCGCGCGCAGCATGTGGCCGACTTCGTCATCGGCAGGCGTGAGGCCGGCGCGGCCATCGACGACGAACAGGATGACGTCGGCCTCCTCCATGGCGATCTGCGCCTGCTGGCGCATGGATTTCAGAATGTGGTCGCTCTCGTCGAGCTCGATGCCCCCCGTGTCGATCATCGTGAACTCATGGCCGAGCCACTCGGCATCGAGATAGATGCGGTCGCGCGTGACGCCGGGCATGTCGTCGACGATGGACACGCGCTGCTTGCCGATCTGGTTGAAAAGCGTCGACTTGCCGACATTCGGCCGGCCGACGATGGCAACGATGGGTTTGCTCAAAAGTCTCTCCTTCTTTCCTTGTTCGTTTTCATTAAGATAGATTACATTGCTTTTGTATATGCTGCATTGCTCTGCCACATGTAGGCCGTCTCGCCTGCCCGCGCCTTGTGGTAGTTTGGCCAGTCGTGGAGGGCCTGCCAGTAGTCGGCGCCGCCCTGCACGGGCTCGACGCGGACGCCCGGAAGCGCCTCGCGGAACGCCGTCAGCGTCATGTCGTCGAGGAAGATGTCCTCGCCTGCACGCAGCGCGCACTCGGGAATCAGGACGCCCGTACGCGGGCCATTGAGTTTTCCGAGTGCTGCGAGGATGTCCTTGCCCGTCAGGAGACCCGAAACATTGACCGTCGTGCCAAAGAAATCATTTTCCACGGGCACGATGCGGACATGGAGATGCGGCACCTCGACTTCAGCCGCACGCGCCAGCTGCTCGAAGATCGGCGCGACGGACGTGCCGGTCACAACATCAAGATATTGCGGCGCTTCCGCTGCTTCTGCATCCTTCGCAGCCGTTCCCTGCGGCCGTTCCTTCTCCCCTGCTCCCGTCTCTTCCCAGTCTTTGAGGAAGCTGCGTGTCAGGCCGATACCATTGTCGAGCTGCGGAAAGCCATCGTACCATTCCTCGGGCGGTACGTCACGCCCCGCAAGGAAATAGAACTCATCACCGAGATAGAGAAACGTGCGCCCCGTCTCTTCGCGCAGCTTCTGCTGCCAGCGCTCAGCTTCGTCGATGACAGCGGCGGCACCTGCGGCGTCGAACTGCTGCAGCGGATAGGGATCTGTGCGATACTTCGTGATGCCGACCGGCACGACGGCCAGTGACAGCGCATGCGGCCGCCGCGCCACGATCTCGCGAATCGTGCGCGCGAGTTCCTCGCCGTCATTGAGGCCGGCACAGAGCACAACCTGCGTGTGGTAGTCTGCACCGGCTGCTTCGAGGCGATCAAGCTGCTTTGCGATCTCGCTCGCTCGCTTGCAGCGGAGCATCTTTGCGCGCAGCTCGGGATTCATGCACTGTACGGAGACATAGAGTGGCGACAGGTGGAACTGCTCGATGCGGCGGAAATCCGCCTCAGCCATGTTCGTGAGCGTCACGAAATTGCCATAGAGGAACGAAAGGCGGTAGTCGTCATCCTTGATGGCGAGGCTCGCACGGGCATCCGGCGCTCCCATGTTGACGAAGCAAAAATAGCAGTTGTTCGCGCAGCGGCGGATGCCATCGAACACGGCTGACGTGAATTCTGCGCCGAGCTCTTCGTCATAGTCCTTGTCAAACGAGATCATTTCCTGCTCTCCATCCGCATGCTCAACGAGCATATCGATCTCTTCATCGGCGAACGCAAAACTCAGGTCGATGATGTCGCGGAGCGGCATCTCATTGATCTCGAGGATCTTGTCCCCTGTGACGAGGCCGAGCTCGTCCGCGAGCGTGCCCTCCGGCACGCGCAGGATCTCCCCTGCATAACGATGTCTTCCCATAGCCCTGCCTCCTGTCTTCCTATCTTCATACTACCATCATAACATAGAAAAAGGAGTGATGAAAACATCACTCCTCGAATCTTTTTCTATCGTCTGAGGATTACTCCTGAGCGTCGCTGTTTTCTGCAGCTTCCTGCTCCTTCAGATAGCTCTTGTAGATGGCCTGGTCGCCGTCGCGCTTTGCTTTCGTGATGGAGAGCGAGATGCGCTTGCGCTTCATGTCGATGCGGAGGACTTTGACCTTGACGATGTCGCCCGTGTGGACAGCTTCATCAGCACGCTCGATGCGGTGGTCAGCGAGCTCGCCCATCGGGATGAGGCCGTCGAAGCCCGGCTCGATTTCCATGAATGCACCGAAGTCCGTCAGCTTGATGACCTTGCCTTCGATGTGGTCGCCCTCGGCGTACTTCTCCGCCTTGTCGAGCCACGGATCACGCATCGTATCCTTGACGGACAGCGAGATGCGCTTTGCTTCCTTGTCGACATTCTTGACGTAGACGTCGAGTTCCTGGCCGACCTGGAGCACATCGCTCGGCTTGTTGACACGGTGCCAAGCGAGGTCGGAGATGTGAGCGAGGCCGTCCACGCCGCCGATGTCGATGAAAGCACCATAGTCCACGAGGCGCTTGACAACGCCCTTGACCGTCTGGCCAGCTTCGAGCGTCTCGAAGATCTCTGCCTGACGCTTCTCACGCTCAGCCTCGAGGAGCTGACGGCGAGAGAGGACGAGGCGCTGCTTGCGCACGTCGATCTCGATCGGCAGTGCTTCGACCACCTGGCCGACATAGATGGAGAGGTCTTTCACGAAGTGAAGCTCCATCTGGGAAGCCGGGATGAAGCCGCGGAGGCCGTTGACGGAAGCCACGAGGCCGCCCTTGACGACCTGCTGGATCTTCGCTTCGACCGTCTCGCCGCGTTCCTGGACGCCTTCCATATCTTTCCATGCAGCCATGCGATCTGCCTTGACTTTGGAAAGGAGGCCGCCATTCTCGCCGCCGAGGGAGACGATGTAGACGTCGATCTCATCGCCGACGCTCACGACGTCCTCTGCGGAATCAGGCTCCGGATAAGCCAGCTCTTTTTTCGGAACAGGGATTTCCTGCTTGTAGCCGATATCGATAAAGGCCTCGCTCTTGTTGACGAGCACGACCTTGCCTTTTACGACCTCATGCTCCCGGATCTCCGGGCTGTTCTTCTCTTCTTCCTCTAAAAGGGTTTTCATATCCTCTGACACTTTATATATACCTCCTTGATAATCCAGTCCGGTGTAGAAGCACCAGCTGTAATACCAATTTTTTCAATGTTTTGGAACCACCCGGCCTGCAGCTCTTCGGCTGTCTCGATATGATGGGTCGGGCAGATGTTCGCACAAAGCTGTGCGAGGCGCGTCGTATTCGCGCTGTTCTTACCGCCGATGACGAGCATGACATCGACATTTTTCGCGAGCTCCTGCGCAGCTTTCTGCCGCTGATCCGTCGCCGTGCAGATCGTGCGGAGGATCCGCACGTCGCGCGACTTTTCGAGGAGCACGCTGACGATGGACTTGAACCGTTCGCCGGAAAACGTCGTCTGCGAGACGATGCCAAGCCGGGGAAAACTTCCAAGCTTCTCTGCTTCCTCCTCGGTCTCGACGATGTCCGCGTCGCCGCCCGCCCATTCGCCAATGCTCTGGACTTCCGGGTGGCGCTTCTCGCCGATGATGACGACGTGGTATCCCTGCTCCGCCAGTTCGTTGGCCGAAAGCTGCGCTTTCTTGACATGGGGACATGTCGCATCGACGAGCTCGAGCCCGCGACTCTCCGCTTCGTCATAGGTGTCGGGGCCGACGCCATGCGAGCGGATGATGATCCTGCCCTGCGGCAGGTCGTCCAGATGGTCGACCGTTCCGACGCCCTCGGTTTTGAGCCGCTCCACCATCTGCGGATTGTGGATGATGGGGCCGAGCGTACAGGAGCTGCCATCCGGCGAAGCATTTTCCCGGGCGATCTTGATGGCGCGCTTCACGCCATAACAGAAGCCAAGATAGTCTGCTAAAAGGACTTCCAAACGATCTACCACCTCTGTAATTTCATGCCTATCCAGCTTGTTTTCATGAAGCCGTCAAGCAATCCAAGAGCTAGTATATCATTTTCGCGGCAGAATGTATAGAGCCCTCGCGCCCTTTTCTAAAATTTTTTCTCGCGTACGGCCTCAGACTGTCTGCTTCATGCGCGCGATCTCGTCGAGGATCGACTGCGAGAATGCTTCGAGCTGCGCTTTATCCTTGCGGTCGCCCGTGAACGTCATCGGCTCGCCGACGAGGATCGTGAGCTTTGGCAGGAATCCGCCATTTGCGAAGATCTTGTCCGTGCCGAGGATGGCGGCCGGCACGACAGGTGCGCCCGTCATGGCCGCGATGAGACCGACGCCGGCCTCTGCCTTCTTCATCTTGCCCGTGCGGCTACGCGTCCCCTCGGGGAACAGGCCGAGGCAGTGGCCGCCCTTCAATACCTGCACAGCTGTCTTGATGGCCGCGCGGTCCGCGGCGCCGCGCTTCACGGGAAATGCGTGGCAGATGCGAATGGCCGTGCCAAAGACTGGATGCTCGAACAGTTCTTCCTTCGCCATGTACGAGACGATGCGCGGCATGAAGCACGCAAGGAGCGGCGGATCCCAGTTGCTCATGTGGTTTGCCGCGAGGATGACCGCGCCTTCCTTCGGCAAGTTTTCCGTGCCGCGCACGCGCGCGCGGAACACGATGCGAAAGAGCGTCTGGAAGAAGATTTTGAGGAATGCGTAAAGCATCGAATCACCTGCCCGCTTCGCTGCACATCGCGAGGATACGCGCGACGACCTCATCAATCGAGAGCCCCGTCGTATCGAGGAGCGTCGCGTCATCGGCCTGCACGAGCGGTGAGATTTCGCGCTCGCTGTCGGCCTTGTCGCGTGCCGCGATGTCTTCCTGGAGCTCCGCAAGGCTCATGTCGTAACCTTTTTTCTTCATTTCCTTCCAGCGGCGCTGGGCGCGTTCCTCGATGGAGGCCGTCAGGAAAATCTTGACATCGGCATCCGGCAGCACATGCGTCGCGATGTCGCGGCCATCCATGAGCACGCCGCCTTCCGTCGCCATCTGGCGCTGGAGCTCGACCATCTTTTCGCGCACGGGGCCGAGCGCGGCGACCTGCGAAACGATGCGGCTGACCTCTGGCGTGCGGATCTCGCCCGTGATGTTCTGCCCGTCGACAAAGACCTGCGTCACACCGTCCGCATATGCGAGGCGCACATCGATGTCACGCGTGACGTCCAGAATCAGTGCATCCGTGACCTCTTTCTTCGCCTGCAGCATCTTCCACGCAACGGCGCGATACATCGCGCCCGTGTCGATATACGTGTAGCCGAGCTCCTTCGCCGCGAGCTTCGCGACCGTGCTCTTGCCGGCACCTGCCGGCCCGTCGATGGCGACAACGAGTTTCTTCAAGAGAATCCCTCCACAAATTTTTTACAAGAAAAAGGGGCTGCACATGGCAGCCCCCGGCTGGATTTCAGCGTTTCTCGCGAATGCGAGCAGCCTTGCCCGTGAGATTGCGGAGATAGTAGAGCTTCGCACGGCGCACGATACCTTTGCGCAGGACATCGATCTTGTCGATACGCGGGGAATGCACCGGGAACGTACGCTCGACGCCGACACCATAGGAGATGCGACGGACCGTGAACGTCTCGCGGACACCCTTGCCCTGACGAGCGATGACGACGCCCTCGAACATCTGGATACGCTCACGCGTGCCCTCGACGATCTTCGCATGGACGCGAACCGTGTCGCCAGGTGCGAACGCGGGGATGTCGCTCTTGAGCTGCTCTTTTTCCAAAGCTTCGATGATATTCATTCTGTTTCCTCCTTGCTGCTGGCGTTCGTGGCGGAAGCTTCCTTCTCATTCCCGTCCAGAGGACCGCCCAGTACTTTGGAAGTATATCATAAAAACAAGGCGCACGCAAGAAAATCTTTTTACGCCAGAACGCCTGCCATGGCGGCGCGCACGATCGTTTCTGGAACGTCGTTTTTCACGATGGTGTGACCGATGCGGTCGGCGAGCACCCAGTTGACTTTGCCGTTGACGGTCTTCTTGTCGTGGAAGATGCCGGCGTACATCGCATCGACCGTGCAGCCTTCCGCTTTTGTCGGCAAGCCGAGGCGTGCGATGAGCTGCGTCGTGCGCTCGATCGTCGCATCATCCACGAGGCCGAGGCGATAGCTGATGTCCATGGCGCCGACCATGCCGATGGCGACGGCCTCGCCGTGGTTGTAGCGCACATAGCCGGTCTCCTGCTCGATGGCATGCGCCATCGTGTGTCCAAAATTCAAGATGCGCCGCAGACCGGATTCCTTTTCGTCCTGGCTGACGACAGCCGCCTTGATCTCGCACGACCGCGCGATCATGTGGACGGCCGCCTCGGGCGCGAGCACGAGCACGTCGCCTACATGCGCTTCGAGAAACGTGAAGAAGTCCGCATCATAGAGGATGCCGTATTTGACGATTTCACCGAGCCCTGTCGCGATCTCGCGTTTCGGTAGTGTCTCCATGAGGTCGAGGTCGATGAAGACGGCATCGGGCTGGTAGAAGCAGCCGATCAGGTTCTTGCCGAGCGGATGGTCGACGGCGACCTTGCCGCCGACGCTGGAATCGACTTGCGCGAGCAGGCTCGTCGGCAGCTGCACGAACGGCACGCCGCGCATGTACGTGCTCGCGACAAAGCCCGCGAGGTCGCCGACGACGCCGCCGCCAAGCGCGAAGACGGGCGAGCGGCGGTCGAGGCCGTGCTCGATGATGCGCGTGTAGATGTCCTCCGCGACAGCCATCGTCTTCGAGCTCTCGCCGGCCGGGAACGTATAGATGATGGGTTCGAGTCCTGCTTCTTCGAGGCGTGTGCGGACGCCATCCGCATAGAGTGGCCCGACGTTGCTGTCCGTCACAACGAGCGCTTTCTTCGAGTACTTCTTCGTGCGGACGAAGGCAGCAAGCTCCGCGCCGAGTCCGCGCCCGATGACGATGTCATAGCTGTCTTTGCCGAGTTCGACGCGCACAATGCGTTTGTCTTCTTTCCGATCTACTTTATCCATGCAGCATGCCCCTCCCGCGCAGAAATTTCACGATGTCATCGACGACTTGCAGCGGCGACCATTCGCTCGTATCGACCGTGTAGTCCGCACCGGCATAGAGGCCGGCGCGCTCCGCGAGCAGCTGCTCGATGGCTGCGCGGCGGTCGCCCGTGTCCTGCCCGTCGAGCACGGGACGCTGGCCGCGCATCGATGTCCGTGCGAGGATCGTGTCGACATCAGCGGTCAGGCAGACGATGACGCCATGCGCGCGCAGGTGCTCCATGTTCTCCGCGCTCTTCACCGTGCCGCCGCCCGTCGAGATGACGGTGTTGCGCCGCTCCGCCGCGCGCTGCACGGCCTCTCGCTCGCGCGTACGGAAACCTTCCTCGCCATACTGCTCGAAGATGGCAGGAATCGTCATGCCCGCCTCCTGCTCGATGGCCTCGTCGAGGTCGAGGAACGAGAAGCCGAGCCGTCCGGCGAGCGTCTTGCCCGTGCTCGTCTTGCCCGTGCCCATGAAACCAATCAGGACGATGTTCTTCATCCGCTCACCAGTCCTTTTCCACGCGTTCGTTGTATGCCGCAATGGCCGCTTTCACATCCACCATCGCATCGCCGCCGAATTTCTCGACGATGGCTTGCGCGAGCACGAACGCGACCATGGCCTCGCCGACGACAGACGCTGCCGAGACGGCGCAGGCATCACTGCGCTCCTTGCACGCAAGCACGGGCTCCTTCTTTGCGACATCGACAGAATGCAGCGGCTGCATCAGCGTCGGAATCGGCTTCATGACGGCGCGCACGACGACAGGCTCGCCATTCGTCATGCCGCCTTCGAGGCCGCCCGCGTTGTTCGTCTTGCGATAGACATGCGTACCATCGATGTACATCTCGTCGTGCATCACGCTGCCGGGCTTTTCCGCGTACTCGAAGCCCGCACCGATCTCGACGCCCTTGATAGCCTGGATCGACATCATCGCGCCGGCAAGCCGCGCATCGAGGCGGCGATCCCACTGGATGTGCGAGCCGAGGCCGAGCGGCAGGCCGCGCGCGATGACTTCGAACGTGCCGCCGAGCGTGTCGCCTGCCGCCATGGCCTCGCGGATGCGCGCTTTCATGCGCTCCTCCGCGTCCTTGTCATAGCAGTTCAGCCCATCGGGATCGAGCGGCGCGTCCGTACCGAGGATCTTCGTGACGTCCACGTTCGCAGGGTCGATCGCGACGCCGCCGATCTTCGTGACATGTGAGACGACATCGACGCCGAGCGCGCGCAAAAATTCCTTGCAGACGCCGCCGACCGCCACGCGCATCGTCGTCTCGCGGGCGCTCGAGCGCTCGAGGATGTCACGGATGTCCTTTCTCGCATACTTTTTGTATCCCGTAAGGTCGGCATGGCCAGGGCGCGCCGCCGTGACGGGCTCGCCCGCAGGCTCGCCAAACGGCGCCATGCGATCCGTCCAGTTCTGGAAATCGCGGTTCGTCACGGAAAGCGTGATCGGGCCGCCGAGCGTCTCGCCAAAGCGCACGCCCGACACCACATCCACATGGTCTTTCTCGATCTTCATGCGGCCGCCGCGCCCATAGCCCTGCTGCCGCCGCGCGAGATCGCGGTCGATGCGCGAAACGTTGAGCGCGAGCCCTGCGGGCAAGCCCTCGAGAATCGCCGTCAGTCGCGGCCCATGCGACTCCCCTGCCGTCAGGAATCGTAAACTACTCATATCTGCCACCTCATCATTTCTATGATCTCTGTCAATTCTGTCAATCCTGTTCTTTACAAGATAACAATAGTGTAAAGCAAAGACGAGGAGAAATCAAGCATCAGCCCTTCCCTTGCGCGAAGATGGAAAGCGTGAGCACAGCCGAGAGCGCCGTGCCGTCCTTCCCTGCCTCGACCGTCATGCCGCGCACGATGACGAAGCGGCCGTCGGCCTGCGCGGACGAAATCGCGTCGAGGAAGTCCAAAAGATCGAAATACGTGCCTGAGACTTTCACCGTCACAGGCAGCTCCGATAAGCCATCTGGCCGCGTGAGCGCCTCGCCTGGCTGTACGCCGATAAGCCGCAAATGCTTTGCGAGCGCGAGGCGTTCGAGCCCGCCGATGAACGCGCCCTGCCCGAGCTCTGACGGCAGCGCTTTCAGTAGGAATGCATGGCGCTGCTTCTGCGCTTTTTCCGCCGCTTCGATGCTTTGCCCTTGTTGGCGGTAGTTTTCCACATCGACGAGTTGCGCATGCGCCTGCGCGCTCTCCGCCTGCATCGCGGCAGTAGCGTCGCGCAGCGGCACATGGACGAAGTACCACCAGCCCGCAGCCAGCCAGAGCAGGACGAGCAGTGCAAGGCCGAGCTTGTCACGATCCGAGAGCTGTCGGATGCGTTGCAAAATCTTTACTGCCTGCACTCATGGCGCCTCCTTTCCCATGACATCGAGCTCGAGCGAGAAATGAATCGTCCCGCCGTCCTCTCCACGTGCCGCCTCTTTCGGCCGCGAGGAATCGCGCAGGCGCGGGCCATGCGGGAAGAACACCTCGTCCTTGCTGAAGCCTTGCAGATACTCAGACAGCGCATCGAACGTCACAGCCTCGCCCTCGAGTTGGAGCGGCTTCCCCTGCGCGAGTTCCAGCTTTTCAAGGCAGATGCCGTCCACGGGCAACCGCCCGAGATGCGCGAGCACAGCAGAGCTCGGCCCCGCCTCTTTTGTCAGCGTTTGGAGTGCCGTGTCCTGCCGTTCGACCCATGCTTTTTCCTCGCGATCCGCCTCCATGTGCTGCGCATCGCCATAGAGCATCGCGAGATTGGAGCGCACCTGCTGATGTTCCTGCCGTACCGCGACATACGTATAGACATCCCAAGCTGTGAAAACGGCCAGCACGATGAACGCCACAGCACATGCTGCTAGCGCGATCCTGCCACATGCCCATCCCGAAAGCTGAACCGCACCGAACGGAAACAACAACCCGTGACGATGGACGGCCTGCACCATGATAGCTGCGCCATAAATGGCAGCAGCCGCCCCTTCGACCCAACCATGAAACATGCCATCGCTTCCAAGGAGTTCCGGCGCAATCGAGATAACTTCCTCCCCCCACGAAAGCGCCGCTCCCTCGCAGATCAGGCTGAATGATTTTGGCGTCACAGCGGCACCCCAAATCTGAATCCCTGCGGATTGAAATGCATCGCGAATGCTTGCCAGTTGCGATTCTGAAATCGCCGCGACCACGTGCGTTCCATCCGGCGCAGGGGCACAGGCCGCACGATAAGTACCATCGGGAAACAAGCCTTGCGCCTCGACGGCATAACGTGCCATGTCCTGCATTTCCTCCGAGGACGCCCCTGGTGGAAACGTTTCTGAAAATGCAGATGCCATCCCCTCTGGCAACGCGGCGACAACGCGCTCATCTTCCCAGCCTTTTTGCGCGAGCAGGCAGGCCGTCTTTTCTGCGACCGCTTGCAGCAGTTCTGCTTCTGTTGCCTGCAGCATCACATGGCAGAAAAAAGAGGCCTGAAAGGCCCCGTCTCGGCGTTCCAACCCGACGACATGAAGCATCCCCTCCCGCAAAGCAACACCGGCGACACGCATCACACGATGGTGGAACCTCTCACGGAACCCATCCCAGCCAGACATAATACTCCCCCTCTTTTGATTTCACGAGATGTGCTCGCACGCGTACATAGCTTTTCACGAGCGGAAAATGAAACTCTTCTGTCGCAAACCATGTGGTCGCCGCGATCATGAGCTCATGATCATTCGATCGCACGCCAGGCTCGAAATACGCCATGACACGATACGCCACTCCATCATCGCGTGTATCACAAGCCACTTCCCATTTTCCATCTTTCACATCCGGTGCACTTGCTAGCGAGTCCTCCGTCATCCCTGCTCGTTTGCCATGCTGCTCAAACTGCAAGGCAGCCCGCTCCGCTTCGCTCTGCGCCGCGAGGCGTAAACGCACCTCGCTTTCATACTGGTGTGTTGCATAGGATTCATTGCGCTCCACGGCCAGAAGCCCCATCGCCGCGAGCAACATGATGCCGAGCATCGCGAGTCCAAACAGCGAGCTTACGCCGCGCTCCCCATCGTTTCTCATGACTTTCGCGCTAGTGGGTAGACCGCTGTCTGTCGATACGTATGCCCCGTCCGCCGTGACTGTCCCTCGAGCACGATATGCACGCCACTTGCCTCTGCCTCCGCGCGGAACGATGTGATGGTGACATCTCCGATCATGCTTTCTCCCGTCATGGGCTGAGCTCCATTCAGACGATTCCTCGTCCTGCAAAAACGCATGCTCCCATGCTCCGGCCGCAAGCCATACGTCACGCCGCTTTCCTTGGAACGCGTCTCGCCTTTCTTTTTATCGACACTGATATCGGAACGTTCCTTATGAAATGCGACATTCATGCCATATTCCGACGTATGGATCTCATACGTCGATGATTCCGCTGCGTCCCTCCCGACCGTGCGCATCGCATGATCGATTTCCTGCTGCAACTCGAGGTCGGCTCGCTCCAGGAACACGGTTTTCATGAAGGAGAGAAACACGAATCCCGTCACCAAAAGCGTCATTGTCACAAGCGAGAACGAAATGCCTGCCGCATAAAATCCGCGTGCATCATTGCGTATCATGACGTGCGATCCACCTTTCGAGTTCCAAATGTTTTTCTGCTCCGCCTTCCTGCCACTGTAACCGCACGCGAAGCCGGTATCCTCGCTCGGATTCCGGCTGTGCCGTTCCCACGACCTCATAGGATGTCTGACGATGCTCGAGATCCTCTGCTGGGCCGAGCCATCCATATGTTCCCGCAGAAAGTTCCCCCTGCGTTGCACGCGCTTCCATTTCCGCCAATTCCTCTTCTGCGAGGAAAATAGCCGTCATGCGGCAACTGTCCATGCGCCGAAGTTCCGTTGCATGGCGTGGCAAGGCAAATAGCGCCGTCATGGCGACGAGGACAATGCCCAAAATGGCCGCCTCGAGAAATAGAAAGCCTTCATTTTTCATGATGTTGCTCCACGCGAATCCTCCCGGCAATATCGATGATGACATCTTTTCCTCGTTGCTGTTCGTTTTCGTAGCAGACCGCGATCGTCATGATATCCTTTGTTTCTCCATTCCGCCCGAAATCAATCGTCCCCTTCGCATTCGACGATGCCACGGTGATAGCAGGTGGATAGCTATGGATGACGAGGTTTTGCCGTTGCGGAAGTCCTGCCTCCGAACGCCCCATTCGCGTGATGCGATATTGGTGGAACTTGTCGCGGAATTCGAGTTCCGGCTTTGCAACCGTCAAGATGTCATCCGCTTCTCCCTCATTCGCCGGGTAGACCACCGCCGTGCGCGACATCTGCTGCAACAAGCGGAGATTGCTCACGAGGCAATCCGTCTCATACTGTACGAGTGCCGCATGGTACCAGCTCACACAACGCGGTAAAATTGCTACCGTCAAAAAGCCAGAAACGGTGATGAGTAAAAGGACATACATCATAGCGAATCCACGATTCCCGAGATCCCGCATCGCCTGCCACCTCAAAAGAATGTCTCGTAAAAGGAAAGAATCGCATCCCCATAAAAAGCACCAACGATGCCGCCAATGGAAAGACAGGGACCGAATGGAAGCTTTGCCTTTCTCCCACATCCACGCAAGAGAAGAACGACGCCCCAGACGCTGCCAAGTAAAAACGCTAAGAACAGAGCGGGCAAAATGCCAGAAATCCCCGTCCAGATCCCCAGTGCTGCCGCAAGCTTCACATCTCCGCCACCAATCCCGCCGCGACTCACCACGCGAACGAGGAAAAGCAAGCCACCACCGAGCATGGCGCCTGCCAAGGCTGAGAACAACGAATCTTGCTGAAAGATTGCCATTAAAAGCCCGACGCCTGCCAAGGGAATCACCCAGCGATCATAAAGGAAGCCCGTGCGGATATCTTCCACGGAAAGTCGGAAAAGTAGCAGCAAGAACACAAGATACCCCGCTGCCATGAACATCGTACCTGTCATGTCTTATCGCCCGCGTTTGTCCCACTTGGCAAAAACTCCTCTGCCGTATGACCGCCAAACGTTGCACGCATATCCTTTCCGCTCCCGCTCTTTTGCAGGAGATACTCGTTTGCCTCGACTTCCGCACCTGTCCCGAGAATGGCTTTCCCAGGTGGCTTGATCTTCGTACCATTTTGAACGTAATCCGAAAGGTCATTCAGACTTCCTGGCTGCGTCCCATGTTCCGTTTCATACATCACAACAGCCGCATCGAGTGTTTGCAAGTCAGAAATGACACGCTGTGTTCGACTCACAGCCAGCACATGCGCGGCCTTCGGCACCGCAGCCGCCGCAATCATGCCGATGATACTGACCGCAAGCAAAATTTCAATTAACGAGAACCCTTTTTCATCAAATTTCATCATACTTCCACCCCTTCCCTACACAAACATCGTCATCATATCCATCCACGGAAGTGCCACAGCCGCGACGCAGCCGCCAACGAGCGCGAATATCACGAGATAGGCCGCTGGTTCTGCCATAGCCTGCAAACGTGCTGCATGTTCCGCTGCCGCCTGCGCGACAGAATCCGCGCCGCGTGCAAACATCTCGGGCAGACAACCTGCGAGTTCTCCCGTCCGCAAAAACTTCAGCAACACATGCGGTAGCGACGTTTCTGCCGCGATGACCTCTGAGAGCGGAAATCCATTCTCGATACCGCGTGCCGCTGCCATGAGCACGCGCTCAATTGCGCGGTTGTCAGCAACAGAAGCCGCCGTCTGCACGGCCTCATCGAGCGGGATGCCGCAGGCCGTCAACACGGAGAGCGCTCGGTACGTCTTCATCCAGACGACCTCACGTCGGAGCCTGCCAAAGAGCGGCCCGCAAAGTTGCCATCGATCCCAAGCTCTTCGCACCCGTGGATGATGCATCAAGCCACCTGTACCGACAGCGAAAACCAACACGGTCATCATCATAGCCCAAGCATCTTCCTGCATGAATGTTCCGATTTCCAAGAGTAGCCTTGTCGGCCATGGCAGCTCGGCCTGCATGCTCAGAAAGAGCTCCGCGAACGCTGGCAAGACAAAACCAATCAAAAATCCAGCAATCGCCAGGGTTTCCACGAAGAGAATCATCGGATACGCAAGGACGGTCTTCAACTTCTCCCGCGCACGCTGTTCCTCCTCCATCCAACCTGCCAGCTCTGCCACCATCTCCGGGAGCCGTCCGGCCTGCTCGCCGACACGCACCATGCCAACGGCCACAGATGAAAAGATGCGTTCCTGCCGCTGCAAAACTTTCGAAAACGGTTGGCCCTCTGCAATCCCCTGCTGGAGCCCCGTCAAGAATGTCTGCCTGCATCCGGTCTCCTCGCCTGCGAGTGCCCCAAGGCTCTCGTGAAGTGACATGCCCGCCGCCAGCAAGACGGCCAGCTGGCGAAAAAACGGCGCGACCTGGGAACGAGAAAACGATCGCTGAAACACCGTCAACTGCCAACGTCGTGTTCGCTTGCGCTGGAGTTGCGACACAAACAGGCCGCGACTGCGCATCTCACGCACGGCTTGTGCCTCGCTCTCAGCCACAAGCTCGCCAGCCGCCAGCGTCCCGTCCACCTGCCGCGCCCGATAGGAAAAAACAGCCATATCAACCCTCCCCCATGAGTTCTTGCACGCTTTGTTGCGTCAGCACGCCCGCTTGTAGCAACCGTTGACCTTCTTGTGCAAACGTCGTCATGCCGATGCGTGCACCCGAAAGCACAGCCGATGGAATCTGCTGATCCGCTGCCGTGCGGATCATATGGCAGATCGCGGGCGTTCTCAGTAGCACCTCGTAGACGGCATGCCTCCCTGAGGGTACACGGACAAGTCGCTCGGCGACGATCGCCGTCAACGACGCTGCGAGTGCGGCCCGCACAGGGCCTTGCTCTGCCGCAGGAAAAAAATCTGCAAGCCGCTGTGGTGCCTCTGCTGCCGTCCGCGCATGGACCGTTGAGAGCACGAGCGTCCCGGCCTCCGCCGCCGCGAGTGCCGCGCGAATCGTCTCCCGATCGCGTAATTCGGAGACAAGCAAGACATCGGGATCCTCGCGAAGCGTGCTGCGAATCGCGGCGTCAAACGCAGAAAAATCCCGTCCAAGCTCTCGCTGATGGAACATGCTGCCCATGTGATGAAAAATGAACTCCACGGGATCTTCCAACGTGACACAATGCAGTGAACGCTGCTCGGCAAGTGCCAACAACAGGGCCGCTAGCGTCGTGGATTTTCCAGAACCCACGCGGCCTGTTAGCAAGATCAAGCCATGACGCGCCTTTGCGAGCTCTGCAAGCCCCGTCGGCGCTCCAATCTTCGCAAATGTCGGAATATGCTCTGGCAGCAGTCGGAAGGCCAGCGCTTCTTTCCCACCCGCGAGATATGCATGACCACGTAGCCGCCGCCCCTGGAACGAAAAGGAGAAGTCCACATCTTCCTTCGCCTTCTGGAGACGGCACACGAGTCCTGCTTGCTGGCCGAGCCATGATGCCACCGAAAATGCCGGCAGAATGCCGACCGCCTGTAGACAACCATCTTTCCGCAAAAACGCTGGTTCGTCCGGCGTCAAATGGAGGTCGGACGCCTCTTGCTCGATCATGCAAGAGAGCACATCCTCTACGGTTCGCATTTTAAGTCCCACAGAGCTTCCTCCTCACTTCCTCCCACGTCGTCTCGCCTGCGAGCACCTTCGCGCGCCCGTCTTCCAGCATCGTTCGGAGCCCCGCAGCTTTCGCGAGCGTGCGCAGCTCCTCAATTTCCACGCCGTGTACGATCTCCGTCCGCATTGCCTCGTCAAGCACGAGCACTTCTGCAAGCACCATGCGGCCACGATATCCCGTCCCGTGGCAAGCATCGCAGCCGCGCCCGTGAAACAGTCGCGTCCCGACAGGTACGCCGAGGCCTTCTGCCTCCGCTGCGCCAGCTTCATACACTTCTTTACAATCGGGGCAGATACGTCGCACGAGACGCTGCGCAATGACACCGCGAAGCGTTGCCGCCAAAAGATACGGCGGCAAATGCATCTCGAGCAGGCGTAACACTGCAAGACAGGCATCTTCGGCATGAAGCGTCGTAAGGACGCGATGACCCGTGAGCGCCGCGCGGAGCGCTACTTCTGCGGTCTCTTCGTCCCGCGTTTCGCCAACGGCAAAGATTTCCGCGTCGAGGCGCAGAACATGACGGAATGTCTTTGCAAACGTCTGTTCTCCCTCTTCGTGCACAGGAATCTGCAAGACGCCCGGCAACAGATATTCTACCGGGTCATCGAGTGTCACAACACTCGTCTCCTCCCGGTTGAGCTCCGAAAGACAAGCATAGAGGGACGTCGTTTTTCCTGATCCCATCGGCCCCACCCAGCAAAGAATGCCCGAGGGAATCTGCAACAAAGAACGCACCTTTGCCTCATCACATTCCGAAAAACCGAGCGTCCCGAGCTGCCAGACATGACCGTCGCGCGGCAGCAAGCGCAAGACGAGCGCCTCACCATTCACGGACGGCATCGTCGCAACGCGCACATCGATGTCGCCGCTCTCGCGCAAAAATGTAAATCTCCCGTCTTGCGGTTCACGCGCCTTACTGACATCCATCTTTGCGAGAACTTTGACACGCGACAAAAAAACGGCATAGACCTTCCGAGGAAGATCCTGCCGTACTTGAAGAAGCCCGTCGATGCGAACGCGAATGCGTGCACCTGTGGCCTGTGGTTCTACATGGATATCGCTAGCACCTTCGTCTGCCGCCTGTTCGAGGACAACGTCGACGAGGGTCTTGATCGGAGAGACGCCCTCCATGGGACGCACACTCGCTCCCCCATACATCTGCGCCTGCTGGTGATCGATGTCGCGAAGCACTTGTTGCACAAGCTGGTGAAAACGAACATTTTGCCGCATTTCCACCATACTCATGCCCTTCTTTCCTGTAAAACAATCAAAGAATTACATCTTGCTTTAGGGTCATTGTATCGCAATTTCGTACAATTTGCAAGCGCTGTATAAAATTTTAGAAAGAAATATCTCAGTCGGAGTTAAGTCACGACTCAGCTCGTGCGGCTGCCACCGCCGAGCGCGCCTGCTCGGCATTCATGAGGATCTCGCGCGGCTTGCTACCATGTGCAGGGCCGACAATGCCGAGTTCGCACATCGTGTCGATGAGTCGCGCGGCGCGCGCATAGCCGATGGAGAAACGGCGCTGAATGCCGCTGGAAGACGCGATGCCCGTCGCGAGAACACAGGCGATGGCATCATCGAGCAGCTCGTCGATTTTCGGTTTGCTACGCTTGCCTTTTTTGCCGCTATCCTCAGATTCTTCCATGGCCTTTTCCGTGAATGCGACGATTTCCTCGTCTGGCTCGGCCGCCTGTCCCTGCGCGCGGATGAAATCGAGCAAACGCTCGACTTCTTCATCGCTGATGAACGCGCCCTGCACGCGGCGAGGCTTGGCCGCGCCGACGGGATAGAACAACATGTCGCCTTTGCCCAGAAGCTTTTCTGCGCCGCTCGCATCAAGGATCGTGCGCGAGTCGATCTGACTCGACACGGCAAACGAGATGCGCGACGGGATATTCGCCTTGATGATGCCCGTGATGACATCGACGGACGGACGCTGCGTCGCAAGCACCATGTGGATGCCTGCCGCACGCGCTTTCTGCGCGAGGCGGCAGATCGCGTCCTCGACGTCATGCGGCGCAACCATCATGAGATCAGCGAGCTCATCGATGATGATGACGATGGCCGGCATCTTCGTGTCGGGGAAATGCTCGTTGTACGTCGCCATGTTGCGGACATTGTGCTCCGCAAACTTCGCGTAACGCTTCTCCATTTCCTGCACAGCCCAATTGAGGACGGATGCGGCTTTCTTTGCCTCCGTCACGACAGGTACCATGAGGTGCGGGATGCCGTTGTAGTTCGAGAGCTCGACCATCTTCGGGTCGATCAGGATGAACTTGACTTCGTCTGGCTTTGCTTTGAACAAGATGCTCGTGATCAGCGTATTGATGCAGACAGACTTGCCGCTGCCCGTCGCACCAGCGACGAGGAGATGGGGCATCTTGCCGAGATCGGCAAAGATCGGCTGACCGCCGATATCCATGCCGAGACCGCACGTCAGCTTCGACTTTGCCTGTTCGAACTTTGGATTCTCGAGCACTTCGCGCAGGCGCACACCTTCAAGTTCCTTGTTCGGCACTTCGATGCCGATCGCGGCCTTGCCGGGGATCGGCTCGATGCGCACGGAGAATGCCGCAAGCGACAGTGCGAGATCGTCGGCGAGATTCGTGATCTTGCTGACCTTGACACCTGGCGCGGGTTCGAGTTCATATCGCGTGACGGCTGGGCCATGGCACGCATTGATGATCTTCGCGTCGACATGGAAATCGTGGAGCGTCTGCGATAGCGTCTGCGCGTTTTCCTGGATCTCCATTTCGAGCGCCACATTTTGCTTCTTGACGTTCTTCTCGAGAAGGTCCGTCACCTTTGGCAGCACATACGGCGGCGGTGGCGGTGTTTCTGGTTGCGCAGGCGGATGCTCAGGCGCATCCTCATTCGCGAAATGCGCTCCCATGCTGTTCGGCTGCGTCAGCGTGCTATACTCTGGCGCTTTCGCGAGATGGTTGACACCATCTGCGCCCGCCTTGACCGCCACACTTGGCGCAGCGCTGGCGGCTTTTGCTGCAACAGCCGTCGTACCGATGGCCTCCGCCGCTTCCGCCGCACCAGTGACGCCAGCAGCAGCAAGGGCTTCCAGCCCTTCACGTGCATGGTCGTCTTCTTCGGCCGGTTCTTCTGTACGTTCTGTGCCTCGTGCACCATAATCAATGGAGAATTTCGGCGGTTCTGGTTCCTGTGGCGGTTCTTCCGTTGCAGGGACAAACTCCATCGGCGATAGCGCAGGCTCTGGAGCTGCTTGTTCCTGTTCTGCCACAGGCAGATCGGAAAAGCTATCATCCGTTTCCTGATTGTAGAACGAATGTGCTTGCTGATGTTCACGGAATTTGCGCGCAACGCCTTCGCTCGCGCGCTCGCCAACTTCGACAGCCTTATCATATCCTGCGACAACGGCTTGTCCTGCTGCATGTCCTGCGGCTTGTGCACCAGTCGCGACGGCTTTGCCTGCGACTTGTGCCCCCTTCTTTGCAGCGTCTTCTGTCTTCAGCAGTCCTTTGCCGAGCGACCATGACGTCGCGAGCAGCACGGAGCCGATGAGCCCCGCGCCGATCACGATGATGCCACCCGTCACGCCAAAGAATTTGCGTACGAAGAACAAGATGCCACCGCCAAGCAAGCCGCCGCCCCCTGCAAGGCTCCCCGGCAAGATCTCTGCGCCCGGCTCGACAACGAAATGATGATACGCCGCGAGTGCGAGCGCGTAGAAGGCCGTAATGCCAAAGAACCGCAGCGAATAGTGGATGCCATGATGCTTTGTCATATACTGCCAGCCGACGAGCAGAATCAAGAGTACGACGACGAACGCGCCAACACCGAACATGTAATGCAGGAACCGCGCAAAATAGATGCCGACGAAGCCGACATTGAGTCCCGCAAGGCCGCAGGCAGAAATGATGCCTGCGGCAAAGATGGCGAGGCCGAGAAGCTCATAGCGGCGGTTCGGATTCGCGGGCGCTGCCGGCTGCGCCTTCTTGCGGCGCGTTCCCTTCTTTGCCGTACTCACTTCGTCAGACGCTCCGCGCACTTCTGCGCCTCATACTTGATCTTCTCTTCATCGAGTGTCAGAAGTTCACGATGCTGCATAAGCACTTTACCATCGCAAATAACGGTATCAACATCGGCCGCACTGCCAGAGTACACGAGTAACGAGACTTCGTTGAAACGCGGAACCCATGCCGCGCCCTTCATGCTGACGAGCACGATGTCAGCTTTCGCGCCAGCTTCGAGGCGGCCGAGGCCATCGAGGCCAACGGCTTTCGCGCCATATTCCGTGCCCATCTTCAGCGCTTCAAATGCGGGGACGGCCAGCGGATCGTATTCATTGACCTTGTGCAACAGCGCCGCAAGCTGGATTTCCTGCAACATGTCGAGGTTGTTGTTTGACGATGTGCCATCCGTGCCGAGCGCGACCGTCACGCCTTCTTTGAGGAGACGCGGTACGGGCGCAACGCCGCTCGCGAGCTTCATGTTGCTGCCCGGATTGTGTGCGACGCGGATGCCATGCTTCTTGATGATTGCGATTTCATCCTCCGACAGATGGACGCAGTGCGCCGCAAGCGTCGGATTCTCGAACAGCCCCGTATCTTCGACATACTCGAATGGGCGCTTGCCATACTGCTTCGTGATCTGCTCAATCTCGGCCTTCGTCTCATTCATATGGATGTGGACATGGGCGCCGAGGCGCTGCGCAGCAGCCGCGACTTTCTTCAGGAAGTCTGGCGGGCACGTATACGGCGCATGCGGGCCGAACATTACCGTGATGCGGCCATTGGCCGCGCCATGGTAATCCTCGTAAAGCGAGATATTCTCTTCGATCTTCTTTTCGCCATCCGGCGCGACGCCGATGATGCCGCGCGACAGCACGCCGCGCATGCCGGACTCCGTCACAACGTCTGCGACGCGCTCCATGAACGGCCCATACATGTCGGCAAACGTCGTCGTGCCGCTCTGGATCATTTCGACAGCTGCGAGCGCCGCGCCCCAATAGATGTCATTCGAGACCATCTTGGCCTCGACGGGCCAGATGTGGTCGTTGAGCCACGTCATGAGCTCCATGTCGTCAGCATAGCTGCGCAG
Organism: Selenomonadaceae bacterium; assembly: GCA_034186105.1. Taxonomy (GTDB): domain Bacteria; phylum Bacillota; class Negativicutes; order Selenomonadales; family Selenomonadaceae; genus Selenomonas_C. The sequence goes on from JAXGCE010000019.1 coordinate 87,806, forward strand.
CAGCGTCATCGACGCATGCGTATGCGCATTGACGAAGCCTGGGATGGCCAGCATATCTTTCGCATCAATCGTCTGCTCGGCGACAAAATCGGCCGGCACGTCGCCAATCGCGAGGATCTCCGTGCCCTCGATGGCGATCTCGGCCGCCTTCGTCTGCCCGTCCGGCAGCACGACCGTTGCATTCTTGATCAGAAGGTTCATGGGTAAGATTTCCCTCCAAAAACGTATTCGAAATTATTCGAGATTCAGATACTTGCGCTGCTCCGGCGTCAGCTCATCGATCTTTACGCCGAGTGCCGCGAGCTTGATGTTTGCGAGCTTCGTGTTGATCTCTTCCGGCATGAGATAGACGTCGTTCTTGAGCTCTCCCCGATGCTCAAGGAGATGCAGCTGCGAGAAGAACTGTACGCCGAACGAGAGATCCATGATCTCGGCCGGATGGCCATCGCCTGCTGCGAGGTTGACGAGGCGGCCTTCTGCGAGCAGATAGAGCTTGCGGCCGTCATTCGTGACGAATTCCTCGATGTTCGGCTTGACCGTACGGCGCGATTTCGAAATGGATGCGAGTTCAGGAATGTTGATTTCACAATCAAAATGGCCGGCATTCGCCATCATGGCGCCATCCTTCATGCTCTCGAAATGCCACTTGCGGATGACGTCCTTGTCGCCTGTCAGCGTCAGGAAGATGTCGCCGATCTTCGCAGCTTCATCCATCGGCATGACACGGAAGCCGTCGAACACAGCCTCGATGGCCTTGATCGGATCGACTTCCGTGATGATGACATTCGCGCCGAGACCGCGCGCACGCATGGCACCGCCCTTGCCACACCAGCCATAGCCGGCGATGACGACATTCTTGCCTGCGATGACGAGATTCGTCGCGCGCATGATGCCTTCCCACGTCGACTGGCCCGTGCCATAGCGGTTGTCAAAAAGATATTTGCAATACGCGTCATTCGCCGCAATCATCGGGAACGCGAGCTTGCCCTCTTTCGCGAGACCGTGCAAGCGATGCACGCCCGTCGTCGTCTCCTCCGAGCCGCCGATGATTTCCGGCAGCTGGTCGCGATGCGTCGTGTGCAGTGCATGAACGAGGTCGCCGCCGTCATCCATGATGAGCTGCGGATGCGTGTCAAGCGCCTTGTTGATGTAGTCGAAATATTCCTCTTCCGTGCAGCCATGCGTCGCAAAGACCTGGATGCCGTCCTCGACGAGTGCCGCCGCGACATCGTCCTGCGTTGAGAGAGGATTGCTGCCCGTGATGGCGACTTCCGCACCCGCATGTGCGAACACCTCGGCCATATACGCCGTCTTCGCCTCGAGATGCAGTGTGATCGCGAGACGGATGCCCTTGAAGGGCTTCGTCTTCGAAAACTCCTTGTCCACCGCGTTCATAACCGGCATGAAGTTCTTGACCCACTCGATCTTGTCATGGCCCGAAGGAGCGAGTTTGATATCACGAATCATGGAATCCATCAAAAGATACCTCCTAAATTTCATTCAAACTGTTTCTATTCTATATGAAAAAATCGCTCATTTCAAGCGCTGACAGTAAACAGCGTTTGAAATGAGCGATTCATTTTTTATTTGCCACGGCTTTCTTCGATGGCTGCATAATCCGTCAGATCTGCATGCAGCGGCGTCACGGAGATGCCGCCATGCTCGACCGTATAGAGATCCGTATGCGGCCCATTGTCGGAATCGACGATCTTGCCTGCGACGGTGTAAAAGATACGTCCATCCTCTTTGACGTCCTGCTGGAACGCATTCTCGTAGTCGCGCCGCCCGAGACGGCTGACGGTGAACGCTGTCGAAGCGAGGCGTTCGGGGAAGTTCACGTTGAGGAAGAACGGCGCATCCCCTGCCTGCTGGCGGCGCTCCATTTCCTCTTCGAGGAATGGACGCACGAGCTCGGCCGCGAGCGCGTAAGGATAGCCTGCGTCAATGTCGAGCGAGATCGCGGCCGCGCTCATTTCATGAAGGTACCCTTCCATCGCCGCGCCGACCGTGCCGGAGTACAGCACGTCCGTCGCAAGGTTTGCGCCCTTATTGATTCCGGAGAGCACGAGGTCGATCGGACGGTTCGGGTCCATGAGCGCTTCGAGATAGAGCTTCACGCTGTCCGTCGGCGTGCCCGCGATGCGCCAAGCCGCGATGGCGCCGAGCTCGAACGCGACGCCTGGCATTTCCTCGACTTCGATCGGCCGATGGACGTTCAGCGCATGCGCCATGCCGCTCTGTTCGTGCCATGGCGCGGCGATGTAGACTTCATGCGCCTTCGCGAACTCCGCCGCCAGCGCGTGCAGCCCTTCCGAAGCGATGCCGTCATCGTTGGAAATCAGGATGCGCATATCATGCTCCTTTCACCGTCGCGTTGAACTTCTTGATCATCTTCTCGGGCTTGTACGATTCCTTCGCCTTTCGGAGACTGGGCAGGCCCATATCTTCCTCGCGGTTGATGTACGTCATATCGCTCCATGCGTGTTCGACAAAGCCCTGATTGATCGCAGGATACGCACCGCGCACATTCGGGTCAGCCTTCTCAACATGGATGACGGCCGTGTCGGTATTCAGCGCTTCGCCAAACGTGAACGCGACGACGCGACCGTCGATGCGCAGAACGCCGCCTTTGAGCTGGAAGTCTTCGTAGTTGTCAAAGACTTCATGGATGGCCGCGCGCTCGTAGCCGATGAAAGGATCGTCCTCAAGCTCCTCCGAACGCATCGTGTACCAGCTCTCGAGCTCCTTGCGACAGGCAGGAATCAAGTCTTTCGTGATCGGCAGGTACTCTGCCTGCGGATAGAGTTTGTGGAATGCATTGAGATGGTTCTTCTTCGAGTGCAGCTTGCGTCCCGAGAGCGAGATGAGCTTTTCCGCGAGATAGACATAGTCCGCATTGTCGCGGTCATCTGTCACGTCAAATGATGCGAGTGACTGCCCTTCCCCCTGAAGGTATTCTGCATAGTCTTTTTCAAGCCCCATGAGGTAGACAGGCTTGCCCTGTTCCTCGAAGAACCCAAGAATCTTTTTCGTCGCCTCCGGCCATTTCGCTGGCTCGCAGAATGGCTGCAGCGACGCCGTAACGCCGTCGTACGCATTGATCATGTAGAGCACATCGTCCTCCACTTTCCACTGGATGTGGTACGGCATGCGCCACATGTAGAAATTTGTGAAATTCAGATGGCTGTTCTCGTAATATCTAGCGTGGAAGAATTTGTCGAGGACAGGCTTGTCCTCTTTGTCGAGCATTTTGAAGTCGATGATAATCGTCTCCTTATTTGTAGTACGCTACGCCCGCTTCAAACAGTTGTTGATCCTTGTCACCTGGAACATTCTTCGCGACATCTTCACCGATGCGCTCCGAGTGCCCCATCTTGCCGAGTACGCGGCCATCGGGACTCGTGATGCCTTCAATGGCATTTGTCGAGCCATTCGGATTCCAAGGAATTGCCATAGACGGCTTGCCATCAGCATCGACGTACTGCGTTACGATCTGGCCACGCATGCGGAGTTTCGCGAGGACTTCACTGTCCGCGACGAAGCGGCCTTCGCCATGCGAAACGGCAATGCGATGAACGTCGCCAACCTTGACATTGTGGAACCACGGCGAGAGATTCGATGCGATGCGGGTATTCACCATGCATGAAACGTGGCGGCCGAGCGTGTTGTACGTCAGCGTCGGCGAGTTGTCCGCGAGATCGCGGATCTCGCCATACGGCACGAGACCGAGCTTGATGAGCGCCTGGAAGCCGTTGCAGATGCCGAGCATCAGGCCGTCGCGGCGATGCAAGAGGCGCATGACTTCCTCTGCGATGCGCGGATGGCGGAACATCGCGGCGATGAACTTGCCGGAGCCGTCCGGCTCGTCGCCGCCGCTGAAGCCGCCCGGCAGCATGATGATCTGCGCCTTGCGGATGCCGGAGACGATTGCCTCGACCGTCTCCTCGACGGCTTTCGGCGTGAGGTTGCGGACGATCAGCGTCTCGGCCTCGGCACCCGCGCGCTCCCATGCCCGCGCGGAATCATACTCGCAGTTCGTGCCCGGGAAGACCGGGATGAAGACGCGCGGCTTTGCGATGTGCGTCTGGTTCTTGAGAGCCGGACCCTTCGTATACGGACGCCAGAGCGCCTGCTCACGCGTCTTGCGCGTGACCTTCGTCGGGAAGATTTTTTCGAGCGGCTTCGTGTAGGCCTGCATGCACTCCTGCAGGCTCACGACAGACGCGCCGCAGACGACGCTCGGCACGGCTGTCGTCTCGCCGAGCTCGTAGCAGCCCGTTTCTTTCAGCACTTCTTCGAGCTTCGCATTCGCAGCGACTTCGAGCAAAATCGTGCCATAGTCCGGGCAGAACAGGTCGTCATGCGAGACCGTCTTCGTGAACTTGAATCCGACATGGTTGCCGAGGCACATCTTCGTGATGGCAGCCGCGACACCGCCGATACCAACGCTCTTCGCCGCGAAGACCTTCTTCTCAGCCGTGAGCTTGCTGATGGCTGCAAAATTCTTGTTGAGCTGGTCAAAGCGTGGCAGATCCTGGCTGTCCTTGTGGCACGGCACGACATAGACCTTGTTGCCAGGATACTTGAACTCCGCCGAAACCGTACGGCCGGCTGGCAGCACATCGACCGCAAATGCCGCAAGCGTCGGTGGCACATGGATGTGTTCAAACGTGCCGGACATGGAATCCTTGCCGCCGATGGCAGGGATCTTCAGCTGATGTTGTGACCAGAGCGCGCCGAGCAATGCCGCAAATGGATTGCCCCACTTCTCCGGGTCTTTGCCGAGACTCTCAAAATATTCCTGGAACGTCAGACGAATCTTGTCCGCACGACCACCGAGCGCGACCATCTTCGCTGCCGCTTCGACGACAGAATACACAGCACCATGGAACGGGCTCCACTCCGTGAAATACGGGTTGAGACCAAACGTCATGGCCGTGGCCGTCGTCGTCTCCGCACCGAGCACCGGCAGCTTCGCGACCATGCCTTCTTCCGGCGTCAGCTGCGTCTTGCCGCCAAACGGCATGAGCACCGTATTGCCGCCGATTGTCGAGTCAAAGCGCTCGGCGAGTCCCTTCTGGCTGCACACATTGAGATCCGTGAGGTTCGCGAGCCAGGCCTTCTCGATGTCACGACCCGCTTCTTTCGCGGCTGGCGTCTCCGAGAACAGATAACGCTTCGACGCATCCGGCTGCATGATTTTTGCCGTGACATGCTGGCGCACGCCATTCGTATCGAGGAATGCGCGGTTCATCTGCACAATCGGCTTGCCACGCCACTTCATGATGAGGCGCGGTTCCGTCGTCACGACGGCGACCTCTGTCGCTTCGAGGTTTTCCGCATCGGCAAAGCGCACGAATGCATCGAGGTCTTTCGGATCGAGCACGACGGCCATGCGCTCCTGCGATTCGGAAATCGCGAGCTCCGTGCCATCGAGGCCCTCATATTTTTTCTTGACCGCATCGAGGTCGATGACGAGGCCGTCGGCGAGCTCGCCAATCGCGACGGAAACGCCGCCTGCGCCGAAGTCGTTGCAGCGCTTAATCATGCGCGAGACCGTAGGGTTGCGGAACAAGCGCTGAATCTTGCGCTCCGTCGGCGGATTGCCCTTCTGGACTTCTGCGCCGCATGTTTCGAGCGATTCCTCTGTATGCTCTTTTGACGAACCCGTCGCACCGCCGCAACCATCACGGCCCGTGCGGCCACCGACGAGCACGATGATGTCGCCGGCCGCTGGGCGTTCGCGCACGACGTTCTCCTTCGGCGCAGCCGCGATGACAGCACCGATCTCCATGCGCTTCGCCATGTAGCCTTCATGGTAGACTTCCTGCACCTGACCCGTCGCGAGGCCGATCTGATTGCCATACGAACTATAGCCCGCCGCCGCACCAAGCGTGATCTTCTTCTGCGGCAGCTTACCGGGCAGCGTGTCCTTGATGAGACGACGTGGGTCGGCCGCACCCGTCACGCGCATCGCCTGATAGACATACGAACGACCCGACAGCGGATCACGGATCGCACCGCCCAGGCACGTCGCCGCACCACCGAACGGTTCAATCTCCGTCGGGTGGTTGTGCGTCTCGTTCTTAAACATGACGAGCCAGTCTTCTTCCTTGCCGCCGATGTCCGCCTTGATCTGGATGCTGCACGCGTTGATTTCCTCGGACTTGTCGAGGTCTTCGAGCAGGCCTTCCTTGCGCAGCTCCTTCATGCCGATGACAGCGAGATCCATGAGGGTCACGTCGCGGATCGTCGTCGTGCCATAGACGTTCTCGCGGTCTTTCAGGTACTGCTCATACGCGCGCGTGATGGACGGCGAGAAATAGCCGTCCTCGATATCGACCATGTCGATGGCCGTCGTGAACGTCGTATGGCGGCAGTGGTCGGACCAGTACGTATCGATGACGCGCAGCTCCGTGACCGTCGGCGCGCGGTGCTCCGTGTCGCGGAAATATTCCTGGCAGAACTTCAGGTCCTCAAAGCTCATCGCAAAGCCCATCTTGTCCATGAACGCATGGAGGCCATCGTCATCGAGCGTATTGAAGTCCTCGAGCACCTTGACATCGGCTGGCGGCTCCATCTTCATCTCAAGCGACGCTGGTTTCTCGAGCAACGCCTCACGACTCTCGACCTTGTTGATGAGATACGCCTTGATCTTTTCGAAGGTCTCGCGATCCACGTCGCCGACGATGACGATGACGCGCGCCGTACGGATGACGGGGCGCTCTTTCGCCGTCACGAGCTGGACGCACTGCGCGGCCGAGTCTGCCGTCACATCGTACTGGCCTGGCAGATACTCCATCGCGAACATGCGCGAGTTCGGGAAATGCGGCAACTTTTCCTCATAGACGACATCGACCGGCGGCTCCGAAAAGACGACGGACTTCACCTTTTCGAACTCCTCGTCAGAAAGGCCCTCGATGTCGTAGCGCGTGATGATGCGCACGGCCTTGAGTTCCGTGAGGCGGAATGTCTCCGTCAAATCGTCACAGAGCTGCTGTGCCGGGATGTCAAAGAATCCCTGCCGTTTTTCCACGAAAATCCTTCTTACCATGAGTGCTGTGTCCTCCTGCTTTACATGAGCATCAATGAGTGAAAACCTCAGAGCAAATCTACGGAAATCTTGACGACGACCTTCGTCACCGGGGCTGGCCCTTCCTCCGTCTCCATGCGCGGCGCATGGACGTCCTCGGGATAGAGCACGGCGAAGCTGCCCGGCTTCATGATCAGCGTGCTCTCCGGCACGAGCTGCTCGAAGAATGTGATATCATAGACATCATTATATGGGGCATGCTCCGTGAGGTCAGGACTGAACGGGCACCAACCAAGATACTCGCTGCCTTCCGCAATGAACTGCACATCCGCATAGCGCTTATGCGCTTCAGGATAGCACTCCTTCGCTGGCTTCGTCGTATAACGCTGCACGTCGGCAAAGATTTCCTCGCCGTGCTCCTCTCCACGCGGATAATAGCGCCCGTCTGGAAGCTTCGAGAAATCCTGCCCGCGCAGGTACTCCAGCGCCTCCTCGACGATGGCCGGGAACTCCGCATGGCGCCGCGAAGCGGCGTCCATCGTGCCGATGACCATGAAAAAGACCTTCTTTCAATGTAAGGATGAAAACATCTACTCTTCATTCTACCGAAAAACAGCCCCATCCGCAACAATTTCGCAGGAATATTTCTAAAAAAGGACATGTGGGCTGGAAATTGACACCTATGTCTTTTCAATTTTGACGAGCACATGCTTCTTGTAAAATGCTCAAACTTCGCAGGTGCTGAGCACCCGTAAAGTCTTGTGAAATTTATGTTTGTGGAAAAATAAATAGCATGAACTGTGCCAATTTAGTATAATTAAGGTGTGAAACAAAACATACTAAA
>JAXGCE010000020.1:0-22191 GCA_034186105.1 Selenomonadaceae bacterium
CGGCAGGATGCAGTAGTGGAACATGCTTCCTGACAAGGCCCGCTGAAAGTGGGGATTTTCCCACGATGACGATGGGGAATTCCGACGACGAAAATGGGGAAATCTGCTTGACAGAAAACAACAAATCCAAGAATTATACTTCGCCGTGGCTTTCTACAAGAACATTGCCATGCTCGAGGTTCCCGGCTTTTTCTTCTCTGCCTTACTAGAGGCTCGATACAGCCTGACGCATGACACACGCCTCCCATTCCAGCTGGTGAATTTCGACCTGCGGCGTATCCTCGATGACCATACCGCCTATGCGCTGCTACGGGCCAAGGAACTCGGCAAAAAGGTTTCCTTTCACTATCATGAGCCGGGATCGCGGAAACGCAGCCGCGTCTTCGCTCATATCAATCCTGAGGCGATCCTGTTCAACGATCTCAACGGCAGCCGCCAGCAGCTGCTGGATGTCCGCGGACAGACCTACCGCCTGGAGAATATCTCTAACATCCGCTACGAAGAGATGCCTGACCATCCGCAGAGATTCCGCCCCAAGACACCGCGTCGCGAGATTCGTCTGTGCTTTCACTGCGAGACAGCAGCGCGTGCGGATGAACTCAAACGATCTCTTTCCTCCCATCTGCCGCAAGTGCGCTATTTCTCGGCTGATGGCTATGATTTCCTCTGCACGATCGAGGGCGTGCGGGATGAAAAAAAATATATCCCTCTGATCCGTCAGTACCTGCCCGAGGTCGAGGTTCTTTCCCAGGAACATTCCCGCCTGCGGCAATATATGAGGGAATCTATCGAGGAGGCGCTGAAAAACTATGGCGAATAAATCAACGAAAAAGAGACCGCCTGCCCACCTTAAGCCCGAAAGCCTGCTCGAAAGCATCCGTTCACGCTTCTACCTCCATTTAGCCCAGCTCTTCAATGGCTATGTACAGGATCAGAAGGATCTAGCGCAGACACGGGAAGATATCCTGCGTGGGATGCCCTACCATGGTGCCATTTACGAGACGCAGTCTCTCTTTCTCATCAATCATATCTTTCAGTTCGAGGACAACACGGACGACGCATCGGACAGCGTACTGCAGGACATGCAGGCCGCGCTCATTCCTCCAGATCCCGAACTCGGCACGATCCCGCTCCAGATGACGCTGCTCGAAAAACGCTGGCTTCGTACCTTTCTCGACACGCCCGCGGCGGGATTCCTGCTCTCTGACGAGCTGCGCAGGTTGCTGTTGGGCCGCTTGCAGGATGTAGTGCCTTTTGACAAGGCCTTCTGGCAGCGGAACCAGCTCGCAGGCGACGACCTCGAGGATGCGGAGAACCTCTCCCGGCTGCGGCTCATCATCGCAGCCCTGCGCCGACAAGAAGCGCTGCAGATCAAGCGGGGCGACCGAACGCAGGTTCTGCTGCCCGTGCGCTTGCGCTACAATGCATTGACCAACCGTTACAGCCTCATAGCGCAGGAGGCTGTGGATACAGCCAGCGGCACATCATTCCTCCGGCTGCACCTGCACGCGCTGGCAGGGTTGCGCGCGGGAAAACCCATGACGAAAAGGGAATGGTCGGCCGCACAGAAGGCTTATGACGACTACTGCCAGGCGCATCGCGCCTATTTCCATCTGCGGCTCACAGACGAGCGGAACGCTCGCGAGCGCTGCTACGCAAGCTTCGCGGCCTTTGACAAGAAGTCCTACTGTGAGCGAGATGGCAGTTACCGGCTCATCATCTCCTATTGCACCTTCGACGAGGCCGATGTCGTGAACCGCCTCCTCGCGCTCGGTCCTGACGTCACCGTGCTGCCGGATCAGCCGGACGAAAAAGAAAAAGATATCGCGTCGTTCGGCGTCCCCGCAGGCACTCGCCTGCGTGAGCAGATCGTCGAACGCTTGCGGGCAGCGCTCCCCTTTTACGAGGATGCGTCCAGCAATGAAGAACCCCTTGGGCACTGAGCCTCGAAAACTAACAATCAGAAAGGGAGGATTCCTGTTCTTCTCGGCAGGAATCCTCCCTTTTTTCGCGAAAATATATGGAGAATCACATCTATGGAGGAATATCATGATCGGAGCGATTACTTGGGAACTCGAGACGCTGGAGGGCGCACGCCTGGAGGGATTTGCGGAGCGGCTGCTGCATGCGGCCTTTTTCCGCCTGCTCGCGTCCATCTCTCCCGCCCTCTCAAAAACCGTCCACGACGAGATGATGGCGAAGCCCTTCTCTCTCTCGCCACTGCTTGACCCTGCGCGTGAGCGCGCCTGCATCTGCCGCAAGGAGCCTTTCTTCGTGCAGCGAGGCACGCGCTTTCTCTGGCGCGCTTCGCTGTTACATCCCGCGCTGCTGCAGGCGCTGCTTCAAGTCCCCGTCGGTACACCGCTCCATGTCGGCCATGTACCCATGCGCATCGCGGCGCTCCACGCGGACGGCACGCTCGAGAGCGGTGTCCTGGAGCCTGAGGAACTCATCGCGACGGCAATAGCGCAGGAGGAGGCGCGTGAGATTACGCTGCGCTTTGACTCTCCCGTCTGCTTCCGCCGCGGCAGTTACGACTATCCCCTGCCGGAGCCGGTTCTCATTTTCTCCTCTCTCGCGGACAAATGGCAGCAGGCGGCGATGCCGCTGGAACTGAATCGCGAAATGGTGAAGGAACTCGCCACGCACATCTATCCGACCGATTGGTCAGGACGCACCCAGCGCATCTACTTCAGGCGCGGGAGCGGTCTCTCCGGTTTCACAGGCTTCTACACGTTTACGCTCAAGGAACTTGAGCCGTCGATGCGCAGTCTCGCACTGCTCCTCACCCAATTCGCCGTTTTCTCCGGCACGGGGCGCATGACAGCGCAGGGCTTCGGCAAGACGCAGTGCCGCTGGCGCTAGGCCCAGGAGCACGCCGCCCCCACATTGCCCTGCGCCGCAGGAGTCGCGGGTGCGTGACATCAAATGGCAGATATTCCATGGCAAATATTTATCGGGTTCGCTTTTGGTACGTTACAAAATAAAAAGAGACCGTCAGTCCTTGATATACAAGGGCTGACGGTCTCTTTTACGATTACACGAGCTCGATGATGACCATCGGAGCTGCGTCGCCGCGGCGCGTGCCGAGCTTCAGGATGCGCGTGTAGCCACCCTGACGGTCGGAGTATTTGCCAGCGATTTCGCTGAAGAGCTTTCTTACGACATCTTCATCAGCAAGGGATGCAATCGCCTGACGACGTGCGCTGAGGTCGCCGCGCTTGGCGAGCGTGATCAGCTTGTCGGCGAATTTACGGAGCTCTTTTGCTTTGGCTTCCGTCGTTTCGATGCGTCCATATCTGAAGAAGGAAGTGAGAATGCTGCTGAAAAGCGCTTTGCGGGCGCCGGAGTTACGTCCAAGTTTTCTGTAGCTCATTAGTTTCCCTCTCTTTGCAGTATTTGTCCGGGAGGCAGGCCGCGAGGGCCGCTTCCCGCTTTTATCCGTCTCACCTGTATGCCAGACGCGGGGCGGAGCGCCGCGCGCCTGGTATCAGGCAAGGGAGCCGCACAAGTCCGCGAGGCGGACGTCTGCGCGTTGTTATTCGTTGCTTTCCATCAGAGATAAACCGAGGTCTTCGAGTTTTTTCTTTACCTCTTCCAGGGACTTGCGTCCGAGGTTGCGCACCTTCATCATGTCGTCCTCCGTCTTGGCCGTGAGGTCTGCGACGGTGTTGATGTTAGCACGCTTGAGGCAGTTGAAGGAACGAACGGAGAGGTCGAGGTCCTCGATGGTCATATCGAGCACCTTCGAGGAGGTATCCTCTTCTTCCTCCGGGAACGTCGTCTCTTCTACTTCTTCCTCTTCCGGAATGCCGTCCATGTTCTGGAACAGCTTCAGGTGTATGACAAGAATGCCTGCTGCTTTCGAGACAGCTTCCTCGGGGCGCATGGAACCATCGGTCCAGACTTCGAGGATGAGCTTGTCATAGTCCGTGACGTTGCCGACACGCGTGTCCTGTACCGTGTAGTTCACGCGCTGAACCGGGGAGAAGATGGAGTCGATGGGGATGACGCCGATGGTGTCATCCGGCTTCTTGTTCTTGTCCGCCGGCACATAGCCGCGCCCGCGCTCGACGGTCATCTCGATCTTGAGCTTGCCGTCTTCGTTGAGCGTTGCGATGTGGAGATCCGGGTTCAGGACTTCGATATCAGCATCGCAGATGATGTCTGCTGCCGTGACTTCCTTTTCTCCCTCGGCATCGATGCGGATGACCTTCGGCTCGTTGCCTTCCATCTTGAGGCAGAGCTGCTTGAGGTTCAGCACGATGTTCGTCACGTCGTCGCGCACGCCCGGGATCGTGGAGAACTCATGGAGCACTCCGTCGATGCGGATGGAGGTGACGGCGGCGCCTTCAAGCGAGGAAAGCAGCATACGGCGGAGGCTGTTGCCAAAGGTCGTGCCATAGCCACGCTCCAAAGGCTCACAGATGAACTTGCCGTAGCGGTTGTCATCGCTGATTTCCGCTATCTCGATTTTCGGTTTTTCGATGTCTATCATCTGGAAGAAACCTCCTCAATAATCCTATGCACAAATGCCATTATTATTTGGAGTACAACTCGACGATAGCCTGCTCGTTGACAGGAACATCGATCTCATCACGGTTCGGGAAACGCGTTACCGTACCAGTGAGCTTGTCCTGGTCTGCGTCCAGCCATGCCGGAGCGGAAAGCGAGTTGTTCGTTTCCTTGAGCTCCTTGAAGAACGCGTTGCTCTGGCTCTTCTCAGCGACGGCGACGACATCGCCTGCGGAAACGAGCGCGGACGGAATGTCGACGCGCTTGCCGTTGACCGTGATGTGGCCGTGGCGGACGATCTGGCGCGCCTGCTTGCGCGTGTTCGCGAGGCCGAGACGGAAGACGACGTTGTCGAGACGGCGCTCGAGGAGACCGAGGAGGTTCTCACCCGTGACGCCCTGCATCTTCTTCGCCTTGTCATAGTAGCCACGGAACTGCTTCTCGAGCACGCCGTAGATGAATTTCGCCTTCTGCTTCTCTTTGAGCTGCAGGCCGTACTCGGAGACCTTGCGGTTCGTGCGGCGCGGCTGACGCTTGGACTCCTTGGAGCGGCCGATGACCGCCGGCTCGATGCCGAGGGCACGGCATCTCTTCAGGGCTGGGACTCTATCAATTGCCATATTATTCTTCGCACCTCCTATTAGACTCTTCTACGCTTCGGCGGACGGCAGCCGTTATGCGGGATCGGCGTCACGTCTTTGATCATGTTGACCTCGAGGCCCGTTGCCTGGAGCGAACGAATCGCTGCTTCACGGCCGGCACCAGGGCCCTTGACGTAGACTTCGACCTGCTTGAGGCCATGCTCCATCGCTGCCTTGGCAGCTGTTTCCGCTGCCATCTGCGCAGCAAACGGCGTGCTCTTGCGCGAGCCGCGGAAGCCAAGGCCGCCAGCGCTTGCCCAGGAAAGTGCGTTGCCGCTCTTGTCAGTGAGCGTCACAATCGTATTATTAAACGTAGAGCTGATATGCGCTACGCCATATTCCACATTCTTGCGAACTTTTTTCTTCGTGCGGACTGCTTTTTTAACTGCCACCAGTTAACCCTCCTTCATTAGTCCTTCTTCTTGCCAGCAACAGCCTTTTTCGGGCCTTTGCGCGTGCGGGCGTTGTTCTTCGTGTTCTGACCACGGACTGGAAGGCCGAGACGGTGACGGCGGCCACGGTAGCAGCCGATATCAACGAGTCGCTTAATGTCCATCTGACGTGCGCGACGAAGGTCACCTTCGACGACAACGTTCTTATCGATGGCATCACGAAGTTTCACCACTTCGTCCTCCGTGAGGTCGCGCGTGCGAGTATCAGGGTTGATGCCCGTCTGCGCGAGCAGGTTCTGGGACGTCTTCAGACCAATACCGAAGATATACGTCAAAGCAATTTCAATTCTCTTGTCACGGGGTAAATCTACACCGGCAATACGTGCCATGAATCAAGCACCTCCTTTTTTAATTAACCTTGTCTCTGTTTGTGTTTCGGGTTCTCGCAGATCACCATGACGCGACCTTTGCGCTTGATGATCTTGCATTTCTCGCAGATCCGTTTGACAGACGGTTTTACCTTCATCTTGGTTGTGTCCCCCTTTCATCTTATCATTCGCTGTCATTTTGCTATTCTACCATTTTTCGCGGCGCTTGCCTAGGGGCAAACGGAAAATTCCTCAAAAAATTTCAAACGGCGCGATGCGCGATGAAAGAAATTATATGAAAGTCAAAAAACTGCTGAGCGAATCAGCAGTTCCTTGACAACATACCGCCTTATTTGAAACGATACGTGATGCGGCCGCGCGTGAGGTCGTACGGCGTGAGCTCGATCGTGACCTTATCGCCCGGCAGGATGCGGATGAAGTTCATGCGGATCTTGCCGGAGACGTGTGCGAGCACGACGTGGCCGTTCTCAAGCTCGACCTGGAACATTGCGTTCGGCAGTGCTTCCAGTACTTTGCCTTCTACTTCGATTACATCTTGTTTTGACATGCTGCTCTCCTTTTTTATTTATTGACATTCGGTTGGGCCGACGTCACTCGGGAGCGCGTCGCATTTCCATGCCATGCCCAACAACTGTAATCATCACATAAGGAAAACTGCCGGTGAACCGGCAGCTCTCCTGTTACCAACCGCAGCTGCGGCGTTTTATCTGACCGATGGTGTTTCTCCATCCGAGATCTCAGCCCTTGAGCGTCGAGATGAGGTCAGCCGTGACCTTGTCGATTGCCTGTCTGCCATCAACTTCCGTATAGATGCCGGCTTTCTTGTAGTAGTCGATGAGGGGCTTCGTGGAAGCCTCATAGACGGAGAGGCGATTCTTCATCGTCTCCGCCGTGTCATCGGCACGCTGGAAGAGTTCACCGCCGCACGCGTCGCAGATGCCCTCTTTTTTCGGAGGGTTGAACTTGACGTGATAGGTGGCGCCGCACTGCTTGCAGATGCGGCGTCCCGTTGCGCGCTCGATGAGGTCGGCTGCGGGAACGTTGATGTTGAGGACGCGCGTGAGCTTGAGCCCGAGCTCCTTGAGGATGCCGTCGAGGGCGTCCGCCTGCTCGACCGTCCGCGGGAAGCCGTCAAGGATGAAGCCTTTCTTGCAGTCGTCTTTGGCGAGGCGCTCGCGCACGATACCGATGGTCACGCTGTCCGGTACGAGCTTGCCCTGATCCATATAGCCCTTGGCCTCGCGGCCGAGGGCCGTGCCTTCCTTGATCGCCGCACGGAACATGTCGCCCGTGGAGATGTGGGGAATGGCGAACGCCTTGACAAGTTCTGCCGCCTGGGTACCTTTGCCGGCGCCCGGAGGGCCCATCAATAAGATGTGCATTGAAAATATCCTCCCTTATTTCATGAACCCTTCGTAGTGACGCATGACCACCATGGCCTCGATCTGCTTCATCGTCTGCAGCGCGACACCGACGACGATGAGCAGGGCCGTGCCGCCGAAGTAGACGCCTTGGATATGCGTTGCCGCGGCAATCATATTCGGCAGGACGGCGATGAAGGCCAGGAAGATGGAACCGGCAAGCGTGATACGAGTCATGACATGATCTAAATAATCAGCCGTCGGCTGTCCCGGGCGGATGCCTGGGATGAAGCCACCGTATTTTTTCAGATTCTCTGCCATATCCGATATCTTTACAGTAACCGCAGTATAGAAGTAGGTGAAGAAGATGATGAGCAGGACGTAGAGTGTCGTCTGCAGCGGCTTCCCCCACTCCAGGTAACTGGCAACGGTCTTTACCCAGGGAACGTCAATAAACTGGGCAATGGTTACTGGAAACATCAGCACGGATGACGCAAAGATGATTGGGATAACACCCGCCGGATTGACCTTGAGCGGGATGTGGCTCGAATGGCCGCCAAAGGCTCTCTGGCCGACCACTCGCTTGGCGTAGGAAATCGGGATCCTACGGAAGCCGGTCTCGATATGTACCACGAACATGACCATAGCGATCGCGATGATGCCGAAGAGGAACACCGAGAAGTAGCTGATGGTGCCGGCTTGTACATAGTGGTAAATCGTACCGATATTCTTCGGCAGCGCGGCGACGATGCCGGCGAAAATGATGAGGGAGATACCGTTGCCCACACCCTGCGCCGTAATCTGCTCGCCGAGCCACATGAGGAAAATCGTTCCCGCGGTGAGCGTGATCGCAATGATCAGGATGTTCACCGGATTGGGATTGAGGATTGCCTGCTTGAGGCCGATGGACATGCCGACGGCCTGGAAGAAGGCGAGGACTACCGTGAGGTAGCGTGTGACCTGGGTGGTTTTCTTATGCCCTTCTTCGCCTTCCTTACTCCACTGCTCGAGCGTCGGAATGACGACATTCAGTAGCTGAATGATGATCGCCGCATTGATGTAAGGTGTGATGCTCATGGCAAAGATGGAAAACTTGCTGAATGCACCACCAGAGAACAAATCGAGCAGTCCGAAGAGGTTGCCGTTCTGGAAGAGCGCTTCGAGCGCTGTCGGGTCAACGCCTGGGACCGGGATGTGTGTTCCCATCCGGAATACGGCGAACATCACCAGTGTGAAGATGATCTTCTGCCGAAGCTCCGGAATCTTGAAGATGTTCGCAAGGGCTGAAAACACCTCAGATCACCTCGACTTTACCGCCTGCAGCCGTGATTTTCTGCTCGGCAGCCTTCGTGAAGCCGTTGGCGCGAACCGTGAGCTTCTTCGTGAGCTCGCCGTTCCCGAGGATACGGATGCCGTCCTGAACGTTCTTCAGGATGCCGCTCTCAACGAGGACGACAGGATCGACCGTCGTGCCATCTTCGAAGCGGTTGAGCGTCTCAACATTGACCTCAGCGAACGTCTTTGCCCAGACGTTCTTGAAGCCGCGCTTCGGGAGACGACGGTAGATCGGCATCTGGCCGCCCTCGAAGCCCGTGCGGACGCCGCCGCCGCTGCGAGAGTTCTGGCCCTTCATGCCGCGGCCAGCCGTCTTGCCGTTGCCGGAGCCGAGGCCACGGCCGACGCGGTTGCGGGTCTTGCGGGAGCCCTCAGCCGGAGCTAATTCGTGTAATTTCATCTCGTGCACCTCCTACCGCTTAGTCTGCGATTTCTTCAACCTTGATGAGATGTTCAACTTTGTGGAGCTGGCCGCGGATCGCGGGGTTGTCAGGAAGCTCGACAACAGAGTTGATCTTTCTCAGGCCAAGCGAACGCACCGTGTTGCGCTGCGTCTGCGGATGGCCGATCAGGCTTCTGGTAAGAGTGACTTTTACTTTTGCCATGTTCCTGCCTCCAATCAACCTAAGATCTCTGCGACCGTCTTGCCGCGGAGCGCTGCGACATCCTCTGCCTTCTTGAGGCTCTTGAGGCCTTCCATCGTCGCGCGGACCATGTTGTTCGGGTTCGCGGAGCCGAGGGACTTCGTGAGGATGTCGCGGATGCCGGCGAGCTCGAGCACAGCACGAGCGGGGCCGCCGGCGATGACGCCGGTACCTTTGGCAGCCGGCTTGAGCATGACGCGGCCGGCACCGAAGATGCCGATCATCTCATGCGGGATCGTGCGGCCATCGAAGAGGGCGATCTCGACGAGATGCTTCTTCGCGTCCTCGACGCCCTTGCGGATTGCCTCGGGGACCTCGGCAGCCTTGCCGAGACCGACGCCGACCTTGCCCTTCTTGTTGCCGACGACAACGAGAGCACTGAACGAGAAGCGGCGGCCGCCCTTGACGACTTTCGCAACTCGATTGATGTATACAACTTTCTCCTCGAACTCTGGAGTTTCGTTGTCCATGTTTCTAGCCATTCATTTACCTCCTTTGACAAAAAGTATCAGAACTTGAGACCAGCCTCGCGCGCTGCTTCTGCGAGCGCTGCGACACGGCCATGATAGACATAACCACCGCGGTCGAAGACGACCTCCGTGATGCCCTTCTCGATTGCGCGCTTCGCAATCTCGGTACCAACAGCCTTGGCAGCCTCAATGTTGCCGCCGTAGTTCTCAAACCCCTTGTCCTGGGAGCTGGCACTGACGAGCGTCGTGCCCTTCTCGTCATCGATGACCTGCGCGTAGATGTTCGCGAGGCTGCGATAGACGTTGAGGCGCGGACGCTGTGCCGTACCTGCGATATGGTTGCGGACTCTCAGATGACGTTTCTGACGAGCCTTGTTCTTATCTTCCTTCAGAAGCACTATGGTCACTCCTTTCCTCGATCAGTGATTATTTCTTGCCCTTAGCGCCGGCTTTGCCTTCCTTACGGCGGATGTGCTCGCCAGCGTACTTGATACCCTTGCCCTTATACGGCTCAGGCTCACGGAAGCCGCGGATCTCAGCCGCGATCTGGCCGACAACTTCCTTGTCGATGCCCTTGACCGTGATGGCATTTGCGGACGGCACGTCGAACTCGATGCCTTTCGGCGGCTCGACGATGACCGGATGGGAGAAGCCGAGGGAAAGGTTGAGGTTCTTGCCCTGCTTCTGCGCGCGGTAGCCGACACCATTGATTTCGAGGCTCTTGGAGAAGCCCTCCGTCACGCCGAGCACCATGTTGTGGATGAGCGTGCGGGAGAGGCCGTGCAGAGAGCGATGCGTCTTATCGTCGGAAGGACGCTCCACCTTGACGATGTTGCCTTCGACGGTTACTTTCATTTCCGGATGGATGTGGCGCGAAAGTTCACCTTTCGGGCCTTTGACCGTCACCAGATTTTCCTCACCGAGCGTGACCGTTACGCCAGCCGGGATTTCGATCGGTGCATTACCAATTCTTGACATCAGTACACCTCCTGACTATGTTCCGATTACCAAACGTATGCGATGACTTCGCCGCCGAGACCTGCCTTGCGCGCCTGCTTGTCGCTCATGATTCCCTTGGACGTGGAAATGATGGCGATGCCGAGGCCGCCGAGCACGCGCGGGAGCTCGTCATGCTTCGCATACTGGCGCAGACCGGGTTTCGAGATGCGCTTGATGCCGGAGATGACTTTCTCGCGGTTCGGACCATACTTGAGGGAGACCGTCAGGATACCCTGCTTGTTGTCCTCCGTGAACGTGTAGTCTTTGATGAAGCCCTCTTCCTTCAGAACATCCGCGATGGAGTTCTTGATCTTGGAAGCGGGGATTTCCACCTTGTCGTGGAAAACGGAGTTTGCATTGCGCAAACGCGTCAGCATATCTGCAATAGGATCAGTCATTACCATGAATCGATATCCTCCTTTCAATCAGTGAGAAAATTACCAGCTGGCCTTCGTAACGCCAGGGATTGCGCCTGCATAGCTCTGCTCGCGGAAGCAGATACGGCACATGTCGAACTTGCGCATGTAGCCATGCGGACGGCCGCAGATCTTGCAGCGGTTATAACCGCGTGTGGAGAATTTCGGTTCTTTCTTCCACTTCTCAACCATTGACTTCTTAGCCAAAGTTCCTTACCTCCTTATGCTTTGAACGGCATACCCATGAGTTTCAGGAGCTCTCTCGCTTCTTCATCCGTCTTTGCCGTCGTTACGATTACAATGTTCATGCCGCGGATCTTGTCGATCTTGTCGTACTCGATCTCGGGGAAGATGAGCTGTTCCTTGAGGCCGACAGCGTAGTTGCCGCGACCGTCGAACGCCTTGTCAGAGACGCCGCGGAAGTCACGGACGCGCGGCAGCGCGACGTTCATGAACTTGTCGAGGAACTGGTACATGCGGACGCCGCGAAGCGTGACCTTGCAGCCGATCGGCATGCCTTCACGCAGCTTCCAGGCGGCGAGGGATTTCTTCGCACGCGTCAGAAGCGGCTTCTGGCCGGAGATGATCGTGAGATCGCTCACGGCTGCGTCGAGGGCCTTCGGATTGCCGACAGCCTCGCCAACGCCCATGTTGATGATGACTTTCTCGATTTTCGGAAGCTGCATGACGTTCTTGTAACCGAATTTCTCGTTGAGCGCCGGCACGACTTCCTTCTGGTATTTTTCCTGTAATCTATCCACTGATGCTCCTCCTTTCTCGCTTATTTCGTCTCGTCGATGACTTCACCGCACTTCTTGCAGACGCGGACGTTCTTGCCATTGACTTCCTTATGACCGACGCGCGTCGGCTTGTTGCAGGCGGGGCAGACGAGCATGACCTTGCATGCGTGGAGCGGAGCTTCCTTCACGAGGATGCCGCCCTGCGGTGCCTTGACATTCGGTTTCGTGTGGCGCTTGACCTTGTTGACGCCCTCGACGATGACCTTGCCCTTCTTCGGCATGGCCGTCACGACCTTGCCCTGCTTGCCTTTATCTTTGCCGGACAATACGACGACCGTATCGCCCTTCTTCACGTTCAGTTTAACGAGTGACAAAATAGCACCTCCTCACAATCAAAGAACTTCAGGAGCCAGGGAGACGATCTTCATGAAGTCCTTATCGCGGAGCTCTCTCGCCACCGGGCCAAAAATACGCGTACCTCTCGGCGTCTTGTCGTCCTTGATGAGGACAGCCGCGTTCTCATCGAAGCGGATGTAAGAGCCATCGCTGCGGCGCAGTCCCTTGACGCTGCGGACGACGACCGCCTTGACGACGTCGCCCTTCTTCACCGTGCCGCCAGGTGCTGCGGATTTGACTGCAGCGACGATGATATCACCGATGTTGGCATACTTGCGGTAGGAGCCGCCAAGCACGCGGACGCACATGATTTCTTTCGCGCCGGTGTTGTCACCAACCTGCAGGATAGTTTGCTGTTGGATCATTGTTTGACCTCCTTCTTCAAGTTTTGGGGTTTATTTTGCACGCTCGATGACTTCGACAACTCTCCAGCGCTTGTCCTTGGAAAGCGGACGCGTCTCCATGATGGAGACCTTGTCGCCCTCATGCGCCTCGTTGTTCTCGTCGTGAGCCTTGAACTTCACCGTGGTCTTGATGGCCTTCTTGTAGAGCTTGTGCTGCTCGAGTTCCTCGACAGCCACGACCACCGTCTTGTCCATCTTGTCGCTGACAACCTTGCCAACCTTTGTCTTGCGTACGTTTCTTTCGCTCATTCGAGAGCCTCCTTCCTTTTGCATATCGTAGCCTGAATCAAGCCTTCATCTCGTTCTCGCGCTGGATTGTCTTGATGCGGGCAATCGTCTTCTTGACGTCCTTGATACGCATCGGGTTCTCGAGCTGGCCCGTAGCAAGCTGAAAGCGGAGGCCGAAAAGCTCTTCTTTGAGCGAAGCAAGTTTCTGGTTAAGCTCCTCAGCGCTCAGATCGCGAATTTCCTTAGCCTTCATTTACTTCACCGCCCTCTGCATGATTTTCTTTCTCGACAAATTTCGTCTTGATCGGGAGCTTGTGGCCGGCGAGGCGCATAGCTTCCTGTGCGATTTCCTTGGAAACGCCGTCCATCTCGAAGAGGACGCGGCCCGGCTTGACGACGCAGACCCAGTACTCAGGCGAACCTTTACCGGAGCCCATGCGCGTCTCTGCCGGCTTCGCCGTGACCGGCTTGTCCGGGAAAATCTTGATCCAGACCTGGCCGCCGCGCTTGATGTAACGCGTCATGGCGATACGAGCTGCCTCGATCTGGCGGTTCGTGATCCATGCGGGCTCAAGAGCGACGAGGCCGTACTGGCCGTGGCTTACGGTGTTGCCGCGATGGGCCTTGCCCTTCATGCGGCCGCGGAACTGCTTGCGGTATTTGACTCTCTTTGGTAATAACATTAAGCTTCGCTCCCTTCAGCTACAGCCTTGCGCTGCTTTCTTTCCGGAAGAACCTCGCCCTTGAAGATCCAGACCTTCACGCCGATGCGGCCATACGTCGTATGTGCCTCAGCCGTGCCGTAGTCGATGTCGGCGCGGAGCGTGTGCAGGGGGATGCTGCCCTCGCGATAGGCTTCCTTACGAGCAATCTCGGCACCGCCGAGACGGCCTGCGAGCGCGACCTTGATGCCCTTGGCACCGAGGCGCATCGTGCGGCCGACGGCCTGCTTCATTGCGCGGCGGAACGCGATGCGGCGCTCGAGCTGCTGTGCGATGTTCTCAGCGACGAGCGTGGCATCCATGTCCGGCTGCTTGATCTCGGCGATGTTGATGTCGACGCGCTTCTGCGTGTAGCCCTTGAGGCCTTCCTTGATCTGCTCGATGCCCGAGCCGCCGCGGCCGATGACCATGCCCGGCTTTGCCGTGTGGATCGTGATCTTGAGACGGTTCTTGCTGCGCTCCGTCTCAATCCTCGAAACGCCGGCTGCCTGAAGGCTCTGCTTCAGATAGTCACGGATCTTAATATCTTCATGCAGGTTCTCTGCGAAATCTTTATCAGCATACCACTTGGCATCCCAGGTCTTGACGATGCCCAGGCGAATACCATGCGGATTAACTTTCTGACCCAAACCGTTTCCCTCCTTCTCAGTTCTTCTCGTCGACGACGATGGTGACATGGGACGTGCGCTTCAGGATCTTGAACGCCTGTCCACGGGAACGCGGATGGATGCGCTTGAGCGTCGGGCCCTGATCGGCGTATGCCGTCTTGACGAAGAGCTTGTCAGCGTCCATGTCAAAGTTGTTCTCTGCGTTCGCGACTGCGGAGCGCAGGACTTTCTCTACAACGTCCGCGCCGGCTTTCGGCGTGAACTTCAGAATCGCAAATGCCTCTGCCACGTTCTTGCCTCGGATCAGATCCAGGACAATGCGAACTTTGCGCGGAGTGATGCGAATGTATTTAGCAACTGCTCTTGTTTCCACAAAGATTCTCCTTTCGCAAAATTACTTGAGCGAGGTCTTTCTCTCTTCGCCGCCGTGCCCCTTGAACGTGCGCGTCGGTGCGAATTCGCCGAGCTTGTGGCCGACCATGTCTTCCGTGATGTAGACGGGGACATGCTTGCGGCCGTCATGGACGGCGATGGTGTGGCCGACGAAGTCCGGGAAAATCGTGGAGCTTCTGGACCAGGTCTTCACCACTTTTTTATCGTTAGCTTCGTTGAGTGCCGTGATTTTCTTCATGAGGCTCTCTGCAACGAAAGGTCCCTTCTTAATCGATCTTGACAAGGTTTATCCTCCTTCCGTCAGGCAGCTTCACGCGGCTGCCCGCTGTCTCTCATTATTTCGTACGGCCTCTGACGATGAGCTTGTCGGATGCCTTCTTGCGGCGCGTCTTGGCGCCCATAGCGCATTTGCCCCACTTCGTAACAGGGTGCTTGCGACCGACAGGGGAGCGGCCCTCGCCGCCGCCGTGCGGATGGTCGTTCGGGTTCATCGCGACGCCGCGGTTCTCCGGGCGGACGCCGAGCCAGCGGTTGCGGCCTGCCTTACCGAGCGTGATGTTCTCATGCTCGAGGTTGCCGACCTCACCGATCGTTGCGCGACAATTCACATGCACCTTGCGGAGCTCGCCGGACGGGAGACGGAGGAGTGCGTAGCTGCCTTCCTTAGCCATGAGCTGTGCGGAAGCGCCTGCGCTGCGTGCGAGCTGGGCACCCTTGCCGATCTTGAGCTCGACATTGTGCACCATCGTACCAACGGGAATATCTTTGAGCGGGAGCGCGTTGCCGACCTTGATGTCAGCCTGCTCGCCGGACTCGACCATGTCGCCGACCTTGAGGCCGTTCGGCGCGAGGATATAGCGTTTCTCGCCATCGACATAGTTGAGGAGCGCGATGCGCGCGCTGCGGTTCGGATCGTACTCGATCGTCGCGACGCGGGCGGGGATGCCGTCCTTCGTGCGCTTGAAGTCGATCACGCGATAGAGGCGCTTGTGACCGCCGCCCTGGTGGCGGACAGTCAGACGGCCCTGCTGGTTACGGCCGCCCTTTTTCATCAGGCGCTCCGTCAGGGACTTTTCAGGCTTGTCAGCGGTGATCTCATCGAACGATGCCACCGTCATGAAACGACGGCCTGCAGAATATGGTTTGAAGCTCTTTACTGCCACTTGTTTTACCTCCTTTTCTTATTTTAAGCCTTGAAGAACTCGATGCTTTCGCCAGCAGCGAGCTTCACGATGGCCTTTTTATAGTCAGGGCGCTTACCGGACGTGCGGCCCATGCGTTTCGTTTTGCCAAGTACGTTGACCGTATTGACCTTGTCCACCTTCACGTTGAAGACTTCCGCAACCGCCTTTGCGATCTCGATCTTGTTGGCTGCTTTCGCAACAACGAAGACGTATTTGCCTTCGGCCATGAGCTGCGTCGTGCGCTCCGTGATGAGCGGACGGATAAGGATATCACGTGCTTCCATTATGCGAATACCTCCTCGATGCGGGTGATGGCATCCTTCGTAATGAACAGCTTGTCCGAATTGAGGATATCGAACACGTTGAGTCCATTCGTGTTGATGGCTTTCACACCCTGAATGTTGCGTGCGGACTTCTCAACGTTCTCAGCCTCATCAGCCGTGATGAAGAGAGCCTTTGCATCAATACCGAAATCGCCGAGGAGCTTGACGACCTGCTTCGTCTTCGGCGCGTCGAATGCGAGGCTGTCGAGGACGATGAAGTCGCCGCTCTTGACCTTGTCAGAGAGCGCGCACTTGATGGCGAGGCGACGCTGCTTGCGCGGCATGCTGAACGCATACTTGCGCGGATGCGGTCCGAAGACCGTGCCGCCGCCGACCCACAGCGGGGAACGCGTCGAGCCGCTGCGTGCGCGGCCCGTGCCCTTCTGCTTCCAGGGCTTGCGGCCGCCGCCGCGGACGAAACCGCGCGTCTTCGTTGCATGCGTGCCGAGACGCTGGGCAGCGAGCTGCATCAGAACGGCCTGGTGGAGAAGACCTGCGTTCATCTCAACGCCGAAGATGCTTTCATTCAACTCAATATCGCCAACCTTGTTGTTCGCGATGTCAAAAACTGCTACTGTAGCCATAATGTTGGTTATCCTCCTTCCAAATTAGTTTTTCGCCTGCTTGCCAGGCTTTACGGTGTCTTTGATCACGACGAAGCCCTTCTTCGGCCCCGGGATGGCACCCTTGATGAGGATGAGGTTGCGGTCAGCATCGACACGGACGACCGTGAGGCGCTGCACCGTAACGCGCTCGCCACCCATGCGGCCCGGCAGCTTCTTGCCCTTGAGGACGCGTCCGCCAGGACCGGAGATCATCGCACCCGTGGAACCGGGCTCACGATGGGATTTGGAGCCGTGACCCATGGGGCCGCGAGCGAAGTTGTGACGCTTGATACCGCCGGCAAAGCCTTTGCCCTTGGAAGTACCGACAACATCAACGAGCTCTCCAGCAGCAAATATATCAACGCCGAGGCTGTCCCCGACCTTGTATTCCGAAGCATCCGCGAGTCTCATTTCACGGATGAATTTCACAGGGCTGACGCCCGCCTTCGCGAAATGACCTTTCTGCGGCTTGTTTACATTCTTTTCCTTCACTTCACCGAAGCCAAGCTGGACGGCGTTATAGCCATCGTTTTCCACCGTCTTGTTCTGGAGCACGACGTTGTTGCCGGACTCGACGACCGTAACGGGAACGACTTTGCCTTCCTCCGTGAAGATCTGGGTCATACCAAGTTTTCTACCTAAAATAGCTTTTGACATTCATTCCACCTCCTCGGATCAGAGTTTGATTTCGATGTCCACGCCTGCCGGCAGGTCAAGGCGCATGAGTGCATCCACCGTCTTGTTCGTCGGCTGCAGGATGTCGATGAGGCGCTTGTGCGTGCGCATCTCGAACTGCTCACGGCTGTCCTTGTTGACATGCGGGGAGCGCAGAATCGTGTAGATGTTCTTTTCCGTCGGGAGAGGAATCGGACCGGATACCATGGCACCCGTCTTCTTTGCAGTGTCAACAATCTTCACTGCACTCTGGTCGAGGGCTTTGTGGTCATAAGCCTTCAAACGGATTCTGATTTTCTGATTCTTCGACAATTCATTTTCCTCCTTATCGTCCAGACTCTTGGCCCAAACATTTCTCCGTAGCAGTTCCCTCGGTCAGGCCGAGCCATCTGCCACGTCATCGCATGGGGGGTATTATTGAAAAATACCCTTGAAATAAGAGCGACGCGAGCGCCGCTCTTACCTAAAGGATACTTTTTAGATTGGATTAGCCTTCGATCTCCGTGACACGACCAGCGCCAACCGTGTGGCCACCCTCGCGGATAGCGAAGCGGAGGCCCTTCTCGATAGCGATCGGCGTGATGAGCTCGACTTCCATCTCGACGTTATCGCCAGGCATAACCATCTCCGTGCCCTCCGGCAGTTTGATGACGCCCGTGACGTCCGTCGTGCGGAAGTAGAACTGCGGACGATAGTTGGAGAAGAACGGCGTATGACGGCCACCCTCTTCTTTCGTGAGGACGTAGACCTGAGCCTTGAACTTCGTGTGCGGATGAATCGTGCCCGGCTTTGCGAGAACCTGGCCACGCTCGATCTCCTTGCGGTCGATACCGCGGAGCAGCGCACCGATGTTATCGCCAGCGACTGCCGTATCGAGCATCTTGCGGAACATCTCGATGCCCGTGACAACCGTCTGCTTCGGCTCATCCTGGAGGCCGACGATCTCAACCGTGTCGTTGAGCTTCAGCTCGCCACGCTCAACACGACCCGTTGCGACCGTGCCGCGGCCCGTGATCGTGAAGACATCCTCGACCGGCATGAGGAACGGCTTGTCCGTGTCGCGCTCCGGCGTCGGGATGTACTCATCGACAGCGTCCATGAGCTCGAGGATCTTCTTCTGCTGCTCAGCATCGCCTTCGAGGGCTTTGAGAGCGGAGCCAGCGACGACCGGAATGTCATCGCCCGGGAAGTCATAGCTCGAGAGAAGCTCGCGGACTTCCATCTCGACGAGCTCGAGGAGCTCGGGATCGTCGACCTGGTCGACCTTGTTGAGGAAGACAACGATTGCCGGCACACCGACCTGGCGAGCGAGCAGGATGTGCTCACGCGTCTGCGGCATCGGGCCATCAGCAGCGGAGACAACGAGGATCGCGCCATCCATCTGTGCAGCGCCGGTGATCATGTTCTTGACATAGTCAGCATGGCCCGGGCAGTCAACGTGCGCGTAGTGGCGCTTCTTCGTCTCATACTCGACGTGTGCCGTGTTGATCGTGATACCGCGCTCGCGCTCCTCCGGAGCCTTATCGATATCAGCGTAATCCTCGAAGGAAGCCTTGCAGCCTTCCGTCTGGGAAAGAACTTTCGTGATCGCAGCCGTCAGCGTCGTCTTGCCGTGGTCGACGTGACCAATCGTACCGATGTTGACATGCGGTTTGGTTCTCTCAAACTTTTCTTTAGCCATTGTTGTGTTTTCCTCCCTTATTCGCCTTTGTTCTTGGCAACAATCTGATCGGCAATATTCTTAGGAACTTCATCATAGTATGCAACTTCCATGCTGTAGTTCCCTCGGCCCTGAGTCTTGGAACGCAAATCCGTCGAATAGCCGAACATCTCGGAGAGCGGAACAAAGCCGTTGATGACCTGAGCGCCATTGCGTGCTTCCATGCCCTCGATGCGGCCGCGGCGGGAGTTGAGGTCGCCGATGACGTCGCCCATGTACTCCTCCGGAACCGTGACTTCGACTTTGACATACGGCTCGAGAAGAACCGGATTTGCCTTTTCTGCACCATTCTTGAATGCCATGGAACCTGCCACCTTGAAGGCTGCCTCCGAGGAGTCGACCTCGTGGAAGGAACCATCGAAGACCGTTGCCTTGATGTCGACCATCGGATAACCAGCGACAACACCGGACTCCATGGCCTGACGGACACCGTCCTCGACCGGCTTGATGAATTCTTTCGGAATGGCACCGCCGACGACCTTGTTCTCGAAAGCGAAGCCCTCGCCCGGCTCCTGCGGCTCGAGCTTGAGCCAGCAGTGACCGTACTGGCCGTGACCGCCGGACTGACGGACGAACTTGCCTTCCGCCTCGACAGTCTTGCGGATCGTCTCGCGGTAAGCGACCTGCGGCTCACCGACCTTGCAGTCTACGTGGAACTCACGCAGCATGCGGTCGACGATAATCTGCAGATGAAGCTCGCCCATGCCGGAGATGATCGTCTGGCCCGTCTCCTCGTCCGTGCGGACGCGGAACGTCGGATCCTCTTCTGCGAGCTTCTGCAGCGCGACGCCCATCTTCTGCTGGTCGTTCTTCGTTGCCGGCTCGACAGCGACGGAGATAACCGGATCCGGGAACTCCATCGACTCGAGGATGATCGGATGCTCTTCATCGCAGAGCGTGTCGCCTGTCGTCGTATCCTTGAGGCCGACAGCCGCGGCAATGTCGCCGCTGTAGACCTTCTCGATTTCCTTGCGGTGGTTTGCGTGCATCTGCAGGATACGGCCGATGCGCTCTTTTTTGCCCTTCGTCGAGTTGTAGACGTAGGAGCCAGCGTCGAGCGTACCGGAGTAGACGCGGAAGAACGCGAGCTTGCCGACGAACGGATCCGTCATGATCTTGAACGCGAGTGCCGCGAACGGCTCATCATCGCTCGAAGGACGCTGATCCTCCTCGCCCGTCTCAGGATCGACACCAGCGATCGGCGGGATATCCGTCGGTGCCGGCATGAAGTCGACGATGGCGTCGAGCAGGGGCTGCACGCCCTTGTTGCGGTAGGACGTGCCGCAGGTCACGGGAACCATCTGGCAGGTGACCGTCGCCTTGCGGATGACTTTCTTGATGTCATCCTCGGTGATCTCCTCGCCGCCGAGGTACTTCTCCATGAACTCGTCGTCCTGTTCGGAGCAGGCCTCGAGCAGCTTCTCGCGATACTCTTCCGCCTGATCCTTCATATCGTCAGGGATAGCGACCTCATCCTCGACCTTGCCGAGATCGTCCTCATAGACGATGGCTTCCATCTTGATGAGATCGATGATGCCCTTGAACGTATCCTCAGCGCCGATCGGCAACTGGATGGGAACCGCGTTCGCCTGGAGGCGCTCATGCATCATCTTGACGACGTTGTAAAAATCTGCGCCGGTGATGTCCATCTTGTTGACATACGCCATACGCGGAACGTTGTATTTCTCAGCCTGGCGCCATACGGTCTCCGTCTGAGGCTCGACACCGCCGCGGGCAGTCAGAACTGTCACAGCGCCATCAAGGACGCGCAGGGAGCGCTCAACTTCTACCGTAAAGTCCACATGGCCCGGCGTATCAATGATGTTGATACGATGATCCTTCCAATGGCAGGTTGTCGCAGCCGACGTGATCGTGATGCCGCGCTCCTGCTCCTGGACCATCCAGTCCATCGTAGCCGCACCATCATGAACCTCACCAATCTTGTGGTTGACACCCGTGTAGAAGAGGATACGCTCAGTAGTCGTCGTCTTACCGGCATCGATGTGAGCCATGATACCGATATTACGCGTTTTCTCAAGGGAATACTCTCTTGCCACTTTTACTATCGCTCCTTATCTTATATAGTAGAAAAGATTACCAGCGATAATGTGCAAATGCCTTGTTGGCCTCTGCCATCTTATGCGTATCTTCCTTCTTCTTGATTGCGGCGCCCGTGTTGTTCGCAGCGTCCATGAGCTCGCCGGAGAGGCGCTCTTCCATGGTTTTCTCGCCGCGCAGGCGCGCATAGCCGACGAGCCAGCGGATGCCGAGCGTCATGCGGCGGTCCGGACGAACCTCGACCGGCACCTGGTAGTTTGCACCGCCGACGCGGCGTGCGCGAACCTCGAGAACCGGCATGACGTTCTTCAGAGCCGTCTCGAAAACCTCGAGCGGATCCTTGCCCGTCTTCGCGCGAATCGTCTCGAAAGCATCGTAGACGACGCGCTCGGCAACGCTCTTCTTGCCGGAGAGCATCACTTTGTTGATGAATTTCGTAACCGTCTTGTTGTGGTACACCGGATCCGGCAGTACGTCACGTTTCGGTACGGAACCTTTTCTTGGCATTGTTTTACCTCCTTCTCATAGTCTCTTGCGAGCTGGTGTTATTTTTTCTTTGCTTTCGCTTTCTTGGCGCCGTACTTGGAGCGGGCCTGGCCGCGATCCTGAACGCCTGCCGTATCAAGCGAACCACGGATGATGTGGTAGCGGACACCCGGGAGGTCCTTGACACGACCGCCGCGGATCAGAACAACACTATGCTCCTGGAGATTATGACCAATGCCAGGAATGTATGCAGTCACCTCGATGCTGTTCGTCAGGCGAACACGAGCGACCTTACGCAGTGCAGAGTTTGGTTTTTTCGGCGTCGTCGTGTAGACACGCGTGCAAACGCCGCGCTTCTGCGGGCAATTTTTCAGTGCTGGTGCTGTGGATTTCTCCTGCATGCTCTTTCTGCTTTTACGGACTAACTGGTTGATAGTAGGCATACATGCACCTCCTTCCTTCATTTTAGAATTTATTATTTATGAAA
>JAXGCE010000021.1:0-7840 GCA_034186105.1 Selenomonadaceae bacterium
AATTCACGCAACTTTAATGCAAAAATCGTCCCTGCATCGCGGACAGCGGTAGGGGGGATGGCAAAAAAAGAGAATCTCAAACCCTCGATTTTATTGGGGTTTGAGATTCTGAAAATGCATTTCCGTATTTCGGGGGGGGGGACAACCGTCTTATCTAGACAAACATTTTTGTAAGTCGCTCGCCGCAGCATTGGCAGAGGATTACCCATGGCATGAAGTTATCGTTCCGGTTTTTGGCGGGAGTATTCCGCAGGAATTCGTGCGGAATGCATTGAATAGAGGTGTTCGTTTGTGCCTGCCAGAGCACCTGTGTTCCGCAGCACGGGGAAATTATGTCGAGTGGTTGCTGCCGGGGGATATTCCTCGTCGGGAAAAGTTGCGCAATATGATAACTTGTGCGGAACTGCAAGATTGGATTTATCCGATCTTGCTTTCTGAGGCAAGAAGTGGAGTTTTGGAGATGTCTCCTATGGTGAACTTTGGCGTAAGTGCCAAGGAAAACTGTCGAATGATATCCTGCGAAGCTGCTTGGTCATGGCTTCTTTTGCAGGGAAAGGTTCCCTCGCGAGGGATGGCAGGCGTTCTTGTGAAGAAAAGTGTTTTTGACGATTGCCGAGGATTGGTAGACTGCTTCGAGGCCGGCAGGCCGCATGTTTTTCTGATGTGGCGGGAACTGCTTCTGGCTGGTGGTGAGCAGATGGAGATGCAGATGTGCGTGATGCATGAAGATGAAACGGAGAGTGGGGCAGAGCTTCACCTGGAAGAGTTGGCGGCTCATCAACTCGACTGGCATGCACTTTGCATCTTGGATTGTGCACTGTTGAGTAAAGAGACACAAGAAGAAATTCTCAACCGCCAGCGGCGCATCGGCATCTATCTGCTCGAGCATGCGATTGATGAGGGCGTGGACTTACAATTGGGTATCTGGCCAGAATATCAACAGATGCTCATGACGCTCTGATTGCCTCTTGAATTTTGTATGCAAAGAGTGTAAAATTGTAAATCAGTAGCATACAAGATTTTACGTCATGTGAGGAGAGTTGTTTTATGCGAAGCGATATCGTCAAGAAAGGCGCGACGCGATGCGCGCATCGTTCTTTGTTCCATGCGAATGGCTATGGGGAGGAAGACCTCAAGAAGCCGCTGATCGGCATTTGCAATTCATTCAATGAGATCATCCCCGGGCACATCCACCTGCGCGAGATCACGGAGGCCGCGAAGCTCGGCGTCGCTGCGGCGGGTGGCACGCCGATCGAGTTCCCAGCCATCGGCGTCTGCGACGGCATCGCCATGGGCCACACGGGCATGAAGTATTCGCTCGCGAGCCGCGAGCTCATCGCGGACTCCATCGAGGCCGTGACGATGGCGTCAGGTTTTGACGCGCTCGTCTTGATCCCGAACTGTGACAAGGTCGTGCCGGGCATGTTGATGGCGGCGGCGCGACTGAACATCCCGGCCGTCGTTGTCTCGGGCGGCCCGATGCTCCCTGGCCGCTTCCATGGGCGCGACGTCAGCGTGAGTCAGGCATTCGAGGCGGCCGGCAAATATGCAGCTGGCGACATGACGGATGACGAGATGCGCGAGCTCGAAGCGAAGTGCTGCCCGGGCTGCGGCTCGTGCGCCGGCCTGTTCACGGCGAACACGATGAATTCTCTGACGGAAGTGCTCGGCATGGGCCTGCCGGGGAACGGCACGATCCCGGCAGCATACACGGGCGCGCGCCGTCTCTTGGCAAAGCGCGCGGGCGCGGTCGTGATGGACCTGCTGAAAAAAGACATCAAGCCGCGCGACATCCTGACGCGCAAGGCTTTTGAGAATGCGATCACGGTTGATATGGGCATCGGCGGTTCGTCGAACACAGTGTTGCATCTGACGGCCATCGCGCACGAAGCAGGCATCGAACTGCCCGCACCGCTGTTTGACGAGATTTCGCGCCGGACGCCGTACATCACGAAGCTCAGCCCGTCGGGCAAGCATCATATGGTCGATCTCGACGAGGCAGGCGGCATCCCTGCCGTCATGCACGAACTTGCAACAAAAGGTCTCATCCATGAAGACGCATTGACGGTCACGGGCACGGTCGGCGACCGCATCAAGGACGCGGAAGTGCTCGACCGCAACGTCATCCATAGCTGCGATGCACCGTATCGCAACGAAGGCGGCATCGCAATCCTCAAAGGCAACCTCGCGCCAGATTACGCTGTCGTCAAGGCATCGGCCGTTGCAGAGGATATGCTGACGTACACGGGCAAGGCGAAGTGCTACAACTCCGAGACGGAGGCCTGCGATGCCATCATGGCGGGCGACATCCATGACGGCGATGTCGTCGTCATCCGTTATGAAGGCCCGAAAGGCGGCCCTGGCATGCAGGAGATGCTGAACCCGACGGCTGTCATCACGGGGCGCGGCCTCAAGGTCGGTTTGATCACGGATGGCCGTTTCAGTGGTGCAAGCCAGGGCGCGTGTGTCGGCCACATCTCGCCAGAAGCGATGGAGGGTGGCCCGATCGCGTTGATCGAGGACGGCGACGAGATCACGATCGACATCCCGAATCGTAGCCTTGAACTGCATGTATCGGATGACGAGCTCGCGAAGCGCAAGGCAGCATGGAAACAGCCGGAACCAAAGATCAAGACGGGGTATTTGTCCCGCTATGCAAAGCTCACAACGTCTGCAAGCACGGGCGCTGTGCTCAAGGCATAAAGAAACAAACAAAACACGACGGCAGCTGCGAGGATTTCCTCGCGGCTGCCTTTGTTTTCGAGAGAAATCCTCATGGGACTTGTGAAGGGCGGAATTCCAATGTATAATAAGGCAGGGTCGGACTCTGATCGGGCCGGGAAACAAGTTAGGAGGATGCCAAATGATTGGTGATACGTTGCGTGAGGAGCGCGAACGTCAGAATCTGTCGATCAAGGACATTGAAAAGGGAACGAGCATCCGTGCTCTCTATATAGAAGCTATTGAAAAAGGTGATTTTGGGACGCTTCCGGGAAATGCGTACACGAAGGGATTCATCCGCAGCTATGCGAACTTCCTGAAGATGGACGCTGCTGCCGCTGTGCAGCAATACAATGAGGAAAACAACCCGGAGGAAGTCGCAGCAAAAGAGGCGGCAAAGCGGGCGGAAGAAGCAGCGGAAGCGGAACAGCGCGAAGCGTATGAGAAACGCGAAGCGGAAAAAGCACGCAGTCATTCCGGCTTGTTTGGCAGTGGCAATGATGCCGGCCGCACAAGGTCGGAACGCCAGGTCGCACCGAGCCGTCAGGAAAAGCGCGTGTCCATCAGCGATTTCGAATCGCGTGTCGAGAGCTCGCACCATCGCCAGACGCTCATCATGGGCATCGTCGCTGTGCTCGTCATCGCAGCAGGTGCGTATTTTCTGTTTGGCTCCGAGGATGAGACGGCATCAAAACAGCCGCAGACAAAGGTGACGACGCAGGCAAAGAAGCCAGCACCAGCGCCTGCGAAGCAGCAGGAAGCGGCCGCAAAACCAGCTGAGGAAAAAAAGCAGTATACGGACGTGCAGGTCTCGGCGAAGTTTTCGGAGCGTTGCTGGGTCTCGGTGAAAGCCGATGGCAAGACGATCTTCGAAGGCACGATCGACGAGGGTACGTCGAAAGATTGGAAAGCGGAAAAAGAGCTCAAGATCACGGCAGGCAACGCTGGCGCTGTCGAATTGACGTATAACGGCGAGAACAAAGGCGTGCTCGGCGGCGAGGGCGAAGTCGTCGAGAAGACGTACGCTCTGGGCGGGAACGAGGCAGATGCGGCGCAGGAAAGCGGCAAGTCTGCAAAATCCGGCAAAAAGTAAGGGATGACGATGTCCTTTTTTGACCCGCAGGGATTCCTGCCGATGACGCGCAAAGACTGCGCGTCACGCGGTTGGGACGAACTTGATTTCATCTTTGTTTCGGGCGATGCCTATGTCGACCATCCGAGCTTTGGCCCTGCGATTCTCTGCCGCCTCCTCGTGGCACATGGCTACCGTGTCGGCATCATCGCGCAGCCAGACTGGCATTCGACGAAAGCATTCGACCAGCTCGGGAAACCGCGCCTCGCGTTCCTCGTCTCGGCGGGCAACATGGATTCGCTGCTGAACAAGTTCACGGCCGCGAAGAAACAGCGCCATCAGGATGCCTATTCGCCAGGCGGTGAAGGCGGTCATCGGCCGGAACGCGCGACGATCGTCTACGCAAGCCGTTTGCGCGAACTCTATCCGGATGTGCCGATCATCGTCGGCGGCATTGAGGCGAGTTTGCGTCGCTTCGCACATTATGATTACTGGTCAAATGACGTGCGCCGTTCGCTGCTCGTCGACAGCATGGCCGACTTGCTCGTCTATGGTATGGGCGAGCGGGCACTCCTGGAAATCGCAGCGAACTTGCACCAAGGCGTGCCTGTCGATGCGATCCAAGATGTTGCGGGTACTTGCTTTCGCGTGCCGTCGTTTGATTATATTTACGACTACGTGAAGCTGCCGTCGTTTGATGACGTGCGGCAGAGCAAACACGCGTTTGCGACTGCATTCAAAGACGAATACCTCGAACAGGATCCCATTCGTGGCCGAAAGCTCGCACAGCAAAATGGTGAGTGGTGTGTCGTGCAGAACCCACCCGCCATGCCGCTTTCTGAGGCGGAGATGGATGAGGTTTATGATCTCCCGTACATGCGGACGTATCATCCGAAGTATGAAAAGCAGGGCGGCGTGCCCGCGATCAAGGAAGTACAGTTCAGCCTCGTCTCGCAGCGAGGATGTTTTGGCGGCTGCAATTTCTGCGCGATTATTTCGCACGAAGGGCGCATCGTTCAGCGCAGGAGCCATGCATCGCTCTTGCGAGAGGCGAAGATCCTGACGCAGCTGCCGGGCTTCAAGGGTTATATCCATGATGTCGGCGGCCCGACGGCGAATTTCCGCCGTACGTCGTGCGACGGCCAGCTCGAGCGCGGGACATGCCGCGGTAAACCCTGCCTTTCGCCAATCCCGTGCCAAAATCTCGTGGCCGACCACAGCGACTACATCGCGCTTCTGCGCGAGCTCCGTGCCGTGCCGGGCGTGAAGAAAGTCTTCGTGCGCTCGGGGGTCCGTTTTGACTACTTGCTGCTCGCCGATGATGATTTTCTCGAAGAGCTCTGCAAGTACCATGTCAGCGGCCAGCTGAAGATCGCGCCAGAGCATATTTCTGACCGTGTGACGCGCCTGATGGGCAAGTCAAACCGCAAAGTCTATCTTGAATTCGTGCGCCGCTTCACGCGCATGAATGAGCGCCTCGGCAAGAAGCAGTACCTCGTGCCATACTTCATGTCGAGCCATCCGGGCTCGGAGCTTTCGGATGCCATCGAACTTGCGGAGTTCCTGCATGAGATGGGCTACCACCCCGAACAGGTGCAGGATTTCATCCCGACGCCGGGGACGTTATCGACATGCATGTGGTACACGGGCGAAGACCCGCTGACGGGCGAGAAGGTCTGGTCGGCAAAGCGTCCCGAGGAAAAGCGCATGCAGCGCGCACTCATGCAGTACTGGATGCCGCGCAACCACGCCATCGTGCGCAAGGCGTTGCGTCTCGCGCATCGCGAAGACCTGATCGGCTATGATAAAAAGTGTCTTGTAAAACCAGAGTCACGTAAGAGAAAGCCCCCCTCCAAGAGGGGGGACGGGCCCGAAGGGCGGGGGGAGTGGCGAAGGTAGGACGCATCCGTTTGCACGATTGTTATCTGCGAAGGAAGAAAGAAACGCCCATAGATTTTTTTAAAGGAAGGTGTAAGCGCATGCGCTGCCCATACTGCGGCCAGGCAGACAGCCGCGTCATTGATTCGCGTGCGGCCGACGAGGGGACGACGATCCGTCGGCGGCGGGAATGCTCGGGCTGCGGCCGCCGCTTCACGACGTATGAAGTCGTGGAAAAAGTGCCGCTGATGGTCATTAAGAACGATGGCCGCCGCGAGCCATTCAACGCGGAAAAGCTCCTGAACGGCCTGATCCGCTCGTGCGAGAAGCGCGATATCCCGACGGAGAAGATCGTTGCACTGTCGCATGACATCGAGCGCGACGTGCGCAACACGATGGAGCGCGAGATCCCGTCGAAGAAGATCGGCGAGTTCGTCATGGATCGCCTGAAGGATTTCGATGAAGTGGCCTATATCCGCTTCGCGTCGGTCTACCGCAAGTTCGCCGACATCAGCAGCTTCATCACGGAGCTCGATGAACTGCGCGCCGCAAAAGGACATCACAAGGACTAAGCCTGCCAACCGGTGGGCTTTTTATCCATTTTTATCAAAGGCTCGGCAAGCGTAGGGAGGGCAGAGCATTTGGACTGGGAACTCAAGAAAGAGCTGAAAGACCAGCTCGCCCGCGAGCAGGGCTGGTACCGCTATGCGGCGGGCACGCGCGAGCGCTTTGCGCTCGTCTATCCAAACTCGTACTTCGTCGGTATGTCGAATCTCGGCCTGCACATCATCTATGATCTCCTGAATCGCCGGGCTGGCACGGCCTGTGAGCGTTTCTTCCTGCCGGAGAAAAAGAAGATCGTGCGCTACGAGAACACGAAGACGCCACTTATGAGCCTCGAGAACCAGACGCCGCTCGCAGATTTTCCTATCATCGGTTTCGCCGTCTCATTCGAGATGGATTATTTCAATGTTCTCAAAATCCTCGAACTCGGCCATGTGAGGGTGCGTGCAGCGAAGCGCGGCGAACGCGACCCGCTCGTCATTGCAGGCGGGCCGTGTGCGACGTTCAATCCTGAACCGCTGTCGGCTGTCGTTGATGCGTTCATCATCGGCGAAGGCGAGGTCATCCTGCCGGCGTTCATGGATGCATATGACGAGGCACAGGCAGAGGGTGCGACGCGCGATGAGCTGCTGCGGCGGCTCGCGCAGGTGCCGGGCGTTTACGTGCCATCGCTCTATGAGCATCAGTATGATGAGGATGGCCGTCTCGCAGCCATCACGCCGAAAGCAGGTGCGCCAGTGACCGTTTCGCGCCAATGGGTCAAGAATCTCGACGAATGGCCGGCGCATACGGTCGTCGTCACGGAGGATACGGAGTTCAATCTCTACCTGATTGAGACGGCGCGCGGTTGCGGGCGGCACTGCCGCTTCTGCATGGCAGGCTACTGCTTCCGCGTGCCGCGCAACCGCAGTCTCTCCGTCATCAACGACGAGGTGCGCAAGGCGCTGACGTACCAAAAACGCATCGGCCTCATGGGCGCGGCTATTTCCGATTATCCCGAAATCGATGCGCTCTGCAAGGACATTTTGGGCGAAGGGCTTTCGATGTCTGTCGCGTCGTTCCGCGCCGATTCCGTGACGCAGGAGCTCGTCGAGTCGCTTGCGAAGAGCGGCCTACAGACATTGACGATGGCGCCAGAGGCTGGGAGTAAGAAAATGCGCGCCGTCATCAACAAGGGCATCGAGGAAGAGCACCTGTTCCACTCCATGGATCTCGGCATTGCGGCCGGCATCCCGAACTACCGTCTTTACCTCATGATCGGCCTGCCATTCGAAGAGGAGGAGGACATCGACGCTATCATCGACCTCGCGAACCGATTGAAGGACTACATGGAGGCGCATGGCGCGAACGGTCGTCTGACGCTCTCCATCAATCCGTTCATCCCGAAGCCATTCACGCCATTCCAATGGAAGCCGATGTGCGCGAAGAAGACGGTCGAGCAGCGTCTGAAACGTATCGAGCAGGCACTTCGCCGTCGCAAGCACATTCACATCATCGCCGAGAGTCCGCGCGAGTCGTATGTGCAGGGCGTGCTTGCGCGCGGCGACCGCCGTGTCGCGGACGTGCTCGTGCATGCCTGCGAGCTCGGCGGTGCGAAAGCATTCA
>JAXGCE010000022.1:0-14354 GCA_034186105.1 Selenomonadaceae bacterium
ACGCAGAAGCCGGGCATCGTCGACGGCAAGCTCCAGCACATCATCGACCCCGAGGAAGTCTACAGCGGCGTGTACGGCCGCGCGTCCATCTCGTTCTATGCCTACAACACGAACGGGAATCGCGGCATCGCCTGCTGGCTCAACAACCTCCAGAAAATCAAGGACGGCGAGCCGCTCGGCGGTCATGCGCGTGCCGAGGATGATTTCGCATCGGCAGACGAAGATTTCCTGAACTAACCACATCTATCAGCATTCTCTGGGCGGCGGGGATTCCCGCTGCCCGTTTTGCGTAGGAGGCCATGATGGAAAAACTATCCATAGATATCGAAACCTATAGCGATGTCGATCTCGTAAAAGCAGGCGTGTATCGCTACGTCGAATCGTCGGCGTTCGACATCCTGCTCTTCGGTGTGAGCGTCGACGGCGGGCCGGTGCGTGTCTACGACCTCGCGTGCGGCGAGTGCCTGCCGGATGAAATCGTGGACGTGCTCGCCAGCGATACCGTGCTCAAGTGGGCGTACAACGCGAGCTTCGAGCGCATCTGTATCTCGCGTTGGCTGCGCAAAGAGCATCCCGAAAAGTTCCGTCACTACGCCCCGCTCGGCGATGCGGTCGGCGATTACCTCAATCCCGCGAGCTGGCGCTGCTCTCGCATCTGGGGCGCGACGCTCGGCCTGCCGCTCTCGCTGAAAGGCATCGGCGCGGTGCTGAATCTCGACGAACAGAAAATGACGGAAGGCGCGGCGCTCATCCGTTATTTCTGCGTTCCCTGCAAGCCGACGAAAGCGAACGGCATGCGCACGCGCAATCTGCCATGGCAATCGCAGGAAAAATGGGCGCTCTTCAAGACATACAACCAGCGCGACGTTGAAGTCGAACAGGCGATCCAGCAGAAGCTCGCGAAGTTTCCCGTCCCCGATGCCATCTGGGAAGAATATGCGCTCGACCAGCAAATCAACGACCGTGGCATCCAGATTGACCGCACGCTCGTGGAGCAAGCCATCGCCCTAGACGAACGTGCGTGGGCGGCGTTGATGGAACGCATGAAGTCCATCACGCACCTCGAAAATCCGAACTCCGTCGCGCAGATGAAAGACTGGCTCAAAACGCAAGGCGCGGAAATGGAAAGCCTCGGCAAGAAGGAAGTCGCGCAGGCCATCCCGACCGCGAACGAGCCAGTCAAGACCGTCCTCGGCCTGCGGCTGCAAGCGGCGAAGTTCTCCGTCAAAAAATACCAAGCGATGGCGGCAGCGGTCTGCGTCGATGGCCGGGCGCGGGGGATGTTCCAATTCTACGGCGCGACGCGAACGGGCCGCTGGAGCGGTCGCATCATCCAGCTTCAAAATCTCAGGCGCAACAATCTCCCAGACCTCGCAGAAGCGCGGGCGCTCGTCCGCGAGGGAAACTTTGACGCACTCGAACTGCTCTACGATTCCGTCCCCGAAGTGCTCTCCCAGCTCGTCCGCACGGCCTTCGTGCCGCGCAAGGGCTGCAAATTCATCGTCGCGGACTTCTCGGCCATCGAAGCGCGTGTGCTGTCCTACCTCGCAGGCGAAGCGTGGCGCATGAAAGTCTTCGCAGAGAACGGCGATATTTATTGCGCGGCGGCATCCCGTATGTTCGGCGTGCCGGTCGTGAAGCACGGCGTGAACGGCGAGCTCCGGCAGAAAGGCAAGATCTCGGAACTGGCCCTTGGCTACGGCGGCTCGGTCGGAGCGCTGAAAGCCATGGGCGCTTTGGAGATGGGGCTCGACGAATCCGAGCTCCAGCCGCTCGTCGATGCCTGGCGCGAAGCGAATCCGAACATCGTCGCGTTCTGGTGGGCGGTCGATCGCGCCGTCAAGCAAGCCGTCCAGCAGCATCTAGACAGCAAGGTCGGGAATCTCCGTTTCGCCTATCGCAGCGGCTTTCTTTTCATCACGCTCCCGAGCGGTCGCAAGCTCGCCTACGCGAAGCCGCAGATGGGCGTCAATCGTTTCGGCGGCGAATCCGTGACATACGAAGGCATCGGCCTCACGAAGAAGTGGGAACGCCTCGAAAGCTACGGCCCGAAATTCGTCGAGAACATCGTCCAGGCCACGAGCCGCGACATCCTCATGTACGCGATGCGAACGCTGCGTCGCGAATGGATCTGCGCCCACGTCCACGACGAGCTCATCATCGAGTGCGAGAACGATGCGAACGTTGCGGACATTTGCGAGAAGATGGGTCGCACGCCGCCGTGGATGCCGGGGCTCTTGCTCCGCGCCGACGGCTACGAGTGCGCGTTTTACCAAAAAGATTGACCAATGTGTCCCATTTCACCTCCTGCCACGGCTATATGGTAGGAGGTGTTTTTGGATGGACAAGAAAAAGAACGTCACCCTCTGTCCGCCGGGGCTCGAAGAGCAGCCGCCGGCGGCGCAGCGGATGACGGAAGCAGAATTGAAACGGGAATGGCAGTTTTTCCGGGCATCGTCTCTCGCTGGCCGCTTGCGCGAGGCGGGGCTGCTTTCGACCGAAGAATATCGCTTGCTCATGGCGGAGAATATCAAAAAGTTTTCGCCGAAACTCGGGAAACTTTATGATTTTTGACTTGCTATTTCAGGCGGCGTGAGACATAGATCGTATGACCGAAACGGGGGTGAGGATATGAAGACGGTCACGAAAATCGAGGCGGCGGAGCAGCCGGTGCGCCAAAAGGAGCGCGTCGCGGCCTATTGCCGCGTTTCGACGGCGATGACGGAGCAGAAGGAAAGCCTGCAAGCGCAACGCGAACACTTCGAGCAGGTCATCGCCCAACGCTGCGACTGGGTTTTCGCGGGCATCTACAGCGACGAGGGCGTCAGCGGCACGAAGAAGGAGACGCGGCCGGCGCTCCAGCGGCTTTTGCAGGACTGCGAGAACGGGCTCATCGACCGCATCGTCACGAAGTCGTTGAGCCGCTTCGCCCGCAACACGGCGGACTGCCTGGAGATGGTGCGCCATCTCTTGGAGCTCGGCATCCCAATCTACTTCGAGAAAGAACACCTCGACACGGGGCGGATGGAAAACGAATTTTTGCTCACGCTCCTCGGCGGGCTGGCCGAAGACGAATCGCGCTCGATGTCGAAGAACATCAAGTGGAGCATCCAGCGCCGCATGGAAAACGGGACGTACCGGTCGGGGCCGCCGTACGGCTACCGGCAGGACAAGGACGGCTGGCACATCGTGGAAGCGGAAGCCCGGTGGGTGCGCTATATGTTCGAGCGGGCGGTGGACGGCATGAATTTCCAGGCCATCGCCGCATCGCTCAATGCGCAGGGCGTGAAAGCGCCGCGAACGAAACCATGGACGAAGGACACGCTGCTGTACCTTTTGAAAAACGAGAAATACATCGGCGAC
Source organism: Selenomonadaceae bacterium (assembly GCA_034186105.1). Classification (GTDB taxonomy): domain Bacteria; phylum Bacillota; class Negativicutes; order Selenomonadales; family Selenomonadaceae; genus Selenomonas_C. The sequence continues at coordinate 3,364 of JAXGCE010000022.1, forward strand.
TGCCGCCTGCAAAAGAGCTACATGGACTCCGATTTCCATCGCTGCGTCAATCGCGGCGAGCAGGCGCAATACTATGTGGAAGACCATCATGCGCCCATCGTAGACCGGCAGACGTTCGATGCCGTCCAGCGCGTCATCGCTTTGCGCAACACGCGCCGAAAGGCGGGGAAAAGCGGCTACCGACCGCAGAAGACGTATCCGTTCACCAGCAAGATCGTCTGCGGTTCGTGCGGGGCGCATTTCAAGCGCCGCGTCCATTCCGAAGGGGAGCAGAGCTACGCCGCATGGACGTGTCCGACGCATCTCAAAGACAAGGAGGCCTGCACGATGAAATTCCTGCGGGAAGACCGCATCGAGCAGGCGTTCACGACGATGATGAACAAATTGATTTTCGCGCATGAAGCCGTGCTCGGCACACTCCTGCGAAGCCTGCGGAGCGAGACGTACAGCGAGACGCTGGAGCGCATCCAAGCGCTCGACGAGCGATTGCAGAAGAACCTCGAAGCGCGGGACAATTTGCAGACCATCCGAGCGAAAGGGTATCTCGCCGATGACCTGTACCGCGAGAACGAAGCCGCGCTCCGCGAGGAATCAGCGGCGATGGACGAAGAGCGCCGGGCGCTCGCCGTCCGCGTCAGCACAGACATCCGGCGGGCAGAGAGCGTCCAGACGCTCTTGCGCTTTGCGCGGAACAGCACGATGCGTAAAACGTTCGATGCGGCGGCGTTCGACCGCTTTGTCGACCACATCGTGGCCGAAGACCGCGGCCATCTGGTATTTTATCTGACATGCGGGCTGCGGCTCCGCGAGGAGGTGCATGGACATGGGATGGCGCACGGTGCCGTTCGGCTATTGCATTCGTGACGGGAAGGTCGCGGTCGAGGAAACCGAGGCGGCGAAGCTCCGGCAGATGCTGGAAAACTACATCGGCGGCATGAGCTACCGGGCGGCGGCGGAAAGCGCCGGCTGTAACTTCACGCATGCACGCATGAAACGGCTGATGCAAGACCGCCGTTACCTCGGCGATGAAACGTATCCCGCCATCATCGCGCCAGCGATCCTCGAAGCCGCCGAACGAGAGCGGCAGGCGCGGGCGGAGCGTATGGGGCGGACGCATCTGAAACACAAGGAATGGACATCGGCGGTTGGGCTTCATTTTCGCATGGGAAAGCCCACGCAAACGTCTGAGGACCCGTTCGAGCAGGCCGCATACATATATGAAGCGATTGAGAGAGAGGAATGATACCTATGCCAAAAATCACCATGATTCCCGCCCGTGCGCGGACGAGCCGGGCGGGCGAGGGAACGGCCCGTCCGAAGCAGCGCGTCGCGGCCTACTGCCGCGTGTCGACCGACACCGACGAGCAGGCCACGAGCTACGAGGCGCAGATCGAGCACTATACGACCTACATCCAGAGCAATCCCGCCTGGGCGTTCGCCGGCATCTATGCGGACGAGGGCATCTCGGGGACGAGCACGAAGAAGCGCGAGGACTTCAACCGCATGATTGACGATTGCATGGCCGGCAAGGTCGACCTCGTCATCACGAAGTCCATCAGCCGCTTCGCCCGCAACACGCTCGACTGCCTGAAATACATCCGCAAGCTCAAGGCGCAGGGCATCGCCGTCTTTTTCGAGAAAGAAAACATCAACACGCTCGACGCGAAAGGCGAAATCCTCCTGACCATCATGGCCTCGCTCGCCCAGCAGGAAAGCCAGAGCCTGTCGCAGAACGTGCGGATGGGCATCCGTTACCGCTACCAGCAAGGCAAAGTGCGCGTCTGCACGACACGCTTCCTCGGCTACGACAAAGGCGCGGACGGCGAACTCGTCATCAATCCCGAAGAAGCGAAGGTTGTCAAGCGGATTTACCGCGAATACCTCGAGGGCGAAAGCTACAGCGAAATCGGCGCGGGCCTCGAGGCTGACGGCATCCGCACGGCCGCAGGCGGCACGAAATGGCGGGCCGGCACGCTCATCAAGATTCTGACGAACGAGAAATACATCGGTGACGCGCTCCTGCAGAAGACCGTCACGACCGATTTCCTCTCGAAGAAGCGCGTCAAGAACAAGGGCATCGTGCCGCAATACTACGTCGAGGGCGACCACGAAGCCATCATCCCGAAAGAGCTCTTTTTGCAAGTCAAAATGGAAATGGAGCGCCGGGCGCACATCGAGACGAAAACGGGCAAGCGCCGCGTCTACAGTAGCAAGTACGCGCTCTCGAGCCTCGTCTACTGCGGCCATTGCGGCGACCTCTTCCGCAGAATCATCTGGCAGAAGGAGGGTGGCAAACGCGCCGTCTGGCGCTGCGTCAGCCGCGTCGAGAAGAAGAAAGCCGCCATCAACTGCAAGGCAAGGACGCTTCCCGAAGCGCAACTGCACGATATCGTCGTGCAGGCCATCCGCGAGATGTTCCTCGCGCACGACGATACGATGCAAGTCCTGACGAAGAATCTCGAAAAAGCCCTCGACACCGCCAGCATCCAGCAGCAGCTCGAAACCGTCCGCGACGGCCTCGCGCAGACCCAGCAAGACATCCTCCAAGCCGCGCAGGACGGCAAAGACATCGAAGCAATGGCAGACAAGCTCGACATCCTCAAACGCCGCGAGACGCACCTCGAAGGCGAAGCCATCCAGCAAAAACAAAAAGCCGCACGCATCCGCGAGATGAAAGATTACCTCGCGCAGCCGGAGATGAACGAAATCACCTACGATGAAACGCTCGTGCGGAAATTCATCGAAAAAATCACCGTCCACGATGACCGCTGCGTGGTCAGGTTCAAGTCCGGCGTCGACGTGACGGTGATGGGGTGAAACGATTTCAAGCAAGCGAAAGCGCTCGGAGCACATCCGGGCGCTTTCGTCGTTATGGATTCTGTCGCAGGAATCCGTCCATAGAAAAAGGCCGAGTGCAATTCTCGGCCTGGTCCCCATACGATGACGCATCGCATTGGGCAACACTATCGAACTCATAATACATGGGTGGAAGACATAAAGCAAGGGAACTTTCAAATTTTCTAGAAAACTAAGACGCATATCCCGAACGGGATACACGCCATCCAAAACCGCAAGGTTTTCTCGTAGCTTGATTCTATCGTGATTCCTCTGGTAAGTCAATGGCGGGATTTGAAAATGTCATGCGGATAAGAAGCATCGACGATTGTGCAACAGCAGATAATATATTTACTTATAGCACGATTTGTGTTACAATGAGACACAAAAGGAGTGTGATACATCATGGCAACAACGACAATGACGCTGCGCATGGATGCGGATGTGAAGCGCGACGCGGAAGTCCTTTGCAAGGAAATGGGCATGACGCTTTCGACGGCTTTCAATATCTTTGCCAAAGCGATGATTCGCAAGCGCGGCATCCCGTTCGCTATCACGGGGAGTCCTTCACTTTATGACGAGCCGAATCGCAGCCATATGCGGGCCGCTATGGACGAGCTCAATGCCGGTCGCGGCAGAGAGCATGAGCTGGTGGAAGCAGAATGAGACTGATATGGGCATCGGAAGCATGGGATGATTATGTGTGATGGCAAGGCGAAGACAAGAAAACCGTAAAGCGCATCAACAAGCTCATCAAGGACATCAAGAGTCATGCCTATGAGGGAATCGGCAAGCCGGAACCTCTGAAGTATGAATTTTCCGGCTGGTGGAGCCGGCGCATCGATGATACCAACCGCTTGGTGTATCGTGTCATGGATGATGCCATAGAAATCATGATGTGCCGTTATCACTACGAAGCATGAGGAATGTTCGCACGCAGAAAAAGCCGCCTCGCTCGGGCGGCTTTTTCACTATGGCGTTTGGAATACGGCGAAACGAGAGACGCTCGCCATGTTCCCGTAAAACGGATTCCGGCCATATCAATTTCATGCTCTCGAGGCACGTCGAGAGTGTTGCATTGATACGCCGCAAACACTGAACGCCGCACATCCCCGCAGCAACGGGCATCACGGGCGGTAGCCGGAAGGCAGATGCAAAATGCCCGCGAAGCCTTGCTGTGTCTGGAGTTGCAGACGATCTAGACATATACGAACGATGCGGCATAGTGAATAGCTCTTCACGCAATCGAATGGCCCTCTTCCGATGGAGAAAAAATCTCCGTCGGGAGAGGGCCATTTTCGCTTTTACGGGGACATATCGGATGGAAAAAAATCGCAGGGTGGAGTGTACAATTTTATCAGGGGGCAGGGAATTTCCTTGCGGTGAACAATCGGAAAGGCAGGAAAAAGACCTTGCCCTATCGAAAGAAATGCCATACAGACGTTCGAGTGAGGAAGGGGACGCAGGATGCTGACATCGAAGGAATTATACGACCGCCTGCTTACGCGGCTCGGCGGCACGGTACAGACGGACGCGGAGCCACGGGCGTGGTTCACGGCGGGCGTGCCGGCGACGGCCGAGGTCTATGGCGGCTACCACTGGCTGCTGCTGGAGCATGGAAAACGCTACTGCAAGAAGCAGCCGCTCTGCGACGAGTGCCCGCTGGGTGAAGCGTGCGCACGGAACGTGCAGGATGCGAAGTCATCGTGAATATAGAAAGGGGCGAATATCAGATGGCAAGATTCGAGGTAAACAGTACATCCGTTGATACGATTTTAGGGTGGATCAAGAATGGCGATGTGGCGATTCCGGAAATCCAGCGTCCGTTTGTATGGGCTGCAACGGAAGTGCGTGACCTGATGGATTCCTTGTATAAAGGTTTCCCAGTTGGCTACTTGATTGTCTGGAAAAATCCGGATATCAAGCTGAAAGACGGCACGATCTCCTCTGGCAAGCGCATTATGATTGATGGCCAGCAACGTGTGACTGCATTGACGGCGGCGATTGTCGGCCAAGAAATCGTAGATGCGGACTATAAGAAAAAACGCATCAAGATCGCATTCAATCCGCCCAGAGCCATCGCAAGAGAAGAGGGCTCACCCTTTGAAGTTTGCAATCCTGCCATTGAAAAGGACAGCAAGTGGATTCCGGATATTGCAGAATTGTTCGAGCCTGACTATGATCAATGGAATTTTGTTGTGGACTACTGCAAGAAAAATGACATGGACGGCAGCCAGAGTGCTGTGGCCGAGGTCCTGACGAAAATCAAAGCTATCGAGGGCATTGATTTTGGCGTGATTGAACTTTCCGATAAACTGAGCATCGAGGATGTTACGGAAATTTTTATCCGCATCAATGGCAAGGGCCGTGTGCTCTCTCAGGCGGATTTCGCCATGTCGAAAATATCATCGGACAGTTCTTATGGTGGCGCCGGAATCCGCAAACTCATCGATTATTTCTGCCATTTGATGCAAGCACCGGCGGATGTTGCAATGATTCTGCAGAATGACAAGGGTTTCGCTGCTTCTTCCGATCTTGCCCGTGTCAAATGGATCACCCAAGAGCAGGACGACCTTTATCAGCCGGATTATAAAGATGTGCTGCGGGTTTCCTTTACGCATAAGTTCCATCGTGGCAAGCTGGCAGATCTGGTCAGCCTGCTTTCGGGACGCGATTTCGAGAAACGGATCAATGTGGAAGCGATTGCCGAGCAGTCGTTTGCCGATCTGCGTCTGGGCGTCGAGGCCTTTGTCAGCGAAACGAACTTCAAGCGCTATTTGATGATTTTGCAGTCGCTCGGCATTGTTGATGCATCGCTGGTGCGTTCGCAGAACGTGCTGGATTTCGGCTATATTTTGTTCTTGTCTTTGCGGGAGCAGCATGCGGAGGCAGCGAAGATCGAGCGGCTGGTGCGCAAATGGATTTTGTTTACGATTTTGACAGGACGTTATTCCGGTTCGCCAGAATCGAATTTTGATTACGATATCCGCCGTTTTATGAGCTTTGACCCAGCCGAGTATGTGGCCAATATGGAGAACGGCAATTTGTCGGATGCATTTTGGGATTATACGCTTTTGGATAATTTGGAGACATCCGTGGCGAGCAGTCCGTATTTCAAGTTGTTCCTCATGGCACAAGTGAAGCGGAATGCGAGAGGATTCTTGTCCGAGCAGATTACCGTGCGTTCCTTGATCGAACAGAGAGGGGACATCCATCACATCTTCCCGAAGAAGTATCTGCAAAAGAACGGCCATAATAATCGCAGCGTGTATAATCAGATCGCCAATTATGTTTACACGCAGTCAGAAATCAATGTGGCCATCAAGGACGATGCGCCATGCGTGTACATGGCAGAAATGAAGAAGCAAATCGCAGGTGCAGGACAGGGGTATGGTGGGATCACAGATGAAGATGATCTTGCCGCGAATCTGCTGGAAAACTGCGTGCCGATGGATTTTGTAGATATGGATGTCAGTGGGTATGAAGCGTTCTTGCGCGAGCGGCGGAAGCTGATGGCAGCATATATCAAGGAATTTTATCAGCAGTTCTGACGCTTTGAGCGAACAGCAAAGATCAGGCGCGGCAAAACATACGATGAAAGGACGAACAAATATGAAGACATATCTTGATCATGCTGCTGTGACGGTGGCGGACATCGAGTGGACGAAGAAGCTGTTCGAGGAGGTGCTCGGCATGCGGGAGACGCGGCGGAAGGAGCAGGACGGCCGGCTTACGATGCTCTGGCTCGATGGCGGCATCCAGCTCGTGGCCGCGCCAGCAGGCAGTGCGGCGGGGCGGGGGCATCATCTCGGCCTCGTGGTGGACGACCGCGCGGCGGCGCTCCGGGCGCTGCTGGCTGTGCCGGGCGTGCATGGCATCGCGGGAAAACCTGAGAAGTGGGTGCAGCTGCCGGACGGGCTGACGCTCGAGATGTTCCAGGCGAAGGCGGGCGCGATCGATGCGGCGCTCGGAAACCCGTTGAAATGAAGGATTCCCTGAATCGAACGGCTTCCTGCTGATGGAGGAAAAGTCTCTATTGGCAGGAAGCCGTTATGGAATCAGAGGTCTTCACGGTCGGCGCGGCCGATGATCATCTTCATGCGCTCGATGGGGTAGGGGGCGCTGCTCCGCGTATAGTAGCCGATGCTCTCGATGCGGGCGGCGGTCTGCTGGCTGCCGCTGCCGACGGGGACGAGGACGCGGTCGCCTTCCATGAGGGTATCGTCTTCCGTCCAATAGTGGTAAACCTGTCCGCTGCTGGGGAAGACGACGCCGCAGATGATGAATTCGCCGGGCTGGCGCACGGGCACGCGGCAGGGCGTCCAGTCGAGGGCGGGCGTGACGGCGGCGAGCCAGTCGATGAAGTCGTTCCAGCAGGCAGGAAAGACGCCTTGCCGCATGAGCGTGTCGCTCTTTTCCGTTGTCTCGTATCGGAGCTGCCACGCGAGGCTGGAAAGCTTGCCGCAGCGCTTCATGGGCGGCGGCTCGGCGGGCAGGACGGCATCTGCGTGGGAAAGCCATGCCGCGTCCGGCGTGCCTGGCTTTGGGAGGGACGTGCAGAAGCCGTCGCGCACGATGCGGATGTCGATGGCGTCAGGGCTGGATGCGTGGATGGTCAGCGTGCGGTATCCCGTCGCTGGCTGGCCGATGGTGAGGGAAAGTTCTTGCAGCATGCTCGTCGCCCCTTTCAGGAAATCGCCCAGAGGACGCTGACGTTCGCATCGATGGAAAGGTCTTTCGGCGCAGGAGGCGCGCTCGATGCTGCATCGGGTGCAGCGGCACCATAGCAGCCGATGGGCAGGGGCAGGTCGAGATCGCTGTCTTTGTCGCCGACGTCGATGCGCAGGATGTCGCCGATCTGGACGCCAGCGGCGCGTGCGACGGCGCGTGCCTTGCGCTGGGCATCCTGGACGGCGGCCGCGAATGCCGCGTCTTTGGCGGCGTCGGGGTCATCAAGCTCAAAATAGATGCGGACGCCGGGCGAGGCCAGCGAAGCAGCGCAGAGCGCCAGGATGCGCTGGAGGTGGACGAGGTCGAGCGGTAGGCGCAGTTCGAGGAGCTGTTCACATTCGTAGCGGTTTTCGTAATGGTCGTTGTCTTCATAGCGGCGGACGTTCACGCGGCGGGGCAGGACGGAGAAGCGCAGGATCTTGAGGTCGTCTGCCGTGATGCCTGCAGGGGCGAGCGTCTCTTGCAGGATCTCGCGCAGCTGGCGGCCGACGAGGAGGGCCTTGTCGTATTCCTTGTGCTGGTTCGTGAGGTCCAGGGAGAGGACGAGCAGGTCGGGCGGCAGCTCGATGTGCCCCGTCCCTCGTGCCTGCAGCGTGCGGGCGGTCGTATCCATAGCAAAACAGCTCCTTTCGAGGCTGGTCGGTATCCATATGATAGGATTCGAGAAGAGGAGGGGAAGTTCCTGCTTTTGCGGGGACAGCAGGCGAAATCTATATGGAAGAAAGGGGAAGAATCGATGATGACATCAAAGGAACTGTATAGAAAGCTCAAAGTGGCGTACGTGGCGTCGCTGCCGAAGGAGGAACTCATGGACATCATCCAGCCGTGCGGGGTTCATGAAGCGGAAGGCGGAGACGATCCAGACGGTCTTGGCGTGGTATGCGCAGTACGGCTATGACGTGGCGGCGGTGCAGGCCGTGCCGAAGGAGCGGCTGCGGCAGGAGCTCCTGGCGCTCAAGGGCATCGGCGAGGAGACGGCGGACGTGCCGGAGACGGATAAAGTGTACGCCGACTACCACTCTGGCTGTTGCTGGAGTATGGCAAGCACTACTGCAAGAAGCGGCCACTCTGTGACGCGTGTCCGCTCAGGGAGGTGTGTGCACGGAAGGTGCAGGAAGAAGGAGAACGGAAAGAATGGCCACTTGCATGCGCTCGTCGGCGCGTACACGCTGGAGAATATCTTGAAGCAGCCGTGCACCAGCATCAATCTTTATGCTGAATACTTTTTGTTTTTTGCATACATTGAAATTCAAATTTGAATTTGATATAATAGCGACAAAGAGAAGACATCATCCTACGAATGTTTGAGGGAGTGGAGCATCATGGGAAAGCCGAAGAAGGGCATCATCGCCGTCGTGCTCGCGGCGCTCGTAGCGGTCGGGGCATATGGTTATCAGCAGCATGAGGCCGCACAGGCGGCTGAGGCGGCAAGTGTGCTGTCGCTGTCGGGGAATGTGGATGTGCGCGAGGTATCACTTGCGTTCCGTGGAAACGACCGCATCTCGGAGATCCTCGTCGACGAAGGCGACACGGTGAAGGAGGGGCAGGTGCTTGCACGCCTCGACGGTCGTGAGCTCGAGCTCTCGATCGCGAAGACTCAGGCAGATATCCGTAGTCAGCAGAGCACAGTCGAAAAGCTGCACAATGGCACGCGCAACGAAGAGATCGCGCAGGCACAGAGAAACTACGAACAGGCGCAGGCTGCAGCTGCGAATGCGCAGGGCACGTATGCACGGTATCAGGCCATCTACGATGACATCCAGGGCATCAGCCGTCAGACGCTCGACACGGCGCGTCATGATGCCGAGGCAAAGCAGGCAGCAGCTGGCGCGGCGCAAAGCGCATATGAAGAGGCACTCAATGGATCGCGTCCCGAGGACATCGCGATTGGCGAGGCAAATCTCGATGCATCGCAGCAGGAGCTCGCACGCGAGGAATACCTGCTGTCGCAGTATGAGCTGCGCGCACCAGCCGATGGTGTCATCCGCTCGCGGCTGCTGCAGCCCGGCGACATGGCCAGCACATCGACGCCCGTGTTCAAACTGTCGCTGCTGAACAAGAAATGGGTGCGTGTCTATGTGAAGGAGACGGATCTCGGCAAGGTGTATGAAGGGCAGGCGGCCAATGTCTACATCGACAGCCAGCAGACGCCGATTGCGGGTCAGGTCGGCTACATCGCAAGCACGGCGGAATTTACGCCGAAGACGGTGCAGACGGACGAGCTGCGCACAGCACTCGTTTACGAGGTGCGCGTCTACGTCGATGACGACGAAAACGTCCTGCGCCTCGGCATGCCCGCGACAGTGAAGATTACGCTGTGATGGAGGCGAACCATGGAGAAGCGTGGTACCATCGTCGAAGCGACTAGCCTCACAAAAGTCTTTCGCCCGAAGAACATGCCAGAGGTCGTCGCCCTCGACCATATCAATCTCGCGGTGCGCGAAGGCGAACTCACAGCACTCGTTGGGCCGGATGGCGCGGGCAAGACGACATTCTTGCGTCTCATCTGCGGCCTCATGGACGCAGGCGAAGGGAAGCTCCGCGTCGGCGGCATGGATGTCACGGCAGACGAACAGGCTGTGCAAGACATCCTGTCATATATGCCGCAGAAATTTGGCCTCTACGAAGACCTGACGATCGCGGAAAACATGAAGCTCTACGCTGACCTCCATGGCGTGCCGCAGGACGTCCGCACCGAGCGCTTTGGGCGGTTGCTCGACATGACGGGGCTCACGGCGTTCACAGGGCGTCTCGCGGGCAAGCTCTCGGGCGGCATGAAGCAGAAGCTCGGCCTCGCCTGCACGCTCGTGCGCTCGCCACGCCTGCTGATCCTCGACGAGCCGACCGTCGGCGTCGATCCCTTGTCGCGCCGCGAGCTCTGGGAGATCCTGCAAAAGCTCACGCAGCAGGAACACCTCTCCGTGCTCGTCAGCACGGCCTACATGGACGAGGCGGCGCTCTGCCAGACCGTCCATGTGCTGAACCACGGCCGCATCCTCGCGTCCGGCACGCCGGAGGAACTGCGCCACATTGCCGACGGTCGTTGCCAAGACATCGCGCCAACGAAAGCCATGCCAATGCGCATGCTCCAGAGCCACTTGCTCGACGACTCCGGCATCACAGACGCCGTACCCGTCTGCGGCAAAGTACATTTCATCACGCGCACGCCGGGCGGCAGCGTCGCATTTCTCGATGAGCACCCCGAGCTGCCATTCGCCACGCCGTCAGAAGAACGCCTCGAAGACGCGTTTATGATACTCCTGAAAGAGGACGAGGAAAAAAGGGCACGCAACCTTCAGCCACCCCATAGGTTTTCAGGATCTCGTCCATAATCAGTAGACACTCGGGGCATTCCCCGAATATTTCCCTTTGAAACCGGCGAATCCGCGTCAGCGGAGAACCGTGCATGGGGTTTCCTTGAATAC
>JAXGCE010000023.1:0-40684 GCA_034186105.1 Selenomonadaceae bacterium
CAATCAGCTATTCGGCAGAAAATGCGACGACTGTTCATCACTTCAGGCTCTGTCTGCGATATGAATTTACATGTAGGAATGGCTTGAAATCAAAGATTTCGGGCTTGACAAAATAGGAAGGGAGCTTCGAGCAGTTGAGCGAGGCCGTCCACAACCTGATTTCCATGACGACGCAGAAGACGGCCGGGCAAAGAAGCGACAAGAAGCACGACGTTGACTGGGTGGAGATGAAGCCGACCTTGTGGGCTATCATCATTGAGGCGACAGCGTATGTGCTGGATGAGGAGGGAAAGAGAAATGGGATTTCTGAAAAAGCTCCGCAAGCGCGATGACCGATACGCGCGCGTCGCGAAGGGCAAGGCCGCGAAGAAGGACGCGCGGAACATGTACAAGTACATGATGGCGCAGGAAGCAGCCGAGCGTGAGTTGGTGAATTTGGAGCAGAGATGCCTGCTGGAGACGCAAATCATCTTCTTCCATGTGCTTCATGAGGACTTTGGTTTTGGAGCGAAGCGGCTGTTCGATCTCGCATATCACGTTAACGTTATCGGTGAGTGCATGAAGGACAAGAAGCTCGGCGTCCGGCTGAAGGATTTGCGCGACCAGCTGGAAGCCGAGACCGGCTTCCAGCTGGATGCCCATGAAGTCAAAGGCGGGCCAGAGATACAGGTGCAGAAGCAGGCCGTCGATGCCGTGAGCATCCTGTACCTCTTGGAGCTTCACGACAAGTACGGATTCGGCAAAGCGCGTCTTGAAAAGATGTACCACGCCTGCGCAAAAGTCGGAAGCGAGATTTCGCATGGCAAGATGACCATCAAGGAGCTGGCGCAAAAGCTCGAAGAGGCTGGCATCGCTCCGAAGTTCAAGGGCGAGCGTGTGACAAGGAAGATGGATGATGAAACCTGTGAGGTGGCGTCATGAAAGGAGATTTTTGGATGTTACATGAATCGGAACAGATCGCAGACTATGTAAGAGATGCGGTGGAAAAGGCTTCAACCCAAAGGTATCAGGACGGGTATACGAGAGGCTTCAATGATGGCATGAAGAAGGCCGAGCAGGAGCGCACGTTGGATGGCGTCCAGCAGGTTGTCCCGAAGCCGTGCGTGCGCGGCATCGACATGAGGACGATGAAGAAGCTGTTCCTGAAACTCGACGAAGAGGTGGACGAATTCAAGGCCGAGCTTTTCCAATACATGGACGGTCTCGATGATGGGCCGGAGGACGTGCTGAAACTTTTGAATGGGAATCCAGCACAGCACGCTTTCCGCATCGCGGAAGAAGGCGCGGATGTCGCGACGATGATTGCGACCATCTGCAATGCTGTCGGCGTCGATGACAAGACGCGCTTCGAGGCGCAGGCGTATGTCAACAAGCACAACCAGGAGAGGGGGCGTCTCTGATGGAAATCTGCGAAATGCCAGCGCGCGATCCTTTCAAGGAATTCGCGTTGAAAGTTGAAGCGGCGTCCAACGCGCATAGCGGAGAGTGTAGGACGCGCAAGGCGACGAAAGCGGAGCTGGAATTGGCAAAGGCGAATGCCGAGAAAGACCTCTGGCGCACGTATCACAGGCGTCTTGGTGATAAAAAGAAGAAGGGCCAGTCCTTCGCACTCGGCTTCTTGCAGCAGATGTCGAGGACGCATCGCATCGTTGCGAGGGATGGTAGCGTGAGGATGTCGAAGGTAAAGAGGCTGGGGGAGTGAGCGTATGGCGTATTTCTTCTGTGGCGCTTTCATCGGCGGTATCTGCGGCTTCCTGCTTTGCGCCTTGTTCGTCGGACGGAACAGGCCGCACGGATGCACGACGTTTCCTGTCCCACCAAGGCCGAAAGACGAACAGCCGCCTATTCCATGATTAACGTGAAATGTGGTAAAATGTAAGGAGTGATGGGAATGTAAAGATTTTTTCGACAGGAGGATGGAAGCATGCAGGATTTTAACGATTACATGAAGCTTACGCGCGGGTATCTCCGCGACTATCGCAAGATGGAAGCACGCATCAAGGCATGGGCGCAGGAGAAAGCAGACCTCTTGCGAGAACTATCTGACGTGCCCGTCGCCATTTCGCGCTATGGCGGCGAGCCGGGCGGTGGAAGTGGCGACATGAACGTCGTTGAGCGTCAGGCGGATAACCGCATCAAGCTCGAATCCCGTTGCAAAGAGATTGACGATGACACGGCCGAGCTTAAAAGGCTCATGACGAAAATTGAGAACGCTGTATCATCGTTGGAGCCAGAGACGTGTCAGCTTGTTTGGGATCACTATGTTGATGGTGTTGCCTGGTATGGCATCGCCGACAGGTTATATCTATCAAGTGATTGCGTCCGTAAGCGAGGGCAGAGGGCTCTTGCAGACATTGCAGACATCCTTTTCGGACGCAAGGCGCAGCCGTACAAGCCCGTCGTACTGATTGCATAATCCACAATCAGCCTGTGGATAACTCGAACAGAAAATCTTGTCACAAAATGACCCGTTTTTGAAATGGCGGATGTGATATTATGGTATCGGGAACCTTTTGAGAGAAGGTACCTGCGGGAAATCCTCCAGAAATTCCATTGAGCAACCTCCAGTATTATCCCCTGAAAGTTGAACACGCAAAAAGAGCCAAGGCCGCGAGCCAAGGCTCTTTTTGTGTTGAAAGAAGGTGATGACGCCTTGACGATGGTCATGTGCGATAATGACGGTTGTAAGTTCAACAACGACCGCGTCTGCGCACGAGCGAAGATTTACTGCGTCGGCAGGAGATGCATGAGCGCGAAGAGGTACGGCGTCGTCGACCTGATGAGGAAACCAGATTGGGCGCCGAAAGAACGAGATCGAAATCATGGACGCTGAGAGGCGTCTTTTTGCTTGTTATGAAAGGGGGGTGGTCATGTTGGGATGACAGAAAAGCAGAAGCGGTTTGTCGATTATTTCATCGAGACAGGAAACCAGACGGAAGCTGCAAAGAAAGCGGGATACTCTGAAAAGACTGCAAGAGTGATGGGACAGGAGAACATGCTAAAACCTGCTATCAAAGCTGCCATAGATGAGGGACTTGAGAAATTGCAGGATGAGCGCACGGCCGGCAAGACGGAAGTCATGCAGTTCCTCACGACGGTCATGCGCGGCGAGCTCCAGGAGGAAGTCGTCACGAGCGAAGGCACGGGCGAAGGCCGAAGCAAGACGAAGATCGTGAAGAAGCAGGTCAGCGCGCGTGACCGCCTTGATGCGGCAAAGCAGCTGGCACGTCGCTACGGCCTCGACAAGCTCGTTGTCGAACAGAAGCTTGATGACCGCATCCAGTTCATCGAGCCGCCAGACGAGGATGTGAGCCATGCAGACGATTGATTTGCGCAAACTCATCGCCCCGTCGTTTTGGCATCTCTACAACGACATGAAGCAGCATTGCCACACATATTACACGCTCGCCGGCGGCCGCGGTTCGACGAAGTCGTCGTTTGCGGCGCTGATGGTGGTGCTTCTGCTCATGACGCACAAGGACTGCCATGCACTTGTGATGCGCAAGGTAGACAAGACCATCGGCCGCAGCGTGTTCCCGCAGATGCAATGGGCTGTGCATGCGCTCGGGCAGGATGCCTATTTCCACATGAGCGTGAGCCCGCACCAGATGACGTACCTTCCGACAGGTCAGAGGATTTATTTCTCCGGCGTCGATGATCCGCAGAAAATCAAGTCCATCAAGCCGCCGTTCGGCTATATCGGCATCGTGTTCCTCGAAGAGCTCGACCAGTTCGCAGGCCCCGAGGAAATCCGAAACATCAATCAGTCCCTCCTGCGCGGTGGTCCGATGTTCTGGGAGATTGGAGCCTACAATCCGCCGAAGTCGCAGAACAGCTGGGTCAACGAGGAAGCACTCGTCGAAGCGCCGGACAAGCTCGTGCATCATTCGACGTATCTTGATGTGCCGCGCAGATGGCTCGGCGATGTGTTCTTTGAGGCGGCAGAGACGCTCAAGGCACGGAACGAGACGGCGTACCGGCACGAGTATCTTGGAGAGGTCACGGGCACGGGCGGAACGGTCTTTGAAAACGTGCATGCGCTTGCGATGACGGACGCGCAGGTGGCGTCGTTCGATAAGCTGCACTTTGGCCTCGACTACGGTTTTGCAGTGGATCCACTCGCGTTTGTCGCAATGCACTACGACGCGGCACGGCAGGACTTGTATATTTTCGATGAAATCTATCAGCAGAAGCTGACGAATCGACAGGCGGCTGACCGTATCAGCGCCAAGGCTGGACATGGCCGCATCATCGCGGACTCGGCCGAGCCAAAGAGCATTACGGAAATGCGCGGCTATGGCTTGCGTGTTGAAGGTGCGAAGAAAGGCCCGGACAGTGTCGAGTATGGTGTTCGGTGGCTGCAAAACCGTGCGCACATTTACATCGACAAGAAGCGTGCGCCGAATACGTTCCGCGAGTTCATCAGCTATGAGTACGAACGCAACCGCGAAGGGCAGTTCATCAGCGCGTACCCTGACAAAAGCAACCATGCGATTGATGCCGTGCGCTATGGGTGCGAGCCGCTGACGCGGCGCAAGAATTTCCGTTTCTAAGGGAGGTGAGATGATGTTTGATGGGATTTGGAGCCAGTTCCGCGACAATCCGAATTATGACGAGATGATTTCCGCGGGCGCACAGTCGTCGATGACGGACTTGAGCTTTCTCGCGACGGAGACGCAGAAGTGGCTGCACAGCCCGCGACGGAGGATGCAGCTGCGCGGAAACGCCTGGTATCATTACGATTTTGACGACGAAGCGCGTGCCATCGGCCGCGATGCGGACGGCATGCCGGTCTATGCGTCCGAAGACACAGGCCGTGTCATCGACAACCAGTATGCGAACCTCGTAGATCAGCATGTGAATTACGTGCTCGGCAAGCCGTTCACGGTCACGACGACGGATGACGCTTACGAGGCACAGTTGAACCTCATCTTCGACCGTCCTTTCAAGCGGATGCTGTCGCGCACGGCGATTGACGCCATCAACGAAGGGATCGCCTGGGTGTTCCCGTACTACAACGCGGAGGGGCAGATGGAGTTTCAGGAATTCCCTGCGCATGAAATCCTCCCGTTCTGGCAGGACGCAGAGCACACGAAGCTCGACTGCGCCATCCGATATTATGAGACGCTCGCCTACGAAGGTCGCGAGGAACGCACAGTCGCTCACGTCGAGCTTTACACGAAATCGTCTGTGAAACGGTTCGTTTTCGAGAACGGCAGCCTCGTGCCGGACGTCGAGCGCGGCGCGGAAGTCTTTTACGCGGTAGCTGATGACGGACAGCCGCAGGGATGGGAGCGCATCCCGCTCATCGCGTTCAAGTACAACGCGCACGAGATCCCGATGGTGAAGCGCGTCGAGACGCAGCAGAAGGCGCTGAACCGCACGCGGACGAATTGGACGCAGATGATGAACAAGGACATCAACACGACCATCCTCGCGGTGAAAGGCTACGACGGCGAGAACGTCAAAGACCTGCGTGAAAAGCTCCAGAAATACGGGGCCGTGCTGCTCGAAGCCGATGGCGATGTCCAGCCGATTGAAATCCAGCGCGGATGCGAGGACTATATCGGCTATATCACGCAGCTCAAGAAATCGCTCGTCGAGAATGCACGCGGTTTCGATGCGAAGGATGACCGCGTATCGAGCAATCCGAACGAGATGAACCTGCGCTCGATGTATTCCGACATCGACCTCGACGCCGACATGATGGAGACGCAATTTCAGGCAGGTTTCGACGAGCTCCTGTGGTTCATCGACCAGTACTTGCTGAATGCTGGGGTCGGCGATTTCACGCAAGAGGACGTCGTATTTACGTTCGACCGCAACATGATCGTCAACGACAGCGATACCATCAACAACATCCGCAACTCGGACGGCATCGTGAGCCGCCAGACGCTCTTGGCACATCATCCATATGTGACCGATGTCCAGCAGGAGATGGACCGCCTGCAGGAAGAGCAGGACGCACAGGCTGGCCTCATGGACGATTACACGAAAGCGGCAGACGTCGGTGATGAAGCATGAAGCCCGCATCGTACTGGAAGAAGCGCTTTGAAGCGCTCGAACAGGCGCAACATGCGAAGAGCGCGGCCTATGTGCGCGGCCGGATGCGGCGGCAGTTCGAGCACGCCATGGCGCAGATTGAGAAAGAGCTCACGGCCTGGTACACGAAGACCGCCGAGAACAACGAAATCTCGATGGCAGGCGCGCGCCGGATGCTCACGGCCAGCGAACAGCAGGAACTCCAATGGAGCCTTGACGAATACCGTGCGAAATGCAAAGAATACGCCGCGAAGTACAAGCTCGGCACGAAGGACGAACACCTTCTTCAGCAGCTCCGCAACGTCACGGCGAAACAGGCCGTCACACGCCTCGATGCGCTGAATCTCCAGCTTCGTATGCAGCTCGAAGACCTCTATGCAAACCATGCGGGGAGCATGAAAGAGCATCTGTCGGACGCCTACAAAGAGAGCTATTACCGCTCGGCCTATGAGATCGAGAAAGGCATGGGCGTCGGCGCGGCGCTCCATGAGATGGAGACAAAGCGCGCGGAGATGGCGCTTGCGAAGCCGTGGGTGTCAGATGGAAAGACGTTCTCCGACCGCATCTGGAAGGACAAGAACAAGCTCGTGCGGACGCTCCAGACGGAACTCCCGCAGCAGTTCGTGCGTGGCGAATCCCTGCCGCGCATCGTGAAGAAAGTCTCGGAACGCATGAGCGTCGCGCAGTCCAGCGCCTCGCGTCTCGTCATGACCGAGAGTGCGTTCTTCGCGACGGCTGGCGAGCGCGAGACGATGAACGCGCTCGATGTCAAGCAGTTCGAGTTCGTCGCCACGCTCGACGACCGCACGAGCGAGACCTGCCGCGACATGGATGGCAAGCATTTCCCCCTCAAAGACCTGAAGGTCGGCGAAAACGCGCCGCCGCTTCACTGCTGGTGCCGCTCGTGCATCGTGCCGTATTTCGGAGACGCAAAGGACGTCGGCAGGGCGGCGCGAAATCCTGTGAAGGACAAAACCGAAATCGTTCCTGCGGATATGACGTATCCGGAGTGGAAAAGCGTGTATGTCGATAAAGAAAAGACGCTCGACGAGTGGAAAAACGAATGCGCTAGTGGTACAATACAGGTAGAGGTGGGTGGAATGTATCGGAAAAAGCGAAATGCTCCTCCATTCGATGAGATTTCCTTGCCGATGCAGGAAAAGACCATCAAGCAGGTTTGCAGGGAGTTTGATCTCAAGACGTCTGGATTGCAGCTTAAGATTCAGCGCGACGAAGCTCTTTTGCCACTTCCTATGACTGGGTCAACGGACTATGACAATGTCGGTCGCATTGATTTGTTTCCGAATGCTTTCAAGAGTAAGGAGGAACTTGTCAAGACGATCATCCATGAATCCGCACATGTCATGCAGGTGCGGAAATACGGAAAGGCATACGCGCAGAAACATCTAGACCGAATGGAAGCAATCGCTTATCGGTTCGAGGCATTTTATTATCATATCAAGCGAGGTGACCGGAAATGAATGCAAAATGGTTTCCTGTCTTAGGGAAATTGGGAAAGCACCAACCATTAGGTGAATGCCCGTTTTGTCATAAAGAGTCGCTTGATTACGGTTTCAAGGTTGTGAACAAAGATGACAAGATGGGGTTTGGCATCGTTTGGTGCAAAGATTGTCACCATGCCGCACAGCTGTCACGTATCAAGGTAGAAGATGATACGAAAAAGTTGGAAGATGTTCCGGAAAAGCTCATCGTGTAAGATGAGAAAAGAACCACAATCGTATATGAAAGCACTTGTGAGAAATCGCAGGTGCTTTTTTCATGCCTATTTTCGTCGCTCTGGTATCCTCAGACGCTAAACGAGGAGACGGTAGCGCGGACTGAACCGCGAGAAAAAATGTACACGAAAGGATGTTTTTATCATGACGAAAGAGATGCTGCTGGAACTCGGGATCACCGAGGAGCAGGCCGCGAAGGTGCTGGAGAAGCAGGCGGAGGAGCAGAAGGGCTTCATTCCGCGCGAGCGCTTCAACGAGGTCAACGAGGCGAAGAAGTCGCTCGATGCCCAGCTGAAAGAGCGCGACAAGCAGCTCAAGGACTTGCAGTCCAAAGCTGGCGACAACGAGGAGCTCAAGAAGCAGATCGCGGACCTCCGTGAGCAGAACAAGACTGCCGCGAAGGAGTATCAGGAAAGTCTGCACAAACTCTCGCTCGACAACGCCATCGACAAGGCACTCACGGAGGCGCATGCGCGCAACAACAAAGCGGTGCGGGCGCTCCTCGACATGGAGGGCGTAGACCTCGATGAGGATGGGAAACTCACGGGCGTCGGCAAGCAGCTGAAGAAGCTTGCGGAAGCCGACGATACGAAGTTCCTGTTCGACGTGCCGGAGAAGAGGGCGGAAACACCGGCCGGAAAGCCGAAAACAGAGCTCTCCGGCATGAACGCCATCAAGACGCCGGAAGGCGATGCGGCTGGCGGCCAGTCGGTCGGTGCCCGATTCGCGCAGGCGTACAATGCTTCTGTGAATCCGCAGAGTGCAAGCGGCAACTCGTAAGGAAGGAGAATCAACATGTCCCACATCAATGTACAGGCGGCGACGAGCGCCGCCAATTTCATCGACACGCCGGTCGGCCTCATCCGCAAGACGGTGACGGTCGCGCAGGCAGGTGTCACGGCCGACGAGAACGGCTACAAGATTGTTCAGGCGGGTACGATTTACCCCGCAAATGATGCGACGGCGCAGGGCATCCTGTTTGACGATGTCGATGTGACGGACGGTGACCACGAGGGCAGCCTCATCATCGCAGGCCGCATCCTGTCGGACCGCCTGCCGGTCGCGCCGGACAAGACCGTGGCCATCGCTGGCATCACGTTCGTGACGTCGCCGACGGTCACGCGCTGAAGGGAGGAAATGTAAATGGATTTGATGAAACTGATTGACCCGAAAGACCTGCTCGATTTTTCGCAGAATTTTTCGGTCACGCGAAATTATCTCGGCGATTCGCTGTTCCCCGACCAGAAGACGGAGCATTTGAAGGCTGAGTTCCTGCGCCTGACGGACGGGCTTCTCCTGCCGACGATGGCGCAGGTGCATGCCTTTGACACGGAGACGCACATCGGCCAGCGTCCGACGGCGGAGAAGGTACGTCTCGAAAAGATGTACATCAAGGAGAAAATCAACCAGTCGGAGCGCGTGCAGCTCTTCCTCGACAACGGCGGCGACCAGAACAGCATCACACGGTTTGTGTTCGACGACGTGGCACGCCTCTGCGAGTCGGTCAAGACGCGCACGGAGGTCATGAAGTGCGAGGCCATCCAGACCGGCAAGGTGACGGTCAAGGAGAACAACGTTGCGCTCGAAGTCGATTACAAAGTCCCTTCCGCGAACAAGGGGACGCTCGATTTCACGAAGACGGCAGACATTCTCGGCCAGCTGCAGACGCTCTGCGACAAGGCAGCGGATGCAGGCCAGAAGATCACGACGGTCGTGACGACGTCGAAGGTCATGCTCGCGCTCCGTCAGAACACGGCCATCCAGAAGGCGGTGCTCGGCGTAAACGGCGAGGGCGTGTTCCTCTCGAACGCGCAGCTGACGGCGCTCATGCAGGCGCAGTTCGGCTTCAATATCCGCGTCTACGACGAGCGCTATCGCTATGAAAAAGCGAACGGCACGCTCGCGACGAAGCGCTACATCGACGAAAACAAGTTCATCGGCATCTCGACGCTCCCGAATGGCGCGGCTGGCGTCGGCCTCTGGGGTGCTACGCCAGAAGAACTCACGGCGGGCCCGTACACGGCAAAGAATGCCACGCAGTTCATCACGGCCGTTCGTTGGGAAGAGCCTGACCCGGTCGCGGTCTGGACGAAGGCGGCAGGTGTCTTCATCCCTGCCATCCCGAATCCGTCCGGCATCTTCATCAACACGGTCACGCTCGCCTGAGGAGGCACTTTGAATGGACGTCAAGACGCTCAAGATGCTCCTCGGCATCGACGGGGATGATACGTCGAAGGATGCGCTCCTGACGTTCACGCTCGAAAATGTCGAGGAAATCATCAAGAACTACTGCCATGTGAAGCAGGTGCCGGATGGCCTCGCGCATACGGCTCTGCGCATGGCGGTCGATCTCTATCGGAACGAAGGCTTCGGCGGAACGGAGGCGGGCAGCGGAAAGGCGACGAGCATCAAGGAAGGTGATTCGCAGGTGAACTTTGGCGGAACGTATGATGACGGATTCGCTTCGAGCCTTTTGAAATCGTACGAGCCGCAGCTCCGCCGCTACAGGAGGCTCGCAGGCTATGGGGACTGACGTAAGGACACAGGCCGCGCGCCGTGCGATGGAGCGCATGTACATCGATACGTGCACGATTTCCATGAATGCGAAAACCGTGGACGCGAAGACGCACGTCACGCGCCAGAAATGGATGATACTTGCAGAAGATGAGCCGTGCCGCATCTCGTTCGCGTCGTTTCCAGCCAATGGAAAGTTGGACACAGCGGACGTCATGACGCAGTCTGTGAAGCTTTTCCTGCGGCCGGAGTTCGATGTCCCTGCGGGCTCGCGCATCGACGTCAAGCGCTCTGGCCGCGTCGTGCACTACAAGAGAAGCGGGCCCGTTGCGCTTTATCCGACGCATCAGGAAATCGAGGTCGCGCTCGCAGAGGAACATCCCTGATGGCCCGCAATGTATTCCGCGATTTGCAGAAACAAGTCCAGCAGATGGCATCCGAGCAGGAGATGCAGAAGCTCTATCAGGACTGCTGCAAGGAGCTCGCCGCGCGCTTCCTCCGAAAAGTCATGAAGCGCACGCCTGTCGGCAAGGGCTCGTTCGAGGTCGTGCGCGACAAGGACGGCACGGTCAAGAAGTACAAGCGTGGAAAGAACAAGGGCAAGGGGAAGCTCAAGCGGCTCACGAATGGCGGAACGCTCCGCCGTGGCTGGGCGGCTAAGACCTACGAGGAAGCGAAGTCCGGCAAAGCACCAAACGTCATGGAGGCGGTCGATGCCTTGCAGGTGGCACGGAAAGGGCGGATATTTGAAATCCGCATCACGAACGTCGTGCCGTATGCTTCCTTTGTGGAACTCGGCCATCGGCAGGAGCCTGGCAGGTTCGTTCCTGTGCTCGGCAAGCGGCTGAAGAATGGCTGGGTCGAAGGGCAGTTCATGATGAAGATTTCTTCGGAAGAACTTGCGGCGCAAGCACCGGCTGTTTTGCGGAAGAAGTTTCAGGAATGGCTCGAAGGGAGGCTTGGCCGATGATTCAGGGAATCAAGCAGGGCGTGCTTGACGCGCTCCATGCGCGATACGGGGACGCGAAGACGTACCTCTACAACGAAGAAGAGCAGGGATTTGTCCCCGGAAGCTTCTGGATCATCGAGCTCAGCGGCGAACAGGAGCAGGTGGTCGGGCAGAGATACCTGCGGACGGAACATCTCGACGTCCGCTACTACGGCACGGAGGATGGCGGTGCGGAAGAGCTTCACGCCATCGCCGACGATCTCACGGATTTGCTCGAATACGTGACAGACGACGCGGGGCTCATCCGCGGCGAACATATGAACTACCAGATTGAGGACGGCGTGCTCCATTTCTTCGTGGATTACCGCATCCATCTGTGGAAGCAGAAGGAGAAAGTGCCGTACATGGAGACGCTGAAACAGATTCAGCATGTGAAAGAAGGCTAGAATTATGGCAGAGGAAGCAGCGGCAAAGAAGCCGGATGCACCGACGTATCCCGTGGATGCGCTGGCGCTTTCGAAGCATTTTGCCGACCGTCGGGATGCCGTTATCGTGGCACTCGACCCAGAGAAGCAGTATACGCTTGACGAAGCGGAAAAAGCCATCGACGCATGGCTCGCGCAGCCCGTCAAGGAAGAAGTCAATGGAGGTGACAGGTAATGGCACTCGGCGGCGGAACTTGGATGTTCCAGAACAAGAAGATTCCAGGCACGTACATCAACTTCGTGTCGAAGCTGCGCGCATCGGTCAGCATCGCAGACCGCGGCTACGGCACGATGCCGCTCGTGCTTGACTGGGGCCCGGTCGGTGAAGTCTTCACCGTGACGGCGGAGGACTTTCAGGAGAGCTCGATGAAGTATTTCGGCTACGACTACACGAGCGACAAGCTCAAAGGTCTGCGCGATCTCTTCATCAACCTCAAGACTGGATATTTCTACAGGCTCGACAACGGCAGCACGAAAGCGACGGGCACGCTCGCGAAGGCGAAGTACCCGGGCGTGCGCGGCAACGACATCACGGTTGCCATCATCGCGGATGTCGATGAAGCGGACACGTTCGATGTCATGACGTACATTGACGTGGACGGCGTCAAGACGGTCATCGACCAGCAGAAGAAAGTCAAAGGCTGGGACGATGTCAAGGACAATGACTACGTCGATTTCATCCGCACGGCAGAGTTCGCGGCGCACGCTGGCGATACGCTGAAAGGCGGCACGAATGGCGAAGACGTGACGGGTGTGCAGTATCAGGCATATCTTGACGCTATCGAGCCGTACTATTTCAACTGCATGGGCTACGCGGGCACGGATGAAAAGATTCAGTCCCTGCTCATCCAGGCGTGCAAGCGCCTGCGCGACAATGTCGGCAGCAAGTATCAGCTCGTGGTCTACAACGCGAAGAATGTCGATTACGAAGGCGTCATCAACCTGAAGAACGCGGTCACGGACAATGGCGAGAGTCCGGCATCGGCGGTCTACTGGCTGACGGGCGCAGAGGCGGGCTGCCTCGTGAATGCATCGTGCACGAACAAGACGTACGACGGCGAGTTTACCATCAACACGCAGTACAAGCAGTCCGAGCTCGAAAAGGCTGTGGCGGACGGCATGCTGATGTTCCACTCTGTGACGGACCCGACGAATGGCGATGTCACGGGGGAGACGAAGATTCTGACGGACATCAACAGCTACACGGAGTTCACGAAGGAGAAGAACGACGACTTCTCGCTCAACCAGGTCATTCGCGTGCTCGACCAGATTGCGACTGACATCTCCGGCCTGTTCAACCGCCAGTACCTTGGAAAAGAGCAGAATGACGACGAAGGCCGCCTGGCGCTCTGGGGAGACATCGTCGAGCTCCACAAGGAGTACCAGCGTGTGCGTGCCATCCAGAACTTCAAAGCAGACGACGTTCCTGTTCCGAAGCAGGGGGACACGAAGACGGCGGTCATCGAAGAATACGAAGTCCAGCCGACGTGCTGCATGGAGAAATTGTATCTCAAAATAGTTGTGAGCTAACGAACATATATAAGTGATAGTTGCTTAAGACGGCATGATTTGCTATAATAATAGCGGAGGTGATCTTATGTCGTCTGCACTTGACCTTACAGGGAAAAGGTTCGGTAGACTCACAGTTGTTAGACGTGTAGAAAACCGCGTTAGCGTTAGTGGAAAACAATATGCAATGTGGTTATGCAGATGTGATTGTGGGAATACAAAGATTTCAAGTACAGGAAACTTAAGGCAAGGACAAGTAAGGTCTTGCGGGTGCTTGAAGAAGGATTCTTACAAAAGCAAAAGCAGGAATCGCAAGCTATCGTTACTCGCAATGACGCACGGAGAAACCAAAACGCATCTTTACATGGTGTGGGCTGGCATGAAACGCAGATGCCAAAATCCTAATACAAAATATTATCCGTTGTATGGTGGTCGCGGCATCAAAGTTTGCGATGAATGGCAGAAATATGAGCCGTTTCGCGATTGGGCGCGCGCTACAGGATACGAGCAAGGTTTAACGATTGACAGGATTGATTGCGACGGAGATTATTGCCCGGAAAATTGCAGGTGGATAACTGTTCAAGAACAACAGCGAAATCGAAGGAACAATCGACATTACGAGTATCACGGGAAATCATATACCGTCAGGGAAATTGCTGAGATTCTTGGCATGAAGCCTCGGACGGTGCAAGGCCGTATCGAAAGAGGATGGAGCATCGAAAAAATTTTTTCTACCCCTATCCTCAGAGGAAACGGAAAAACCTATTTTAAAAGAATATGAATGAGCGCAGCGAAAGCCGCGCTTTTTCTATGCCAAAAACCTCGGAAGGAGGAACTGAGACATGGCTGAAATCAATGCAATTCGGACGATGGAGGCGAGGGACGTCCTCGCGGCGAAGCTGGCGACAGCGACCGTCACGGTGGACGGCAATCGCTATCTGTTGTTCCAGGCAAAGAATATCGAAGCGAAGTTTGCGAAGGTGAAGAAGGAAGTGCCGATTCTCGGCCGCATCCTGCGTGGCAACAAGTCGAGCGGCGGCAATGGCACCGGCAAGCTTACCATCTATCACAACACGGCGCTCTTCGATGACATGATGAAGAAGTACAAGGACGAGGCGGAAGACCTCTACTTCGACCTTCAGGTCACGAACTTCGACCCGACGTCACGCGCGGGCTCGCAGACCATCATCCTACACGGCTGCAACCTTGATGACCTCGTCATCGCTTCGTTCGACGCTGATGGCGACTGGCTGGAGCAAGAAATCAACTTCACGTTTGAGGATTGGGAGCTTCCGCAGAAGTTCACGCAGCTCGACGGGATGCAGTGAGACAGGAGGTAAGATAATATGACAGATAATCTCAAGGCGTTCTTTGCAGAGAGCGCACTCAAGGCGGAAGAAGTCGAATACGTAGCGTCGAAACGCTTCCTCGACGCGAACCGACAGCCGATTGCGTGGAAGATTACGCCGATCACGCAGGAAAAGCAGGACGAGCTTCTCAAGGCATCCAAGAAAAAGGAGTACGTGCCAGGCACGCGCGATGTGAAAACCACGACGGACACCGACATGCTTGTGCGTCTTCTCGTCACGACGTGCGTGACGTTCCCGAATCTCGACGACGCAGCGCTTCAGGACAGCTACGGCGCCGTCGGCGCTGGCGACCTCATCGAAAAGATGCTGACGCCGGGCGAGTATTCCGACCTCGCGAACACGGTGCAGCAGGTTTGTGGCTATGAGGTCGGCATGAGCGACAAAATCAAGCGCGCAAAAAACTAATCGAGGGAGCTGACGGGGAGAAAGGCGATTTCTTTGCGAACATGGCCTATTTCGCCCTCGTCAAGTTCCACATCTTCCCACATGAGCTTCTTGCCTTGCCGGAAAATGAGCAGGCATTTGTCTTTGCCTGCATCAAAGTGTACATCCAGCATGAAAAAAGGGAGCTCGATAAGCTGAAAAAATGAGGAAAGGAGGATGGCATCATGGCGACCATCGAACAGGCCATCGCGCTTTCGGATGGCGTCAGCGGCCCGCTCAAGAAGATTGCGAACGCTGCCGGAAACGCTGCAGACCGATTTGCAGGACTCGTATCGCGCATCACGGGCGTCGAGGCGACAGACCGCGCTCTCAATGTGACGGCTTCGACAACTGACCGAATCACGGCAGCGGCATCGAGCGCCGCGACAGCTATGGGACGTGTCGCAGAGACGTCGGCAGGTACATCGACGGAGCTTCAAAGAGTAGCATCGCAATCATCCAGCGTGGCGCGCGTCGCGCAGTCCGCGGCGAATGCCGCCGAAGAGATGAAGCGCTTGCAGGTGGAAGCTGAAAAAGCATCTGCGGCGGTTGCCAGTGTACGAGCGGCTCCGAAAGTCGAAGAAACCGTCATGCAGACGCCGACAAAAACGCAAACCGTCGCTGTTTCGTCTCCGGCAGAAGGAGTCACGACGCGCTACATGACGGAGCTCACTCAGCAGGCGGCAGTCGCAGGTGCGGCGGTGTCGGCGACTGGGCAAGCAGGCGCAAAGAGCATGATGGAGATTGACACGGCGGCGATGGCGGCGGCGAATGGCGTCCGAAAGGTCGGCGATGCCGCGGCGACGGCAGCGGCAGAGACATCGGCGGCGAATGCCAAGACGCTCGGCATCTTTGACAGCATCAAGGCCAAGGCATCCGGCGTTGTCGGCTCTATCAAGGCGAATGTCATGAGCCTCGCTGGCATGTTCACGGCGTTCTTCGCGATGGACACGCTCTCCGGCATGATGGGCAAGGCAATTTCGGCGGCAGGTGCGCTCGGCGGTGCAGAGCTCAAGCTCAAAGTCATCATGCAGCAGCGCACAGACGCGACGATGGAAGACATCGATGCTGTCAAGCAGCTCATCGGCGCCCAGCAGGAGCTCGGCGTTGTCTCACGCACGACGCAGACGGCAGGTGCCCAGCAACTCGCCACGTTCCTCAACGAGAAAAACAGCCTGCAAGCTCTCATTCCTGCCATGAACAATATGCTTGCCCAGCAGAAGGGCGCGAACGCGACGTCAGAAGACGCAATTGCCGTTGCGAATATGATGGGCCGTGCGCTCATGGGCAACGTTGGCGCACTCACACGGTGCGGCGTCACGCTCACGGACGAGCAGCAGAACATGATCCAGTACGGCAACGAGCAGCAGCGCGTTGCCGCGCTCGCGCAGGCTGTCACGGACAATGTCGGGCAGATGAACGCCGAGATTGGCAAGACGAAAGGAGGGCAGGCCGCGCAAGCGATGAACCGCGTCAATGACGCACTCGCTGATGTCGGCAAGCGCATTTCTGGGGCGACGAAAGACCTCAAGATTGCAAGTTCCGGCCTTCAAGTCGGAGCCATTACCGTCTTTGGCGGTGCGCTCATCCTTGCAGCAAATGCAGCGACGTTCCTCGCAAGCGCGGTTTCCGCTTCGTTCAGCTTCATCGGAGGTTTCATTTCGTCGAATCTGGACTTTATTGAGCCGCTGGTTGCTGCCATCGTTGCATCCCTCATCGTATTGAATGGGCAGTCCATCGTTGCTGGTGTCAGCGCCATGTGGGCATCCGCTGTTGCGACGGCTGGCGCGATCGCCCATGCGGCGGCAAGCGCGGTCGAGACAGCGCAGATTCTTGCGCTCACGGTAGCGCAGGAAGGGCTGAATGCGGCGATTGCCATGTGCCCGATTTCGTGGATTATCCTCGCCATCGTCGCGCTCATCGCGGTCTTTTATCTTGCCATCGCTATCGTGAACCGTTTCGCAGGCACGAGCATCAGTGCGACGGGAATCATCTTTGCAGTATTTGCGTGGCTTGGCACGTCCATCATGAACGTCATCAAGTTCGTCGCAAATGGATTCATCGCCTTTGCAAATTTCATCGGCGGTTTGTTTCATGATCCAGCGACGGCCATCTATGACCTCTTCGTTGATATCTGGAATGGCATCGTTGATTACGTCGGCCAGGCGGTCAACAGCATCATCGACATGATCAATAAGATTCCAGGCATCGACAAGGTGCTCGGTGTTGGTCATATCGACATCCCGACCGTTGAACGCAAGAGCTATTCTGATGGTTATCAAGGCGTAGCGAAACCTTTTGAGTATGGCGATGCGACGTTCAATGCCAGCCAGGCCTATGATGCAGGCAAAGGTCTTGCAGACGGAATTTCCGAGCGTATCAAAGGAGCAGCTGATGTTCTGAAGAAAGCGGGAGACATCGCGAATCAGACACCGAAAGCACCAGAGACACCTGCTCCGCCGACGGCTGAGCCTCTTGATATGGATGACGTCAAGGCGGGCAAGTCTCCCTCCGGCCATCTCGGGAAAATCAAGGACAACACGGACAAGATTGCCGATGGCATCCAGCAGATGAACGAGAAGTATGACATGACGGAAGAGGAAATGAAGGAGCTGCGCGATATGGCGCTCCAGTCCACCATCACGAACTGGCAGGACAATCACAAGATTGACATCCATATCGACCAGACGAATCAGATTTCTTCCGACCAAGACGTCGATGGCATGACGAGTGACCTCGTCGAAGGCATCCGCGAAGCCATTGACACGCATACAGAAAGAGTGGTGATGACCTGATGTATTACATGTATCTCGGCGAGATGCAGATTCCGATTCCGCCGCCGTCTCTCACGACGAAGATTGGGAGCAGGAACAAGACGTACGAGCTTCTGGAAACGGGCGAAGTCAATATCATCCGTTCGTCGAAGCTGACGGAAATTTCATTTCGTTTCATGCTTCCGAACACGGATTATCCGTTCTCGCAGAAGAAGTCAGGCGGGCTAGGCGGTTCGCTCCTGACGGCGCTCACGGGCGGGAGCAACGGCCTTGCACCGTCGCTCATTTCGTCGCTCAAAGAGCTCAAGACAAGTGGAGAGCCGACACGCTTCATCCTTGTCCGCATGAAGCAGAATGGCGGCTTCATCAACATGATGAACATGCAGGTCACGCTCGAAGAGTACAGCATCGAGGACAGCGCAGACGAAGGCTATGACCTCTATGCGAATGTTACGCTCAAGCGCTATGTGGAGTTCGGCACGAAGAAGCTGCAAGTACAGACGGATGCGAGCGGAGCAAAGACGGCAAAAGCCAGCAGCCTTCGCTCGACGGTCGGGCACAAGATTTCTGCGGCGAAAGGTGTCCTCGGCAAGGTGAAGAGCGGCCAGACGCTCGCACAGTTTGCCAAGAAAGCACTCGGCAGTGCGGCGTATTGGCCGCAGCTGGCGAAGTTCAACAAAATCGCCATTCCTGCCGTGCTGAAAACTGGCATGAACATCAAGATTCCACCCGGTATCGCTGGAAGCGTCGGCGGAGGTTTTGGCGGCGGCATCGGGAAGAAAGGCGTTGGTGACATCCTCTCGATTCCTGGGGCGGTGTTGCACTGATGGCAGAGACATCAGAAGCGACACAGACGTCGGAGAGCAAAGCTTCTTCCTCGACAATCCTGCCATCGAAGCTCGCGCCATTTCATCCTGTGTATCAGCTCGTCATCCGCAATAATCATGCGAATGAGGACAGCACGGGGCAGAGCGGTTCGAAAGAGCAGATGACGACGGAGCAGTCCGGCGAGGTGAAGGAGCCATCAAGCGGCAAGCAGGATGCGAGCTATTTTCTCGTGGATCCCATCGGGGAGGTCACGCTTTCACGGGAGCGAAAGATTGCTCCGGCAAAGATGACGTTCAAAGCGTTCGCCTCCGGCCTCGATGTCAAAGAAGGAAACGCGGTCGAGTTTTCCGTCGATGGAACGAAAGTCTTCAAAGGCTTTCTCTTTGCCATCAAGCGCGGAGAGGATGGCGTGAACGAGTTTACGTGCTACGACCAACTCCGCTATTTGAAGAATAAGGACTGCATCGTCTACAAGCAGAAGACGGCGACGGATGTCCTGAAGCAGATTTGTACGGACTACGGCCTCACGATGGGAGACATCGCGAACACGCAGTATCAGATTCAGCTCCGTATCGAGGACAACAAGACGCTCGCGGACATTTTGCAGCATGCGCTCGATGAGACGCTGCTGCATACGACGAATCACGACCTCTATTTCCTCTATGACGATGGCGGGAAGGTCATGCTCCAGCCGCTCGACAAGATGAAGCTCGACGCCTATATCGACGCTTCGCAGGTGCACGGCTACACGTACGCGACGTCCATCGACAAGGATACGTATGATGTCGTGAAAGTCGTGCGCGAGGCTCCAGGCGAGCAAGGCAAGAAGCTCGTGCGCACGGGCCTTGTCGTCGATGAAGACCACATCAAAGAGTGGGGCCGCCTGCAATACCTCCTGCGGCCAGACAACAAGCAAGTCAATGCGATGGACCGCGCCAAGCGGCTCATCACGCTCAAAAACCGCAAGACACGAGACATCAAGCTCACGGGCGTTCTTGGCGACGTCCGCGTGCGTGGCGGGAGCCTGCTTTACATCGACATGCAGTTCGCCGACCAGTCGCTGAAAAACTATTTCGTCGTGGACAGCGTGACGCATCATTTCGCGGAAGGGCTGCACACGATGGACCTTTCGATTTTCTACAATGAGAAACCCGCGAAGTACACAGTCAAGGAGGACAACGACCGCGCCGTGCTCCAGAAAATCAAGGAAGAGGAAGAGCGCAAGAAGCAGAGCCGCAAGTCGAAGAAGACGGGCAACGCGGCGACGGACCCGACAGGTCTGCCCTCAGGAAGCACGTACATCAACACAGGCCGTCCTGGTGTCGATGGAGCGATTGCGCGGGCCAGCGTGAAATACAATGTTTCGCAGGAGACGCTGCATAAGATCGTCATGCGCGAGAGCGGCTATGACGGTTCGGCGGTCTCGACGGACGGTGCGCATTTTGGCTGCATGCAGATTTCGCAGGATATCGCAAACACGTATGGATGCTCGGATGTCTTCGACTACGAGCAGAACATCGACGCCGGTGCGCATTATTACAGCGACCTCTTGCAGCAGGCAGGCGGCGATGAACGCACGGCGCTCGCGATGTACAATGGCGGGCCGGGCAATCCGAACTATGGATACGCAGACAGCGTGCTCAGTACGGCGGTCGATGGGAGCTACGAGACGATTGTCGCGAAGTCGTATTACCAGTACAACGGCGACGGTTATGGAGGCGCGGACCCCGAACAGGTACAGTCTGGATTCGATGCGGTCGGAGGGCCGAGCCCTGGCGAGGGTTATCGCAGTCCGTACGGAGAGAATGGATGCGTCGATGTCGCACTCAAAGCGACGGCGTATGCGAATCCCGATTGTGCGGAGCTTTCGCGTGCTGGCGTGGCGCGTGTGGTTGTCATGTGCCAGAAGATGGAGGAACGCGGCTACACGGTCGAGCCGTATGACGGCACTGTGAAGAAAGGCGATTTGCTGATTTACGGCAACTACGACCATGTCACGGTCGCGGATGCGGCAGGAGGATGCTTCGGCAATTCGTCAACGCTTGGTTATCCGAAGCATTACGACGACCTCGCGTATGCCTATGAAAATGGCGTTAATCCGAACTATGTGATTCATCTCGACAAGAGCTGAGGAGGCGAAGCTATGGGGAGCAGCAATGATTACAGCCGCCTTGTCGGCCTCATCCAAGAAATCTGCGCGAACAGCATGGACGCGGCCAGCCTATCGGACGTCGTTGTCGGTGAGGTTACGAGCGAGAGCCCGCTCACCATCCGGCTCGAGCAGGGCTTAGAGCTCCCAGAAGAGTCCATCCTGCTCACGAAGAATACCTGCCTTTGGAGCGTGGACATGACGGTCGCGCACAAGACCGACCCTGCGGCTGGCGGCAGCGGGTACGCGGAATACGCCTCGCATACACACGGCTATACTGGGACGAAGACGTATCTCGTCCACAACGAACTGAAGACAGGAGACAAAGTCTGGCTCCTGCGCATCAGCGGCGGCCAGCAGTACATCGCGCTTGACCGCTGCTACAATCCTGACAGGGGGTGTTCTGATTGAGCGAATCCCTCTTGCCGGAGTCATCTGGCGAGGTCTTTCCAGACTTCCAGACGAGCTCCGACGACGTATCCAAGACCTTTCGCATCGCCTACGAGCGCGAAAGCCAGTTCGCGGGCATGACGGACGAGCTCGACGCGATGCGGCAGGCGATTTACAAGATCATCAACACAGAGCGATATGAGTACATCATCTACTCATGGAATTATGGCATCGAGCTTGCAGATTTGTTCGGCAAGCCGGTGCCTTTTGTGTACGCAGAGCTCCCGCGTCGCATCACTGAGGCGCTCATGCAGGATGACCGCATTCTTTCGGTCGGCGATTTCCGCATGAGCTACAACAAGAAGGGCGATGTGCTCGCAGAGTTCACGGTGCATACGATTTATGGCGATGTGGACGCATCGAAGGGGGTGAATGCCAGTGTATGAATCCATGACCGCAGACAACCTCGAATCGCGGATGCTCACGCGTGTCAATCCATCGCTCGACAAGCGTGAGGGCTCGATCATCTACGACGCGACCGCACCTGCCGCAATGGAGCTGGCAGAGGCCTACATCATGGCGCGTGTCATCCTAAAAGAAGCCTTCATCACGACGGCAGACCGCGACTTCCTCATGCTGCGCGCGGCGGAGTATTCCATCTACCCGACCGACCCGACAACGGCGGAAGTGCTTGCAGAGTTCAACGAGGACGTGCCGCTCGGCACGCGCTTCACGTATCCTGCGACAGGCTTTGTCTATGTCGTGAAGGCGCAGATTGATGCGGCGAAGCACACGTACAAGCTCGTCTGCGAGACGGCAGGCGCGGCAGGGAATGACTGCATTGGCGACATCCTGCCAGTCAACAACATCACGGGCTTGAAATCGGCGAAAATCCTTTCCCTCATCACGCCAGGCGAAGACGAAGAAGACACGGAAGTCTTTCGCGCCCGTGTCATCCGCGAGCTCAATTCAAAGGCGTTCGGCGGCAATGGCGACGATTACAAGGAAAAGGTGCTCGCCATCAACGGCATCGGCGGCGTGAAGGTTTACCGCTGCTGGAATGGCGGCGGCACGGTCAAGCTCGTCATCCTCACGACGGAGTACGACACGGCAAGCACGGAGCTCGTCGCACAAGTGCAGGAAGCCATCGACCCTCCGCCGCAGGGCAAGGGTTACGGCCTCGCACCCATCGGCCATACTGTGACCGTCGTTTCTGCGACGGACGTGCCGGTCAACATTGTAGCAGAGGTGCTGCTGAAAGACGGCTACACGACCGATGACATCCTCGCGAAAGCAAAGGAGAATGTTGGCACGTATCTCCAGAAGCGGCGCAAGGACTGGACGGACGAAGGAGACCGCGAACATCTCGTCATTCGCGCCGCCTACATCCTCGATGCCATCCTGAACACGCCGCTCGTTGAAGATGTCACGAACGTCACCATCAATGGGGCGACTGACCATCTCGTGCTCGCGTCTGAAGAAGTCCCGACGCTTGGCACGCTGACGCTGAAGGCGGTGAGCACATGAGCGAGGACAGGCTCGACGGCATCGAGCGAACCATCAACATGCGCCAGTACCTGACGCCGGTCAGCCGCGACAACAAAGACATCCAGTCCGTCATGGACACGGAAACCGTCGAATTTCAGGAACTCTGGAATGCGCTCTGTGACTGCTTCAATAACGTCTATGTGCGGTACATGACGCAGTACGGCCTTTCACAGTGGGAAAGCATCTACAAGCTCCATCCTCATGCGGATGAAACGTATGCCGACCGCAGGAAAGCGATTCTCGCGGCCTTTGCAGGCACGCGGCCGTATACGTTGCGGAAGTTTCAGGAGATGCTCGATACCATCTACGGAAAAGGCACGCTGACGCCTATAGTGGACGGCGATAAATACAAACTCGACATGCAGATTAACTGGGACTTCGACAGCCGCCTCGATGGCCTGCATGAGTTCGTCGAAGAAATCACGCCAAAGAACCTCTGGATCATCTACACTTACTTCTTCGCGCCGTGGGATGAAGTCGGCGACATCGACGATGGCATTGTCACGAATGTCGATGTGAGCGGAGCTATGGAGGACGAATACCCGTGGCCAGCCCGTCGCAAGCTCGACGGCAGCTGGACACTCGGCGGCAGCCGGTATCTCAACGGAAAGGACAAGCTCGACGGCACGTGGATGCTGGACGGCCTGAAGAACGGCATCATCCAGCTCAACGACACCATCGAGACGCTGAAGGTGACGTGCATCCAGTTCATCGACGGCGCGTTCAGCGACACGTTCGGTACGCTCAAACGCAAGCTCAATGGAAGCTGGCAGCTTAACGGACGCAATCATCTCGGATCTGACGCATTGCCGATGGACATTGGCGGACGCATTACTGTCCGCAATCGTCATCTACTTAATGGTACATGGAGACTCGATGGCGGCGAACGAAACCTGCTGGACGGCACGATCCCGCTCGACGGACGCTTTAAGCTGGACGGCGGCGGACGCAAGCTGACACAAAATGCCTGGACAGACTTTTTAGATGGAGCGAAGACAAACATCAAACCGTCTAAGCTCCTGCCGAGCAAATGGCTGCATCCAGCATGGCAGGATGACGTCGATGCTTCGGACGGCATGTCCGTCTGGCGCACGCGCAAAGATGTCAACGCGTCGGAGAGCACGTCGCGGCCCATCGGCTTCGACGAGCATCTGCCACTGGATGGCAGCTGGGAGCTCGGCGATAACGTCACGCCAGCCGATGCATCTGGCGGGCTCGAAATCCGTCAGTACAAGAGGCTCAACGGTGCATGGCGTCTCGATGGAGGCGACCGTCTGCGTCTGGATGGCAAGTTTGCGCTCGATGGTACACATGATCTAAAGCAAAGGGGGAATCGTCTTGCGATACGCAAGAGAGCCGTTACGATGTGATAGCGGCATGACAGTTTTGAGAGACAAACCCGTAGAGTTTACCGGAGCTATCTGCTTTGACGTCGTCAAAAACGGCGAAGTCATCAAGCATTACGAAGACCACAATCTCATCGTCACGCTTGGACGGCAGCGCATGGCCGAGCTGCTCGCTGGCATCTCGACGTCCTATGTCACGCAGGTCGGCGTCGGCACCAACAACACGGCGGCGACGATTGACGACACAGGACTCACGGATGCTGTGCTCACGCCCGTCACCAGCGCGACGGCAGAGGGCAAGGTGGCAAGATTTAACTTTGTCATCGACCAGCAGACCGCGAATGGCCTCAAAATCTGTGAGTTTGGCCTGTTTTGCGCAGACGGTACGATGTTTAGCCATCGCACGCGCACGGGCGTCATCGAAAAGGCCGACGACATCGAAATCAACGGATATTGGGAAATCCGCTTTTAAAAAAAGGAGGAACACATATGCCGAATGACAGCACGCGGCGCAACATCACAGAAACCTGTGAGTGGACGCCGGGCATCTATCAGCTGGAGGAAAACGACGTCGCCGAGGCAGGCCCCGACGGCATCCTGAACCAGCCCATCAAAGACCTCGCAGCCCGCACGAACTACCTCAAAAAGCTCATCACGGAGCTGCAGTCCACCGTCCCCGGCACGGAGAAGTACGACGAACTTCTCGAGAAAATCAACGCGCTCGACAGCACGAAGGAAAACAACCGCATCAACCATCTGGAGCGCCTGATGGCGAACGCCTACCTCGCATTCCAGATGGCGAACATCGACCCAGACGGCTACGACGGCATGATCGTCGAGACGTTCGACGGCGGCTCGGTCGAAATCGACCAGAGCACCACGACCGTCAAGAGCCTTGTGTCCGGCGACGATACCGTTGACGTGGAGGATTCGAGCGGCCTCATCATCGGTGCGCATTACCAGCTCACGGACGGCAACAAATCCGAGGAAGTGCAGATTAAGAGCATCAGCACGTCGGGCAGCATCAACCGCGTCAAGCTCGAATCGGTTGTGAAAAACCAGTACGACGCGACGCAGGCGAAGTTCTACCGTTCCTCGGCGGCTATCTACAACGGCAAGGCATACGGCTGCGGCAACAAGCGCACGGAGACGTGGGAAACGTCGGAGTCGTTTGCGGGCATCGCACAGTCGGCTGATGCAGAAGCTGGCGTGAAAACGAACTCGCTCGAAGGGTTTACGACGGACGGCGTTCATATCGGCGATGACGGCAATCTCACCATCGGTTCTGAACCTGTGGCTGCGGCGCTCATCGCGACGGGCGGCGGCAATGGTACGTGGGCACAGACCAGTATTGACGGAAATGAGGTGTAATCATGGCTTTGGATTTTAGCAAAATCGGCCCTTGGAACAAAATCAAGGAAGTCGAAGTGGACGGGCAGAAGATGGTTCGCATCCCGAAGTTCTACCACGGGCGCATCACCGCGCCTGCGGGCTCGCAGCATGAGGGCAAGACGCTGTTCGTCGTCTCCGACATCCCGCGAGAGGGTTTGCACGTCCATCCGGCTTTCATGTGGAAAGGCGAGGAACTGCCGTATTTCGAGTATGGCGCTTACGAGGCATCGAACGCCGATGACCCGAACGGCACGATGTACGACAGCACCGGCTACTCGAAAATTCTGACGGGACACAAGGCGTGCTCTCTCCCGAACGTCCACGTCTGGAATCGCATCTACAAGGAGGAAGCAGTGACGGCCTGCGAGGCTCGCAACACGGGCGCGCCGGGCTCGGAGCAGTACGGCTGGCATCTCCACAACATCTACGAGACGAGCGCCATCGCGATCCTCATGCTCGCGGAGTACGGCGCAACGAACATGCAGGACATCATCGGGCGCGGGAATGTCGATCAGACGTGGGACACGTCCACGAAGTTTGGCAATCTCGGCGCGGACAAGAATGTGCTCACGGGCGCGTCGGATGCCGTCTATCGCGGCATTCACGAGCTGTGGGGCAACTGCTGGGAGCACACGGACGGCGCGTACACCGACACGGCGGGCGTTCTTTACATCTTGTCGAACAAGATGGACGGAACGTATGTCACGACCTCTTACAAAGGCGGTTCGGGCGGCACGGCGACCAATTCGAGTACGTCCGGCGTTGCCGCCCGCCATGATGGCTTCATGGTGGAGCTGTCGAATGCGACCGGCACGAACTACGACCTGACGGATGTTTTCGCGCCGTCTGTGCTCGGCAAAGAAGCGACCGAGGCAACGTTCCATGATAGCTCTTGGTACGTTCCGAAGAATTTCTACGGCACAAACGAACGCACGGCCACCAACACGGAACGCTACCGCCCGCAGACGAACGTCTACACTCACGGTAGCTTCTACCACGGTTCGGTTGTCGGGCCGTTCATCTGGAACGTCAACAGCGGCAACGCGCATGCGTCCAACGGCTTCCGCCTCGCAAGGCGCCCTGTTTAACTGAATCCCTGCACCCTGAAGGCGCGACGATAGTCGCGCCCCATTGGAGGGCTGAAATTTTGAATCGACTTGTATATGAGAACCCGCATCCGCTGGCGCTACAGACGAAGTTCGAGGAAATCATGCAGTATTCGCACATGGCGTTGAAACAGTTTCCCAAGAACGAGCGCTTCCAGCTATGCGCCGACATCAAGCAGGCCGTTGACACCGCCATGCACTTGATTATCCGAATGCAGAAACGGTACGCGAAGAAAACGACCTTGCAGGACATCGACGTGGAGATCGAGTACCTCCGCGTCCTCGTCCGTTCGGCGAACGCCTACGGCTACATCAACACGCACAAGCTGCAAGTGTGGATGAAGCACGTTGACGAGGCAGGACGCATCTGCGGCGGGCTGATAAAGTTCTACAACGAAAAGGCAAGAACGACAAGCTGACGCAGACCGCGCCATCGGGGCATCGCTTTAACACGGTAGCTTCAACAACGGTTCGGTTGTCGGGCCGTTCATCTGGAACGTCAACAACGGCAACGCGAATGCGAACAACGGCTTCCGCCTCGCAAGTAACAGACCTTTTCACGGCCCGAAACTGTTCTGCCACGGCAGACAGGCAGCGCCATTATTATTTGGGAGCGATGTCCCTCCTCGTCTCCTTTCGGAGGGATGGAAAACAATGTATCATACGCCGCGCGGTTCTAGGAATGGCTCGGCGTTACAGGAGAGTGGTTCATTTGGTTTTGTACGACGGGATCTATGGAGAGTTCGCCACGTTCGAGAGCCTGTATCAAGGCTACCTCGACGCGAGGAAGGGCAAGCGCTACCAGACGAACGTCATGCGCGTCTCCGCCCGCGTCGAAGTCATCATCTCGGACATCCTGCGCGAGCTCGCCACAGGGGAATGGAGGCCATCGAAAT
This sequence comes from Selenomonadaceae bacterium, assembly GCA_034186105.1. Classification (GTDB taxonomy): domain Bacteria; phylum Bacillota; class Negativicutes; order Selenomonadales; family Selenomonadaceae; genus Selenomonas_C. Next base: position 27,458 of record JAXGCE010000023.1, read on the forward strand.
ACTACTCGTTCGAGTGCCGGACGGAAGTGAAACGGCGCATCATCCACGCGCCGGTATTCCGTGACCGCATCGTGCATCACGCATTGTGCCGCGTCATCCGCCCGCTGTTCGAGCGAAAGTATATTTTCGACCTCTATTCCTCGGTCAAGGGCAAGGGGCAGCACCGCGCCGTCCGACGCTTGCAGCATTTCATGAGGCAGGCGGGCAAAGGCGCGTATGTGCTCCAATGCGACATCCGCAAATACTACGACTCCATCGACCACGAAATCCTGAAGAAGCAGATGCGCGAGACGATCCGTGACCCGGACGTGCTCCGCATCCTCGACTTGCTGATTGACAGCTACAACGGCGACACCGGCAAGGGCATCCCGATTGGCTCGCTCATGAGCCAGCTCTTCGCGAATGTCTACCTGACGCGCTTCGACCATTGGCTGAAGGACGACTGCGGCGAGCGGTTCTACCTGCGGTTCATGGATGATTTCATCCTCATATCGCAGGACAAGGAACACCTCAAAGCGGCATGGAAAGATATTTCATGGACGCTCTCGCAGCTCGGGCTTGTGCTCAACAGCAAGACACAGCTCTATCCAGCCGCCCGAGGCGTGGACTTCGCGGGCTATCGGACATTCCGAAACCGCGTACTGCCACGCAAGAGAAATGTCAAGGCGGCGAAGAAACGTTTCCGCAAGCTCGCGCACGCATACAGATGCACGAACCTCACGCTTGATGACGTGAAGCCTGCGGTCACATCATTTGTAGGCTACATGAGCCATTGTCAGGGCGCACGTTCCGCAAGGTCGGCGCTCCGCTACATGGTACTGACGAAAGGAGACACGGAAAATGTCGAATTACTACAACGGCCTCGTCCAGACGACGACGGCGACGGAAATTGATTGCTCGAAGTTCGAGAGCATCTCGTCCGTCAGCGTCGATGCGGATGTGCCGGAAAACACCTCGCTGCATTTCGTGTTCCAGCTCAACGGCGGGAACTGGAAGAAGTACAGCACGACCGACAAAGCATGGCAGGACATCACGGGCGACGTGACGGCTGACAACATCGCCGAGGTCGGCAACACGCTCGCCGAAGTGCAGGCGCTCACGTCCACGGAGCTCGCGTCGTTCGTCGGCACGACGGTCAACCTCGCCATCGCGCTCACGATGGACGAGTCGCAGACGGACGTTCCTGTTGTGCGCGGCGTGAAATTCGTCGGCAAAACCCCGGCGAACGTCACGAGCGAGACAGTGGACGGCCCATCCTACACGCTCTCGGACACGAATGCAGCCGTCCGGATCATCAGCATCAAGGTCAACAAGACCGAGACCGGCAACGGCAAGGTGCAGGTGCTCGCATCTGCGAAGCTGGCGGGCGGCAATTGGAGCGACTACGCAGATGTTGATACCTACGTCAACACGAAAGCGCTCGCAATCAAGTTCCGCGCTGTGCTCAGCGTCTCGAAAATCAGCACGGACAAGGCCGAGTTCAACGGCGTGGAAATCCTGCATCGCACGGACGACGTCGCGGTGCTCACGGAGGGCACGGGCGTTGTGCTCACGAAGACGTACAACTTCATCAACCCGATTTCGCGTGCGCATCTCATGGTGAAGCACCCAATCGTCGCCGATACGGAAGTCACGGCGCAGATCGCGCTCCGCGAATCGCCCACCACGGTCAAGGGCGAAGTGCTCGGGACTGGCACGGGCGCGTCGCAGACGGTCACGCTGGCGAACACGACGAACCTCGCGAGCCACGACTTCGCGCTCTACTTCGACGGTGTGCAGCAGGCATCCGGCGCGTACTCGTTCAGCCCGACGGACGGACAGGTTACGTTCACGGCTGACGAGGGCGTTTCCGTTACAGCTGACTACGTCTACAACTGGAGCAAGGAGACGTTCGTCGATTTCACGCACGATACGGTCTACCCGGACAAGAATGACAACACGCTCGTCGATGACCAGTTTGACTACATCGCTGGCGACAACGACCCGAAGGGCAGCGTCGGCACCGTCCGCGTCTCGCTCATCCAGAAGACGGGCAAGGAAAAAGACGTCGCGCTCGGAACGGGCAACGGCAAGGCACAGTCCTTCAAACTCGCGCATCACGCGAAGTATGAAACCATCGACGTCAAGCCAGCTGCGGCGACGTGGAAGTTCAAGGACAACACGGATGTGCTCACAGTCACGGCAAAGGAGGGCGAAGCGATCAGCGTCTCCTATAACTGGGCAGCGCGTCCGAACTATCTGGAATCTATCGCCTGCATCTTCAATGAGTGACGGGATTGAAAAGGAGGAACAAGCATGTTCTACAAAAATCATCAGAACCTGCCGCGCAAGCGGGCGAAGCAGGAAAAAGCCATGCTCAAGCAGGTGACGCTCGACATCAACGAAGTATCGCTCGCGCAGACACAGCAGACGGCAGACCTCGCCGAGCAGGTCGCCAACCTTGAAGCGCTTGTCATGTCGCAGCAGTCTGCAACGTCAGATTCTACGGAAACGAAATAAGGAGGAATACCACCATGGCCATCAAGAAAAACAGTCTTTACTACTGCTACGTCCGCATCTATGCAAATCAGGTCTACTGGGGCCGCATGAAGTTCGACGCAGTTCCTGCTGACTACAAGGATGACGTCCTTGTCGAAGCAAGGAAGAAAGTCGAAATCTGGGGCGATCAGGGCACCGTGCCGATGGACTGACAGAGGCAGACTTGAAGGGGCGGGCGGGCAGGCAAAAAGGAGGAGAGCAGAATGAACTATCTCAACATGATAAGGGGGTGGATTCCGACGGGGACGGAAGTGCAGATCGGAGGCATCACGTCGGCCATCGGTGCCGTACTGACATATTTCATCGGGTGGAATGATGCATTGGAAGCACTCTTGACACTCATGGTCATCGACTATGCGACGGGACTGCTGGCAGCATACATCAATCCGAACTTGAAATTAGACTCGCACAAAGGCTTTCGAGGAATCTGCAAGAAAATCGTGATCATCCTGCTCATCGTCCTGGCGCATGAACTCGAAAAGGCGACGGGCGTGCCAGCCGTGCAGTCCGTCGTGGTATGGTTCTTCATCGGCAACGAAGGGCTGAGCATCATCGAGAACTCGGCAAAGGCGGGCATTCCGATTCCAGAAAAGTTAAGACAGACGCTGGAACAGCTTTCCAGCGAGAAAGGAGCACGAAAGTGAGAGAGGCAACTCTTTACGAAGTCGAACAACTCGCGGCGGCGGCACGCGAAGACATCTGGGACATCGCGAAAGCCTATGGCCGCGATCCGAAAATCTATTTGCATTGGTCGGCAGGGCACTACTTCCATACGTTCAACGACTACCACATCAACATCACGGCCGATGGCAAGCTCTACCTCGCAACGGAGGATTTCAGCGATGTCCTCGCGCACACATATCATCGCAATAGCGGCGCTGTCGGCATCGCCCTCTGCTGCTGTGCGGACGCCACGACAAACGACCTCGGCAGCGAGCCGCCGACCGCAGACCAAATCGAAGCTATGGCGCAGGTCATCTGGAAAGTCGCGGACGCGCTCTGGCTGACCATCAACAAAGACCATGTCATGACGCATGGCGAGGCGGGGGACAACGAAGACGGCCTCTACACCCACGACGCCTACGGCCCGAAATCGACATGCGAGCGGTGGGATCTCGAATTCCTCGGAACGGACGAAAGCCCGTCCTTTAATCCTTACGCTGAAGACGGCACGCGGGGCGGCGACGTTCTGCGCGGGAAAGCGCTTTGGTACAAGAACAACGCAAACTAACGCACGCGTGCGTTAACGAACAGATGACCTAACACACGCGTGCGTTGAACGAACTACTTAGAAAATCTCGGTAGTTCATTTCGTTCCTCTGTTTACGAAAGGGCTGGTGCCGATTGGCAAGCCGACAGAAGAAACAAGAAAGGATCCTCGAACGTCGTGACGCGGACGGCTATCCCCGCCTGATACCTCTCAGCGAAATCTACCATTTCGAGGACTTCCTCACGCATGAAAAGGACTGGCACTCGGCGATCACGTCTGGGGCCGAGCTCCTGCACGTCTATCGTCATGTCGGCGAGGAAATTGTCGTGTGGTTCAACGGGAGGAAGACCGTCACGTCGCGCCACGGCATGGGGCTTTACTATTGCTATCTGACATTCTCGAAACGAAAGGATGCGTATTATCATGAGCCAGTGGACAAACTTTAGAGACGCCATCGAGGGCGAAATTGAGAACGTGAAGCTCGACGAGCTTGCGAAGCAGGAACTCACAAAGAACCTCGTCGACAACGTCATGCCTGCCGTCGATGCCTGGGTGGACAAGCTCGCAGGCGGGCTGACGGAGGAAGCGAAGGGCGAGAGCGGCTGGTGCAAGATTCGCGACGGCATCGTCCTGCCGTACGTTCTCCGCGCCATCACCTACGTCGGCAAGCAGGCGCTCGAAAGGACGCTTGCGAATACCGTCAAAGGGGCATGAATCGTGTGTTCGGAGAAGAGCCCAAATGACGGGCTTTGACGGCCGTTTCCGTGGTCATAATTTTGGTCATAAAATGGTCATAATTTCTCTGAAAAGCATCGAGAAATCGAAATTTCACGTCATTCGCGAAAACTTCTGAAGCCTTGATTTTCAAGGCTTCAGAGCATTTTTTGACGTATCGTGAAAATCCTCAAAAATATGCCGGGCATGATGTAATCAGTAAAATTCGGTAGATAAGGGCATCGCTTTGTGGCGGTGCTCTTTTTGTTTATGTATACAATATTACTATACAAGATGGGAGGATTTTTCAAAATATCTCTTGTGAGTGCACATCTAATATGCTATAATTCGTATAGATTCCATAAGGAAACACGATAAGGGCGTTTTGTGATTTGGAGGGATCGAGTATGCAGTTCAAGTTCAGTTTTCGTTCCATGAAAAAGATTGTGACCGCAGGGCTGGCCGTCGTGCTGTCGGCAGCACTCCTCACGGGCTGCGGTGGCGGTGATCAGGCTTCGAGCGGTGGAAAGACGTTCCTGAACATCGGCACGGGCGGCACGGCTGGCACGTACTATCCGATCGGCGGCGCGATAGCCGAGATCCTCAACAACAAGATCGAAGGCATGAACGCGAGTGCGCAGAGCACGGGCGCGACGGTCGCGAACATCAACATGCTGAAAGATGGTTCCATCGACATGGCCATCGTGCAGAACGACATCACGTATTACGCCGTCAATGGTACGGAGATGTTCCAGGACAAGAAAGTCACGAATCTCAAGGGCATCGCTTCCCTCTACCCAGAGACGTGCCAGTTCGTGACGCTTGACAGCTCGGGCATCAAGTCGATTGCTGACCTCAAGGGCAAACGCGTCGCGGTCGGCGCGGCCGGCTCCGGTGCTGAGGCGAATGCCCGCCAGATTCTCGCAGCGTATGGCATCACGTATGATGACATCGATGCGCAGTACCTCTCGTTTGGCGAGGGCGCAAGCGCTCTGAAAGACGGCAACGTCGATGCCGCGTTTCTGACGGCAGGCTTCCCGACGGCTTCCGTGCAGGATATTTCCTCGCAGAACAAGATCCGCTTGCTTCCCGTCGATGCGGCAAAAGCAGATGAGCTGATCGCGAAGTATCCGTTCTACACGAAGACGACGGTGCCGGCTGGCACGTATCAGGGCTTCGATGAAGATGTCCAGACGATTTCCGTCATGGCCATGCTCGTTGTGAATGACAAAGTCAATGACAAGCTCGGCTATGAAATCACGAAAGCCATCTTCTCGAACCTCGACCGCATCCAGGCCGCACATGCTGTCGGCAAGATGATTTCGAAAGAGAACGCCGAGAAGGGCATGTCGCTTGACATGAACGCTGGCGCGAAGAAGTTCTTCGACGAGAAGTAATGACAAATCAATGAAGGCAAGCAAGGCTAGAAAAGTCTTTACGGCCATCGTCGCAGCAATGGCGCTGCTTCTGTGGCAGCTGTTGCAGCCGGTCTTCTTGGTGCAAGGCGGGGGGCGGACGCTCCTCGCCTTGCCTGTTTCCAGGCCGCAAGCGTTTACTATCCGCTTCATCCACTCCGTGCAAAAGACGCCCGTCGAGGAAGACCTCGTCGCAGACGCCGGGGCACGGGACGGGGCGGGGGAGTTCCGGCTGCTCCGGACGCGCTATCAGTCGTTTGGCGTCGGCCTGCCATTCATGGAGAGTGAGGGCGATTTCCGCGAAGAGGGCGACTACTTCGTCTTTGACCACATGGATCGCCATTTCCCCGCGCTGTCGCTCCGCACGGGCGTCGGCACGCAGCTGACGCTCTTTGCGGCGGGCAGGGCACTCAGGCTCTACACCATGTTCCCCCCAGGGGAGAGGATCGACCTCTCCATCGCGCCCGCATATGAGGCGTTGTCTGGGCACTGAAAGAAAGGATTTCCTGCAAGAAAGGAATGTTTTTTATGCGTGAAGAAATGACCGACCAGCAAAGGGCGGAGGCGGTGCTGAAGAAGTACGACAAAGACTCGGATACGATGGAATACAAAGGCATCATGGCCAAGATCGTCTCGGCTATCGCCATCACGTTCTCCATCTTCCAGCTCTATACGGCGACGTTCGGCGTGCTCGATGCGCAATTGCAGCGCGCCGTGCATCTCGGCTTCGGTCTTGCGCTTGTGTATCTCTTGTACCCGACGCGCAAGAGCTGGTCGCGCACGAAGCTTCATCCTTTTGACCTATTGCTCGCCATCCTCGGCGCGGCGGCACCAGCGTACATTCTGATCGAGTACCAGCAGCTCGTATTGCGCTCTGGCCTCGTGTCGGATGCCGACCTTGCCATCGGCCTCATCGGCATCTTGCTCGTCGTCGAGGCGACGCGTCGCGTCGTCGGCCTGCCGATGGTCACGGTCGTCGTGCTGTTCCTCATCTATGCCTTCGCAGGCCCGTACATGCCAGGCGTGCTCGCGCATCGCGGGCTGACGGTCAGCCAGCTCGTCGGCCATCTCTACTTCACGACCGAGGGCATCTTCGGCATCCCGCTCGGCGTCTCGTCGACGTTCATCTTCCTGTTCATCCTGTTCGGCGCGTATCTTGAGTCGACAGGGCTTGGCAAATTCTTCATCGACCTTGCGAACAGCATCGCGGGCTGGGCGAGCGGCGGTCCCGCGAAAGTCGCCGTGCTGTCGTCGGGCCTCATGGGCACAGTCTCCGGCAGCTCTGTCGCGAATGTCGTCGGCACGGGCTCGTTGACGATCCCGATGATGAAGAAGCTCGGCTACCACAAGAACTTTGCAGGCGCCGTCGAAGCAGCGGCCTCGACGGGCGGCCAGCTCATGCCGCCAGTCATGGGTGCGGCAGCGTTCCTCATGGCAGAGTTCGTCGGCGTGCCGTACATCGAGATCGTCAAAGCCGCCGTCATCCCAGCGCTCCTGTATTTCACGGGCGTTTGGCTCGGCGTTCATTTTGAGGCAAAACGCAGCAACCTCAAGGGGGTGCTGCGCGACCAGCTGCCGAAGATGGGACGCCTGCTCGTCGAACGCGGCCATCTTGCCATTCCGCTTGTCGTCATCGTCTACCTGCTCGTGACGGGCTACACGCCGATGCGCGCGGCACTCGTCGCCATCGTGCTCTCCATTGTCTGCTCCGCGCTCCGCAAATCGACGCGCATGAAGCCGATTGAAATCGTCCGCGGCCTCGACAAAGGCGCGCGCAACGTGCTGTCCGTCCTCGTTGCCTGCGCTTCGGCAGGTATCGTCATCGGTGTCGTCACGAAGACGGGCGTCGGCCTGAAGCTTGCATCGGGACTCCTGACGCTCTCGGGCGGCCTGCTGTTGCCAACGATGTTCTTCACGATGATCACGGCCATCGTGCTCGGCATGGGCGTGCCGACGACGGCGAACTATGTCATCACGTCAACAATCGCGGCACCGGCCATCATCCAGATGGGCGTCCCCGTGCTCGCGGCGCACATGTTCGTGTTCTACTTCGGCATCATCGCCGACGTCACGCCGCCCGTCGCGCTCGCGGCGTTCGCTGGTGCCGGCATCGCAGGCGGCAATGCGCTCAGGACGGGCGTCAATGCAGCGAAGCTTGCCATCGCGGCGTTCATCATCCCGTATATGTTCGTGCTGTCGCCCGTCATCCTCATGATCGACGCGACGATCCCCGGTCTCGTCATGACGACGCTCACGGCCATCATCGGCATGATCGCGCTCTCGTCGGCCCTCATCGGTTACCTCGCCGACAACTGCCGCATCTACGAGCGCATCCTCCTCGCGGCTGGCGGCCTCATGCTCATCGACCCCGGCATGGTCACCGACCTCACCGGCATTGCGATCTTCGCGCTCGTCCTGTTCTTCCAGCTGAAACGTAAGAAGGGACGTACGGCGACGCAAACAGCGTAACCATGAAAGACTAAGAAGTAGTGGATTTTCGGCCGCGCGTGCTTGACGCGCGGCCGTTTTGTGTTTTTGTCTATCAGGCGGACAAAGTGCTGTCGGAGACGGTATTGGTAGCGAAGGAAAAGAAAGGTATGGAATAACAAAATGATCGGAAAGTCGGGCGTGCAGTCTTGTAGGGGGGGGGCAGACGTGTTATGATAATAGATAGTTATACACAGAATCGCCTATGAACGGCAATGAAGGGAGACGAGACAGTGAAGCACCTGATCATCATCGGCGTAGGCGGCTTTGCGCGTGAAGTCTACTGGCACGCGCAAGGCTCTCTCGGGTATGGGATAGACTGGGATATCAAAGGATTCCTCGATGGCGATGTAAAGCTTGCGCCTGAGGAATACGAGAAGCTCTGCCTGCCTGTGCTGGGTGACGTTGCTACGTATGCCATTGCGCCTGACGATGTTTTCATCTGTGCGATTGGGAATCCACCCGTCAAGCGTAAATTGGTAGAAGGTATGCTGGCTCGTGGTGCGACGTTCATGAATTTGATTCACCAGACGGTCATCATTCATGGCACCGTTCGTATGGGTACTGGGATCATTTGCTGCCCGAACGTCACGATCCATGATGCTTCTGTTGTCGGGAATTACGTTACGTTCAATGGCCGTGCAAACCTCGGTCATGATTGTCGCGTAGGTGATTTTTCCAGTCTGATGGGACAAGCAGGCCTCCTCGGAGGAGCAACGGCTGGTGAAAATGTCTATATGGGTGCAGATGCACTTGCATTACCTCATAGTGTGATTGAAAATGATGCCTATGTCGGTGTCCGCAGCGTCGTCTTCAAGCGCGTTCGGGCAGGGCGGAAAGTCTTCGGCAATCCCGCGATGCCGATTTGAGAAAGGATGGAAAGCTTTTATGATGAAGGAACAGGATTTTCTGGAGCAGCTGGCAGAACTGATGGATACAGAGGAAGAACTGACGATGGATCGCGAGCTGTCCACAATTGAGGAGTGGGATTCTCTGAGCCATGTGGCATTCCTGGCGCTCTGCGCTGGAAATTCTCAGAAAAAGGTCTTGCCGCAGGAGGTTAAGGAGGCAAAGACGGTTCGTGATCTCTATCAGCTGATGCAGGGGTGAGCGATGTACTGCACATTTGAACATGCAGCGCTCGAGTCCGTGACAGCGACAGTATCAAAAGAGATCGTCCCCGTCACGAAACACTTGGAAGGACTCGCCAGCGAACGTAAGGCTCTTCGTCTGCAGAAAGGTACAGGCATCGAGTCACTGAGTCTCGCACGGCCGGAACTTTGCACATCCGACCTTGCGATGGAGTCCATCCATCGCATGATCGAGAATGGTGCCGTGACGCGAGAACAGGTAGGGGCATTGCTCTTCATCTCACAGACGGCTGATTACCTGACGCCATCGACCAGCCATGTCATGCAAGGGAAGCTTGGATTGGGTGGAGACGTCATTGCGATGGACATCGAGCTAGGGTGTTCGGGTTTCGTATATGGCCTGTACTTGGCAGCCGCATTGTTGCCGACATTGGCCCCCGGCAAAAAGGTATTGCTCTGTGGCGGTGATACGTCGAGTCGGAATGCAGACCCAACGGAGACCGCCATGCGTTCTATAGCGGGCGATGCTGCATTTGCTGCTGTCATCGGGATACCGACTCCCCGCCAGTCCAGCAAGATGTATTTCCATATCACGACGGATGGTAGCAAAGCGGACTATCTTTTGGTGGCGCGTGGCGGATCTCGAGCGAATCGCTTGACGGATACCGAGGGGCAACTGACAACAGACAAAGGCAACTTTGTGCAGATGAATGGCATGGGCGTGATGGATTACACGCTTTACGATGTGCCGAAGAATATCCAGGAATTGCTTTCCTTTGCAAAGAAGCAACCGAGTGAAGTAGAGCTCGCTGTCCTGCATCAGGCGAATCAGATGACCGTGACGACGATGGCAGAAAAACTTGGAATTGCGAAAGAGCGTGTGCCGTTCCGTGCACAGCGGTATGGAAATACGAGCTCGGCGTCAATCCCACTCTGCATATCGGAACTTTCAGAGCCGCTGCCAGAACATGGATTGTTGCTTTCCGGTTTTGGCGTTGGCATGAGCACGGCTTCTGTGTATATGGATGGCATGCAGACGAATGTTTTGAAGACAGGTACGTTATGACAGATGTGAGATTCCATTTTGATGGCAAGGCATTCATCGTTGTGGGTGCTTCTTCTGGTTTCGGCAAGCAGATTGCACAGGAACTTGCCGCGTCTGGGGCACACGTCTTGGCCGTAGCGCGGAATAAGGAACGTCTGGAGACACTACAGGCAACCTACCCCGAGCGCATTCAGACGGCATGTCTCGATGTGAGGCATGCGCGAAAGACAGATTGGGACGAACTTCTGCAGCCTTATCTTGCCACGCATGGTAAACTACATGGTGGTGTTTATACAGCGGGGATCTCCGGTCTGACGCCGATGCGTTATTTTTCGGAACAGGAAGCGCGTGATATTGTAGAGACGAGCTTTTGGGGATTCGTGTTCTTCTTGCAGGCGGTGACACGGAAAAAGGTTGCAGAGCGGGGGTCTTCTTTCGTGGCATTTTCCTCTGTCGCCGCGACATGGGGTAACAAGGGCATGTTTGCCTATTCTGCAGCAAAGTCCGCTGTGCAGACGGCCGTGCGATCGTTTGCAAAGGAAATCTCCGCAGACGGCCATCGACTGAACAGCATCAGCCCTGGCTACGTTGGCGGCACGGGCATGACCGCAGCGAGTACGGATTTCATGGGGCGTCCAGAGACGGTCATTCACCAACATGCGCTAGGCACGGGGACGGTAGCCGATGTAGCTGGTCTGACGCTCTTTCTGCTGAGTGATCGAGCGCGGTGGATTACGGGAACGGACATCGTGGCCGATGGCGGTTACTTGCTGGGAGGCTCAGACTGATGAAAGAAGTAGAATTCGATTTTTCTGGAAGGAATTACATCGTCGTCGGAGCTTCATCGGGCATCGGGCGTGAAATCGCATGGGAATTAGCAGAAGCAGGTGCCCATGTCTTGGGCGTCGCACGGAATAAGGAACGTTTGCAGGCCTTATCGGCACGTTTTCCCGAGTGCATCCGCACCGCACAGATCGACGTGCGAGCGGCGGATGCCGCTACATGGAATGGGGTTCTTGCTCCTTTTGTAGAGGCGCACGGCAAGTTGCACGGTGGTGTCTATACGGCTGGTATCACGGGAGTCACGCCGCTCAAGGTATTTGATAAGAAGACGGCAACCAATATCATGGACACGAGTCTCCTGGGGGGGGGACGCCTTTATGTCAGCAGCGACACGTAAAAAGTTCGCGAACGAGGGAGCGTCCTACATCCTGTTTTCTTCCGTCGCAGCCTATGAAGGCTCGATGGGCATCCTCGCCTATGCGGAGGCAAAAGCTGGCGTACAGGCAGGTGTGAAATCCATGGCAAGAGAAATCGCACGGCGTAGGCAACGTGTGAACAGCATCAGCCCCGCATGGGTGGATACGGAAATGACACAAAACTATCTACAGTCTACGGGGATACCAGATGATCATCGGAATGGTTGCCTCGGAGAGGGCAAACCAGAAGACGTGGCAGGTATGGCACTATTCTTGCTCAGCGATCGCGCAAAGATGGTGAACGGCACGGATATCGTCGTCGATGGCGGGTTTTTACTTGGGTAAATGTGGAAGAAACGGATATTGGGAGGCAGAGATTATGCCGAAGATTTGGGATTCTGGGGTCTACGGACTTGTCTATCACGGTAGAGATGTCGATTTGGCGAGCAAAGTGAACTATGCGACAGCTGACACAAGAATTGTAATTTTCAGAAAATCGGGGGGTACTGCCTGAGCTTGATATATTGAAGAAACATGGATTTGAGCGTTTCGAGGAATGGATTGTTACAGAAAAGACAGAAACAGAAATGGAAACGTGCTTGCAAAAACTCGCACAAGAAGATGACGTCGTCGTCTTCTTGACGACGCGCCGCCAGCAGAACCGATGGCAGGAAACGCTCGACCGCCTCGGTGTGCGATGGCAACTCTTTCAGCTCGTCATTGCATTTTTTGAATGGATGTTGCCAAGGTATCGGCAAGTTTTTGACATGCTCGAAGATGAAAAATCGCGGCAGACATATACGGATGTTCTGAGCTATCGATTCAAATTACAGCCCCCAAAAGCACTATCTGAAATTTATTGTGGTGATCAGTATTTTGCGGTACCAGAGATGATGACATTCTCTGAGGATGATGTTTTTGTGGATTGTGGCGCGTTCGTCGGTGATACAGTGGAATCATATCTTAATCACTGTCAGGGACTTTTTCATCGTGTCATTGCATTTGAGCCAGGCCCTGTTCAGTTTCGGGCTATGAAAGAACGGTTTCAGAGATTAAGACGAGAGTGGGCGATTCCTTCAGGGGAGTTGGATTGTATTTGTGCTGGAGTAGGAAGCCATTCCTCACGAGCATCTCTTATGGAGGATGAAATTACACATCATATCATTGGAGCACATCTTGTTGACATTGATAACGAGAAAATTTCCGATGGGAGTGCAGTGGAGATCGTTGCACTCGATGAAGCACTTAAAGATCAACGCGTTAGTTTTATCAAGGCTGACATCGAAGGATATGAAATGGATATGTTGCGTGGAGCGGAACATCTGATTCGTTCACAACACCCACGCATGGCGATTTGCCTTTATCATAAACTCATGGACTATTATGAAATTCCATTATACTTACATGAACTTGTACCAGAATATCATTTTAAGGTGGGGAGTGTAAAATAGTTTGTGTAAAAGGCCTTTACAAGTCAACGTTGGTTCTGGCATACTGACAGAATCACTCGCAACCGCAAAGGATGAAC
>JAXGCE010000024.1:0-44917 GCA_034186105.1 Selenomonadaceae bacterium
ACGTCTCCATCCAGCAATTCCACGGCATCGAAATCAACGACTTCGCCACCAGCGTCGCCAAAACCGCCCTCTGGATTGCCGAAAGCCAGATGTTCCGCGAAACCGAAGACATCATCCACAAAGAAATGGACTTCCTCCCGCTCCACACCAACAGCAACATCCACGAAGGAAACGCCCTGCGCATGGACTGGAAACAAGTCCTGCCGCCAAGCGATGACGTCAAGATTCTCGGAAATCCGCCGTTTGTGGGCGCACGGCTGATGACTCCTGCACAGAAAGAGGATTTGAAAGCAGCGTTTGGCCCTGACATTCCTCAAAAGCAACGCCAGACCTATAATGGAAAAGAGCAATATAATGGAGCGAAAAAATACAACGGATGGAAAAATCTTGGCAACCTCGATTACGTCAGCGGCTGGTACAAGAAAGCCGCTGACTACATGAGAAACACCACCATCCACGCCGCCTTCGTTTCGACAAACTCCATCACGCAAGGCGAGCAGGTCGCGATTCTGTGGAAGCCATTATTCGACCAGAAATTGCAGTTTGATTTTGCCTATCGGACGTTCCGCTGGGACAGCGAATCCGTAAAAAAAGCACATGTTCACTGCGTCATTATCGGCTTCAGCTACGCACAAAAAAATGCGGCTAATACACCGCAAAAATTCATTGATAACGGAGGTATAAAAAATACCGTAAATAATATCAATGCGTACCTTGTTGACGCACCCGAAGTTTTTGTTAAAAGCCGAAATAAACCGCTGTGTGGCGTGCCAGAAGTAGGTATTGGAAATAAACCGATTGACAACGGTAATTATCTCTTCACAAAAGAAGAAATGGATGCATTTTTAACAGACGAACCAGCAGCGGAAAAATATTTCCGTCCATGGTATGGAGCAAAAGAATTTATTGACAATCAGCCCCGTTATTGTCTCTGGCTCGGCGACTGCAATCCGAAGGAATTGCTACAACTCCCGCATTGTCTTAAGCGTGTCGAAAATGTAAGAGAATATCGCTTAAAAAGCAAGAGCGCAGGCACTCGAAAAATTGCAGAAAAACCGACGCGCTTTCATGTAGAAAATATGCCAAAGGAAAATTACATGGTCATCCCAGAAATTTCTTCTGAAAAGCGTAGATATGTTCCAATGGGTTATATGACGCCAGATGTGCTTTGTAGCAATCGATTGAAACTCATGCCCGGAGCTACCCTTTATCATTTTGGAATTCTCGAAAGCAACGTCCACATGGCATGGATGCGTTCTGTTTGTGGACGTTTAGAGACGAGATATTGCTATTCTATCAATATCGTCTACAACAACTTCCCATGGCCGACCCCGACGCCGGAACAGCGCGCGGAGATTGAGCGCACCGCGCAGGGCATCCTGGACGCCCGTGCGAACCATCCCGACAGCAGCTTTGCAGACATGTATGGTGAGCACATGTACCTCTACCCCGACCTCCTCGAAGCCCATCGCGCCAACGACCGCGCCACCCTCCGCGCCTACGGCTTCCCCGTGAAAATCACCGAACCCGACTGCGTCGCCGAACTCATGAAACGCTACGAGGCGCTGACAAGTAACTGACCTTAAAGCCTCCCTCTCAGAGGGAGGTGCCCGAAGGGCGGAGGGAGTCTCACAAGCTAGACGTACGAAATGCACGATTGTAGTTTACGCGGGCTGCACAGCCTCTTCGACGCCCGCGTAAATGAAAATCGTAAATCGCATGCGCCCATCTTGTGAGACTCCCTCAGTCAGCTTCGCTGACAGCTCCCTCTGAGAGGGAGCCTGACGCTCAAAAGCCTCGTTCCCTTCTTCACGAAATCTTCGCTTCTCACCTCGTCATCTGCACTTTTCCACCTTCTTGCAAAATTTTTCCGAAAGGAGGCCTCCCCCATGCGCCACGCCTATGCGATTTTCTGGTATCTGCTGTCGCGGCTGTCGGTTGCGATTTCGGCGCTTTTGCTGCTGCCGCTCGCGCTTTCGCAGCAGGATGTGCTGACGGGGGCGGTCGCTCGGGTGACGGGGGCTTCGGGGACGTGGATGACGGGAAAGGCGGTGGCGGTCTCGGGGGCGCCCGCGGGGCTCTACATCTATGGCGTGCCGCTGCTCGTGGCCGTCGCGACGGGCGCGATGTTCCGCCATCTCGGGCGGGAGCACAAGCGGCCGCTGACGCTCGCGGAGGGGGCGCTGTTCGCTGTGCTGGCGTGGCCGTATCTCGCCTGGATTGGGGCGATGCCGTTCGCGCTGTCGGGGCGCCTTTCGCCGCTCGACGCGTTTTTCGAGAGCATGTCGTCGTTCACGGCGACGGGGCTGTCGAATTTTGACTATGTGGCCGGGGCGCTGCCGCCGTCGCTCGTGCTCTGGCACGGCCTCATGAACTGGCTCGGCGGGCTCGCGTTCGTCGTGATGCTCGTGACGGTCCTGCCACAGGTCAGCGGCTGCTTCGGCATCACGCTGACGGCGCGGCAGAGCGTCTATTTCAGTCCCGTCTGGCGGAAGATGCACCAGTCCATCTGGCAGGGGCTCGCCGTCTATGGCGGGCTGACGGTCATCTTCATCGGCGTGTTCCTCGCGCTCGGGCTCGCGCCGCTGCGCGCGCTGCTCTTGGCGCTCACGACGATTTCGACGGCCGGGAGCGGCGCGGCATCGGCGTTTTCGATGGGCGCGGCGGGGCAGTCGCCCGCGCTCGAAGTGGCGGGCTGCTGCATGATGCTCGTGACGGGCGGCAATTTTTTGCTCTATTGGAAATGCATTTCGCGCCGCAGTCCGCGCCTTTTGTGGGCGGATGCGGAGCTGCGCGCGGCGCTCGCGATGGCTGCGGCGTGCTCGCTCCTCGTGGCGCTGCATCTCGCGCTCACGGGCACGTATCCTCTGCTGACGGCGCTGCGCCACGGCGCGTTCCATGTGATTTCGTTCTTCACGACGGCGGGCTTTTCGTCGGTCGATGCCTCGGCATGGCCGGATTTTGACCGCTATGTGCTGTTCCTGCTCGCGTTCCTCGGCGGCTGCATCGGCAGTCCGGCGGGCGGGCTGAAGGTCGTGCGCCTGCTCGTGCTCGCGAAGCTGACGGCGCAGGAGCTCCGCCGCACGCTCCACCCGCACATGGTCGTCAGCGTGCGCCTCGACGGCCTCGCCGTGCCGGACAAGGTCGTCGGCCGCATGCTCGCGTTCTTCTTCCTCGCGGCGGCGTTCTTCTTTTTCGGCACGATTGCCATCGCGGCGTCGGGCGTCGCCATTCTCCCGGCGATGGGCCTCGCGGCCGGGTGCCTCACGAGCACGGGCCAGGTCGCGCTGCTCTTGGGCCTCCCGGGCACGGCCGCCCTCGCTCCCGCGACGAAGGCCGTCGCCATTTTCCTGATGCTCGCCGGCCGCGCGGGCATCTTTTCCCTGCTGATGCTCGGCACGATCGGCGTGGAGGACATGCGGAAGAAATGGTGAGCATCGCGCCCCTTTCAGCAGGAAAAGCAGCCCTCCACGGCGAAAGATAACAAGAGATAGGAAAGGATGCATGTATGACCGATTTCACGACCGAACTCCGCGCCGCAGCAGAGGCTGCTGGCATC
Source organism: Selenomonadaceae bacterium (assembly GCA_034186105.1). Lineage (GTDB taxonomy): Bacteria > Bacillota > Negativicutes > Selenomonadales > Selenomonadaceae > Selenomonas_C. The sequence goes on from JAXGCE010000024.1 coordinate 3,560, forward strand.
GCCCTCACGGAGGAGCAACTCCTCCGCTTCACGCGCTACGATGCGTTGCTCGTCGATTGGAACGAGCGCATGAACCTCACGGCGCTCACGGAGCCCAAAGACGTCGCCGTGAAGCACATGATCGACTCGCTGACGGCCTATGATGCGGCGCTATTCTCTGGTGCGCCGCGCGTCATCGACGTCGGCACGGGTGCAGGCTTTCCAGGGCTGCCGCTCAAGATCTATGATCCGACGATCCAGCTGACGCTCATGGACAGCCTCGCAAAGCGGCTGACGTTCCTCGAAGCCGTCATCGACGACCTCGGCCTCACGGGTGTCACCTGCGTCCACGCGCGCGCCGAGGATGGCGCCCGTGACATGCACCACCGTGAGCGCTATGACCTCGCCGTCAGCCGCGCCGTCGCCCGCCTGCCCGTGCTCCTCGAGTACACGCTGCCCTTCGTCAAGAAGGGGGGCCACCTCATCGCACTCAAAGGCCGCACAGCCGAAGAAGAAGCGAAAGACGCCAAGCGCGCCCTGAAGCTCCTCGGCGGCCGACTCGAAACGATCCGTCCCGTCACGCTCCCGGGCCTTTCCGACATGCGCGCCGTCCTGACGATCACGAAAATCGCCCCGACGCCAAAAGCATACCCCAGAAAGGCCGGCACCCCCGCAAAAAAGCCGCTGTAACATCAGGCCCCCTCTCAGAGGGGGCTGTCAGCCGAATGGCTGACTGAGGGAGTCTCACAAGCTAGGCGTATGAGATGCATGATTGCGATTTACGCGGGCATTTGAAATCCCCTTGTCCCAAGAACGAAACCGTGTTAAAATTTAAAAAGAACTATCTTGTATCGACCACATCTGCATTGGAGGGAACCAAGCATGAAACGAATCATCCAAGGATGCCTGCTGCTCCTCGCAGCACTCCTGCTGCCGTCCTTTGCGCCCGCAGAGGACGCCGCGACGGCTGAGGCAGCTGTCAGCCAGCCGAGCGTCAGCGTCGCACAGCGAGAACTCAAAAAGGACAAGGACTACCAGTCTTCGGATGTCTATGCCCGCGCACATCACATCATCTATGGCAGCAAAGGGCCGGTCGGCCCGGGCGGCCGCACGCGGATCGCCGTCATCGTCAATGGTGACGAAGCCCTCGTCTCAGAGGATCGCGTGAAAAATGATATTTACGCGCAGATCCGCCAGAAATTCCCGCGCGAAAGCTTTGCCGTCATGAAAGGCACGGACGTCAATACGCGCCTCCTGCAGATGGCGGAAGACCGCTATGCCGGCCAGCATGGCACGGCGACCGTCACGAAAGATGGCGCTGGCACGTCTGGCGACGTCGGTCTCGTGAGCGGCGCCATTTCAAAAGACTCCATCCAGAAAGAGGACGCACTCGATGCCGACGGCGTCCCCGTCAAAGTCCAGCCGCGCGGCACTGCCGACCTCGTCCGCAAAGACCTCGTCTCGGCAGGCAAAGCCTTTGACTATCAGTACGTCCTCATGGTCACGCTGACCGAAGGCAATTCGGAATTCTACCATCACATGGTCTGGCCGCTGCCTCCGATTGGCTCGAGCACGACAAAGCCGAGCGTCTGGCTCCGCGTGCGCTTCGTCGACTGTGGGAGCGGCGACTATCTCTATCGCAACGACATCGCCGCCAAGGGCAAGTCGCACAACGGCTTTCCCAATGGCCGTGCATTCCAGGATGCCGTCCACAACGCAATGAAAGAGGCTATGAATGACATCGCCATCAGCGAAGACTGATGTTCCCTTTTTCTGAAACCGAGGTGAACCTCATGCAAACGAAACTCTGCCGCACGGCCCTCATCGCCATGCTCTCCCTCACCCTTGCTGCGCCGCTTGCCTCCGCTGCGTCTGACTCCGAATCAGATAACGCCCAGCCGGAAGAAATCAGCGGCGACACGACATCCGCCGATGACTGGTTCGCCTCGGACAAGGAGACAGCCGCCATCCAGAGCGAAACAATGGAAAAGACGGACGAGCGCAAGAAAAAAGAGCAGGAGCGCTACGCCTATCTCCTGACGGACAGCGGCTACGACTACTTCCTCGACGGTCGTGCGACGCACTGGATCCCGCTGCCGTACCGCGATGACGAATACATCGTCGATACGTGGCTCAAGATCGTGCCGACAGACAGCACGGACGATCCTGAGAGCGGCAACTACTCCTATCCGCAGAAATATTACCTCGCCCACTACTACGTCCGTCCAAAGACGCAGCAGATCCAGTTCCTCTCCGAGCTCGAAGTCTCCGGCGAACGACCCGATAACACCGTCAAAGGCCGTGGCTACATGCCGCGCAACTGGGAAGACCTGACCCCAGGCTCCATCGAGGATGAAGTCTATCGCGGCACGCTCGCCAGCATCAAGAAGCACGGCGACAAGTGGACGAAGATTTTCGGCAGCCACTACACCGGCCCCCGCAAGCTCCGCGACTTCGTAGAAGAATACCTGCGCATCGCCATTTGATGAAAAGAAGCCATCCGGCTTCTTTTTTTTGCAAAAAATTCTCCTCCCCCGTTGTATCCCCTCCCTCATCCTGCAAGTATCAGAGTGAAAGGAGGTGATACCTCATGGCAGCAAAGAAAGACAGCAAGAGCACGAAGCTCGTGCTCAAAGTCGTCACGGGCACGGATGCCGACGGCAAAGCCCTCACGGCCAGCCGCACGTTCGGCAACGTCAATCCGGCCATCAGCGACGACGACCTGCTCGCCATCGGCGGCAAACTCGGTGCGCTCCAGTCGCACACGATCGCCACGGTGAACCGCGTCGACAGCGCCTCGCTCGTTGACGAAGCATGACGGCGCCCCATCATGATCACGAAGATTTGGAAAGGAGGAACACCACATGGCAAAGACACTGAAGATCGTCTTCCATCTCAAAGATCAGAAGACTTCGATGCTCTCCATCGCCGACCCGAAAGATGGCCTCACGAAAGCGGAGGTCCAGGCGGCAGCTGATGAGATCATCGCCAAGGACTTCATCCTCGCAGGCGGCTCCGCTGCTACGAGCGTAAAGGAGTTCTACATCCAGTCCAGCGACCGCATCGAGCTCGCCTGAGCGCGATAAAAGCCCCCCTCCAAGAGGGGGGAGGGACACGAAGTGGCAGGGGGAGTCCCCTGTAGGACCAAATAAAAAGAAGACGTGACTTCCGCGGGTGCGATAGAGAAACGTAATACCTTCTCTATTTTGCCCCTGCGGAAGCCACGTCTTTTTTTTATCGCCCGATCCTCCGCGCCTGCTCCTCGAGCCGCGCGATGCGCTCTTCCGTCGCCGGATGCGTCGAATAGAGGTTTGCGATCTTTGATCCGACCCCTTCGAACGGGTTGATGATGAACATGTGCGCCGTCGCAGGCGTCGCGTCCTGCATGACGTCGCCATGTTTTGCGTAGTAGTCAAGCTTCTCGAGCGCCCGTGCGAGGTAACGCGGATCGCCACAGAGTGCGCCGCCACCCTCGTCGGCCGCATACTCGCGGCTGCGCGAGATGGCCATCTGGATGAGGCCGGCCGCGATTGGCGCGAGGAGGATCGTCACGAGCCCCGCAAGGCCGCCGCCCTCATCGTCATCGCTGCGCCCACCGAAGAAGAATGCGATCTGCGCCGTCCACGAGATGACGCCCGCGATGGCTGCCGCGATGCTCGACGTCAGGATGTCGCGGTTCTTCACATGCGTGAGCTCATGCGCGAGCACGCCCGAAAGCTCTTCGTAGTTCAGGATGCGCAGGATGCCTGTCGTCACGGCCACGGCTGCATGCTCGGGATTGCGTCCCGTTGCAAAAGCATTTGGCGCGTCGCTCTCGATGATCGCGACTTTCGGCATCGGGAGATTTGCCCGCTGCGCGAGCGTCTCGACGAGCCCGTAGAGCTCCGGCGCATCACCGCGCCCGATTTCCTGCGCCCCATACGAGCGCAGCACCATCGGCGCACTGAACCAGTACGTGCCAAAATTCATGGCGAGCGACAGCACGAGCATCAGCGACGCCCCCGAAGACCCGCCCACGGCCCCGCCGACGGCGACCATGAGGCCCGTGAGGAGCGCCATCAAGAGGAGTGTCTTCATCGTATTCATAGAGATTCCCCCTTTGAGGAAACGAGATTTTACCTTTTGTCTTTTTCCAGTATAGCAATGGATTCTGAAAAAATCTGGAAATTTCACTTCCCTGTCGCATCGACGAGGAATTCCACCGTCACTTCCGTCCCCTTCTCCGCCGTTGAATGGATCTCCCACTCGCCGCCGAGGGCGGGGATCAGGAGGTGGAGGATGGCGATGCGCAGCGTGCGCCGCTCCATGCCGCGCTGGCGGTACAGCACGAAGGCGAAATACGCCGCGCCGACCATCAGCACGAGCAGCACGAGGAACAGCGCATACGTCTGCAGCGTCGTGAGGTGATCGAGCACATTGCCAAATGTCATCGGCGCTTCGTTGATCTCCCGCTGCTCGATCTCGTCCATTTCCACATCATCGAGGTACTGGATCGTGCGGTCGAGCACGAGGCCGAGGCGCAGGTCGGCGTCCTTCGTCATCGCCATGCCGATGTGTGCCGGCGTGCCCGCGCGCAGCTGCATGTCCGTGCCGCCGCGCTTCAGGACATTCACGAGATAGCCCGCCGTCGCCGCGTCGCAGTAGACAGCATCAACCTGCCCTGCCGTGAATGCTTCGATGGCCTGCTGCGTCGAGTCATAGACGACGAGGCGCTCGTCTGTCTCCTGCGCCCGCTTTCCCTCGAACAGGAAATGCAGGCTGCGCGGCACAGCCGTCTCCTTGCCCGTGCCGCCGCTCCGCGAAATCCGCGCGAGATCGCCATCATAATACGGCGTCGTCAGCCGCAGCCCCTCGTCCTCGGCGACAGGGAGATTCGTGTACATGAAACCGAGCACATCGATGTCGTGCGACTTCATCTTCTCGAGCACTTCCTCGAGGCTCCCGACAAAGACGTATTCAAATGACAGCCCCGTGATGTCGGCGATGCGCTCGAGCACACGCACCGTCATGCCGCCGGCCGTGCCGTCTTCCCGTTCATACGAATACGGCGCATGGTCACGGTAAAGCGCCACGCGCAGCGTCGGCACGCTTTTTAAAAATTCAGCCTCACTGTCGCTGAAAAAGATGCGGTAGCGGTCGCGCGCCGGCCGGTCGAGATGATCGAGCGCATCGCGGAAGCCGGAATTGTAGAGCAGGATGTTGCCCATGGCGCGGTCGAGCTCCGAGCCGATCTCCGGCCGCGTCTTCGGCGTCGCGAAATACATGGCCTGCGGCGAAAATTCCGCCAAGAGCGGGAATTTCTGCGCGTCGCCCGCATACGACGTCGCTGCGAGATCGACCATGCCGGCCTTCAGCGCCGTCAGAAGGTCGCCGCGGCTGCGATACGGCACGAGCGTGCCCTGTAGGCCGTGGCGCTCCATCCACGCCATGAAATCCTTCGTGTCGGCCGTGCCGCTGCGCACGCCGATGCGCATGCCGTCGATCGTCGAAAGCTCGCCATAGACGAAGCGCGTGTCATCCGGCCGCTTTAGCACGCCGACGGACGTCTGCGCCATCGGGTACAGCGAAAAATTCATCTGCTGCTCGCGCTCCGGCGTCTTCAGCACCGTCGGCAGGATGTCGATCTTCCCCGCCGCGAGATCCGCGACGGCCTGCGACCAGTCATCATACGGCACGAACGCATACGTCCAGCCCGTATACCGCGCAATCTCATAGAGGAAGACCGCATCATACCCCTGAAACCGACCCTCCGAGTCGCGGTACAGCATCGAGCCAGAGGAATTATAGCCGACACGGATCGGTGAATTTTCCGTCCCCTCGGCCGAAGCCGCGCACGGGAAAAAAATCAGCGCAGAAAAAATAAAAAGGACGGAAAAACATACGGCAAAAAAACCACAAAAAATTCCTGCGAAATATCGCAAAAAAATCCTAGAAATTCTTTTTCGGAAATTCTCCATTTTTTTGTCTCCTTCGCAGGAATATTTTTTTTCGATCAGCTCGGCTCTCCCACGATCACATGCTGGTTCCGTCCGCCATTTTTCGCGCGATAGAGGGCGCCGTCGGCTTTTTTGTAAGCGGCGTCGTAGTCTTCGTTTTCCAGCAGGGCGCAGCCGATGCTGACGGTGATGGGGAGGCCGAGGCAGGCTTCTTCGCCGAGGCGCGTGACATTTTCGTGGATGGCGTCGGCGAGTGCGTCGATGACGTCGAGGTCGTTTTCTTCGAGGTAGCAGATGAATTCGTCGCCGCCGAGCCGTCCGAGGAAGCCTTTGCCGCCGAGCGACTGCCGCAGGGCATTCGCGACGCAGATGAGCGCCTGGTCGCCACCTTGATGGCCGATTGTGTCGTTGACGGTCTTGAATTTGTCGACGTCGAGCAAGAACAGCGCGCCCGGCCGCTGGCCGACGTGCGCTTTCATCCACGCGCGCGTCGCGCTGGAATTGTGCACGCGCGTGAGGCCGTCGAACTGCGCCTTGACGGCGAGCCGCGCCTCCTCGTTCTCACGCTCCGTGATGTCGCGCAGCGTGCCGACGAGGTACGCAGGCGTGCCCGCGAGGTCTTTCATGACGTAGGTGCGTAGCAGGAAATGCCGCGGCGCCATGCCACGCCGCACGAGCTGGTAGCGCGCGTCCTCCTTCAGGCTCGCGAGCGCGCGCATGACAGGGTACCATGGATGCTTTTCATCGGCGAGGATGCTTTCCTTTTGCGCCGCAAGCCCATGCAGTTCCGTCGGCAAATCGAGCAGACGCGCAAGGTCGTCAGAAAGCACGGCCTCATCGCGCTTCGCGTCATACGTGACGAGCAGGATGCCGAGCCGCGCTGAGAGGCCGACATGGAACGCGATGATGTGCATCGAGAGCGCCAGCTGCCGCCGCAGCCGCAGGATATACCAGCCGCCCACGAGGAACAGCAGCGCGAAAAATGTATAGAGGCCGTACTGGGTCATGATTCGCGCTCCTTTCAGCTTGCATGCTCCAATCAGCACATCAGCCCTCGAACATTCGCGTCCTTCACTGCCTGTTCGATTCCACTGCATACTGCCTCAAACTGTTCGAAAACGTCACGACTACGGAAACGCAGAACTCGAAAGCCCTGTTGTCGCAGATATGCCGTGCGCACGACATCATGCTGGCGTTGTTCTTCACTGCCATGCACTTCGCCATCGAGCTCGATGACGAGAGCGGCATCATAGCAGACGAAATCGACAATATATGGCCCCACTGGCCGCTGGCGTTGGAAGCGCGGCTTGTGATCGTGGAGAAAGTCGTACCAGAGATGACGCTCCGATGGAGTCATTGTGTGGCGGAGGGACTTTGCACGCGATTGCGCAGGAGGTCGATAATTACGAGGCATATTTTCATCCTTGCTTTCTTCGTTTCTGCATGCTATCCGTCCGGCAAGTGCTTCCAACTACTCCCACCACCGCTTCGCGGTCCCCCTCCCTCAATGAGGGAGGCATCTCCGCTCACCCGGCCCCCTCTCTGAGGGGGCTGGCGCCGCAGGCGACTGGGGGAGTAGTAGGGAGCAATCGCCAGACAACCATGCACACAACTTGCTAAAGGCTCAGATACTGGGCGGGCGGCACGACGAAAAAATGCGCGGCGCAAGGCGCAAGGGGGCTGGCGGCGGGGCGCACGCAATCGCTGGCGTGCTTAGATATCGAGGTTCCGCACGAGCTTTGCGTTGTCTTCGATGAATTTGCGGCGCGGCTCGACTTTGTCGCCCATGAGGATCGTGAAGAGCTCATCGGCTTCTTCGGCATCTTCCATTTCGACGCGCAGCATCGTGCGGCCCTCAGGATCCATCGTCGTCTCCCAGAGCTGCTCCGGGTTCATCTCGCCAAGGCCTTTGTAGCGCTGGACGGTGATGCCGTCGCGACCGACTTCGTCGAGCTTTTTCGCGAGCTCGTCGTCGCTATAGGTATACCAGTGCTTCTTGCCCTTGCGGATCTGGTAGAGTGGCGGCTGGGCGATGTAGACGTGGCCGTGTTCGATGAGCGGCTTCATATAGCGGTAGAGGAACGTCAGCAGCAGCGTGCGGATATGCGCGCCGTCGACATCGGCATCTGTCATGATGATGATCTTGCCATAGCGGCGCTTCGCGAGATCGAAGTCTTCGCTGATGCCCGTGCCAAAGGCCGTGATCATCGTTCGGATCTCGGCGTTCGCGAAAATCTTGTCGAGGCGGGCTTTTTCGACGTTCAAAATCTTACCGCGCAGCGGCAGGATCGCCTGGAAGCGGCGGTCACGGCCCTGCTTGGCGGAGCCGCCAGCGGAATCACCCTCGACGAGGTAGATCTCGGCCTGCTCGGGGTCTTTGACGGAGCAGTCAGCGAGCTTGCCGGGGAGGCTCGAGACTTCAAGCGCATTCTTGCGGCGCGTGAGCTCGCGGGCCTTGCGGGCGGCTTCGCGCGCGCGCTGGGCCATGGATGCTTTTTCGAGGATGCGCTTCGTGATGGCGGGATTTTCCTCGAAATATTCCGTGAGGCCTTCCGTGACGATGGAGTCGACGATGCCGCGGACTTCGCTGTTGCCGAGCTTCGTCTTCGTCTGGCCTTCGAACTGCGGCTCGCGGATCTTCAGGCTGATGACGGCCGTCAGACCTTCGCGGACATCTTCGCCCGAGAGATTGCCGTCTTTATCCTTGAGGATGCCCTGGCGACGCGCGAAGTCGTTCGCGGCGCGCGTCAGCGCGATCTTGAAGCCGGCGAGGTGCGTGCCGCCTTCTTCCGTGTTGATATTGTTGACGAAAGAATAGATGTTTTCCTGATAGCTGTCGTTGTACTGCAGCGCGATCTCGACGACCGTGTCGTCCTTCGTGCCATTGAAATAAATCGGCTCTGGGTTGAGCTTTTCCTTTTTACGGTTCAGATGCTCGACGAACGAGCTGATACCGCCGTCAAAATGGAACGTCTCCTTGCGCTCCTCTTCGCCGCGCTCGTCAGAAAGCGTGATCGTGATGCCGTGGTTCAGGAACGAAAGCTCGCGCAGGCGGTGGCGGAGCGTCTCAAAGCTGTACTCCGTGACCGTGAAGATCTCGGGATCGGGGCAGAAATGGACGCGCGTGCCCGTCTCCTCCGTCTCGCCCGTGACGGTCAGCGGCTTCGTCGTCGCACCACGACGGAAAGAAATTTCGTGGATCTTGCCGTCGCGCTTGACCTGCACGTCCATGGACGTCGACAGCGCGTTGACGACGGAGACGCCGACGCCGTGCAGGCCGCCAGAGACCTTGTAGCCGTCGCCGCCAAATTTGCCGCCGGCGTGGAGGACGGTCAAGACGACTTCGACGGCCGGCTTGCCGCTTTCATGCATGTCGACCGGGATGCCGCGGCCGTTGTCGACGACGGTGATCGAGTTGTCTTTTTCGATCGTGACGTCGATGTGGTCGCAGTAGCCCGCGAGCGCTTCGTCGATGGAGTTGTCGACGACTTCGTAGACGAGGTGGTGCAGGCCGCGCTCACTCGTCGAGCCGATGTACATGCCCGGGCGCTTGCGGACGGCCTCGAGCCCTTCGAGGATCTGGATCTGGTCAGCGCCATAGTCGGCGTCGACGGCCGTGACCTCAGCGCTCGACTCGTCCGTGTGGATCGTGACGCCCGTGAGGTCGAGGTCTTTGTCCTCGAGCTCGGGATCCATCTGCGGAGCTTCGGCTGCGACCGTGTCTTTTGATGCGTCCGCGCCACCCTCGCTCGTGAAATCGAGATGCAGTTTTTCTTCAGCCATGGATCTTGTCTCCTATCTTCTTGCTTTCTTGTGCTTTTTTACTATTTTCAACAAAGGTATATGATGACCGCGCACGCTTCAGGAGCGTGGCGGGGGAAATCGCAGAAAGGTAAATCGTATTCTTCGTGATGACGAGCGATTTCGGCTTGCGGCCCTTCACAAGGCTCCGTACATGACCGGCAGCCTGCTCTTTTTCAAAGAACGCCCGTGACGGCCCGCCCGCCTCAAAGAGGCGCATGTCGTGAATGGAAACGACATCGCTCGCCCGCACGGAGAGGTTGTTGCCGAGATGCAAAAACATGCGACGTCACCCTTTCTTCTCTTTCTTCTTGCCCCACGAGATATATTCATATCTCTTCACAGGCTTCCATTCTTTCGGCTTCGCGAGATCATGCCGCAGCCGGTAGAGCGTCCGCCGCACGAGGTCTTCCGTGAGCTGCTCGGGCGGCACGCAGCGAAACGCCATCGTCAGCGTCTTCGCCGTCATCGTGTCTGGCGCTTCGAGCAGTGTCTCGGACGCGAGCTGCTGCACGTACGACGCGCGGACGGACGCGAGCATCTCCGGCGTTGCCTCGGGGATCTCCTGCAGCACTTCGCCAAAGCGCGCCCACGGGATGTCCTCGAGATAGCGCCGGACGGCCGCTCGTGTCGCCTCGTGATGCTTGGCCTCACAGATGGAGCAGCGCGTTTTTTCCGGTTCGCAGAGCACGCCGCAGTCCTCGCACGGATGGTAGCCGAGGCTCTGCCAGAGATGCTGAAGCTTTGCCTGCTTCAGCGACAGGCGGAAGAGATGGTCACGCAGTGCGTCGTCCTCGACGTCTGCGACCTGTGCTTTCACCGCTGCGAGCTCTTCCGCTGTGAGGTTCACTTTCGGTAGCAGGGTCCGGTAGTCGAGCGTGTCCATCGGCTCGTCGCGGAGCACGGCGCGTTCCTTGCCTGACCGCGCAAAGCGGAGCTCCTGTACGAGCGACTGCCCGGCGAAGTTGTTGACGCGCTGGAGGATCTCGAGCTGCATCATCTGGATCTGCGTGCGCCACGTCGCATCGTACGAATAGAGCCAGAGCGTCTTCTTGACGATGCGCACGGCCTCGACATTCGCCGCGATGGCCTCCCCCACGATCTGCGGCCAGTGAAAGAGGACGCTATGGCAGTAAAAGAGGTGCTCGACCGCCGGTCCAAGCGCATGGATCGACTTCGGCAAAATCTTTGCCGCCGACTCGATGCCCGGCGTGCGCTTCTCAATCATGAAGAGGGAGCCTCCTTTTTGCTCTGAAGATACAATCGTGGTCGGGGAGGGCTTGCTTTCGATGAAAAAAGAAGGCGTGAAAGGGAGGCCAGATCACGCCTTTGTCACAGTTCCATTCTCAACGTGGTACACGACGCCGAAGTCGTCTCGCGGAAAATACGCGGCATCCGTTGCGGTGATGATGGTCTGGATGCGCTCGCGTTGGAGGAAGGCGAGCAAGGCTTCGCGGCGGCTGACGTCGAGCTCGCTCATGACGTCGTCGAGGAGTAGGATCGGGTATTCTCCCGTCTCAGAGCGCAGGAATTCGAGCTCGGCGAGCTTGAGAGCGAGCGCCCCGGTGCGCTGTTGACCTTGAGAGCCGTAGGCGCGGAGATCGATGCCGTTGACGGCCATGGCGAGGTCGTCGCGATGCGGACCGACACTCGTGACACCGCGCAGGATGTCGAGTTCATGACGCTCCCCTAGCTTCTTATTATACCATGTTTCGAGGTCTTCTGTCACTTCTTCCGCCCCGTGGACTTCATACGTCAGACGGAGGTTTTCTTTGCTGCCAGAGATTTTCCGCTGCATGAGGTTTGCGAGCATGTGGAGCTTCTGCACGGCTTCTTGACGCTTCTTCGTGATCTTGGCCGCGCTCTTTGCGAGTTGGGGATCCCAGGGATCGAGGAGGCTGGCGTCAGCATGGCGCTCACGGATGCGTTTGAGGAGGGTGTTGCGCTGCTGGAGCAGTCGGCCATAGGTCAGGAGTTCGTGGTAGTAGGCGGGACTGGCCTGCGAGATCTCGCTGTCGAGAAAGTGACGGCGAAGGGCCGGCGCGCCCTTGATGAGGAAAAGATCTTCTGGGGAGAACAAGACGGTATTGAGGCTGCCGACGAGGTCCTTCGGGCGGATGGACTGCCCGTTGAGGAGGATCTTTCTCCGTCCTTTGCGCGGGATCTGGATGTCGATGCGACTCGGGACGTCGCGACGCGAAAAAGCCAGCTGGAGAATTCCAGCCGGCACAGAGAAGCGAATGAGGTCGCTGTCCTGATGCGTGCGGTGCGAATGACCGAGCGAGGCGTAGCAAATGGCCTCGAGGATGTTTGTCTTGCCCTGCGCGTTCGCGCCGAGAAAGATGTTGATCCCAGGCGCAAGCGTGAGCGTGAGGTCAGCGTAGTTACGGAAGTTCTTGAGGTGGAGGGCGGTGACTTGCATGACGTTACTCTTTCACGACTTCATAGGCTCCGATACCCTCGACTTCGATGATGTCGCCAGGCACGAGCTTGCGGCGTTTCGCGTTCTCCGTCTCGCCGTTGCGCTTGATCTTGCGCTCGTCAAGCAAAAAGCGGATGTCTCCGCCCGTGGTGGTGACACCGGCCCATTTGAGGAACTGGTCGAGCTGAATGGTGTCGGTATCGATGGCGATCTTCTGCGTTTCCATAGCTGCCTCCTGTATTTCAAATTTTTAATAATGGCGTGATTTTGTATTTTCAATATTTACTTATTGAAGTGTTTTACCCGCATCAATGCGCCGTTCTCATGGGCGTGACGACATAGATGAAATCAGGGTCATCTGGTTCGGTGACGAGGACAGGCGCAAGCGATTTTGTGAGGGCGAACATGCAATGATCACTCTCGAGTACCTTGAGGGCGTCGACGAGATATGCAGCGTTGAAGGCAATGTCAATGGCGGGACCGTCGATCTCGACGGGGATGTTTTCCTCCGCCATGCCGATGTCGGGATTGCTCGAGGAGATGTGGAGATTGCCATCGGCGAAGCTGAGTTTGACGACGTTGTAGTCGCCCGTGCGGCTGATGAGGTAGACGCGATCCATGGCAGCGATGAGCTCAGCTGTATCCATCGTGACGCGCGTAGTGGCAGCTTTCGGGATGACGTTCGCGAACGATGGGAACACGCCTTCGATGAGACGGCCTGTGAGGTAGATGTTTTCGTACTGGAAGCTGATCTGGTTGAACGAGCAGGTGATTTCGACATCACTCGGAACTTCCGAGGTCAGGATATGCAGGAGTTCTTGAAGCGTCTTTGCAGGGATGATGAGCTTCATCGGTTCGCCGATCGGGGATTCGAAGACGTGTTTTTTCACAGCTAGACGGTGGGTATTCGTGCCAGCCAGCGTGATGGTCGTGCCATCGATTTCCATGTTGACGCCGGTGAAGACGGGACGACTTTCGTCGTTAGAGCAAGCGAAGACCGTCTTTTTGAAGAGCGAGCGTAGCAAGGTGTCACGAACAGTGAAATGGAGTTCGCCTTCGAGGCGGTGGACGCCGGGGTATTCGCTGGCATTCATGGAACGCAGCGTGTAGTTGGCATTTCCGCCTTGGATGTGCGTGATCTTTTCTTGGCTGTCATAGTCGATCTTGACGATATCACTGGGGAGACGGCGGATGACTTCTTGGAGGTAGCGACCAGGGAGTACGAGCTGGCCGGGTTCTTCGATATCCGCTTGGATTTTGTAGATGATGCCGATTTCGTAGTCCGTGGCCTGGAGTTCGAGCTCGTTTCCTTCTGCTCTCAGATAGATGCCAGAGAGGATCGGGGTCTGGGGTTTTGATGCGATGGCCTTGCTGACCGCTCCGATGGCGGAGAGCAATTCGATCTTCGGACAGGTGAATTTCATGTTGTGCCTCGCTCCCTTTGTTTTTAATAGGGCGTAAAATCTTTATAAAAATAGTTGTCGTAGTAGTAGGGCCTGTGAAAAAGTGGATAAGTGCCGGGAAGCTCGATGGAATCCACAACGAGGCTGTGGAAAGCGCTGTGGAGAGAATGGAGCGAACCATGGGTGGTTATCCACAATTTCCACAGAGAAATACACAGCTTCGTGTTATCCACATTTCGTCGACAGGATATCCAAAAGCTGCTTCACAGCGTTATCCACAGGGGATGGTTTACATCTTTTGCACGCGCGCGACGAGCTCCGTGATGGTCTTTGCGAGCTTGTCGTCCGTCTCTTTTTCCGTCTTGATCTTGTCGTAGGCATGCAGGACGGTCGTGTGGTCGCGCCCACCGAAGAACTGGCCGATGGACGGCAGGCTGCTCTCCGTGAGTTCGCGGCAGAGGTACATGGCGATCTGCCGTGGGAATGCGATATTCCGACTGCGCTTCTTTGAGTGGAGGTCGGCGACGGGGATCTGGAAATAGCTGGCGACGATTTCTTGGATGACTTCGAGTGTGACTTCTTTTTGCCCGCCATCGGGGAAGAGGTCTTTGAGCGCCTCGAGGGCGACGTCCGTCGTGACGGGTTGCTTCGTGAGCGACGCGTAGGCGACGACGCGCGTGAGAGCTCCTTCGAGCTCACGGATGTTTGTATCGATGCGGTTCGCGATGGAGAACATGACGTCGTTCGGCACGTCGATATGGTCGACCATGGCTTTCTTGCGGAGGATCGCGATGCGCGTCTCGAGGTCTGGTGCCTGGATGTCCGTGATGAGGCCCCATTCGAAACGGGAGCGCAGGCGCTCTTCGAGCTCTTTGACTTCCTTCGGCGGGCGGTCGGATGACAGGATGATCTGCTTGTTGTCGTCGTGGAGCGCGTTGAATGTGTGGAAGAATTCTTCCTGCGTGCTCTGCTTGCCGGAGAGGAACTGGACGTCGTCGACCATGAGCACGTCGATCGTGCGGTACTTGTCGCGGAAGCGCTCGGGATGGCCGTCGCGAATGGAGTTGATGAGTTCGTTCGTGAATTTTTCGCTTGAGACGTAGAGGACGCGCATCTCGGGATGGCTCGCGAGGATGCGGTGGCCGATGGCGTGCATGAGATGGGTCTTGCCGAGACCGACGCCGCCGTAGAGGAACAGCGGATTGTAGCCGTGGCCAGGATTCTCAGCGACGGAGATGGAGGCGGCGTGCGCGAGCTGGTTGCTCTTGCCCGTGACGAATGTCTCGAATGTGTATTTCGGGTTGAGCGTCGAGGCGTCGCCCGGTGCGATGGGGGACGGCAGATCGGCGACCATGCTCTTGTTGCGCGCCTTCCCTGTCCGCTCCGCAGGTTCGATGGCGGCGGGTGCTTCGTCGTCACTCAGCAGCGTCGTCTGCACGGGGGCGTCTTCATGGACGGCATCGGCGGAGATGGCGCGGCGCGTGCCCCTTGCAGCGCGTTCTGCCTTCTGGACTTTGCGTGAGACGGCGCGCTCTGCTTCGGGGACGTCTTCGTCCGAAGCCTCTGGCAGGTCGAGCGAGATGATCGAGATCTTGCGCGGCGTGCCGAGCACATCGCTGACGGCGTCTTCGAGGATCGGCACGTAGCGGTTGAGGATCCAGTCTTTGGAAAAATCGTTCGGCGCAGCGAGTTCGAGTTCGTCGCCAGTCAGGCGCAGTGGCCGTACGGGTGCGAGCCATTTCTCGCAGGCGACCTTTGAGAGGGATTCCTGCACCTTTTCGAGGATGCGGAACCAGGTCGTCAAGAGTTCATCGGGATGGTTGGGCATAGAGAATGTTCCTTTCTGGATGCATATAATGGTAGAAATGAAGATTTTTTTGTCCACAGGGAGCAATTTATCCACAAATTCATCCACAGTCTGTGGATAACTTTCGCCGGACCGAAAAAAAAACGAGCGCTCGGGAGGCGAAAAAATCGTCTCCGGCTCCGTCGTCTGTGGGAGAAAGAATGCACTGCGGCCGGTGGATAACTCCTGTGGAAAATAGAAAATCCGTTCCGTAGAATCAAGGAATATTTTATCAGATGCGACGATAGTTATCAACAGGTTTTCGCGAGGAGACCATCTTTTCCACAGACGTTGTCCACAGAACAAGTGATGTTATCCACCGATTTCCGTGGAAAACGGCTTGACATCGCGCACTTTCTTGCTTTATAATCTGGAATAGCTAACAATGCGTGTGGGCAATGCCCGCCGCTTGCAGACCACCATTTCGCAGGGAGGTGAACGATTTGAAGCAGACGTATCAGCCGAACAACCATTGGCGCAAGGCAACGCACGGCTTCCGCGAGCGCATGAAGACGAAAGGCGGCCGTCTCGTCCTGAAGAGAAGACGCCAGCGTGGCCGGAAGAAGATTTCCGCATAAGATGGTTCAGGTCACCCACTGGTGGCCTTTTTTCCATTTTTGCAGAAGTTTTGGAAAAAGATCCCGAGGGTTCCCTTGGGATGACGAAAAGAAATGAGCAGGAGATGGACCGTTTTGGAAAAGAAGACGCTCGCGCCGAAGAAGACGCTCCGGCGCAGCCGCATGCTAAAGCGCGCGAACTCGTTCCAAAGGGTCTACCGGCTCGGCAAATCTTACGCCGGTCGCCATCTCGTGCTCTATGTGTTCCGCGTGCGGGCGGGCGAAAAGAAGCTCAAGGGCGAAGTCGGCTTTGCGGCCGGCAAGAAGCTCGGTTGCGCTGTCCGCCGCGTGCGTGTCAAAAGGCTCCTGCGGGAGTCGTACCGCCTGCATCAGGCGGAGCTCGCGCCGCATCTCGCGCTCGTCCTCGTCGGGCGCAAGGCGGCCGTCGGTGCCAAACGGCAGGACGTCGAGGGGTGCTTCCTCTCGCTCTGCCGCCGCGCCGGCATCCTGAAGGGCGGACGGCGTCCATGAAGGCGCTGCTGCTCTGTTTCATCCGTTTCTATCGGGCGGCGATCTCGCCGCTCTTCCCGCCGTCGTGCCGCTATGTGCCGACGTGCTCAGCGTACGCGCTCGAAGCCATCGAGAAATACGGCGCGAGAAAAGGCGGCTGGTTAGCGTTCAAACGCATATTGCGGTGCCATCCCTTTCATGAGGGTGGATATGATCCCGTGCCGTAAAACAAGACTCCGTAAGATCGAAAATGATTTTTTGAAATGGACGTGATGAATTGCAAGAATTCTTTTCCTCCGTGTTCGCCCCCATCGAGGCCATCCTCGCCTTCATCCTGCAGCTCCTCTATGATTTGACGGATCTCGCAGGTTTCGGCAGCTATGGTCTGGCGATCATCCTCCTGACGATCCTCGTCAAGATGTGCCTGTATCCGCTGACGGTGAAGCAGATCAAGTCCATGAAGGCGATGCAGGAACTCTCTCCGAAGATGAAGAAGATCCAGGAGAAGTACAAGGACAACCCGCAGGTCATGCAGCAGAAGATCGGTGCACTCTACAAGGATGCCGGCGTCAACCCGCTTGCGGGCTGCCTGCCGCTCCTCATCCAGATGCCGATCCTCATGGGCATGTACTATTCGCTGTTCAACTTCGAATATCCGTCGGCGGAGGCGGCCATGTTCCTCTGGCTGCCGTCGATGTCGGAGGCCGATCCTCTGCACATCCTGCCGATCCTCGCGGCCGTCACGACGTATCTCCAGACGCGTCAGACGTCTGATATGAGCAACACGCAGATGAAGATGATGGCCTACATGATGCCGCTCTTCATCGGTTTCATCAGCTGGAGCTTCGCCTCGGGCCTCGTCCTGTACTGGGTCGCCATGAACTGCTGCCAGATCGTGCAGCAGTGGTGGATGTACCGCGGCGATGACAAGCATGGCGCCAAGAAGGCCGACGCGAAAAAGGAGGAGGCATAATGGCAGCGCAGGAAGCGACGGGAAAGACCGTCGAAGAAGCCGCCGCAAAAGCCCTCGCCTTGCTCGGTTGCACGCGTGACGAGGCAAAAGTCGAAGTCCTCGAAGCGCCGTCGAAAGGCTTTTTTGGCCTGTTCGGCGCGCATCCGGCGAAAGTGCGCGTGACGCGAAAAGAAGCGTCGAAGGCGGAAATGCCGAAGGAATCGCCGGCACCTGTGAAGAAGATGGATCCGGTGCCCGCAGGAGCTTCTGTGCCTGTCGGAAAGGAAACAAAGGACGTACCAGCGGACCATGCTGCCGATCGTCCCTGGATGCCACCGGATGAGAGTGGAGCGATCGACACGCCATACAGCGAGCAGCGTTCCTATGGCGTCACGGCGACGACGCCGCCTGCAGACGCAAAGCCCTTTGGCGACAACCGTCGAAACAACCGCCGCGATAGCGATGGTGAGCGCTGCGAACGCCGTCCCCGCCGGGAGCGCAGTGCCGAGCGTCGCGACCGTCGCCGCTTTGACGACGAGCGGCACGACCATTTCGATGAAGAGGCACCGGCCGCTGCGCCAAAGAAGCCGGCCGCTCCGGCCGTCCCAGTCACGCCAGACTATGAAGGCGTCGCCGACGATGACCTCACGCCGCGCCAGTGCGCAGAGAAGTTCCTCTGCGAAGTCTTCCGCTGCATGGGGCTCGACGTCCAAATGACGCTCCAGGAGACGGACGAAGGCTCCGTCTACAACTTGCAGGGCGACGGCCTCGGCATCCTGATCGGCAAACACGGCCAGACGCTCGACGCGCTGCAGTATCTCACGAATCTCGCAGCGAACAAGGGCCGCGAAGACGGGCGCATCCACGTCGTCCTCGACGCCATGGACTACCGCAGCCGCCGCGAAGAGACGCTCCGCCGCCTCGCCGGCCACCTCGCGGAAAAAGCCTGCCGCATCCACGCTGAAGTCCGCCTCGAGCCCATGAACCGCCACGAGCGCAAGATCATCCACATGGCGCTCCAGGAGAATGGCCGCGTCTCGACCTACAGCGACGGCGACGAGCCCTACCGCTGCGTCGTCATCGCTCCGAAAAAGAAGCGCCGCTACCGTCCCAGAAGGGAACGGAACGCGGAAGCGCCCGTCGAGCGCGTGGAAGAAGAATGAGAAAAGCAAGAAGGGATGGTTGCACGAAAGCATGTGCGGCCGTCCTTTTTTTCGTAGAAAGAATAAAAGCCTCCCTCTCAGAGGGAGGGGGACCGCGAAGCGGTGGTGGGAGTGTCGAAGGTAGGGCTTGGCAATTCATTCGATAGTATCTGCGAAGGTATGTCTTCGCAGGAGGCAATCCAGCTATATCCCACGTACTACCTTCGACACTCCCCCAGTCACCTGCGGTGACAGCCCCCTCTGAGAGGGGGCCTGGATGATACGGAACATTCGGCATAAAAAGAATCATTGATAGAAGGAGCAGTTTTCATGCCATCATATCAAGATACCATCGCCGCCATCGCGACGGCGCCCGGCGCTGCTGGCATCGGCATCATCCGCGTCAGCGGCAAAGACGCGCTCGCCATCTCTGACCGCGTCTTTGCCGCCGCATCCGGCACGCCGCTCGCAAAGACGCCCGCCGGCCGCGCCGTCTATGGCCATATCGTCAGCGACACGGCCGAGACCGTCGACGAGGCCATCGCCCTCGTCATGCGTGCGCCGCACTCTTACACGCGCGAAGACGTCGTCGAGCTCCAGTGCCATGGCGGCAGCGTCGTACTGCGTCGCGTGCTCGGCCTCGTGCTCTCTCATGGTGCCCGGCTCGCCGAGCGCGGCGAATTCACGAAGCGTGCCTTCCTCTCCGGTCGCCTCGACCTCTCGCAAGCGCAGGCCGTCATGGACGTCGTGAGCGCCCGCACCGACCGCGCCCTCTCCGTCGCTGAAAGCCATCTCGCGGGCCATTTCTCCGGCCGCATCCGCACCATGCGCGAGGCGTGCCTCGCCATGATCGCCCATCTCGAAGCCGCCATCGACTTCCCCGAAGACGACATCGACGACGTCGCCATCGATGACGTCGAGCGCAACGTCACGCGCATCCGTGGCGAGATCCGCGGCTTGCTCGCAACGGCGCACACAGGCCGCATCCTGCGCGACGGCCTGCTGACGGCCATCGTCGGCAAACCAAACGTCGGCAAGTCGAGCCTGCTGAACGCCCTGCTGCGCGAAGAACGCGCCATCGTCACCGATATCCCCGGTACGACGCGCGACAGCATCGAGGAGACGGCCGACATCGGCGGTGTGCCGCTGCGCATCATCGACACGGCCGGCATCCGCGAGGCCACGGACGCCGTCGAGCGCATCGGCGTCGAAAAAGCGCGCGAGTACGCCAGCCGCGCTTCCCTCGTCCTCGCCCTCTTCGACGGCAGCCAGCCGCTTACGGACGAAGACCGCGAAATCCTTTCGCTCATCCAAGGGAAGCAGGCCATCGTGCTGCTGAACAAAGCCGATCTCCCTAGCGTCACGACAGCAAAAGATCTGGCCGTTGATGCTTCCGTCCTCTCCATTTCCACGAAGGACGAGCGCGGCTTCGACGCGCTGACGGCCGAGATCGCCCGCATCGCCGGCATCACGGAGACGCCTGAAGAAAGCTACGTCTCCGGCGAGCGCGACATCGCCCTGCTGCGCAAAGCCGACGACCACTTCCGCGCCGCGCTCGCGACCATCGCAAACGGCCTCTCCGCCGACTTTGTCTCCATCGACCTGCGCTCTGCGTGGGAGACGCTTGGCGAGATCACGGGAGAGACGGCCTCGGAAGACCTCATTGACGAGATCTTCTCGAAGTTCTGCATCGGCAAATGAATCATCAAAAAAGAAGCCTGCTCCCATGCGAGCAGGCTTCTTTTATTCAAAAATGATTTTTTGTCATGCGTGGCACGTATGTTCGCCATGGTGGTGGTCGCACGTCGCGGCATCGCTCTTTGCGAGCGTGCCGGCGAGCAGGGCGGCGACAGCGTCATCGGCAGCGCCCGTGCAGCCCGCATAGATCTCGATGCCGGCATCGGCGAGCGCATTCTTCGCGCCCATGCCCATGCCGCCGCAGATTAGCGTATCGACGCCCCATCCGCGCAGCAGGCCGGCGAGAGCGCCATGGCCCTGTCCCTCCGTGTCCTTGACCTCTGAGGCTTGGATGGCACCTTTTTCGATGTCGTAGACCTTGAACGCCTGTGTCTTGCCAAAATGCTGGAAAATCTGCCCATCGGGGCTGTACGTGACGGCGAGTTTCATCGTGTGTTCGCTCCTTTTCTTTGCGGAAATGCGCGGGCATCCATGGCGCAGCCGCTCCGCGCAGCAGCAGCCAGCGTGCGGCGTGTCGCAGACATCATAGCTGCCGCCCGCGATTTCGAGCGGACGCCCCTCGACGAGCGCCTGCGCGAGCTTTTGCCGCGCACGGACGTACATCGCCTGCACCGTCGTGCGCGCGACATCCATCGCCGCCGCGCAGAGCGCCTGATCGCCACCCTCGTAGTCGAGCAGGCGCAGGCACTCATACTCGTCGAGCGTCAGCACGACAGGGGCGGGCGTCGCCTTGCTTTTCGCAGCGCCCGCCGCCGTGGCCGCCTCGGCTGGATCCGAAGAATCCGGCACAAACAAACGGCACGGCGGCAGCATGCAGATGCGGCGCGGCTTGGCTGGTCTGGCCATGGAATGCCTCCTTTCGGGAATAAGATACCGACATATGTCATGAATCAAATATAACTCTTTTACTGGCATATGTCAAGAAAAATACGCAGACGAAAGAAAAAAGGCCGCTTGAAACATCAGGCGGCCTTTGGTATAATAAGGCTATCAACAAGGACAGCTTTTCTTGCGACGCAAAAAGCCGACGGTGTGGTGTCGTCAGCTTCCTCGTTTCGATTTTGAGTCGTAAGAAAGCGAGACCCTTTAAAACCAATTTCTATTCTTACTTATTGAGGTAATCGTGCAAGAGTTTCAGAATGGCTAGCAGTAATGCCAGCTTTTCGTATGGGCTCATGCGGATCCCTCCTTCCGTTCGAAGGAAGAAACCGGCTCCGTCGGCGTCTTCATGATACCATGGAGCCAATGAACTTTCAAGCCCGCTCGGGAGAGCGGGCTTTTTTGCTAGGAGGACGAACATGCAATTCATTGCAGGAAACTATGACGTCATCGTGATCGGTGCGGGGCATGCCGGCGTCGAGGCGGCGCTGGCGGCGGCGCGCATGGGGCAGCGGACGCTGCTTGCGACGCTCTCGATGGACAACATCGCTCTCATGCCGTGCAACCCGTCTGTCGGCGGGCCGGCGAAAGGGCACCTCGTGCGCGAAGTCGACGCTTTGGGCGGCGAGATGGGCATCAATGCGGACAAGACGTGCATCCAGTTCCGCATGCTCAACACGGGCAAGGGGCCGGCCGTCCACGCGCTGCGCGCGCAGGCTGACAAGAAGCTTTATCAGTTCACGATGAAGGAGACGTGCGAGAACACGGAGAACCTCGACGTCAAGCAGATCCTCATCACCGATCTCTTGCTCGAGGATGTGCCGACACAGGAAGATGTTGCAGATGCAACCTCACACACTTCTGTCGCCTGCGGGCCGAAAAAGCGCGTCAAGGGCGTCGTCGTCGAGACGGGCGAAGTCTATCTCGCGCCCGCCATCGTCATGGCGACGGGCACGTATCTCAAAGGCCGCATCATCATCGGTGAGCATACGTATAGCGGCGGGCCGAACGGCCAACGCCCGGCGATGCATTTCTCCGACTCCCTCGCGGCGGCTGGCGTCCGTCTCATGCGCTTCAAGACCGGCACGCCTGCCCGCGTCGACGCCCGCACGCTCGATTATGACAAGATGCAGTTACAGCCCGGCGATGACGAGGCGCGCAATTTCTCCTTTCTGTCTGACGTCACGACGCGCGAGCAAGTGCCGTGCTACCTCACGTATACGAACGAGGCGACGCACAAGATCCTGCGTGACAATATGGACCGCGCCCCGATGGCGAACGGCATCATCGAGGGCGTCGGCCCGCGCTACTGCCCGTCCATCGAGACGAAGATCTTGCGCTTCCCCGACAAGGATCGCCACCAGCTCTTCCTCGAGCCCGAGGGCTTGCACACGAACGAGGTCTACGTGCAGGGCATGAGCACGTCCATGCCGATGGACGTCCAACTCGCGTTCCTCCATACGATCCCCGGTCTCGAGCACTGCCACGTCATGCGCGCGGGATACGCCATCGAGTACGACTGCATCGACCCGACGCAGCTGAAACCGAGCCTCGAATTCAAGGACATCCAAGGATTCTTCTCTGCGGGTCAGGCAAATGGCACGTCCGGCTACGAAGAAGCCGCCGCGCAGGGCCTCATCGCGGGCATCAATGCCGCGCTCTTCCTCAAGGGCGAAGATCCTGTCGTCCTGCGCCGCTCCGACGCCTACATCGGCGTCCTCATCGACGATCTCGTCACGAAAGGCACGCACGAGCCGTACCGCATGATGACGAGCCGTGCCGAATACCGCCTGCTGCTGCGGCAAGACAACGCCGACATGCGCCTCACGCCGATCGGCCGACGCATCGGCCTCGTCACGGACGAGCGTTGGGATCGTTTTTTGACGAAAAAAGCCGCCATCGACGACGCGCTGCAACTGCTCCACGACACGCTGCTGACGCCGAGCACTGCACAGAATGCCGCCCTCGAAGAAGCCGGCATCGCCCCCATCCACAGCGCCACGACGGCCTACGACCTCCTGAAACGCACGGAAGTCACGTATGACAGCCTCCGCACTGCCCTCCCCGACCTGCCCGCCCTTGCGAAAGACGTCCGCGACCAAGTCGAGATCCAGAGCCGCTACGAAGGTTACATCAAAAAACAAATGGAACAAGTCGCGCATATGGAGAAACTCGAAACAAAAAATATTCCAGAAAATATAAATTATAACGATGTTCCCAGTCTCCGTGACGAAGCTCGTGAAAAGCTTGCAGCCATCCGCCCCGGCAGTCTCGGCCAAGCCAGCCGCATCAGCGGCGTCTCTCCTGCTGATGTGTCTGTGCTCGCCGTGTGGCTGGAGCAGCAGCGGCGGATGGAGAAGGCAGAGGAGTGAGGTTGTGAAACATCTTGTGTTTTTACGGCGGCTGGGAGCGTGTGCGATGCTCTTTGCTGCTTGTCTTTTCGTCGCGGCCTGCGGTGCGGGCGGCGATGAGGCACCATCGTCGGGCGGCGCAGCGAAAGCCCCGCAGTCGCTCGACGAGCAGGCGGACGCGATTGTTTCGGAGATGTCGCTGACGGAGAAGGTCGGGCAGATGGTGATGATCGGCGTGCACGGGACGGACATCGACGAAAACAGCCAATACATGTTGCGGCAGTTCCACATCGGCGGCGTCATCCTCTTTGATCGCAACCTCGAGAGCGCAGAGCAGACGAAGGCGCTTGCAAAGCACTTGCAGGACTACGCGCAGGGCGAGGAGGCGCACCAGCGGGTGCCGCTCTTTATCGGCATCGATGAGGAGGGCGGCGATGTCGTGCGCGGCAAGGCGTTCCTCCCGCCACCGCCGTCGCAGCAGGAGATCGGACAGGCGGGCGACCCTGCACAGGCAGGCGCAAGCGCGGAGCGGACAGCGCGGGCGCTCCGTGCGCTTGGCATCAACGTGAACTTCGCGCCCGTCGCGGATGTTGGCAGTCCCGATCGCCGCTCGTTTGCGCGCGATGCTGCGACGGTCGCCGCGTTCGTCAGCCATGCGGCGGACGGCTACGAGAGCGAGGGCATGCTGTACGCGCTGAAGCATTTTCCTGGGATCGGCAAGGGGCGTGTTGATTCGCACAAGGAGGTCTCGACCGTCGATGCGTCGCTGCAGACGCTCGAAAGCGAAGACCTCGTGCCGTTCCAGCAGATGATCGACACGCGATCGCCAGAGAACTACTTTATCCTCGTCTCGCACCTCATCTATCCCGCCATTGACGCCACGCACAGCGCGAGCCAGTCCCGCGCCGTCATCACGGAGCTCTTGCGCGAGAAGATGAGATACGAGGGCATCGTCATCACGGATGACATGGAGATGGGCGCCGTGGCGAACCATGCGAGTTACCGCGAGCTCGGTGTGAACGCTGTGCTGGCTGGTGCCGACATCGTCATGATCTGTCATGAGTACGAGCATGAAGAGGACATCTACATGGGCATCCTCGAAGCCGCGCAGGCGGGCGAGATCAGCGAAGCGCAGATCAACGCGTCGGTAAAACGCATCGTGAAGGCGAAACTCGCGCACGCGATGTGAGGAGCATCAAAGACACAAAAAAGGCTGCACACCTTTACGATGTGCAGCCTTTTTGATTTCAGAAATTCTTTTTCGTCGCGCTTATGCGTTCTCTTTCAGCGGCTTCTTGAGCACGCTGAGGATGGCGCAGCCGACGATGGCGCCGATGACGATGGCGAGGAGGTACATGGCCGGGTTGCCGATCGTCGGGACGACGAAGATGCCGCCGTGCGGGGCACGGAGCGTGCAGTCAAAGGCCATGGAGAGCGCGCCAGCGACGGCGGAGCCGACGACGAGCGACGGGATGACGCGCAGCGGGTCCGCAGCCGCGAACGGGATGGCGCCTTCCGTGATGAACGAGAGACCCATGACGTAGTTCGTGATGCCGGCTTTGCGCTCGCTCTCCGTGTAGCGGTTCTTGAAGAACGTCGTGGAGAGGGCGATGGCGAGCGGCGGAACCATGCCGCCAGCCATGACGGCTGCCATGACGTGGAATTCGCCAGACGCGAGGAGACCCGTGCCTGTGACGTATGCGGCCTTGTTGATCGGGCCGCCCATGTCGACGGCCATCATGCCGCCGACGATGATGCCCATGAAGATACGAGCGGAAGGATCCATGTTCTTCAGCGTGTCTACCATCCAGCCGTTCAGTGCGGAGACCGGCGGCGCGATGATGAACATCATGATGAGGCCCATGAACAGGATGCCGAAGAACGGATAGATGAGCATCGGCTTGATGCCCTCGAGGGAATCCGGCAGGCACTTGGATGCGGCTTTGAGCTTGTTGACGATCCAGCCGCCGACGAAGCCTGCGAGGAGAGCCCCGAGGAAGCCAGAGCCCGTCGTGCCGGCGAGCGCGCCGCCGACGAAACCGACGGCGAGGCCCGGACGGTCGGCGATGGACATGGAGATGAAGCCCGCGAGCACCGGCAGCATGAAGCCGAACGCTGCGCCGCCGATATCTTTGAAGAATTTCGCGGTCGGCGTATTCGAGCCGAAGTTCTTCGGGTCGATGGAGTAGTCATCGAGCAGGAACGCGAGGGCGATCAGGATACCGCCACCAACGACGAACGGCAGCATGTGGCTGACGCCGTTCATGAGGTGCTTGTAGATCTGGCGGCCGATGCTCTCGCCCGCGACGTCTGCCGCGCCTTCCGTCGCATCGGAGCCCGAGGCACGGTACACAGGCGCCTTGCCTGACAGCGCTTCGTCGATGAGTTCGTCGGCTTTGTTGATGCCGTTTGCGACTTTCGTGATGACGACGTGCTTGCCATCAAAACGGCTCATGGCGACGTTCTTGTCCGCCGCGATGATGATGCCGTCGGCCTTTTTGATTTCGTCAGCCGTCAGCACGTTTTTCGCACCGCCAGAGCCGTTCGTCTCGACCTTGATCGTGATGCCGCGCTTCTTCGCGTGCTGTTCGAGGCTCTCAGCCGCCATGAACGTGTGGGCGATGCCCGTCGGGCAGGCCGTGACGGCGAGGATCTGGATGTGGTCAGCCTGCGGCGCAGCCGCTGCCGCAGCGGATTTTGCGACGAACTTGCCGTCTTCTTTCTGGTCGATGATGGAGAGGAATTCGTCCTTCGATTTCGCGGCGATCAGCGCCTCTTTGAAATCGTCGTCCATGATCATCGTGGCGAGTTTCTGGAGGATCGCGAGATGCTCGTCATTCGCGCCATCGGGGGCGGCGATCATGAAGAACAGGCGGGACGGCTTGCCATCCATGGACGCGTAGTCCATGCCCTGCGGCACCGTCATGGCCGCGAGGCCAGCTGCTTTGACGCCTGCGGATTTCGCATGCGGCGTGGCGAGACCGTCGCCGAGGCCCGTCGTGCCCGAAGCTTCGCGTGCGAGGACGTCTTTTTTGTACTGCTCTTTGTCGGAGAGGTTGCCGCCCTGTTCCATGAGGTCTGCGAGCAGGTCGATGGCCGCGCCTTTATCTGCGGGCGAGGCACCGAGCGCGATGCTCTCGGACTTGAGGAGATCGGTGATTCTCATTGTGTGTGTACACTCCCTTTTCTTTTTCCCCATAATTTATATTATAAAATAAAAAGCAAAATCAACGGATGGTCTTTAAGAGTGCTTCGACTTCTGGCCGCGTCGCGAGGTTTTCACTGAACGCGGAGGCGCTGCCTGTCGCGACGCCCATGTAGAACGCCTCTTCGAGGTTGTCGCTGTGCTCGATGCAGCCCGTCAAAAAGCCTGCGACCATGCTGTCGCCGGCACCGACGGAGTTGACGAGTTTGCCTTTCGGTGCGGGGCTCTTGTAGTGCGCGCCGTCCGCCGTCAGCAGGATCGCGCCGTCGCCTGCCATGGAGATCAGCACGTTCGTCGCGCCTTTTTCCTGCAGCTTCTTGGCGTACATGACGATTTCCTCGTCCGTCGAAAGATGGACGCCGAACATGTCGCCGAGCTCGTGGTTGTTCGGTTTGATGAGGAATGGGTGATACTTCAGGACGTTGAGGAGCAGCTTCTTTTCCGCGTCGACGACGATGCAGATGCCGCGGCCATCGAGGCGCTCCATGATGCGCTCATAGATGTCGTCCGGCAGCGTCTTTGGGATGGAGCCCGCGAGGACGAGCGTGTCGCCACGGCCGAGCTGGTCGAGCTTCGTGAAAAGCTCCTGCTGGGCGGCCTCGCTGATGTCCGGGCCCTGGCCGTTGATCTCCGTCTCGTTTTCTGCTTTCGCCTTGACGTTGATGCGCGAGAAGCCATTTGCGAGGTGGACGAAGTCGTGCTTCACGGGGAACGTGTCGAGCTTATGCTCGATTTCCGTGCCCGTGAAGCCGGCGACGAAGCCGAGCGCCGTGCTCTCGTGGCCGAGGTTGTGCAGGACGATGGAGACGTTGATGCCCTTGCCGCCGGCGAGGATCTGCTCATAACTGACGCGGTTGATGGCACCGGCCTCGAAATGATCCATGCGGACGATGTAGTCGAGCGACGGATTGAACGTGACAGTGTAGATCATGTCATTCTCCTTCCAAGATGGTGGTGTAATCGCGATATTTCTTGTCTTCGAGCACGTCCGTGAGGATGGTCGCGCTGGCGAGCCCGGCAAAGGAAATCGGATAGATCTTGTTGAATTTCGAGTGGTCGGCGAGGATGTAGGCGTGCGTGCAGCGCGCGAGTGCCGTCTTCTTGACGAGCCCCTCGGGCGCGTCCGGCGTCGAGAAACCGGATTCCGTACTGATGCCGTTCGTGCCGAAAAAGCCCTTCGTGAAGTTGTAGAGCGCGAGCATGGAGAGCGCTTCCGTGCCGATGACGGCTTCCGTCGTGTCCTTGAGGCGGCCGCCGAGGATGAACGTCTTAAAGCCTTTCTCCGCGAGCTTTAACGCGTGCGGCATCCCATTCGTGACGAAGACGGCCGACGGCTCCGTGATGAAGTCGATCATGTGCAGCGTCGTCGTGCCGGCGTCGAGGTAGACGAAGTCGCCGCGGCGAATGAGAGAGGCCGCATGACGGGCAATGGCGATCTTGCCTTCCGTGTGCAACTCGCGCTTCGTGCGCATATCCTCTTCATTGGATGAGTAGTTGTTGTCGATGCTGGTCGCACCGCCGTAGACTTTGTAGAGGCGGCCGCTCTTGTGGAGGGCCGTGAGGTCGCGCCGCACAGTCGACTCCGACGCGTCGAGCGCGCGCGTGAGCTCCTGCACGGTGACGGCCTTCTTCTCCGCGAGGATGCGGAGGATGGCAGCATAGCGCTCCTCAGTGAGCATGATGGTTCTTCCTTTCTATCGAATCGGTTCCTTCTTGCATTTGTGAAAAGTATAACACCAAACTCCGTCAAAGTCAATCATAACTTACAGGTCTGGCGCCAGCTTGTCATTCTGGTTATACACCATGAGCAGCCGCCCGTTTTCGTCGTAGACGGAGATCGGCGCGAGGGTCAGTTTTTTATTTTTGATACGGAACGTATCCGTTTTGACATGGCCGCCGGCAATTTCGATATCAGCATCGTAGAACTGGAGGTCGTGGTACTGGTCCGTGAAGCGTCCCGAGAGGCGGTCGAAGACGAGGATGCGGTAGGAGCCTGGGCCGCTCGTGAAGCTGCCGCTCGTCACCGTCTCGCGGGCGCTGCCGCGCGAGTCGATGGCGATGTCGAGCGTGACTGTGCATTTGAGGTGCTGGCCAGGCAGCGCCCGCGAGGCCGAGAGATTCTCGCCATGCCCTTCGAGATGGTAGACGCGCGAATCGAGGTCGTACGTGCCAGCGGCTGTGAGGCTGCCGCCGTAGACGCTGGCCGTGACGTCTGTGAAATCGAGCGTCGAGCCATGGTAGGCGACGGAGCCCTTGACGTTTTCAAACGAAAGGCCAGGGATGTGGAGCTCGGCCATGTGTACCTCGCCCGTGCCCGTCGGCCCCGTGATCGGCCCGGTGAAATGCGCCGTCAGCGTCATCGGGTCATGGACGTCCATGCCAAAGCCGAGCGACGATGGATCGACCTCGCTGACGAGCAGCGAGAGATTGACCTCTGGGACGGAGACATCCTTGCAGTCGATCGTGCCCTTCGTCGAGATGCCGTGGCCTTTCATCGTGCCGCCGAAACCGCCCGTCGTGAATGCGAGCTGTGTGAGGCCGTCCGAGTGGAGGCTTGCGTCGAGGTTCGCGCCTTGGAGCAGGTAGTGGCGCTTTTCATAGAGCACTTCGACTTTTGCGTGCTTCAGCACGAGGTCGCAGTCGATGCGCTTGCCTTCGTAGTTGAACGAGGCCCACTGCTGCGCGAGCTGTGCCTCACGCGCGAGACGGGCGCGCTCAGCGCGTGCCTTTCGTTCCTCCGGCGAGAGCTTTGGGCCGCTGTGCCGCTTTTTTTCAGGTGGCGCGCTCGCCATGAGGTCGAGGAATTCCTCGGATGGCGTCACGAAGTCGATGACGGGTTTCTGCGTCTTCTCATCTTTGCGGATATGCAGCGAGACGGCAGCATCCTGGAGCTCGATGCGCGTCAGCGAATGCGCGGTGAGATGGCCCGTCAGCACATCCCAAGGTTTCACGTAAAAATCGCCCTCCGGCACGATGAGCACGGGATTGTCCGCTTCGTCCGTCCAGACGAGCCCTTCAAAGCGGATGTGGCCGTTGATATGCGCGAAGAGCTTCTCGACGCGCACATGGCCGCGCAGCATATCCTGCTGCTCGACGACTTGGTTGAAAATGCCGGCCGCGCCATAGGCCAGCGCCTCGAGCGCGAGGAAGATGACGAGCAATACGAGGAACACGGTGCCTGCGAGGCCGAGGGCGATATGTTTCCGCCGCAGGCGCGCGGGCAGATGGATGTGCATGAGGAAATTCCTCCTTTTCGTCGGGGGTAAAAGTTCTTTTCCTTAATTATACGCGGGGAGCTGTGATTCCTCCTTCGTTCCTTTTCTAAGGAAAAATTTCAAGTCTGTTTTTCAAAAATTTCTTGTGCTATACTCTGAACTATCATTGTGAGATAAGATCTTAGGAGGGTGCGATCGCATGACGATTTCAAAAGAGACGCAGGGGAAAGAGCTGGCCTGCATCAACAAGCTCGGGGAGCTCTTCGCGATGAGCCGCTGGACGGAGGAACCGCTCGCTGACATGATGGAGCTGCTGCGCGATTACGCCGAGAGCCGCGCCGAGGACGGCTACCAGGCCGGCTACCAGCAGGCGCTCATCGATGCACGTGCTGCAGCAGAGCATGTGTCACTGGGTTAAAAACAGGACCAAAACGACAAAAAAGAAAATTTGGAATGAGTGCCGAGGATCAGGAATGATATATTGGAAAGGGAAACGATATGAAGCTCGTAGCAACGGATTTTGACGGGACGTTCAGTTTCTATGGTGGCGGTGTGCCGGAAGAAAATATCGCGGCCGTCAAAAAATGGCAGGCGGCCGGTCATACATTTGGCATCAATACGGGTCGCGGCATCTCGCTCATCAACATGGAACTCGAGAAGTACCCAGATCTCGCGCTGGATTTCCTGATCTGCAACAATGGCGCCGTCGTCGCGGATGCCGAGCACAACATCCTCGCGAGCCTGCGCTACCCGCAGCAGCTGCTCGCGGGCGTGATGCAGCTGCTGCGCGAAAAACTCGGCGATGTGCCGATGCTCGTCGTGACGGAGCGTGAGTCGCTCTCGATCGGCGGCAATCTGTCAACGGACGAGCTCGGCCTGCCAGAGATGCCTGCGACGACGTTTGAGCGCGCCATCACGCGCGACGACATCGTGCAGATCTCGCTGAACTGCGAGACGCAGGAGAATGCGTTGCGCGTCGAGAAAATGGTGCGTGCGTCGTTCCCGCAGCTGCGCGGCAACATCAACCGCGGCTATCTCGACCTGAACCTCGTCGAGGCCGACAAGAAGAACGGCATCGCCCAGCTGCTGCAGGTCACGGGCTGGCAGGTAGCGCCCGACGACCTCTTCGTCATCGGCGACGACCGCAACGATCTGCCGGCCATCGAGGCATATCATGGCTACACGCTGACGTCGGCCGCGGGCTTCATGCAGGCCGCTGCGAAAAAAGCGTATGAGAGCGTCGCGCAGATGATGCTGGAGAATTTGTAAGTATGGAGAATCGAAATACGGCGCTCCCCTCTCCGCCCCTGCGGGGCACCTCTCCAAAGGGGGGAGGCATAAAGCGTATCGTCGTCGGCATTTCAGGTGCGAGCGGCGTCTCGATGGGGCTGCGGCTCCTCGAGGTGCTGAAGCGGCTCCCCGACGCCGAGACGCATCTCGTGCTGACGGATGGGGCTGAGGCGAATTTCCGCCATGAGACCGCGACGACGGCCGCCGCCGCGCGGGCGCTCGCCGACGTCACCTATGACGCGGGTGACCTCGGCGCCGCTATCGCGAGCGGGACATTTCCGACAGCCGGCATGATCGTCGTGCCGTGCAGCATGAAGACGCTCGCCGGCATCGTCACGGGCTACAGCGAGAACCTGCTGCTGCGCGCAGCCGACGTCACGCTGAAAGAACAGCGGCCGCTCGTGCTCATCCCGCGCGAGACGCCGCTTTCACGCATCCACCTCAGGAACCTGCTCGCCGCCTCAGAGGCTGGCTGCACGATCGTGCCGCCGATGCTCTCGTTTTATGGCCATCAGGAAACGCTCGAAGCGCAGGTCGATCAGGTGCTCGGCAAGGCGCTGCGCTTCTTTGGCATCGAATACGGAGGCCTCGCCGTCTGGCAGGGGAATGGCGAAAGGTAGTGCGAAGTCGAAAGGCGAAAGAAGGATTTTTCGTTTCTTTGGCGAAGAGAAACAAGAAGATAAGGTAAAAAGAAATTGGGAGTGGGAATGATCATGAATCGGAAGAACATCTTGGCCATGACGCTTGCGCTCGCGTCACTCGCAGCCCCTTGTGCAGCGGAGACGCCAGCAGCCGCACAGGATACGGCTGCGCAGACGCAGGCCGCACCGGCACAGAGCAGCCAGAGCGCGCAGACGCAGAGCACGCAGGCAGCCCCCGCAAAAGCGCAGGCACCAGCAGAAACAGCACCCGCCGTGCAAGAACCGGCTGACATCGTCACATGGGTCACGCCGCAAACGGCAACGTCACCGTGCATCGTCGGCACGCTCGCGCCGAACCAGGTCGCGCTCGGCAAAGTTCACATTCATGATTCGACCGACCAAGTCGTTGGCTATTGGAAAGCGGCCACGCATGTCAGCGGCCATGGCAAATGGCTGACGTACACGTACGGCCAGACGTTTGGCGTGCGTTTCCACCAGGGCGGCTACAGCCACCAGGACTACGGCGTCAGCGAAGTCTCGACCATCGCGCCAAACGGCATCGCGACACCGGCCGGCATCATGGTCGGCATGAACGACCAGATCCTGCAGCAAAAATACGGCATGCCGACGCACCTGACGACGGCCGCGCAGGAGAACGGCTACACGACGACGTACTTCTACTACGGCTACGGCACGGAGCTCGGCCACGAGCTCAGCTTCGACGTGCGCGAAGGCAAGATCATCAAGATCCGCCTGCGTTCCTACTACGAATTCCCGCAGCATTTCTATCGCTGAGCTTGACGGATCCACGCTTTTCGGATATACTGAGAGAGAACGAAAGAGAATCAGCAAAGAGGCTTTCATCGAAAGGAATTTCCTTTGGGTGAAAGCCTCTTTTTGTGTCCCATCCAATCGAAAGAAGTCTTCCCTATGAATACGCTCGCACGCCAGCTCGGAGGCGACCTCGACCTCCTTCATACCATCTGCATCCCCGCGCCCATCCGCACGGCCTATGATGCCGGCCGCCACACGGGCCGCCTCATGGCTGAGCTCGCGTACCTCACGCGTGCCCTCGCCAAGGCCACGCCCGACGAGCCGTTTGACTACGCCGCTTACCTTGCTCACATGGGCCTCGCGCAGCGATACGGCAGCGCGAAAGGCTTCGTGCATGGCTACTTCTTCGACCGCAGGAGCCCTGTTTCCCTGCGTACGGCCATGGATGCGCTGCAAAAAGAAGCGGCCGCTACGGAGTTGGCAGGGAACCTCGGCACGGCTGCGCTTCGCTCTGCAAAGCTCGCGGAGACCGCCTTTGACCGTGCCGCCATGAACATCGCGCCCGAGCTCGCCTTGCAAAAAGTCCGCGACTGCCTGCAGGCCTTCACCGGCGCCGCCGAGCAACGCCTCACCGGCGAGGAAGCCGAAGCGTTCCTCTGCGGCCACCGTGCCCAGCGCCTGCGCGTCCTCTTTGCGACCGGTGCGAAAAAACAGCTCATCGCCACCGAACTCTCCCGCCTCCTCGCCATCGCCGACACCGCCACCCTCCCCCTCGACCTCGCCGCCCTCTACCGCCTCCAAGTCCAGAGCCAGCTCCTAGCAAAAAACGGCCGCCTCATCGCCAAGCGCGAAGAACTGCGCGAAGCCGTCGAACGGCTGGTTCGGATGTGAAAGATTCTGTGGCGAACTTCCTGCTGAGGAAATGGCGTCCGTCTTTAGACTTCACTGGAGTCTGAGATTCTGAAAAACAGTTGTATTGCGAGGGAGGCTGTGTTATCATAAACTTATGAATTTCCGCGACGAACGCTTGCGGGACGCACGGTTCTGGAAAGCGTACCTCGGCATCCCATAAACATCACAAAAGGAGGGGCATACCCCATGAAAGTGGTCCTGCTCGCTGGCGGCCTTGGCACACGCATCAGCGAGGAATCGCAATACCGGCCGAAGCCGATGATCGAGATCGGCGGCCGGCCGATCCTCTGGCACATCATGAAAGGCTACTCGCACTACGGCTACCACGACTTCGTCATCTGCGCCGGGTACAAGCAGCAGATGATCAAAGAATGGTTCAGCCATTACTTCATCTATACGAGCGACGTCACGTTTGACTTCACGCAAGGGAGCGAGACCATCCTCGAGCAGCAGCACAGCGAGCCGTGGCGCGTCACCGTCGTCGACACCGGCTACGGCACCATGACCGGCGGCCGCATCAAGCGCATCCAGAAATACGTCGGCGACGAGACGTTCCTTCTGACGTACGGCGACGGCGTCTGCGACGTCGACATCGAGAGGCTCGTTGCGTTCCACCGTTCCCATGGCAAGCTCGCAACGCTCACCGCTGTTATGCTCGACCAGTCGAAAGGCGTCCTCGATATCGGCGGCGACAATGCCGTGCGCTCCTTCCGCGAGAAAAGCGCGAAAGACTCCGCGCCAATCAACGCAGGCTTCATGGTGCTAGAGCCCGAGGTCTTCGACCTCATCGACGGCGACGACTGCGTCTTCGAACGCGGCCCACTGAAACGCCTCGCTGCCGAAGGCCAACTCATGAGCTACACGCACACCGGCTTTTGGCAGTGCATGGATACCCAGCGGGAGCACGAAGACCTCGAAAAACTGTGGGCAAAAGGCAAAGCGCCGTGGAAGGTGTGGGACGATTGAACATTCTTGATTTTTACCACGGTAAGCGCGTCTTCGTCACGGGGCACACGGGCTTCAAAGGCAGCTGGCTCTGCCGTATCCTGCTCGACGCAGGCGCCGAGGTCACAGGCTACAGCCTCCAGCCGCCTGCACAGAACCTCTTTTCGCAGGCGGGGCTCGCGGACGTGCACACCGTCATCGGTGACGTGCGCGATTTCGGGACATTGAAGAATGCCTTTGACAAAGCAAAGCCGGAAATCGTGCTACATTTGGCCGCACAGCCCATCGTGCGTGAGAGCTACCGCGACCCGCGCGCGACGTACGAGACGAACGTGATGGGGACGGTGAACCTCCTCGAATGCGTGCGGCAAAGCGCGACGGTGCGCTCGTTTTTGAACGTGACGACGGACAAAGTCTATCACAACAACGAATGGGCTTGGGGCTACCGCGAGATCGACCCGCTCGACGGCTACGATCCGTACTCAAACAGCAAGAGCTGCTCCGAACTCGTGACGCACAGCTACAAAAATAGCTTCTTTGCGGATAACCATGTTGCCATCTCGACGGCGCGCGCGGGCAACGTCATCGGCGGTGGCGACTACGCGGCCGACCGCATCATCCCCGACTGCATCCGCGCCGTGACGGCAAAAAAGCCTATCATCTTGCGCAATCCGCACTCGACGCGCCCCTATCAGCACGTCCTCGAACCGCTCATGGCCTACCTCCTCATCGCATCCCGCCAATACGAAGACACGAGCCTCGCAGGCTGGTACAACGTCGGTCCTGACGACCGCGACTGCGTGACGACGGAACATCTCGCACAGCTCTTCTGCAACGCCTGGGGCGACGGTGCACGCTACGAAGTCCACGCCGACGGCGGCCCGCACGAAGCGAATTTTCTGAAGCTTGACTGCTCGAAGATCAAGAGCACGCTCGCCTGGCAGCCGACCTGGGGCATCGAAGACGCCGTGCGGGAGACGGTTGCATTCACGCGCTGCCAACAAACAGGTGTCAACGTCGTGCGAGAGATGCAACGAGAGATCCAAGCATTCTGCTCTGTAGCTACAAAAAATAACTCTGTCAGTGAATAGCTGCGAAGCTTGAAAAAGGGACACTCGACGGTGACCGGACACGCTGTTGCTTTGGCGTAGTCGATGATCGAAATTCCTTCTATGGCTTGTTTGGTTCGCTCGATGATTTTTTCGAGCCTCCGGACGATATCGTCTGTATAAATGATATCGTTGCATTTTGCCATTTGTGGTAGGGGACACTCCGAAGGATTACGAGGTACGTGCTGATGTCGGAGACATCGGTCGTTTTGATGGTGACGGCGTGGAGTTTGCAATTGAGACAGTTCATTTCTATGACTCTCTTTTCCCTCCGTTTTAGGCGAGTGGGGAGGGACGCTGAGAATTGTAAGTGTGGAATATCGAGGATTTGAGATATAGGGAGGATGTCTTTTTATGAGGGACAGATGTTTGCTCGACTGTACATTGCGGGATGGCGGGTATGTGAATGATTGGAAGTTCGGGCATGACAAGATGATGGAGATTTTCAGCCGTCTTGTCAGCTCGGGCGTCGAGTTCATCGAGGTTGGTTTCCTCGACGAGCGGCGGCCGTATGACTACGACCGCTCCATCCAGCCCGACACCGCGTGCTACGACAAGATCTATGCAGGTGCGAACAAAGGCGACGCGACCGTGCTCGCGATGATCGACTACGGCACGTGCAGCATCGAGCATCTCGGACCGGCGGACGCGTCGTTCATCGATGGCATCCGCGTGATTTTCAAGGAGCACTTGCGTGATCAGGCGCTCGCTTTCTGTGCTGAGGTCAAAAAGCTTGGCTACATCGTCTTCGCGCAGATGGTCTCCGTGACGACATACACCGACGAGGCGCTCGTCGCATATGCGGAAAAGGTCAACGACCTCATGCCCTACGCCACGTCCATGGTCGACACCTACGGCCTACTCGACGAAGAGCATCTCATGCACATCGCGCGCATCCTCGACGCGCACCTCGACCGGCGGATTTGCCTCGGCTATCATGCGCACAACAATTTCCAGCTCGGTTATGCGAATGCAAAGCATTTCCTTGGCTCCAATCTCGACCGCGGCCTGCTCGCCGACGGCACGCTCTACGGCATGGGCAAAAGCGCGGGCAACGCCCCGCTCGAGCTCCTCATGATGTACCGCAACACGAAGCAAGGTCAGCACTACGACGTGAGCCAGATCCTCGAGGCCATCGACGACATCATCCTGGACATCTACCAGAAGCAATACTGGGGTTACAACCTCTTTTTCTACATCGCGGCCTCGACGCATTGCCATCCGAATTATGTGAATTACTTCATGGGACAGAAGACGCTGTCCGTGAAGCAGATCCTCGAACTGCTCCATGCACTGAAACCAGAAAAGAGCCTGCTCTACGACGCGAAATACGCAGAAGAGATGTACCGGCAGTATCAAGACATCGAGTGCAACGATGCGGCGGCGTACAAGGCACTGGCAAAGCAGGTCGAGGGCAAGGAGCTCCTGCTCGTCGGCCCCGGCCGCAACATCGCGCGCCAGGCGACGCGCGTGAAAAACTACATCAAGGAACACCATCCGCTCGTCATCGCCGTGAACTACGCGCCGAGCGACCTCCGCGCGGATGCCATCTTCCTCACGAACGCGAAACGCCACACCCAGCTCATGCAAGACCTCCCGACGAGCGCGAACCCCGCAGCGCAGATCATCGCCACATCGAACGTGACGAAAGTCAGCGGACGCTTCGACTGCGTGCTGAACTACAGCTCGCTCATCGACAAGGACGCGGAGACCATCGACAACTCACTCCTCATGATGCTGAAAGTCCTGATCCAGCTCGACGTGAAACACGTCAGCCTCGCCGGCTTCGACGGTTTCTCGAAAGATAGCGACAACTACTTCGACATCAGCCGCGAATACAGCTTCGTCAAGGCGAAGGCCAGCAACATGAACGAGTCCGTACGGAGCTTCTTGCGGGACAACAAGGATATTTTGCAGGTGAAATTTGTGACGCGGTCGCGGTATGAGGAGTGACAGGAGAACATCATGGGAAAATTGGACGGGAAAATCGCCCTCGTGACGGGCGGCACGTCCGGCATCGGCGCGGCGGCAGCCGCGCGCTTCGCAAAAGAAGGCGCGGAGGTCATCATTACAGGGCGGAACGTGGAAAAAGGCCAGGCAGCCGAACACACCATGCGCGCGAACGGCAGCCGCATCACGTTTGTCAAATGCGATGTCACGCAGCAAGCGGACATTGACGCTCTGAGCCGCACGATAAAGGAACGATACGGCAAGCTCGACATCTTGTTCAGCAATGCAGGCCTGCTGATCACGGCAGCGCTCGATGAAATCACGGACGAGGCATGGGACACGATGTATGACACGCACGTCAAAGGCTTGATGCGCGTGAGCCAGTCTTTCATGCCAATGCTGAAAGATGCCCATGGCGTCATGCTAGTCAATGCGTCTAACAACGGCCTGCACAGCTATATCAAGGGGCGGCGCACCTATATGTATGCCTCGGCAAAAGCGGCGGTGATACAGTTCAGTCGCTATCTTGCAAAATTCTATGCGCCCGACGTTCGCGTGAACGTGCTGTGCCCAGGCGTGACCGTGACGGACCTCTTCACGAACCGCGATTTTTCGCGCTTCAGCGACTGCAATCTGCTTGGGCGCATGGCGCAGCCCGAGGAGATCGCGAATGTCGCGCTGTTCCTCGTCTCGGACGACGCGTCCTTCGTGACTGGCTCCGTCATTGTCGCCGACGGCGGCGAGACCATCAAGGCAAACTGAGAAAGAGGCCATTTTTTATGGACATCCAATCGCATTTCAAGACGTATCATGTGGACTTCGTCGAAACGCTGGACGAAATCCGTGCCCTCGCCAAGCGGCCAGAGACGTTTTTTGTGGCAGATCGCGCTGTGTATGATTTGTATCGCAACACGCTGTCGGTGATTCCTTCGGCGCGGCTGGTGCTCATCGACGCGCGCGAAGAGCAGAAAAACATGGACACCGTCCTCCGTATCTGCGAAAAGATGACGGAGATGCCGTCGAAACGCAATACACATCTTGTCTCCATCGGCGGGGGCATCACGCAGGACGTGACGGGCTTCGTTGCGTCGAGCTTGTACCGCGGCATCCGTTGGACGTTCTACCCCTCGACGCTGCTCGCGGCATCCGACAGCTGCATTGGTGGCAAGTCTTCGCTGAATTACAAAGGCTTCAAGAATTTGCTGGGTTCGTTTTATCCGCCAGACGAAATCCGGATTTATCCTGCATTTTTCCACACGCTCGCGCAACGCGACTATTTGAGTGGCCTTGGCGAAGTCGTGAAGTTCAGCGTGATCGCGGGCGGCTCCTCGTTCGCACAGATGGAGACGGATATCGACGCGATTCTCGCACACGACTACGATGTGCTCCAGAAATATCTTGTGACGTCGCTCACATTCAAAAAGCGCTTCATTGAGGCGGACGAGTTCGACAAGGGCGAGCGCATCCTGCTGAACTTTGCGCATACGTTCGGCCATGCGTATGAGGTGACGAGCAGCTATGCCATCCCACACGGTTCGGCCGTCGCCATGGGCATGATTACGGCGAACGCGATCTCCGTGCGCCGCGGCTTCATCGAGGCGGACTACGCCGCGCGGATTGAGCAGGTATGCCGCAAGATATTGACAGAAATCGAAATCCAGCGCGACTGCTTCGACATGGACGGCATCCTCTCGGCGATTCGGAAAGACAAAAAACAGACGGACGCGCACATCCGCGCCGTCCTGATCCGGCACGACGGGGAACTGGGTGTCTTCCGTGATGTCCACCACGAGGAAATCGCGGATGCTGTCACGCATTTGATGACCTTCATGCGCAGGGAATGACAGAGGAGTTACCGACACATGAAAATGAAAGTATCGGACTACATTGCGGATTTTTTCGTGAAAAAAGGCATCACGCACGTCTTCGGCGTGGTCGGCGGCGGGGCGATGCATCTCAATGATTCGTTCGGCCACCATCCGCAGATGCACTGCACGTACAACCATCACGAGCAGGCGTCAGCGATGGCGGCGGAGGCGTATGCGCGCATCGCGGGGAAACCGGCGATCGTCTGCGTGACGAGCGGGCCGGGCGCGATCAACGCCCTCAATGGCGTCGCTGGCGCGTACCAGGACTCCATCCCGATGCTCATCGTATCCGGTCAGATGAAGACGGCGAACCTCGTGCGGACGAGCGGGCTGGACTTGCGGACGCTCGGCGGACAGGAGTTTGACATCACGCATGCCGTGGGCGATATGACGAAGTACGCGGAGCTCGTGCTCGACCCGCAGCGCATCGCCTTCGTGCTCGAGAAAGCGTATGCGATTGCGACGACGGGACGGCAAGGGCCGTGCTGGGTCGATGTGCCAGTCGACATCCAGGGCAAGAGCATCGAGACGGACGATTTGCAGCATTATAGGCTGCCCGTGTATCCCGAGGCCGACTACACGAAGCTCGCGGCGAGTGTCGCGGATGGCCTCATGCATGCGGAGCGTCCGGTGATTTATGCGGGCAATGGCATCCGCTGGGCTGGCGCGGCGGAGTTGCTCCCAGCCCTCGCAAAGCGCTACGGCGCGTCCGTCGTGACGTGCTGGGACAGCATCGACCTCATGGCGACGGACAGTCGCTATTACTGCGGGCGCGGCGGCACGATGGGCGATCGTGCGGGCAACTTTGCCGTGCAGAACAGCGACTACCTGCTCTGCCTCGGCGCACGTCTCAGCATCTATCAAGTAGGCTATGACGTTCACACTTGGGCGCGGGCGGCCTACGTCGTTGATGTCGACATCGATCCTGAGGAATTGCGGAAGAAGATCATCCATGTCGATCTGCCCCTTTGTGGCGACGCAGGTGCATTCATGAAAGCGCTGCTCGCCGCCGATGGTGCGGCCAAGCGCCATGACGTATGGATCAATCAGTGCAATGCATGGAAAAAAACGTATCCCGTCGTGCAGCAGCGTCAATACGAAGAAACCGAAAAAGCGAACGTGTATGCCTTCATCGATACACTCAGCCGCATGCTCCCCGAGGACAACATCACCGTCGTGACGAACGGCTCGGCGAGCGTCGTCGGCAGCCAGACCTACTACATCAAACAGGGCGACCGCTTCCTCATGAACTGCGGCATCTCGTCCATGGGTTACGGCCTGCCCGCCTCGGTCGGCGCATCCATCGCGGCAGGGAACGGCGACGTCGTCTGCATCGAAGGCGACGGCAGCATCATGATGAATTTGCAGGAGCTGCAGACCATCGTGACAAATGATCTGCCCGTGAAAATCTTCATCATCAACAATGAGGGGTATCACCAGCCGCGCCAGACAGAGAGCAACTTCTTTGGCGGCAAGCTTGTCGGCGTCGGCCCTGAGAGCGGCGACTTGGGCTTTCCTGACTATGGCAAGGTTGCGACAGCGTTCTGTATCCCGTATATTCGCATCAGAAACAACGCAGAATTGGAAGGCGGCATCGCGAAGACCCTCGCGACGAAGGGCTATGTCATCTGCGAAGTCTTTGTCACGACAACGCAAAAATTCGAACCAAAGAACCTCGCAAAGAAACTCCCCGACGGCACGATCGTCAGCCCGCCACTCGAAGACATGGCACCATTCCTGCCGCGCGAGGAGTTGGAGAAGAATATGTTTGTGCCGTTGATGGACGAATGAGAAAAGGAATGACACGCGAGATGGAGCATACGGATAAAAAGTATCTTGATGGCGAACAGATGAAATAGGCTTTCAGAATCTTGTCCATAACCAGTAGACACGCGGGAGATTCCCCGCATTTCTCCCTTGAAACCGGCGAATCTGCGTCAGCAGAGAGCCGTGCATGGGGTTTCCTTGAATAC